>JBCDGZ010000281.1:0-2445 GCA_038750655.1 Bacteroidota bacterium | reverse complement strand
GTCTAAATTACAGGAAAATAGCCCCTAAATGAAGGAGCTGAATAGTCAAAATGGCATACAAACACAAGCCAAATCAAAACTCAATATACTGATAATCAAAACTATAAGCCTCGATAATATTTTTACTCATCTGTACAAATTTCAATTATTGTATTTTTTTATCCATGAAAAAGGAGACAATTTTACTTCAGAGAGACGAAATAAGCGGTTCATTTGTTAAGTGCTAAAGATTAAGTAATATGATTAAGACTACTACTCAACTCGACAGTTTAAAACAATTCCCTCTATTTGACTGCCTCAATGCGCAGGAGATTGAAATGCTCAGCAATATGGTGGAACTGAAGGTCAAACCGAGGTATTCCTATATCTACTATCCCAACGACCCTTCGGATGCCGTGATGTTCCTAGTCAAAGGAGCTGTAAAAATTTGCATCCACTCCAGCGATGGCCGCGAGATTATTAAATCCGTCCTCCACCCCACGGCCATGTTCGGCGAACTGGCTATGGTTGGCGAGGAGCGCCGCAAAGACTACGCCCAGGCGATGAATGAAGAGGTGCATATGTTGGTGTTGAAAATCTCGGACCTCCAGCGTCTCATCCAGTCCAACGGCCAACTGAGCCTAAAGATCATTACGATGCTGGGCACGCGCCTGCGCACGGCCGAAAGCCGCCTCGAAGCCCTAATCTTCAAAGATGCCCGCACCCGCATCATCGATTTCCTCAAAGACAGCGTCGAAAAGCGGGGACGCCGCATTGGCTACGAAATGTTATTGAAGCACTGCCTGACCCAACAGGATATTGCCAACATCACCGGTACCTCTCGCCAAACGGTAACATCGGTACTCAATGACCTGCGCAAATCGGACTTGATTTACTTCAACCGACGCAGCATTTTGATCCGCGACCTTGCAAAATTAGTTTAATGAAAGTAAGAAATAAAACCCCAAAAGCACATTCCCTCATAAGTCCTCTTCAATAGAGGCCAAATAGTTTAAAAATGGTTAGCGGAAAGCCGGTCTAGTGGATAGATCGGCCTTCTCTTTTTAAGAACGTTTCTCCAAAGCAACGGTGTAACGACGGCCGCCTTCGCCTAACTCGCTATTGGGAAACACCGCTCGGGCTTCGGCCAACAGCGGGCTCAAATCCTGATAGCGAGAGGAATAATGCCCCAGGATCAGCTGCCCGACTTGGGCTTTGTGGGCAATCGTGGCGGCCTGATGGGCGGTGCTGTGCATGGTTTGTTTCGCCAATTCCAACACCTCATGCATAAAAGTTGACTCGTGATACAATAGGCTAACCCCCTTGATCTGGTCGATGATAGATTCCGTGTAGAGGGTGTCAGAGCAGTAGGCAAAGGAGCGAGGTGGAGGAGCCAGAAAGATAAGTTCGTGATTGGGAATCCGGCGGCCATCATCAAGCAGAAGGTCCTCCCCTGCTTTGATGGCGGGTATCTTGGAATAGTGAATATCGTAAACCTTAAGCTGCTCGGGACGGATATTGGGAGGTCTTTGTTTTTCCCGAAACAAGTAGCCATTGGTGGGTACTCGATGCTGCAAAGGGATGGTTTCTACCGTAATACCTTCATCTTCATAGACCTGCTGTGCCCGTTCAACATCTGTTGTAACAAAGTCAACAGGATAGGTGAAGGGATGAGCGGAGTATTTGAGATGAACATTGATAATTTCTTCGAGTCCGGGTGGGGCAAAAACCTTGAGAGGAGCCTTGCGGCTGGCCAGATTATAGGAATTCAGTAGGCCGATGAGGCCGTAGACGTGATCCCCGTGTAGGTGACTGATAAAAATAGCATTGATCTTTGACTTGCGAATATTGTATTGGAGCATCCGCATTTGCGTACCCTCACCGCAATCAATCAAATAAGCATGTTCTTGTACTTGGAGTACCTGAGCACTGGGAAATCTGTTGTGGGCAGGAACGGCTGAATTACATCCCAGAATAGTGAGCTCAAAGTGCATACAGGTAACTTAGGATAATGGCAAAGGCTTTGGATAATTATTCTTCAACATCTGGATTGACGTTCATCTCCTCCGCATCAGCATCTTTACCAAATTCGCGATTTAATTCATCCATCAGGACATCATCAATACTTTCCTGAACAGTGGGAAGAATAGTAAGGACGGTGTCTACTCTAGAGATCGTAATGAGCTTCTTGACATTTTCGTTCACAATCCCCGTTAAAACGAAGCTTCCATTATCCCCTTTCCACAAGCGGTTGGCTGTCAGAATGGCACTCAATCCAGAAGAATCTACGTACTTAACTGCCGATAAGTCAAGAATCAGATTTTTGGTACCTTCATTATTCAGGAGGACAAATTCGGACTTTACTTGAGGGGCAATCGTGCTATTGAGATTTTCTTCGAGTAGGTGAAAAACGGTGTATCTTTCCTCTTTATCAATTTTAAACTTCATACGTCATCTACATTATTT
>JBCDGZ010000280.1:0-2667 GCA_038750655.1 Bacteroidota bacterium | reverse complement strand
GAGATCGCCTGGGCAGACCGATTAAGCAAGAGACTTCCGCAGGTGGACAGCGTACCCGCAGCCGAAAGTACAAGTGGGGCATGAACGATCGTCTTCAAGAAATTTTCGATGATCAGCAAGGCCGCTTCCTCTTCGAGCACGACAGCTTCGGCAATCTGGCGGCAGCGACCTATCCCGATGGTTCCCGCGAGCTCCGGATGCCCGATGCGGTGGGTAATCTTTTCCGCCGTTCAGACCAGGGTGATCGCGAGTATGGGCCAGCCGGTCAGTTGCTCAAGGCTGAAGGTACCGTCTTCGAGTACGATCCCGAAGGCAATATGATCGCCAAGATTCGTCCCGATGGCAGCAATTGGCGCTACGAGTGGAATGCGGCGGGTATGCTGGCCCGTGTGATTCGCCCCGATGGCAAGATCGTCTACTTCACCTACGATGCCTTGGGCCGTCGCATCGCCAAGCGCTATGGCCAGGACCTCATCCGCTGGGTATGGGATGGCAATCTCATCCTACACGAGTGGCGGGAGGAAGCGCCCCCAGCTCCCTTGCGAACGGTAAAGGCCAGCAATACAGAGCCCGAAGGCGCCAGCGGCAAGATGGTGATCAGGCGAAGGACAGAGAAGGTGATTAATGAGGCCAGAATTGATCTGGCCGAAACCGATCCATCTCTACCAGACAAGTCGAGCATTACCACCTGGCTCTTCGAGCCTGAAACCTTTGCCCCTCTTGCCAAGCTCACCCCCAACCAAGACTACGGCATCGTCACCGACCACCTCGGTACCCCCGTCGGCATGTACAACGAGTCAGGCGAGCAGGTCTGGTCGCTGGATTTGTCTATCTACGGCAACGTCCGTAAATTAGACGGCTGGAGAGGGGAATGCCCCGTCCGCTACCCCGGCCAATACGAAGATGTAGAGACGGGCTTGTATTACAACCGCTTTCGGTATTATGATCCGGAAGTTGGGGGGTATGTGAGTCAGGATCCTATTGGGTTGAGTGGAGGAGTGCTTTCTATTTATTCATACGTTAATGATTGCAATTTATATTTTGATCCACTGGGTTTGATAAAAGAGAATTCTGTTTATGTATTAAAAGATGGGGACAAAATTGTTTATGTTGGAATTGGTAATGCAGATGAAAGATTTCGTTTTCATAAAAAAGATAAGAAGGGAAAATTTGACAGAATGGAAGTTATCGCGGAAACAGATAATAGACGAGCGGCTAGAAATATTGAGGGTTCAATGCTTCATCATATGGGAAATAAGAAAAGTGCAATGCATAACGACGGTTTATTGAATGCAGTAAGAAAAGATGGTGGATATTGGCATTCATATTCGAAAAATCCTATTTCCCCAAGAAAACTATTGTCAGAAAAAGAGCTGGGCGAAATTCTAGGTAAGGATCCCGTTAGAACAAAAAAAGTATGCAAATGAATAGTTTAACCTCCAGTATTAAACAATTAATAGGTGAAAAAAAATATAAAGATGCATTTGAAAAATCTATTGCATTAGGTATGGAAGAGGGGCAAAGTAGTAGCTCCATTCTCTTTTTAAGGGAAATCCAAGAAAATAGTAATATTTGTGCACCATCGCAGGCTTTTGTTAGGCTACTAAGTTCTACGAACTCTAAGGACAATATGAAAGCAGCAAGAGGACTGTTTAAAGAGGCTAGAAAAGAGTTTTCTTGGGATAGGGCGTGGTTAGGGTGTCCTGGTTTATTAGATGTTGTCATTGCAAAAGTTTATGAATATAATACAAAAGGAAAGTTGGTAAATGAATTAATGGGATTCCTTTCTACTGTATCTCGTCCAGGTAGGTATACTAGGTATAATAAAATATTTCAAGTATTTGGTGAAGTTTTGAAAGAAAATGGCAATAAATCTGTTGTTTATGCAGCTAATGGTCTTGGTCACTCAAATAGTACTGAAAAGTGGAAGTATTTTTTGCAAGGAGTTGAGATTCAAGAATCAATGAATAATTTGGAAGCAATTATTGATAATTTTTATTTGTTGAGACTTGATAGTGAGATTCCTGAAACTGAAGAAATAGTAGTCAAGCTTAGGGAGATTGTTAAAATTTCTAATAATGAGAATAAGATTAGATTAATTAATGATTTGCTTTCCGTTCTATAGGATTTTTGTAGTTGCTAGCAAAGACCCTTGCTTCTTGTTGGTCACCGTTGCTCAGAGTTGAGCCTTCGACTGGGGACCTTCGGCGATTTCTTCCTTCAGCGCTGGGCCTCCGCCAGGGTGCTAGCAGGATCTTGACCTCTTGGTAATCACTGTTGCTCAGAGTTGAGCGTCTGGCTGGGTTGCTAGGCGGGGCATCCGGACGCTCAAAGGTCTCGTCTTCGCCAGGGACGCTTCGAGGTCCTGCATCGCGGAGGAACCCTTCGAGGTCCTGAATCGCTAGGAAGTCTCATATCTCCAAAAACTCAGCCAACTCAAAGCCTCCTCTGCCTGCTTGATGAAACTGCTTAAATTTATCCAAGCCGCCAAACCGGGCAAGCACCCGATCACGGGCTAAGAGATTTGATTCATCGGGCAATTCACTAGTCAGTATCTGATAGGAAGTCCAGTCATAAGAAGATAAATCGTAGGCAACGCCATGTTTGATGGGGTTGAAGTGGAGGTAGCGGATACAATTGCGATAGTAACCATCATCAGATAGGTGG
>JBCDGZ010000279.1:0-2786 GCA_038750655.1 Bacteroidota bacterium | reverse complement strand
CCCAATCATAAAGGTCAATATGCGTAAAGGTGCTGAAAGGCGTGGTCTTGGACGCCATTCTGCTGAGGTATTGCAGCAAGCTGCGCTCCGTCTGCTTCTCCTTTTTCCGAAAGGTCGCCAGTGGCTTTTGCCGATACGATACAACCCGTTGATAAAAGGAATGGCTAGAGAGTAAAAGCCCCTTGAGGAGTTGCTCATCTTGGGCAAAAAACAATTGCAAGAAATGCTGTCGATGCAACACTAATTTCTCCTCGTAAAACCGCTCTAACTCCGCTCTTACCAATAATGCTGCTTCCTCCTTTTGCCTCAATTCTTCTAATGGACCAAACAGCGGATGACGATCTTTAAGTACCCCTTTTAAGCGTTCGATCCGCCACTTGCGACCATTAAACAGATCGGCCCTAAAGCCAGACAGGCGGCTTTTTAAGACATAGCTGGGTTCCTGCTGGATGGCTCTGCCCAGCATGGCATTGATCTCGGTCTTTAAAATTTTGATTTGATCGGTAATTCCGAAAAAGGAATCGAAGAGATGCCAGCCATCATTGGGCCAGCGGAAGACGGCAAGGTCTCGGGTAGAAAAAGCCGCGCTACGGGTGAGTATGAGGGGTAGTATTTTCAATAATCATTGAATAAGGCCAGAAATTTATCAAAAATCCGCTCAATAAAGCGCCGATCTTCCGTAATTATTTCCGCTAAACCCTGCATTTCTTGATCAAAGGACAAATCTTTTTTATAGCTGGTGCGCAGGCCATTGTCCAGCGAGATTTCGACGAGGTACTGGTTGTCCTTCGGTAGCAGCGACTTACTGACAACTTTTCCCCTCACACTACCGTACTCAAGGTAGGGGTAACTGTCAAATTTGATGATGACTTTTTGATTTTCCAGTACCTTACCAGAACCCGCTATAGGCAGCAGCACCTTACCGACGATGCTATCCTGCTGTTCAGGAACGACCGCCATGACCTCCTCCCCTGCTTTCACAAAACGCTTCTCCCGACCGAAAGTAGGATAGGATACATAACCTCCTTTGGGAGCGTACATTAGATGGGTCTGCTTCCACTTATCGATCCGGCTACGCAGTCGTTTGATGCCTTCCATGAGTCGTACGTAGCGGTTAGAAGTCAACTCCTCGGTACGCTGGGAAATCTTGAGGATTTCTTCGTTGATTTTTTCAATTTCCAGCCGATTATTGACGATGATGCCTTTGATAAATTTTACATTACTTTCTTTAGCAACCACCTTTTTACGCGCCTCCCGTAGTTGCTCCAAAGTCGTCCCTTTTCCGTATAGCGACTGCAAGCTCTTGAAGGATTTGCGCTCTAGATCCAATTCCTCGGAAGCATTCTTTAGCCGAGCGTCTTGAATCTCAATGCTCTGTTGAAGCTTCTTGATTTGATTGCGAAGTTGTTGGGTATTGACTTGATCATAATCAGAGTTGATGCTGAAAATGTATTCTTCGTAATCTTCGATAAAAGAAGAATAATCCTGCTGAATATCGCCAATCAAAAGGCTTTTGTCGGGTTGATAATAGCTGATCAATTCGGGGTCTTCATCCTCTATGGTTTGTAATTCCAACATCTGACTGTCCAGACGGATGACATCGTCGTAATTGGCCGTACTTTGCAAAATGACTAATAGCTCCCCCTCATTAACAGGATCTTTATCCTCCACCAGCAGTTCGAGTATCTGTGCGTCCGTTTTGGCGATCACACTTTCGGGGGGAATTGCCGTGGTGAGCACTACCGGCGCCCTAATTACATCGGGGTACTTGATGATATAGCTGACCACGGCCATCAGCGCAATACTGATAAAGGCCACCGTGGTTCCCCAACGGACGATCCAGCGGGGCGGCGTACCCAGGATTTCCTGCACCTCTTCGCTGCGCAGCTCAATCCTTTCGTGTTCTTCCATCATGACTTGATCTTCCATACGCTCTATTGGTTTTATCCACCTAGTTCCAGCTGATTTTTCACCAAATAATAATACGCCCCTCGCAGAGCCGTCAGCTCCTCATGGGTACCTTGCTCGATAACCTCTCCCCTTTCCAGCACAATGATGTTATCGGCATTCTTGACGGTACTTAGTCGGTGTGCCACCACCAGTACTGTCTTACCCTGGAAGAATTCTTCCAAGTTGTCCATAATGATCATCTCATTGTAGGCATCCAGGGCATTGGTCGCTTCATCAAAGAGGATGTACTCGGGGTCTTTATAAACGGCGCGCGCGATGAGGAGGCGCTGTTTTTGCCCTTGGCTCAGTCCAATTCCGTCTTCCCCAATCTTGGTATTGTATCCCAGCGGTAAGGTTTCTATAAAGCTCTGAATATTGGCCACCTTCACTGCCCGCAGTAGTTTGCGTTTATCGATGATTTCATCGCCCAGCGCGATATTTTTGGCAATAGATTCCGAGAAAATATAGCCGTCCTGCATAACCACCCCGATCTTATCGCGCCAAAGGCGATTGGCGAGGTTGCCCAGGCTGGTATCACCCAATCGGATGCTGCCTTCAGTAGGGGGATAGAAATTGAGCAGGAGTTTTAAAATAGTCGTTTTACCACTGCCACTGGTTCCTACAATCGCGGTCGTCTTGCCTTCCGGGAAGAAGAGGTTGATGTTTTTGAGCACCAAGGGAGAATGTGGACCGCCGTACTGGAAAGAGACGCCTTCCAGGCGCAGGTCACCGCTTTCGGGCAGGATGGCTATTTTTTCTTCAATATTTTCTTCGTTCGCCCGACCGTGGATTTCATTCATCCGTTCCAAACTGATCTTGGCATCTTGCGCCGAGCT
>JBCDGZ010000278.1:0-3054 GCA_038750655.1 Bacteroidota bacterium | reverse complement strand
TGTTGTCGCTTATTTGGACAAATTAGGCGCTTTTACCCCCTGTTGTCAACTCTTATCCAACAATTAACTGTCAGGTAAATTACAGAGTATATATTTTTCGTATTTAGTATTTGAAGCGATGTTTGAGGCGATTGAAGGGCATTTCGAGGAAGCGCCAGCTGAGGTAGGACAGCACGAGCAGCACAACAAAATGCAATACGAATCGGGCCAATGGATGCTCCAGAAACGCTACCCCCAGTAGCATCCCCGGAATGAAATTGTGCAATAAATACATCGAATAGCTCCACTTGCCCATCGCCACTAAATAGCGATTATTGAAGATCGCAGCCGTGGAATCTATGGCTTTGGCGATGAGAAAAAAGGACAGTATGCCGGCAAATAATCGCAGAAGAACCAACTTGAACAAATCGTCGAAAGGAGCATCGTAGAAATAGCCATACCAGCAGTAGCACAGTCCGGCCAGGGCCAGTAGGGGAAGCCAACTGGACGCCGCAATCCGCCGTTGCCAATAGGCATAATCGACGTGGTACAAGTAGGCCAGCAAGGCGCCTATCGCCAACGCATCGAAGCAGGAGAAGGTAAAGATAATGGCATAAAGACTGGGGTAATCGAAGGCGTAAAAAAAGAAACGGCAGCCCAGCCCTAGCAGAATGGCGGCGATGATGATGGACAGCATCCGGCGACGCAGCGGCAGTAAGATCAGCAGGGGCCAGAAGAGGTAAAAATGCTCCTCGACAGAAAGGGACCAAAAGTGCGACATTGTCCCCACCCAGGCTTCCCGGCCCAGAATAAAAAAATTGGAGCCGTAGAATAAATTCCACCAAAGGGCCTCTTCGAACACACCGCGATTGACGAAGTAGGTGAGCAGGACTACGAAGTAATAGAGGGGAAAGATGCGGAGTGACCGGCGCAGGTAGAAGGTTTTCAGCTTTTGCCCCAGCGATTGCGGACCACTGCGCTGGCGCAGCAGAATGCGCGTGATGAGAAAGCCGCTGATGACGAAAAACAAATCGACACCGATCCGCCCCAGCTGCAAATGGTTGACCCAGTGCTGGGGCAGCCAATGGCTGATGAGTACAGCCGAAATCGCCATAAATCTGAGGCTATCGATTTGAGGGTAGTAGGAGGGCTTATTCATTAAAAGACTTCGGCGGCTGATTGAGGAGCTTTTTGGGAATTTGGACGACGAAAGTACTTCCGGATTGGGGTTGGCTTTCGAGGGTGATTACCCCTTTGTGCTTCTCGATAATTTTTTGGCAGATGGACAGCCCGATGCCAGTACCTTCGTATTGCTCTTTGCTGTGCAGGCGCTTGAAGAGGCCAAAGATTTTTTGTTGATCTTCGATGGAAATACCGATTCCGTTGTCTTTGATGAGGAAAAGATGGTGGTTTTCGCCGGCCTGATAGTTGACTTCCAGGCGGGGGGAAGCGTCGGGGGCGACAAACTTCATTCCATTGGACAGCAGGTTTTGAAAGACCAGGTAGAGCAAATGCCGATCGCCCTCCATCTGCCCTGGCAAAGGGCCAACGCTGATTGCTGCCCCCGTCGTTTTGATGTCGTATTCGAGGTCTTTGATAACGGTTTCAATTAGTTTGCGGGGGTCGAGCGGCTGGATGTTCAGCTGGTTGTTATTGATAGAGGAAAATTGCAGCAGGTCGTCGGTCGTGTCGCGCATCCGCTCTGCCGAGTCGAGCACATAGCCCAAATATTCCTTCTCGTCCTCCGACATGCGCTGGTCCAGCTGTCCGCTCAGTACCTTGGAAAAGTTGATGATATTCTGGATGGGCGAGCGGAGGTCATGCGCCGCCAGATAGGCGTACTGCTCCAAGAGTTGGTTGGATTCGATCAGCGCGCTGTTCTTTTCGGATAAGTCTTCATTGATTTGTCTGAAGATGTAGGTAATTTCGTAGTAGATCATGAACAGAGAAATCAAGGCAAAGATGATTTCAATGACGATGATTAGTGTCAGTTTGCGATTCGACTCCGATTCTAGCATATCTACCAGTGCATCCATTTTAGTTAAGAAGACCTCCTGATTCAAACGAAAAGGCTCTAAATCCGCAATTTCAAGGTCTTCTATACGGTCTAGATAGGTTCGGGCTTTTTGGATGTATACATCAAGTTCTCGTAGGTGAATCAATTTGCGCTCTTGGTTATTGAATAGGAGAAATCCCTTCTGCAATTTATTCAATAGCACCTGGTGGGCCGCCGCCCAGGAGGTAAAGGTTTCCTCAAGGTCGGCTTTTGACAGTGCAGTCGAGGAGTTCAGCAAAGCGAAGGATTGACCAATGAGCCGCTGGCTTAACATCCGTTGACGACCACTCATATTGATGATATTCGCATCTTCGCGCTTTTGAAATAGCCAATACTGGATGATAAACTGATTAATCAGAATGACGCCAATAGTGATCATGGTAGCTATAAGATAGATCCTATTGTCCTTCATAACTTAAGAGGCAGTATTGAAAATATCATCCAAAAAGGCCTGTAGATGGTTGACTTGTAGGGGTTTGCTGATGAGACTGTGTACGATACCAATACGTTCGCCCCGTTCAATATCTTTGACGAACTTAGATGTGGTAAGCATGATGACGACCGGTGAGGCTTGAATGTCCAGTTGTTGGTACTGCTCGATAAATTGCCAGCCATCCATCACCGGCATATTGATGTCCAGAAAGATCGCATCTGGAAACACCGGGGATTCGGACGTCGCCAATTGTTTGAAATATTCAAGTGCTTCTACTGGAGATTCAAAGAATCGGTGTTCCTCACAAAGCTTTGAGGACTCCACTATTATTCGGTGGTATACATTTGTCGCTTTATCATCATCGATAAAAACAAGTAAGCGAAATTTCTTCATATCCTTGTATATAATAAATTTCTCACGTAAAAATTATGCCAACTACCTATACAGAGCTGTAGGCCCTTCAGTAGCTGAACAGACGGATAATCAGAAGAGGATTTTAATGCTCTATCTGCTTGTAGATCAGTGTTTGTCTGGGGTTGGTTGAATGGAGTCAATAGGATAAACAGTATGCTATTTACTATCAAAT
>JBCDGZ010000277.1:0-3229 GCA_038750655.1 Bacteroidota bacterium | reverse complement strand
GGCTTAAAGTCAAGGGTTAATAATTTAGGGGAAGGAGAAGCCAAAGTAAAATTTACCCGTATCTTTAACAAAACGGATAAAATTCCGTAAAACGCACAAACAACCATATTTCTCAAAAATGAGCGATTATTCTTACGTATTCAATGCCCATCCCGCGTTCATTGAATCACTATACGAAAATTATCAGCAGGACCCCAATTCGGTGGACGATGGCTGGAGAATCTTTTTCCAGGGTTTCGATTTTGCCTCTCGCTTTAATGGCAATGGCCACAGCAGCAATGGAACAACGGCTAAACCTGATTTTGCGAGTATCAGTAAGGAATTTGGTGTTCAAGCTATCATCGATGGTTTTCGCCATCGAGGACATCTTTTATCTACGACCAATCCGATCCGCGAACGTCGTGATCGCAAACCAGAACTGGATCTCAACGATTATGGACTGTCGGAAAGTGATCTGAGTCAGACTTTTCAGGCTGGCACCTCGCTAGGGCTGCAAAATGCGACGTTACAGCAGATTCTGGATCACCTCAAGAAAATCTACTGCGGTAATATTGGCTTCGAATACGCGCATATTGAGGATATGAAAAAACGGTCGTGGTTGCAGGATAAAATCGAAAACCGTTCTGATCATGACTATGGCCTTAGCATTGACCAGAAAAAGCGTATTCTTGAGAAATTAAACGGTGCGGTTATTTTTGAAGAATTTCTGCACAAAAAATATGTAGGTCAGAAGCGCTTCTCACTGGAAGGTGGGGAGACCACTATTGCTGCCCTGGATGCCATTATTAATAGAGGTGCCGAAGGCAATGTGAAAGAGGTGGTCATTGGAATGGCCCACCGAGGCCGTTTGAATGTCCTGGCCAATATTATGGGGAAAACCTACGAACAGATTTTCAACGAGTTCGAAGGAACAGCCATACCTGATCTTGCCCTTGGCGACGGCGATGTGAAGTACCACCTGGGCTTCTCCTCTCAAGTACAAACTTCCGGAGGCAAAACCGTCCACCTCAAACTGGTCCCCAACCCCTCGCATCTCGAATCGGTTGACCCTGTCGTACAGGGCTTCGCCCGCGCCAAGGCCGATCTACTCTACAACAGCGAATACGATCATATGCTGCCCATCCTGATCCACGGCGATGCCGCCGTCGCAGGCCAGGGTATTGTCTACGAAACCATACAGATGAGCCAGCTGGAAGGCTACTACACCGGCGGGACCATCCACTTTGTCATCAACAACCAAATCGGCTTCACCACCGATTTTGAAGATGCCCGCTCTTCGACTTACTCGACGGCGGCGGCGGGCCTGGTACAGGCCCCTGTTTTCCACGTCAACGGCGATGATCCTGAAGCGGTGATCTTTGCGGTAGAGCTGGCAACAGAATACCGACAGTTGTTTAATAATGATGTCTTTATTGATATGGTTTGCTATCGCCGTCACGGGCACAACGAAGGGGATGACCCTAAGTTTACCCAACCGGAAATGTATGACATCATCGGTAAGCATCCCAATCCAAGAGAATTGTACTCCAAAAAATTGCTGGAGAGAAACGAAGTAGAAAAAGGATTGGCCGAAAGCATGGAGAAAGTATTTTGGGCTGACTTGCAGGATCGTCTCGATCAGGTCAAGCAAAAGCCCCTCCCCTACGATTACCAAGAGCCTGAAAAGGCATGGCGCGCCATGCAAAAGCATACGACCGCCAGCGACTTTGACGCTTCACCAGCGACTGGCATTCCTCGTGAGCGGATTGACAAGATCATTAATCACCTGATGACCATACCGGAAGGCTTCACTCCACTGAGTAAGGTCAATCGCCTGCTCAAAGGCAAGCGCAAGCTACTGGATAAAAATCAACTGGATTGGGGATTGGCAGAACTGCTGGCCTACGGCTCCATCCTAATGGACAATAAAGATGTCCGCATGAGCGGTCAGGATGTCAAGCGCGGTACCTTTTCGCACCGCCACGCCATTCTTAATGACATCAAAACCAATCAACCTTATAATCGCCTCAATAGTATTGTAGCGCAGCAAGGCAAATTCAGAATCTTCAACTCCTTACTGTCTGAGTTCGGTGTCTTGGGCTTTGAATATGGCTACTCTCTGGCAACACCCCATTCCCTAGTGGTCTGGGAGGCTCAGTTTGGTGATTTTTACAATGGTGCTCAAACTATTGTTGACCAATATATCACCGCAGCGGAAAGCAAGTGGCGACGAATGAGCGGGCTGGTCATGCTGCTGCCCCACGGCTATGAAGGCCAAGGCCCAGAGCACTCTAGTGCCCGTCTGGAACGCTTCCTACAATCTTGCGCGGAGTTTAATATTACAGTGGCCAACATCACGACTCCTGCTAACTTCTTCCACGCCATGCGTCGCCAGCTGGCTTGGCCATTCCGCAAGCCCTTGGTCATCATGTCACCGAAATCACTACTGCGGCATCCACAGTGCGTCTCCGACATTTCGGCGTTTGAGGACATCAATGACAATAGTTTTTACGAGTATTACGATGATCCAGAAGTGACTGATAAAAATATTGGTAAGGTCAAAAGAGCACTTTTCTGCTCTGGAAAAATTTACTACGATCTGCTGAAGCACAAGCAGGATAATAAGCGGGACGATGTAGCCATTATTCGCATTGAGCAGCTTTATCCCTTCCCGGAGAAGCACCTGGATAACCTTCTGAAACGCTACCACAAAGCCAAGCCCTACTGGGTGCAGGAAGAACCAGAAAATATGGGTGCCTGGCAGCACCTGACTTCCCATTACTACGGACGAGTCAAAGATATTGAACTAGTCTCTCGTAAGAAGAGTGCTTCACCGGCCACTGGCTACAAGAAGGTGCACGACCAGCAACAACAGGACATCGTTGATCGCGCTTTTGGATAAGCATTTAGTCTATTGATCACTGCTGTATCGGGCCACCAACTGTTTGCAGGCCCGATCCAGCATTTGATAGACCTTTTCGAAACCATCATCCCCGCCGTAATAAGGATCGGGCACATTGCCATTGCGTCCGGGCTCCGCAAAGTTGAGGATCAACTCCACCTTAGCTTTCTGATCCTCTGTAAGCGCCAAATTGATAATATTGCGATAATTCGAGCTGTCCATTGCCAGTACCAGATCAAATTGATCCAGATCGTGCGCTTTGAATTGTCGGGCCCTTTGGCGACTGATGTCAATTCCGTGAAAACGAGCCGTTTCGACCGAGCGCGGGTCGGGACGTTCTCCAACGTG
>JBCDGZ010000276.1:0-3269 GCA_038750655.1 Bacteroidota bacterium | reverse complement strand
CGGGAAGAGCAACGTCGTATTAGAGAGGAAATTCGTGAGGAGGAAAGAGCAAGAAAAGAGTACGAAAAAGCAATTAAGCAAGCTGAGAAAGAAGAGAAAATGCTAGCCAAAGCATTAAAGCAGGCAGAGGAAAAGCTGAAGCAGGCGGCTGCAGACGAGAAGGCTAAATATGAGCAACAGCTTAATGAATTACTCGAAGAGTTACAAATTGCTAAAGAAAAAGGGCAAAGAGCTATTTCTATGGCTCAGCAAACCAAGCAAGGACATGTCTACATCATTTCAAATATTGGGTCCTTTGGTGAAAATATTTTTAAGATTGGACTTACTAGAAGGTTGAACCCTCTTGATCGAGTAAAAGAGCTAGGTGATGCATCTGTACCCTTTTCATTCGACGTTCACGCTATTATCCATTCTGAAGATGCCCCAAATTTGGAAAGAGAGCTACACAAAGCGTTCAAAGGTAATCAAGTGAATAAAGTAAATCCAAGAAAGGAATTTTTTAATATTCCTTTGACAGATATAAAGAATAAAGTTCTTTCTATGAACTTAGAAAATGATACGCATTGGACCATGAAAGCAGAGGCGATGGAATATCGAGAGAGTTTACAATTAAGCAAGAAACAACGGGTCGCTTCATAGGAAGGGCCTGTGTACACACTCGATGGGCCTTTTCATGACTTTTAACCCCCTTCACCCTATGACCAGAAAACCTAAAATTACTTCCCTCGACGATGACTCCGGTGCCTTCCTCGGCGGTCAGCGTAAGATGATCCTCAATTCCTCAGAGACGGCCCGAGTGCTCAACTATGTTATTCCTGGGCAAAATTTTGAAACTTTTTTTGAAAAAATGGCCGCCCTTGGAGCTGCAGCTAGCCAGGAGGCGAAAGCGGCGCTCGCTAAGGAGCATGGTATTCAGTTTTTACTATAAATACTTCTTAGTGACGGCTTGCAATATCCTTGATCAGGGATGTTGAAACGTTTTCAGGAATAGACCGTTAGAATTGCCATATATGAAGAAAGACGATTACATCTTTTTAATTAACAAGTGCCTCAAAGGAGAGCATACGGCGGCGGAGCTGGAGGCGCTAGACGCCTGGACGGCGGCGTCAGCTGCTAATCGAAAGTTGCGAGAGCAGTTGGAGGAGGATTGGCGGCGGAATGTAGCGCATCGGCCTTCTTTGGAGGAGAAACCAAAGGCCGTACGGCGGAGCTTGCCGGTGTGGCGGCGTTGGTTGTCGGTGGCTTCTATCGCCTCGGCGCTGGTGCTGGCGGCGTTGTGGTGGTCGATTCGCGATAGTGGGCCGGTGGAGCTTTTGCTGGTGGAGACGGGAGTAGGGGAGCGCCGATCGGTAACGCTAACAGATGGTACGGTGGTGGCTTTGAACGAAAAGAGCCGACTGCGGTATCCGGAGACCTTCGCAGCAGGAGAGCGAAAGGTGGAGCTGGAAGGAGAGGGCTTTTTTGAGGTGACAGAAAAGGAAACGGCGCCCTTTGTCATCAAGACCCGGCTAGCCGATGTTCGAGTCTTGGGCACTTCTTTTAACCTTGAGGCCATGCCCAATCGGGTGCAGTTGGTGATTGAAGTGATGAGGGGAAAGGTGGAGGTGATTGGTCGCAATCGCCCTGATCCTATGGTCCTCCGCGCTGGGCAGAAGGGGGTTGTTAAAGAGCAAGGCAACAATGAAATGGATTTGGCAAGCCCTAACGCAGGGGCCTGGCGCAACCGCGTTTTGCAATTTAATGATCAGGTCTTGGGAATCGTCCTACTCGATTTGAAAAAAGTATACGGGGTCTCCGTGCGAATAGATGGACTCAAGGCGACGACCTGTCGGTTTAGCGGGCGCTTTCAGGGCATGGATATTCAGACGATTTTGCAAAACATCGCTAACACTTTCGGAATGCAAATAGAGAAAGTCAGCGCCAATAAATATTCGCTAAAAGGTGGGCAATGTAATGGAGCGGCTCAATGATCAACAGTCTCGGAAGCAGAAAGCCCTCCTGCTTATTGATTGCGCCTCTGGTACCGGATTTCCATTTCCCGTTCCCCCCCACTATTATTCCCCCCCCCCTTTTCAAAATCAACGCGAGCCGAGCCTACCCAATAAAAATACTGCTCATAGGCGTACTCTTGTCCCGTAAGGTTAAGGAGCAAGCAGAGCTGTACCGCTATGGTCAGCGTTGATGAGCAGTGGGGCGGATTGGCGGCGGTGGTTTTGTGGGTGGGTCCCTCCCACTATGGAGCAAAGTCTATCCCTCACACATTCAGCGCCTATTTATCCTCCTCCATCTTCCTACATTTTTCGAAGAAAATACCTAGAATCATAAGGGAAACCTCTTTTCCCATACGTCTACAGAGCAAATCAGCACATGGGACCCAAAAATAAACTTCCTCGCTGGTCCATATTTATAACTTGTGCTATCTTTTTTACTTTTGCTAAAACACCATCAACGACAACCATGAAACCTTACCCGCTATACAAAAGAATCGGCTTTATTCTCGGCCCCCTACTGTTTCTCACGCTGCTTTCCTCGCCCTTCACGCTCGTCAATCCTATGGCGCACAAGGTCATCGCGCTGGCGGCCTGGATGATCAGCTGGTGGGTGACCGAGGCGGTGTCAATATCCGTGACCGCGCTGCTGCCGCTGCCGATCTTACCATTGTTGGGAGTAATGGATATTAAAACCGTCGCGGCCAATTATGGCAGTCCGATTGTGTTTCTGTTTTTTGGAGGATTTGTCATTGCCTTGGCCCTAGAGAAGGTGCAGCTGCATCGGCGGATTGCACTGTCCATTATTCGGCTGACGGGCACCCACGCCAATGGGGTAGTGCTGGGCTTTATGCTGGCTACGGCCCTGATGAGTATGTGGATCAGTAATACGGCCAGTACAGTAGTGATGCTGCCCATCGCTTTATCGGTGATTAAGCTGCTGATTAATGATGAGGATGGTTTTACGAAAAAGGATCAGAATTTTGCCTTGAGTATTATGTTGGGCATTGCCTTTTCGGCCAATATTGGGGGAATGGCGACTATTATTGGGACGCCGCCGAATACGGTGCTGGCGGGTTTTTTACAAAATGAATACGGGATTGAGTTGGGCTTTTTCAACTGGATGCTGATGGGCTTACCACTAGCTGTTTTATTGTTGACGGTAAATTATTTTGTGATTGTCAAAATCTTTTATCCCAACGGCCTGGGGCAGCTCCAAGCCGATGGGCTGATCGAGCAAGAACTGGCGAAGCTGGGGCCGATGAGCCGAGCGGAGAAGGT
>JBCDGZ010000275.1:0-3326 GCA_038750655.1 Bacteroidota bacterium | reverse complement strand
CATTTTCACCGAGATCATTGCCAAAGCCCAGCTCATTGATGTTGGCCGAGCGAGATGCCCGCATCCAGAAAGTCAATGTGGTGTAGCCCGTCAGGTCTCTACCACCTTCATCGAAGAACACGCCACCGGCAAAAGAACCTGTTGGCGATTCAAAGTCGGGCACTTCGAAACGCATGGAGCTGGTACCTCTGAATTTCACTTCGTCATCGACCTCAAAGGCCGTTACATCGGATCCACCGAAGGCAGCATACTCCAGCCCGGCACTGAATCCATCTATGAAGACCTCTGCCGTTGTTGGGAATGTTGCTGGCTCTAGATCTTCCAATTCTCTTTCGCAACTACTTATGACCATAAGCCCTAAGAGTGCAAAAGCTAGCTTTAGATTACATACACTTTTCATAATTAGTTCTTTTCTGATCTGGGGTTTTTATTTAAAAATATTGATGTGGACATAAGTTCGAATTTCCCACTCATTACCATTATCAAATCCTTGTGCTGTCGGCACGCATTCAAAAGTTCCGTCTGCTGCAGGTAATCTTACCGGACAATAGCGCGGAGAGAATTGGTCGAGTGTCCTGTAGATTCCGCTTACACCAATTTTAGTATCAGGTAAGTTCATCCAGCTCGGCGAGCCCAGGCTAGTTGACAAATCGAGCATCAACTGCGTAGGGAAAGTCAGGTTAAAGTCCCGATGGTAATCGTATGGCCCCCAGTCGTTGAATTTGGCAGCGGCCATCAGGCTGTAATTTTTGAATATCATGCGTATATCAGCACCGGTGCGTCTGATTTTTCTGGGGTCGCTTCCCCTTGCTTGTGCATCACCAGTATAGAAGGTGCCGATCCATCCAAAATCAGGGGTAAGCTTAGAAACGATACGTGCGTGTGCTTCCCACAGATCTTCGGCAGGTGCTGCCCCTGGAAATGGGAAGAAGGTACGACCATCCGGCAAGATACCGATGGCGGCATCTTGAGTCGTTGGCAGATGGCGGAATACGAACCCTGCACTCACGGCAAACTCGGCATCCTCTGCTTGGTTATTGTCCCAGGCATACATCCAGGTAGCTGGCGTAGGGTCGTAAGTGATCAGGATTTCACCGGCTACTGTTTCTCGGTTGGCTCGAACAACGAACGGATCTTCAAGAATGTTTCTAGGCCTGGCAGGTCCACCGATCTTTGCACCATCCACTGGGCCTTCGATAGGGCGCTGCCAAAGGAAGTTAGGTGCGATTTGAAAATCTCCAACATTGTAGGTAAAGCCAGAAAGGACATTATACTGGTTGCCACTTCCGCTGTCTTTTAGTCTCCAACCGGTAAAGGTTTGTGTCAGATCTGCACCGCCTTGAGCGACCAGACCCTGAGCAGCTGCTTGGCCATACCAGTTGATTCGGCCTTTGGAATAAGTCAGCTTGATCTTGCCACCCCAGTTGTCTTGAGAACCGATTTGATCTTGAAAAACCTGAGTCTCTCCGTCTATTTCTCTAGTGAGTTGGAAGTCCCTTCCCTGTAGGGGCTCGCCCGCCCAAATACCACCTATCTGAATACCCAGGCTTCCAAATTCAGCCTCAGCAGCGATGGTTGCTCTGCGCGTACGAGGCATGGGAATGGCAAAGGAGCTTTCCGTTGCTCCTCTTTGCTCCAGGTCTTCGTGGAAGACACCCGCAAGCTCGAATGGCCCGACTTTTCTTTGATACTTTAATAGAACTGCCGGGTTGGCACCCCACCAAAGTTCAGGACCTATGGCTACTTTGAATCCATCTAGCTTGCCCTTACCTTCTATCTCTGCTCCTAAAGGCGTATTGCCGTTGTAAATATCAATAACTGGACCGTAGTTGGCTTCGGGATAAAGGCCAAAGAAGTCTCCTTCATACCCCCAATGGTAGTGGCCTGTTCTATAGAAGCCATTGATATCGAATAGCTTGTGATTCCATTCAAAATCTGCTCCATATACAGCCAACCTGTTCACATCATTTTGAACAACCGGCCCATTAGGTGTCTGTACAGTTACCGGCCTGGCCCTATTTTCATAAAAAATTTCGTTGATGGGGTTCTGAGCTACGTTAGCTACAAAGTTAAAATCGACATTAGCTCTGAAATTAGGTGCAGGGCTTCCCTGCACACCGAAGAAGAAAGACTGCATGTGGTCAAAGCCCAACTGATTGGGAAACTGCTCGATGGTTGGGTCCGGTTCTTCTGGCGTTTCGATCAAGCTTCCTCCTGTATTGAAAGTTGTCAGCTCTGCTGAAAGGCGGCTTATTTGAATCTTACCTACCTCCTCCGCAACTAAAGCTGCGGCATCGCCACGGGCTCTGGACATGGCTTCGGCCAGGTTTATGCCGTCAAAATGCGTATCCAAGCCAGCTTGGTTTGCACCCTCTGCATAGGGATTATAGTAGTGCGCTTCTTTGAGTGCATAGTAAGCCGCACGGGGATAAAGGGAGTATAAACCTCTTTGATTGGTAGGCCCTTTTGCACAAACACCAAACCATTCCTCGTTCATGTTATTATCGCCCTCCTTTGCGATATCATGCGGGTAACCTCCGTTGTTCCAAGAGGCATTGTTGTCGTGGACATCGAGATTTTCCGTTTGGCCGTATTTCCACCAGCCATCACTGAACTGGAAGGTGAACCCTCCGATTGAGTTACCAGCACCCTGCATACCCGCTGCATTGGCGTAGATTTCTTTCCAGTTGCCAACCATGTAGTAAGCCTGTGCTTGCTGATCTTCGGAATTACTTACCGCATTGAAGGCGTCTGCTCCAAATTCTGTGAAGAGTATCGGCTTACCATATTCATCACGGACTCGGGTAAAAGCATCAGTAAAAGATACGCCCCGATACATATTTGTTCCGTAAATGTCGATGTCTGGACAGTACTGGATAATGAGATCTAAGAAAAGCAAGTCACCATTGCAGATAGCGATAGGATGACCGGTATCGACTGCTTTCATGGCTACAGTGGCCTCATTGAACAATTGATACATAGCCCTCGCACGGTTCGTCGATCTGCGGTCTTCAATGGGGATATCCTCTGTCTCGGCACCATCCCAGAAAAGACCATAATTATTCTCATTACCTAAAAGAAACAGCAAAAGTCCAGGTGTATTTTTATAATCCTGTACCAGCTGAGTCGTTTCTCTGATGAGTAAGTCTCTCACCCTTCGATCGGAATAATCGGTATTGGCCATCCAGGCACCATCTATGGTTAGTCCATATCTACCAAAGGAATGATTGAGCATCGTATAGATACCATATCGTTCGTAGATATAAGTGATCCACTTGGCAGGTACACCCGTATACATACGGACCGCATTGACGCCCATATTCTTT
>JBCDGZ010000274.1:0-3331 GCA_038750655.1 Bacteroidota bacterium | reverse complement strand
GCATGTCATCCGTAACGAGGAAGGCATCGAAGCCACCTTCGACCCAGTGACCAGGACTGGGATTGTCACGGGTGGTGATGATGATGTGCATACTATCACTAGGGGTGATGAAATCGGCCACGTGTATTTCAGAGCGGTCGACCCAGCCCCCTAAGGAGATATCTGGGGTTCGCTCGATGACGACTTCGTCCGTACCGTTGGTTAGTAGAATTTCGAGGTTATCATTGGGGGTACTATTTCCTAATCCGCTAAAGAACCAGTAGCTGAAGCTCATTACTGGGAAATCGTAGTCACTGAGGTCCATTGGGGGGCTGGTCAGGGTAACTCGGTCGCGGTCGACATCGTCATCGCCGGGACGGCTTTCGAAGCCGAAGGCATTGCCGGTGACGTAGCAGTAGGCGCCAAGGTCGTCTTCGACATCTTGACCGGGGTTAATGATTCTTAGTTCCCCCCCGACTTCGCCCTGAGTAGCAACAGGGATGGCTCTTTCCCAGAGGCCATCAGTACCGGAGTTAGGGCCAGCGACCGTCCAGTTTTGCTCGAGGATGAAGTCATCCTGATAGCCGTCGTCGAGTACGACGGTGACGGTGTTATTGGCATCAATCTGGCGCTCGAAGGTCGTATGGAGGTAGCCCCACTTGCCACCGATCACCGTGTAAGTCCCTGGCTCGAAGGCGGGCATTTTGAAATTGCCCTCCACATCACTTCTCGTGCTGAACATCAGATCTGTACTTTGGTCCAAGATGACGACATCAGCATCGGGTACGGTGGCCCCATCGCTACTGCGAATGACGCGGCCTTCGAAAGAGGCGATGGGCTGTAATTGTACATCTTTGATGGTTACTTCTCCCCGGTCGATTTGCACTTCGTGGGTCTGCGGCTCATAGCCTGGCTTGGTGTAAGTCGCAGTGTAGGTGCCAGGGGCTTCCAATCCTGTTTTATATTCTCCCATCACATCACTGAAGGCTTCATTAGCAAAGTTAGATTGGAGGATCACGGTGACCTGAGGGATGGGTTGTTGAGAAACGGCATCAGTGGCTTTTCCTTCCAGGTAGCAGGCGCGCAGGAGAGTAGGGCGGAAGACGAAGAGGCCGTTTTCCATGTCGGAGGCCAGGTAGAGGCCCGAAGGCAGGAAGGGGTAGGCTCCCCAACAACCGTGAAAGTCGCGGGTGAAGTCGGTATTGGTGTCGTAGTTGGCGACCTCGACGAGGTTATCGGGTTTGTGGGCATCGATAACTTTGAGGCCGTCGGTGTACCAGGAGGTCACCAGATAGCCATTGTGATAGTGGGTATTGTGGGGAATCACTCCAGTTCCTTCGGTATCTTTAGGGCGGTAGGAATCCAGTCTTTTAATATTATCCAAATCACTTACGTCGTAGGAATCAACGAAAGCGTGTCTTCTTTCATCGGTAGTAAAAACGTACTTCCCATCATCAGAAGGCCAGATGTTGTGGGAGAAAATGAAGGAAGTGGGTTGGGTGGCCAGCAGCTGGGGGTTCGATTTATCAGAAACATCAAAAACAGAGAAAATTCCATCATCGATGTCTGCACTCCAAAGAGTATCACCACGGGAGAAATTATCGTGAGAATAGCGGGCATCGGCGGCTCCAACGTAGATAGGGTTACCGGGATCGGTATCTACATCGAAAATCAGGACACCACCAGAGTTGAGCTCACGCGAGCCGGAGATGTAGCAGTAGCCATTTTCATCAATATAAAGGTTATGGCAGCGCAACAGATTATTCGTCGCTCCATTTACACTAAGCTCGGGGCGCCAAAAACGGTGGGTAATAGTCGTCGGTGCTTCGGACATATCAATGATCAATAGGCCATCATCACCATCATCCGTAGTGACGTAAACGAAGTCGCCCCAGGATTTCATATCTCTCCAAACAGAAGAAGAACCAGGGATATAGGCCACCTCTACGGGATTCGTGGGGTCTTCCAGGCTCAAAATAGCCGTAGCTTGGGTAGTTCCCAGGATGGCATATTCTCGTCCATCATCATCAACATATCCCCAAATATCATTACAGGTTTCTGGATAATCGACATTGGCGATCAGTTCCATATTCAGGACACTTTGTGCGGATAGGATTTGGACAATAGCAAAAGCTAAAGCAACAAGTACAGTTTTTTTCATTATACAGGATTTAGCGAGTAGTAGATTTAGTAGTTTAAAGGGGAGGAGCCGGAAACGACAGCTTGCTCCAGTTGAGTCTTTATGGCTGGGGCAAATATACGGAATTAGAATCCAATTAATTTTTGATTTCTACGATTGCCATTGTCAAACGGCTGACACATACCAATTTACCTGCCTCATCGGTAATATCAATTTGCCAGACATGAACCCGGCGGCCAATTCGTATCGCTTTTGCAGTACCGAGAACAAAACCCTTACGGGCTGATCGTAAATGGCTGGCATTGAGTTCGATACCCACAGCAGTGTGGCGGCTTGGGTCCTGAATACAAAGCACCGAAGCGATGCTACCCAGCGTTTCTGCCAGAGCGGCCGAGGCGCCACCGTGCAAAACCCGCATCGGCTGCACCGTGCGATGATCAACGGGCATCCGTCCCGTCAAAGAGTTGTCTGTATGTGCCGTAATTTCAATTCCAAGATGCTCGACTAAGGTATTTTGCGAAAAATTATTCAATCCTTCCAGCGTAAATTCTTGTTTCCAGATCATTTCGATGTTTTTGTGCTTGCGGAAGCAAGACGGTTAAATAGTGTGTCCTAAAACTAATATATTTGCGGAATCTAGTGCATAAAATGACCACATCTAGCACCAAATAAATTGGACCTTATGAAAATTTACCACAATCCCCGTTGCCGCAAAAGCCGGGAGACCCTGGCCCTCATCGAAGCCGAAGGCATCACGCCCGACATTGTCCTCTATCTTAATACCCCTCCCTCCAAAACTGAGCTGCAGCAGCTGGTTCAACAACTGGGCATCTCCCCCGAGGGGCTGATCCGCAAGAGCGAGGCCATCTACAAGGAGCATTTCAAGGGCAAAACATTGAGCGATGAAGAATGGTTGGAGGCTATGGTCACTTACCCCAAGCTAATCGAACGGCCAATTGTAGTCAAGGACGGAAAGGCGATCATCGGCCGGCCACCGGAGAATGTGCAAGCGTTATTTTAATTTTTTTGAAATTTTTTTCATTGGCCTTAATTAGCTGACTATGAGTTGAATAAGTGGCAATTTTTCCTTGAGATAAAATTATTTAGTATTTGATTTTGGCGTATGTTTATGGAATTTTGGCTGTTTCGCCGTCTATGTACCGAATGTTTGTCATCTACAGGTACCAATGGATGATACTTCTCACACTTCTT
>JBCDGZ010000273.1:0-3365 GCA_038750655.1 Bacteroidota bacterium | reverse complement strand
TCAGTCGCTTCGATGTATAAGGTATAGGTGCCTGGACGATTTCCAACATCCTGTAAGTTGAATTTTACTATTAATTGGCCTTGTGCAGTAAGAACGGTATCCACCCGAAAGGCGGCCAGTAACTCACTACCCAGCTCTTTGTCAAATCGCACCTCTTGCAGCTCTAGGCGAACGTCAGCCTTCTTAACCTGTTCCAGCGTAATCCTGACCGGAAGCTCTATTGTGTCAGTATTGGGCCGAATGACAATTTCTTCACTGACTGCGACGGCAATCCAAGGGTCATCCTGCGCTCCCGATACGGTATTGTACAATAGTAAAGTCAAGATTAATAAGACTACCCGTTGGAAAGAAAAAAGAGTAAGGGGTTTCATAATAATTATTGTTAAAAATGAAAGTAGATAAATGTAAGGAATAAAATGGTGGTCATCATCACTCCGCTGCAGAGACTGATTTACTACGTCTCGGCAGCCCCAATTGGATGATGGTAAAAATCTGTTGCATGTTCGTCCGCCAGGCTACCCGTCGCACCCGCTTTTGCAAGTCCATCGTCGCCGTATCCTCGGAGGCAAACAACTTGAGGCCTTCCAGCAACTTTTTCAGGCCAAGGGAATACAAGGGAATGCCTCGCTCATAGGCTTCAACAAAGGTAGTGTGCGCTTCGTCGTAGGCCCCCTGGTGCAACAGCAGCCAGCCTTTGAGCACCGCCCCGTCTGGCAGCCATTGGAACCAGTTATACAAGTTGTCTATCCAGTTCATCCAGACTTCCTCCGCCCCCGGCTCCAAGGTTTCCATCAGCACATAGCCGCCGGCCGCCGCCGCGTAGGGATTTTTAATCTTTCCCGCCAGCATGTGCCGGGCCTCGGGAAGCATCTGCCGGGCCGTAGGCAGCGAACCGGCTGTCAAGTAGGCCAGCGCAGAAGAGAGCGTGGGGTCTTGCACCGTGATGCTGGCGCGAAACTGCTGCTCTGCGTCTAGGGTATCAACCATCACCTCGACCACCGCAAATTCATCAGTCTTCACCTTCTTCCAGGCCGTTGGAAGGATAATCAGCTCTGCACCCGCGGGGGTCCAGAGCAACTTGTAATCAAGGAATGCTGGCAATATTGGGGACATCCGAAACAAATTCACCTCGTCCTCGGTGTAGGAAGGGTTATACCAATATGGACCCTCTGGATTTGGCCTCAGCCGGACCTCCTGAGACAGCTTCATCCAAAAGTCCAGAACAGACAGCGCCTGATCGCCAATCAGGTTTTCTACCATTCTCCATTGCTGCTTAGGTCCCTCGTAGGGATTGCGAAAGGTCTCTGGGGGAAAGCCCACCAAGCCTTCCAGCAGCAAATCATCCATCATATCAATGGTCTTGTTCAGTTTGCTCTGCCCATCGGTCTCCTCAGGGTCCAAAAAGCGTTTGAGCAGGTCTTCCCAAACTGGATTTGCATTTTTACCCAGGGTTTCTTCAGAAAACTCTTTAGCGTCAAAATCACCTTCTAAATTAAAGAATTGATCAAATTTGGGCCTGACCGATCGCTTCATACTCCGCTTTGGCCCTTCCGATTTGAGCTGCTGCGCCTGCTGCCATCTGATGTTTCCAGAGTAGGACTGCCAGGATAGATTTTCGCGCGGCGAAGGACTGGCCACCAACGCCAGGTAATTGGGTTGATTGGCTTCCACCTTGACCTCCTCGGTAATGATTTCTCCGGAGGGCAGGATGCACTCGACGATGTAGCGACCAGGCTCTAAATTGACGCTTCGATAATCCGTACCTGTCCCCACGGGAATGCTGATGTTGTAGACACTCTTTTGTCTTCTACGGGTCTCTTGGGGACCAACTGGACGAGCGTAGATATTGGTTTTTACCCCGGCGTCCTCGGCGAGGTTGGCCCCGGCCAGGTATTTATTAAGTCGCAAATGTAAAGTGGTACTGATACTCATAACTAAACATTGAGGTTGACGATTGGAGAAGGAGGAGTTACATATCTCGTTTGTTGTCCGTTCTGAAAATTCCCGTTGGCGAAATGGGCCGAAAATTGGTACTCTCCTACGGGTACAATGACATCCCAGGGTCTTTCCGAAAGCTGGGCGCGCTCCTTTCTGAGGGCACTCCCGTTGGTCGACTCGCAGGAGAGTTGGGCCGCCCTGGTTGCATTCACCGGTTTACATTGCACCCGGACTTCAATCATGGGGGCCGTTTTGAGAAAATGGAAATCAAAATTCAATAATTCCTCTGCAATCGGAATTTGTACCTTCTGTGCGCCATCCTGAGTAGCCCGATTCATGAACGCATCGATGGCATCCTTAAGACGTGAGGTCGAGACCCGCCAATCGTCGTACTGATTATGTGCCCCGGCACCATTGAGGGCTTTGAGGAGTTTTTCGGTAAAATAGCTGGGGGCATTGACGCGGCCGAAGGCTTGCTCGCCAGCCAGGGTGGAATAGAAAATCGGCGTTATTGATCGGCCCATACCCGGTCCGATTAAAATAGGATCGCCGACATAGTTCGTTTTCTCAATGAGCGTATCGGAGCTTACTCGGCAGGCATCGACAAAAAAGAGTTGCTGCTTGGCCGCACACTGCCTTTTCATGGCCTCCTGAAAAGTCTTAAAGTCAATAGCTCCTTCGAGTACATTGGCTTCCACCGCTCCATAGTCGGCGAGCAGCAGGGAGGTGTCGGGGCCTTGGGCAATACCGTGGCCACAGAAAAAGAAAATGAGCAGGTTATCGGGATGGCTATCCCCACGATTTTTCCACTCCCGGAGTGCTGCCTTAACATTGAAAATATCAGCCCTTGTCACGCTGTGCTCAATATTGGTAGCTGTATTTTTAAAGGAAGAGGACGCGGGTTCGGAAAGCAGCAATGCCACACTAGCCAAGGGCTTGGTCGGATTATGATAGGAATGGATCAGCCAATCGGCGAAGGCCCGGGCCGATACCGGAGGAGAAGTCAGCTGGCCCATTCCATCATTGGAGGCCGTTAATCGCTGCGCTCCTCCTGCGAGATGGGGATAGGTGCCCACTCCGATGACAATAGCGTGCGTTGCAGGACCATTTGTGATAGCTTCTTGTACGAGGTAAGCTGCCATGTTGGATGATTTAGATTAAATAATGCTGAAATCTATTTGAATAGCACACCACTCGACGGCGTGTTTTCAAATAAATTAACATTGCATAATCATCCCTTTGGCTGCTGCCGATTTTTCTTTTATCTCCTCATTGAAGGAAAGTAAAGAGGAGCCATAGATTAGAACGGCGACAGGATATCGAATACTAAGCTAAATAATATTTTCCCAAATTCAAAATGGAATGCCGGTCAGAGGGCTAAGACAAATTATTTGGGAGAGGAACCATACTTATGCCCTACAGGTCAT
>JBCDGZ010000272.1:0-3856 GCA_038750655.1 Bacteroidota bacterium | reverse complement strand
CCTACGATGTGAATAATTATGAAGAAACGATCAACATTTCTCATTTGAATAGGCATGGAGTATATATACTAGAATTAGTAAATACCCAAAAGAGATCGAGGTTTATTAAAAGAATTCTGGTTCATTAGAATGCATAGCTCCATAAGCGAATGACAAAATAATAACGCCAAATATCAGACGAAACGCCTCCTTATCCATTGACCTCATCCTATTTCATCGTATCTTATGGGGAGCACAAAACTCCAAGCCCCATGCAGCTACGCTCCTTACTTTGTTTATTGCTCATTACGCTAATCTCCCCTACCCTATTTGGCCAGGATTCCAGCTGCGCACTGTCGACTGCCCCTCCGCCCACTAATAGCGTCCGGCTGACCTGCAATGAATACAGTGGTAGCGATGACTTTTTTATGCCCGATGAGAACAGCGAGCCGCTCGTCTTAAAGGTTAATTTCATCTACATTACCGATACCTCCCCCGATGCTCCCAAGAACTTTGACCGCAACAATGCCGCACACCTAGATTTTCTGAATACCGTCGTTAGGAGAACGGAGTTTAGAATTAGCCGATTTAATGCCTCTTGCCCGACAGGACAGATTAGACAGTGTTCCAGTTGGCAGCGGGGATGTTGCCACAAAAAGGACGCAGATGCTCCGAGTTGCCTTTGTGAAGAATGTGTCGATCTGGGGCAGAATTGGATTGGAGACTCTAAAATCAGATTTGATATTAGCCAGCACTGGGTGGCGGATTCTATTTTGTGGAATAGTGATCCAGATGGGGATACGGATGGACTCAACTGCGCACCCCAGGGCAAAGCCAGTGATCTTTGGACGCAAACTTGCCCGACAACGCCAGAGTGGTATCTTCACGATTTTGACCTCAATATCACAGCTAATTGCAATGTGCAACCACGAGTTGAAAAAGGCATTAATTTGTACTTTACAGTAGATGGAGACGCTTATGAGCAACTAGTGGTTCAGCAGCAAACGGGGGTCTCTTGGTGCGGACTGGCCTGTGCGACCTGGCCCAGCGAGTCCGACCTCAGCCTCTATGCCCGCGAGCATATGCCTAATGTTTTTCTGCAATACTATCAGTTCCGAGATAACCCCGACGCGCTGGACAATATTGCCTGGGAAACGGCCCGTACCATCGTACACGAAATCGGCCATAACCTCAGTCTGCGACACAATGACGCTTGTAGTTGTTATTTGATGAAAACGCAGTTTTGTGGAACCAAGAATATGATTACAGCGGCAGAGCTGAAAAGCATGCACCGTACGATTGCACTATCCAATGTTCGCGAACTGGTCAAATGTCGTACCCTTTCCCCCTATGATGAGAATGATCCTGGGCAGGACGCGCTGCACGTTGATAGCTCGCAGACCTGGGATTTCGATATGAAAGTCTTTCGGCACATTGTTATAGAGCCGGGAGCGACCCTGACGATAAGCTGCCGGTTGGTCATGGTTCCGGGTGGACAGATCATTGTCAAGGATGGTGGTGAGCTGATTGTCGACGGTGGGGTGATTACGGATGAAAGGCCCCCGGTTAACAATGCCTGCGATGATAATCCAAGCGAGGACTGTGATGGTGGCCTACCGGGCGGGGTACAAATCAGACATTTATCAGCCAATAACGAGGAGCGACTGACCCAGGAGCTTAGCTCGGAAATGATCACTATTTTCCCCAATCCTGCCCACTCCACGATCTCTATCCTTACCCCAGCAGAACTAGTGATCCAACGGATGGAATTACGGGATGCCTTCGGTAAAGTGGTTTGGCTGCGACAAACAGATTTCTCGACGACTTTACAGCTCCACCTACCCACCAAAGCAGGGGTTTACTATTTGACTGTCGTTTCGCAGGACCGTAGTTTCGCAAAACGCGTAGTACGGTTATAGGTTTTGCTTTAAGTGCTCAAAGCTTCACAATTTTCTCCGTCACCCAATGATTCCCCATTCGAATGGTAGCGAAATAAACGCCGCGACTTAGCTGACTGAGGTCTGCGGTGGTATCGCCGGATAGCTCCTGTTGGAGAAGCAGCCGGCCAGTGCAGTCGCTGATTTGCAGGGTGCCTTCGAAGGGGCGACTGCTTTGCAGGTGTAGCTGATCGCGTAGGGGGTTGGGGAAAAGACGCAGTTGGAGGTCGGCGATCTCACGGGTGGCCGTAGGCTCGCTGACCAAGATGCTTTCGGTGGTATTGGTGACAATGGGTGGATTGAGATCGAAATAGATGCTGGCGGTGTTGAAAATCGGGGTTTGCTCCGGCAGGCCGTCCTTGGGGCGGATGAGGTAGCTGACGTAGCCCTGGCTGGCTTCAAAATTGGCGCTGCTATCGGGCAGGAAGATGTTTTTGAAGTCGAAGCGGAGGTAGCGATCGTTGTTTCTGCTGGCCTGTAGATAGCTGGGGTGGCTGGTGCTGAGCAGACGGAAGCTACTGGGGTCCAGGTTGGCGTCCAGCGTATCGAGGATGAAGATGTCGAAGGCCACGTCGTTGCCAGTATTTTGGAAGCGGATGGTGTAGATCAAGTCTTCGCCGAAGTAGGTATGGTTGCTGTCGCGCTGGGGGCTGACGAGTTTGTCGTTGGGGTCGAAGGAGCAGCGGATTGCTGGTTGATAATCAAATACCGTAGACTGATGATCGCCATCAAGGTCGGAGAAATCAGTTTGGGCGGTCAGTTGTAGCTTATCCCCCAGCATGACCTCCGGTGGCCCAGGTACCTCGATCCGAATTTCGGTAGACAGCGATTGTCCGGGAAATAAGTCTGTAAAATACCAGCCATATTGATTGCTACCAATTATCGTATCAGGCGTGTTAACGAATTGAATAGAATCTACCTGGGGGTCTATACTCAGCCACAGTGTTCCTTCGGTGACCGTGGTTCCCAGATTTTTGGCATGTACTTCTACAGGGATAAAGGTATTGCATCTGGCCGGAGGGGCATTAACGTAAGCCTCCGTTTTACTAATTAGTTGCTCTGGATATAGACCAAAGTTGAGGGTATCGCAGGAGCCGGGTTCGTCAATTTGCAGGTGGTAAGTTAGGGAATCGGTGGTAAATTGCCAATCTGGTATACTGTTTAGATCGAGGCTGAATTCATAGTCTCCTTCTTCGAGGAAAAGTATCCCCACGTTATTTAAAGTGGGATAATGTAGTACTCCTGAAGGCTCTAATAATAATCCTGCATCCTGGTAATAGGGTTCTTCTGCCTCCCGAATTTGGTTTTGGTTACTATCGTAAAATATTTGATAATTGACTTTAGAGAGTTGATTGCTGCAAGCGTCGAGGACTTGATCAATGCTATTGCAGCCGGGGGCGTTATTTTCTATTACGCCACGGCCGCCGTTAATGAAATGATTACAAACCTTAGGGTCATTACAAGCTGAGAGTAAAGGATTATTGACTATTCTTAAGTCAACGGTATCAGCAAAATGCCCCAATCCATCAAGATTTATCAAAGAATTGCATTCTGTTATATACATAGCTATTGTTACTGTTAAATTTTCCTTCAGTCCTTTTAATGAAGCTAACTGATCAAGGTCTATTATTCCCAGGTAAGCAACAGTATCAATACTTTGAAGACTCGAAAGAGATTCGATTAATGGATTACCCAATATATAGAGGTTGTCAACTGAACCTTCAATTGCTCCCAACCCTTTTAAATCTACAAGCGAAGCATTTGATTGGACTAATAAATTTAAGACAGATCTTAAATTTCTCAATCCCTCTATTGATTCTAATCGATCATTTCTCACAATTGTCAACATGACGGAAATATGTTCTAAACCTTCTAATCCGTCCAAAGTCCTGAGAGAATGATTCTCTTTTACTTCTAATTGATAGAGAGAGTTTATGCGG
>JBCDGZ010000271.1:0-3874 GCA_038750655.1 Bacteroidota bacterium | reverse complement strand
TAAAGAAAAACGTGTACTTCCCAATCTTGATTAATTTTTCAAAAAAATAAACGAACCTGAAAAATAATACCCTCCTCCTACCTGAACTAGAGTATCTTTGCCCTTATCTATCGCCAAAGAAGCTATTCTAAATGGCGTATTTACGAAATAGAAAACACACACCATGAAAATCAAACAAGGAGATTTTGTAACCATCAAAGACAATACACCGACAGAAGTCGGCCCCATCATCAATGGCCTCGGAGGAGAGGTAATGGTGGTCGTTGAGGAAACAGGAGAATGCATGATTGCACTGGATGCCCCTTCTATGAATGCGCTGACGAATGAATACTTAGCCAATTGTGCGCAGAAAGAACTGGAAGCGCAAATGGCGATCTTCAAAATTGATGACGTGGAACTTATCGATGAGCGGAGAGATACGGAAGAAGCGTTTGAAAAGGCAATGGAGGAGCTATTCAATAAGATGAAGATATTGCAAACATCGATCGAGTTTATGCTGGACGAACGCATAGAGGGATGGACGGCAGCATTTCGTGAAAGCTCGTTTTTTGAGGTGCTGACGGAACAACAACAGGAGTATGCCGATTTAATTGTCGAAACTTTTCTCGACTTCAGCTACCGGAAAGAAATGGTTGACCCCGACGAATGGGATACCCATACCGTCAATCAGGTTTGTTTATTGTGGGTGCCCAGCGAAATGTTTGGCGAAGAGGAACTCTTTGAAAGCTATGGGGATATTTTAACACAATTCCTCTATTTTTTAGGCGAAACCGAAAAGATAACGAATGCCGAAGTATTAGCGGAGGAAGCCCAAAAGATCAAGGCCGACATCCCCTCGGCCAACAATGATCCTGATAATTGGAGTATGCAAAAAGTCATCGCCATGAAGGCTATGGATGATGGTGTGGATATTCATAATGAAGAAGAACTGGGGGCCTACCTAGCCAAACTGGATCGCATGGTGATGCAATCGGCTGAGGATAACAGAAATGCTCCCCGCCCCGCTCAGGAGGATCCTTTTAAGGGCATCGGCAGGAATCAGAGAGTTAAGGTACAATATACGGATGGGAAGACGATGGAGATTAAGTTTAAGAAGGTGGAGCGGGATCTGCGGGAGGGGAAGTGTAGTTTGGTGTAAACAAAAAGCAGTGTCCCCTCCACGGATGACACTGCTCGAAACTATAAGACAATCCTTTCAGTAAAATCTTTTTGTCGCCGTGTCCTCTGTGAGAGGCCCGGACTTGAATCCTTTCAGTAATATTCTTAAAACTTATTCCCAAGTAAGGCAGTGCCTCCCCAAAGGGAGACACGGCTTGGACTTAGATAGAAGATGGTGAAACCCAATATCATCTTACTTGGTCCAGTAATAGTTTTCGTTAATCTATAGCTGCTGTGGTACCGGCAGCGGCTTTGGCCTGCTCCAACTGCTGCACCTTGGCTTTGAGCTGTGCAATGGCGCTGGCGTAGTGTTGCAGCTTGGCGTCGTTCTTCGTGATCAAGTTCTCATTGGCTTGCTGTTCTTCGGCCAGCTCCTGCACGGCTTTGGTGAGGGGGACGACGAAGGCCGCGTAGCGTAGCCCGTAGTGGTCTTCCTCGTTTTGGGGTTGTTTGATGCCGGAAAAATCGTAGGCGATGTCCTCCGCAGTGGTTTCCACCTCTTGAGCGATGAAGCCAGAGTAGCGCGTATCGGGCTGGGATTTTAGTTCGTAGGAAACGGGGCGCAGGGCATTGATGAAAGTCAGGCCGGGGACGGCTTCTTTGACATCGGTTTTGTAGCGACCATCGGAGAGGGTGGTCCAGTTGACGGTGCCGCGGATGGAGGTAACGGCGGTATTGCCGATGGTGATGGTATGGTCGGTGGTGACGGAAGCGCCGTTGCCTAAGGCGACGGAGTTGTTGCCGGAGACACTGGCGCCGGGGCCGTAGGCGATGCTGTAGTTGCCAGTAGCGCTGGTATTGTCTCCAATGGCAATGGCCTCGGTATTATCGATGTTGACATTGGTGCCAATGCCCACTGCATAAGCATTGTCGATGTCTGCTTGATCGCCGATGCCGATGGAATAGTCGCCTCTGTCGATTCTAAATTTATACCCTAATCCAATACTACCACTAGAATTAGATTCACCATCGTACCCCAATCCCACGCTAGAAATTTGTCTCAATCCTGTAGAATAGCCTATTGAGACGGAGTGCTGTACGGCTCTTGCATAAACGCCTAGACAAATGGTATTGCTTGGGGCATTCCAGCCTCCAGATTGATGACCGACATAGACTAAGTTTTCGCTATTTCTAAACCCATCATCACCAGCTTCAGACCCAATGAGTACATTTTTGCCGCCTAGTTTGAAATAACCGCTACGGAAACCGATATAGGTATTTCCATTTTCATGGGTAAGACGGTTACCACTATCGAAGCCTAAAAGGGTATTATAATTACCGTTTCTTATTCTTACTCCTGCACCCGAACCGAAAACTGAATTATATTGACCTTCCTGCAGGTCATTCAGTGCCCCAAAATAAATAAGGCCATAATCAATGTCGTTAATATCGCATTGCGTACCGAGTCCCACATTTCCATTTCCAGTATTATTATCCCCATATCCAAATCCTGCACTCCTACCAATTAAGATATTATTATTTCCATTCATATCATGTCCTGTCAAATAGCCAATGTAGATATTATCATCGCCGTCTATCGCATCTTCCCCCGCCAGATAGCCGATAAAGGTATTGTCCTGGCCTGTGGTGTTATGGTATCCAGCATTCCTGCCGATAAAGGTATTGTCATAGGTAGTATTGGAATAGCCTGCTTGATGGCCGATCATTAAGTTATCAGAATTGTAATCACCAGCTGAATAACCAGCTTGATAGCCCAAAAAAGTATTATCGCTTCCCGCAGTATTGCTGTAGCCGGCGTGGTAGCCTAGAACGGTAAGGTTATCGCCGCTAGTGGAATTGACCAGGGCGCTATCCCCGAAGACCGTGATGTACTCACTACTCCGCCATATATTCTCCCCGCTGCCCTCGCCAGTAACAATGGTCCCTGTTTGCGCCTGCAAGGATATAGTGCTGATGATCAATGATATAATGATTAGTGTTTTTTTCATTTTAATAGTATTAATGCCTTTTCAAAAAAGGAGGTTAGCTAAAATTTGATATTGTCCACTCTTGCTTCTAAATCCTTTAACAGGGTATCCATTTCCTCTGTTTTTAGTACGGTAGACTGGGCAGCATTAGAAACGGTGGACTGTGTTAGATGTAGTTCTTGCACGGCTTTGACCAGCGGTACAGTGAATTGGCTGTAGCGCAGACCGTAGCGGTCCTGCTCATGTTGAGGCTGATCGATACCAGAAAAATCGTAGCCGATTGCTTGGGCAGTCTGAGCAACTTCCTGAGCGATGAAGCCCGTATAGCGCTCGGCTGTTGCCTCACCATTGGTACTAAGCTGATAACTGACTGGACGTAAACTTCTGATAAAATCCAAGCCCGGAATATCTTCGTTCACTGCCGTCTTCAAGCGGCCGTCCGAGGTAGTGGTCCAGTTGACTACCCCACTGATGGACATAATGTCTCCATTTCCGATATTAATTTGATTGTCGTTGGCCACTGCAATACCATAACCGATGGCGGTCGCATTGGTACTACTGATGGTGTCAGTGGCTCCCAGGATAGTCGAATTATCTCCCGATAAATCAGCTTCCGAGCCAATGGCTACTGCTGTTGCACTCTGGATATTGGCCAACTTGCCAATTCCAATACTATTCGAAGCCGTCATAGCACTTTGGTAGCCAATACTAGTGCTATAAGCACCCGCTGCACTGATGTAAGTTTGATAGCCCAGACCAGTAGCCCGCTCCCCATCGATGGTAATTTC
>JBCDGZ010000270.1:0-3928 GCA_038750655.1 Bacteroidota bacterium | reverse complement strand
TACCAAATAGAAATTGAACCCAGACCAGTCTACCGTGGCAAACGCCCCATTGGTAGCGGATGCGAGCCCAATAACCTCTATACCTGCTTCGGAAACCCCAATGATATTGAAGACCAAAAGCCAGTGGCCGGTGGCTGTTTTAGCTTAGTTGACTGGGTCTGCTTTGTTCCGAATATTGCAATCGATAAAATTAAATAGGCTTTGATTATTACTGTTCTTAATTCCTTTATTTTCTAACTGTATTTAGAGTCTGTTCGGCTCGAAGAACAAAATCCGAACAAACTCTTAGTCTTGTAAATACCCACAATTAGTTTAATATATAAGCAGGGATATTTCATTTTACTGAAATATCCCTGTAATTTTTTTGTGTCAACTTCGAACTACTTCAGCGTTACTATGTTGGCGACGGCGACCAATTGCTGTTCCCAGTGCCCGAAGGGAGGTAAGTCGGGGGTATTGGTGCTTTGGATTTCTTGGCTGCCGCTGAGAGAGGCATGTGGCCCACCAGGATAGCGAGCATGCATCATCATATAGTCCTTAAGATTACCTTCTTTATCCGTGCGGATGGACGTGACGACAGCAACGTGTTCGATAATACCATTTTGGGTGTAATTATTTTTACGATCGGTTAGCCTATCAATAGTAATATTTTTGAACCGTTTTTCAGATTGGCCAAAGAAAAGTACGGAGCCTGGGCGGATAGAATTTTTAGAAGCAACGGCATCTTCTATAATCAGTAAGTTGCCGTTTTCATAGTACCAGTCCGCAATTTGGCGGCTACTACGGTCCTTGCTGAAAAGCGGATAGTGGTATTCGGCGGCTTGCAAGGAGGGAAGCTGAACCTTCAGGCTATCTTTAAGTCGGTGGTAAATCCCGGAACAATCCTGGCCTATTTTTTTATTGTAAGCCAACTTTTGATCCTGCATATTTTTTGAAATGCTTGTCAGCACCTCACTAATTCTTTTATCACTAATGCCCGTATTCACTGGTGGGAGGATAATTCCGCTGTTGGAGGTTAGCGGGGGCGCAGGTTTGGGTTCTACTTTTGGTACCTCGGTAATGGGCTTTTGCTCGGTAGAGTCCGGAGCGGTGGTTGCTTCTGAGGCTTCTGGTACAGTGGCCTCTTCTTTGTCTTCCGATTCTTCCGTCAGTTGAGCCACTTTTTTCGCCGTAGTGTCAGCGGGACTAGCGGAGGAAGAAAAACTTTTGCCAATAAAGAAGCCAACGGCCAGTGCGATAACAAATGCGATTAGAGTTTGAAGGGTTGAGTTTTTCATTGTAAGGGTCTTTAGTGTATTGTTTAAAATTGGATGCTTAATCGTTAAATTATAGAAAAAAGGCATAACCCCCAAAGACATTTCTGGTCAATTACCACAAAAAAAAGCAAGGTATAACTCCACAACTTACTCATAACACACTGGTTACCAACCAAATTAATCAATGCTGCTCTCACAACGATCAATCAACGACTCTGTTCTCCTCTCCATGAAAGTTGTTCTGCAGATTGTCCAAAAAAGACAAATCTCTCTGCTCCAAAAATCCGACCTTTAGGGCAAACGCAAAGTATGACCAACGAAACCCAGCTGCAACGTTACAAGCGACTGATCACCTACATCGACGAGCGATTTAAGGAGGACATTAATATTGAAAAAGTGGAAGCCATCAGCCACTACTCCTATCGTAACATCAATCGCATCTTCCAGGCGCTGCACCACGAGACCATCGGAAAATACATCAAGCGTATGCGTTTGGAGAAAGCAGCGCAGTACCTCAAGTATTCGAAAGCCAGCGTCTCCGATATTGCCTTTGAGGTTGGGTTTGAGGATGTTGCAGCGTTCAGCAAAGCCTTCAAAAGCAAGTACAACTGCTCGCCCTCGGCCTTCCGCAACAGTAGTGAATCCATTCGGCAAATCATTGAGCAGTCGCTGGTTCTGGAGCCGGAGGCCCTTCGACCACACCTGCAATTTGAGATAAGCGATCTCCCCAGTTTCGACTTCCTCTGCCTCGAGTATCGTGGCGACTACAATGACCTTGCGGCGATTGGTGCACGGTGGAAGCAAATGCTGAACTACGCCCAACAACAACAATTGCTCAACGACCGATCGATCTTCCTAGCCGAAATTCTGGACGATAATAAAATCAGCGAGTACATCAACTGCCGTTACAATCTGGGGATACTGCTGGCGCAGCCCCTGGATTTCGAACCCGATGGTCTCTTTAAACAAAAACAGCACAAACGACAACGATACGCCAAATTCCTCCACGTCGGCCCGCACGAACAAAGCCAAGAGACCTATACTAAAATCTACGCCCACTGGATGCTGGATGTCAAGCTAGAGCTGGCCGACGCTCCTATTCTAGAATTTTATCTCAATCATGAAGAGAATGCGCCAAAGGAAGAGCTGATCACCGAAATATTGATCCCCGTCCGCTAATTGCTCAGCGCAAGGTTCCATTCCCCCCCTCAAGGATGTCCAAAATGGACAAAGAACTCCTGCCAGCGCCTCTTAAATTTGCCCTATACCTCAGCTACAATCTGCAAAAGTGGCGATGGTTTTCTTTCTTCATTTCAAAAAATTAAAAGACCATGAATCTTGTACTAAAGATCACTCCCCTCCTGCTATTTCTCACGAGTGGGCTATTTTTCATCCATCACAACCAGGATACCATCAGCGTCACCAGTCTTTCCAAGAAATGGACATTGAGCGAATACAAGTACCTCACCTTCTCGCAGGCGCCTTCGAAAAAAGAGCGAAACGACTACCTCCACCTACAATCAGATATGACTTTTAGTGCTGTTACGGAGGGGGTTAAGGAGTGGGGTAAATGGCGGCTGGATGCTAAGAAGAAGCGCATTTATTTATCGCAGGAGGGGCAAGCCGGCGAGCTGATTATGATCATCGACGATTTATCCCCCAAGCAATTGGTATTGATCATTGATGATCCTTCGGATGAAGATACTAAGCATTTAAAAATTTGCTACAAAAGCTAATTCCCTCAAATGGCGATGAACGAAACCGTTCACTGCAACTTACACCAATCCATTATGAGTTTCGAAAATTTTGCCCAGCTGTACGAAAATGCCGAGATCATGAAGTACATCGGCTATTTCTTTCTCTTTAACTTGAGCTTGATTGCCATCGAGCTGCTGCTGGATTTTTTTACTTCCAAAGAACGGCGCTGGAAGGACACCGGCGCGAATATCCTCATCTTTATCATGGGGCAATTATTGGAAAAAACGGCCTTCGGCACCATCGGGCTCGTTTGCCTGATGCCCTTCCACTGGCTCACCCCGCTCAGCATTCCCATCAACGCCTGGACCTGGGTGCTGGCCTTCCTCGTCGCCGACTTTTGCTACTACTGGATGCACCGCATCGAACACGAGCACCGCATCCTCTGGGCCAACCACAGCGTCCACCACTCCTCCGAAGATTACAACCTTACCATCTCCATGCGCCTGAGCCTCATCGAAGGTGCCATCGAATGGATTTTCCTCATCCCCATGATCTTGATTGGCTTCAGCCCCTTCCAGGCCATTGTCGCTATCATTCTCGTGCTCCAATACCAAACCTGGATCCACACCGAAAGAATCGTCAAACTGGGCTGGTTGGACGAGGTGTTTAATACGCCGTCTGTACACCGGGTGCATCATGGCTCTAATCCCAAATACCTGGACAAAAACTACGGTGGGGTATTGATCCTTTGGGACAAACTCTTCGGTACTTTTCAACGAGAAGAAGAAAAGGTGGTCTACGGATTGACCCAAAACATCAAGACCAACAATCCCATCACCATCAACTTTATTGAGTACCGGAATATCTGGAGAGATGTAAAAAAATGCCGCAACTGGAAAGACCGCCTGAAAATCATCTTTGGAGGGCTGACCTGGCGCCCCGATTATTTTGAAGAAAATCCAAAAGCGGAACTC
>JBCDGZ010000269.1:0-4151 GCA_038750655.1 Bacteroidota bacterium | reverse complement strand
GGTGCGGGGTGGTGCTAAACCCATTTTTAGCTACGGCTTCATCGTCCTCAATATCCTTTTCTTTTTCGTGCAGTTGTCCCAGCCCGGCAACCTCGTTTGCGAGCTAGGTTCTATCCCTAATGAGATCGTTAACGGGCAAGATTATCATACCCTCTTCACCAGCATGTTCATGCACGGGGGCTGGATGCACTTGATTGGCAATATGCTTTTTCTTTGGGTTTTTGCGGATAATATTGAGGCCACTATCGGCAATTTCAATTTCCTGATCTTTTACCTGATGGGTGGGCTGGCCGCCTCGGCGGCGCATATACTACTCAGTTACGGCGATCCAGCTGCGCTGGTCAATTGCTGCTCGGTATGTGCTGATTTTGACTGCTCGGGGCAGACCGCCATTTGCCCGGGGTCCATCCCTAGCGTAGGGGCTAGCGGCGCGATTTCGGCTGTACTGGGTGCTTATCTGGTGATGTTTCCCAAGTCTAAAGTCAAAGTGCTGGTGGTATATTTTTTCCGCTCTTTTCGCATCTCGGCCATGTGGTTTTTAGGCTTTTGGATTGCGCAGCAATTGTTCTCCGGTTTTGCGGCCCTGGGGCCGGAGGCGGCGGCCAGCTCGGGGGTGGCTTGGTGGGCCCATATTGGAGGCTTTGTGTTTGGAGTGATTGCGGGGTTCGTACAGCGCTCGGGAGGACGAGGAAGGGGGCGTTTGGAAAGCAGTACCAAGAAGGCCCCGTCAAAGCGAAAACCCCGAAATTACGGCTCTGATGATTTCGTATAAGCAGATCCCCTTTCGGAACCAACAGCATCCCAATGCCAAGTTTGATCTGATCCGTCTGGAGCAATTTTTCCAGCGCCAGGACTTGGACCATCGTCCAGATCAAACACACCTCGTCGAGTTTTACATCCTCCTATTCATCGAAGAGGGCCAGGGCCAGCATACCATCGATTTTACGGATTACGACTGCCGCAAGGGCAGCCTACTGAGTATCCGCAAGGATCAGCTGCACAAGTTTGTCCACAGCGATAGCCTGAAAGGAGCCCTGCTACTTTTTACAGATGAATTTCTGATTAGCTATCTCGAAAAGCAAGAATTTCAAAAATCCCTTCAGCTGTTCAACGAATTACTAGGTGTCCCAAAAATACAGTTGTCTGAAAGCGCATTCGAAGAGATCGCAGCCATTGTACAGCGAATAGAAAACGAGTACTTCAATATTCGCGACGACCATTCCCTCAACATCATCCGAAGTGAGCTGCACATCCTGATCACCAAGCTCTACCGCATCAAGTCGCAGCAGCGGAAAATGGTGGTCGAACGCAGGTACCTCAGTGAATTCATTCACTTGCAGAGCCTGGTCGAACAAAAGGTGACGACTACCCGAAGTGTCAAGGAGTACGCCCAGATGATGGGCTGTAGCACCAAGACGCTCAACAACATTACCAAAAGTATTATCAACAAAACCGCTAAAGCCTTTATCGGCGAAATTTGCATCAAGCAGATCAAGCGGCTGCTCATCAATACCTCCCTTTCTGTCAAAGAAATTGCCTACACCTCCGGCTTCGAAGAAGTTCCCAATTTCTATAAATACTTCAAGCACCACAGCCAAACGACGCCAGAACAATTTAGAGCGGCTTTTAGGTAGGTTTTCCCATTTTTACAGTCCTTACGCATTTTTGTATAGCCGTTTTACTTCCAATCTGGCCCATCTTTGCATTATCAAATTTATTCAAACAAAGATGAAATCAACAAGTATTTTTGGCCTTTTACTCCTCGCCCTCTTTCTGGGAGCCTGTGATAGCAACAAGGAGACCGGCCCTACCTCTAAACAATCAGCAACAATGGAATTATCAAAAAAAGAAAAGGCAGTAGCCCTCATTGAAAGCCTCGAAACGGGCGCCCACGAGCCCATAGGTTACATCAATCCCAACAAGTACATCCAGCATAACCTCGCCGTCGGTGATGGACTAGAAGGCTTTGGCAAAGTCATGGCCAACGCTCCAGAGGGCGGATTTAAAGCCAAGGTCGTTCGTGCCTTCGAGGATGGCGATTATGTTTTCCTGCACAACGAGTATGATTTTTTCGGCCCCAAAGCTGCCTTCGACATCTTTCGTTTTGAGGATGGAAAAATTGTGGAGCACTGGGACAATCTCACTCCTATCACGCCACCGAACCCCAGTGGCAGAACCCAACTGGATGGGACTACTACCATCGTCGATCAGGACAAGACCGCCGCTAACAAAGCCCTGGTTGAAGGGTTCGTCAATGATGTTTTGAAAAATGGGCAGTCGGATAAAATTGTCTCCTACATCAACCCGGAGAAATACCTACAGCACAACTCCGCAGTGGCGGACGGGCTGGATGGTTTGGGCGCAGCACTGAAGTATTTTGAGGAAAATGGACTGGTGATGGAATACGATCAGGTGCACAAGGTATTGGGAGAGGGCAATTTCGTACTGACGGTAAGCGAAGGCAAATTCGGTAAGGGCGACCATGTCGCTTATTACGACCTTTTCCGAGTCGAAGAAGGAAAAATCGTGGAGCACTGGGATGTCATCGAGCCGATCCCTCCGAAGGCAGAGTGGCAGAATGACAATGGGAAGTTTTAAGTAAACTAGAAAGCCGCTAGCTTTTTAGGAGCGCCAGGACGCACGCCGTCGTTCTGGCGCTTTGTCTAAGCTGGCGTCCAGTACTTCGAGCAGATGTTCAAAGGGAACGATCTCAATTTCCAGGTTATGCTTGGCGTTGAGATCGCGCTCGTGTAGGAGGCGGCGATGATGGGCGGTGGCTTTATGGACGCGTTCCAGCTGGAAGTCGCAGCCCGTTAGTCGGAAGAGGACGCGGAGGAAGAAGCGGGCGCGGGCAGTGTCCTCGCCCTTGAGGTGGCGATAGGCGTAGGTGCGCACCGCGTCGATCCGATCGATGAAGCGCGCGCGATCCTGGTAGAGGTAGACGAGGAGTTCGGCGACGATGATGTTGATATTGCTGCCGGCCTTATCTTGGGCAGAGCGATGGGTTTGGTTGAGGAATTTGCCGATGCCGAAGCGGGCGTATTTGACGTGAAGCAGGCCGGCCTGGGAGAAGAGGAAGAGGTAGGCCCGCAGGAGGACCCATTGTTCGGCGATGAAGCCGCTGGGGCGGCGTTTGTGGGCTAGGCGGTGGAGGTCGAAGGCCAGGCGGTAGTCGCGGGCGTGTAGGGCGTTGATGGCGCGGTAGTAGGTGAGGACTTGCCAGTTGTAGGGGGCGTGGCCGGTAAGGTCGATGGCTTTGAGGAGGCTTTTATCGGCCAATTGGTGTTGTTTGGAGGCGATGGCTGCGATGGAGAGGTAGGAGAGGAGGGCTGCTTTGTGAGATTTGAATACATGAGGCTTTGATTCAAGAAATCTCAATGTTTTAGTTGCAGTTAGTGCAGCTCGTTCAAAGTCTTTGTTTGCGTAGGATTGTATAATTTTGAGCACACTACCATAGAACTTAGTAGCTGCTGTAGGGTTAGATATATTATCTATTTCAGAAGTGTAGTAGTTTAGTTTTTTGACGATACCTTTTGTATAGGTGTTTTTGTAGTTGATGTTAATGAAAATATCAGTATAGAATTGGGTTACTTTTGCATTATCAGTAGCTAGTTGAATGTATTTTTGAGTTGCTTTAGTGTAACGTCGCCATAATCTACGTTGGGGGTAAACTTCGGCATAATGCCTTGCTAATAATTCTGCCATGTTTAGTGCAATATGGATTAATTCATATTGACAAGCCATATTGAATGTCCTTCTAGCTATACTGATGCCTGTTTTTTTGTATCCTTGTCTGATGAGGATCATCGCTTTCGCTTGTCCTGCATAACATTCATTGAGTGTTTCTAGTATAGGTGTTTTACCTAGTTTTGTGGTAAGTAAGTGGAACGTGAGTAATTTTTCTGCTTTTAACTTTAACTTATTGTAAGATTGAATGGAATCAGCCGCGTTTTTGAACAGGCTTTTAATCACATCTTCCCGTGTCTTGAATTTTTTCTTTTGAATTCCCTCAATTAGTTGTTTAACCTTACCGCCCATTATGGGTAGGCTTGTTCCAAGAATAGCCAGTAGTTCTATCAAATTACTCATTGGTTTAGTTTTCTTGCGCTAAATGAATAAATAGTACTGTGATAATCAATGTATTATACTAG
>JBCDGZ010000268.1:0-4200 GCA_038750655.1 Bacteroidota bacterium | reverse complement strand
GCACAATACAAAGAACATTCGATCTGAAGGCAGCGTTGGTGCTCCATAAAAAGCGAATAGCCGACTAGTCGACTATTTGTAGTATCTTATGTCAATCACCGTTTACTAAATGCTACACTATGAATTTGGGAAAACTCATTGTGAAAAAAGGAGAGATATTGCAAAGAAGTGGAGAACTACAAACCAGGATTTTCCGAGTCGAATCAGGTTTACTGCGCAGTTATCATATCGATTCTGCGGGCAAGAAGCATATTTTCATGTTTGCTCCTGAAGGCTGGACGATTGCAGATTCGGTGGGGCCCGACCAGTCTAGCGATCTGTTCATTGATGCTTTAGAAAATTCTGTCGTATGGGTTTATGAAAAAGACGTTAAAAAGGAGCGCAAGAATGTAGGGAAATTTGTCAAACGCCTTTACGTACTCCAAAAACGGATCATCATGCTGATGAGTACTCCAGCCATTGATCGCTACGACCATTTTATGACCACCTATCCCAATATCACACAGAGGGTTCCACAGAAAATGATTGCTTCCTACCTTGGCATCACTCCCGAAGCCCTGAGCAAGCTCAAGAGAATGCGGCTCAATAAAAAGTAGCCCTGCTCCAGTATTCTTAACCTAGGTTAACGGATAGCAATGACTTAGGTCCTAATTTTAAGCTTTTATAATCCATATCATAAAGATGAAGGAAACGACGCTATCTACACTACTCAAAATTTCTGCTATTCTCTGGATCATCTGGGGGCTTGTTCACATGCTTGCTGGTGTTATGACCATCTCTAATATTGTAAATGGCGATACCTCTGCTTCCGTTGCTGCAATAGCCGATGGGGTCGACCCGGCGCTGGTGACCATGGATTATCCCGCTGCAGCCGGCGCGATCCTCTGCCAGCACGGCTTCAATCTGCTTTGGGGAGGGCTGGTGACTGTCCTCTGTGCCTTTTTCATCTGGAAGAAGAATAAAAATGCCATTTTCCTGGCCGCCATTGTCGGGGGATTATTGGATGTAGGGTACTTCCTTTTCATGGATTTAGGCGGCTATGTTAAGTTTGTTCCTGGCACCGTGATGACGCTGATCTCTGCCTCGGCGATTATTCTTAGCTTCTATGCCTACTTTAAGGGTAAAAATATGGGGACAGCTCGTTCATAGAATTTCTGCAACTGGACAGCTGTGGCTTGAATATATTACCTTCAATTCCTATATTTAAGCCATCTCTATCACCAACCACTAGACCATGTCCAGTACCCAGTCGCCTGATCAATTGTACAGCTTCGAAGATGTGATCCGCGAGGAAGACAAGCAATTGTTGCTGAGGCGGCAGCGCCTGCACGGCGATCAGGAGACAGAGGAAACCCTACAAAAAAGCAAGTTTGGAATTGCCCTCTCGGGAGGCGGTATCCGCTCAGCGACAATCAATCTGGGGATCCTCAAGACCCTCAATCTGTTTGGGCTCCTAAGGCGGGCCGACTATTTATCTACCGTCTCTGGAGGGGGATATACAGGGGCTTATGTTCAAGCTACGCTGAAAAAAGAAGGGGAGGAAAAGGCCCTTTTTCAGGATGAGCATATCGAGTATATGCGCAATCGGGGAGAGTATATGCTTCCGGGCAAGGGGCTCCTAAAGACCTGGAATCTTCTGGTGCTGATCACTGCTTATCTCATCAGCCTACTGATGAGCTGGATCAGTCCAGTGATTATGCTGCTCTTGTTCTACATCGGCTATTCTATTATCAGTAAGTTGTTCAAATTCGCGGCCTGGACTTCCATCCAAGATTCGATCTCGCAAATTCCTGTCTACGAGTATGCGCTTTACACCCTGAGCGGTGTATTTGTCCTCCACTTCATTCTCAATCTAATGGCCAAGTACAATGTGGGGATTTCGGTCAAATTCAATCGCATTGAATCCGGCCTGGCGCTAATCGGTATCCTTTGGCTATTCGTACAAATGGTTACTGGGCTGAGGAATCAGGAGTTGTTGCTGCCCGATTCGGTTGTTCAGAATCTATTGCTAGCTGTAGCGATCTTTATCCTGGGGTATTTTGCCAATCCCAATGCGCTGAGTTTCCATAGATTTTACCGCAATCAGTTGGTCGATGCTTTCTTGAATTTCACGGGGGAATATCGCAATGTCAAATTGGGCGAACTGTTTAATCCCAAGAGCGATCGCGAGGGGGATTATTTGGCGCCCTATCCTCTGATCAACACCTGTCTGAATCTACAAGCCTCTAACGATAAGCGTTTCAAAGGGTCCAAAGCCAATGATTACTTCTTACTGTCCCCTTTGTATTCGGGGGCCAAGCTGAGCACTTATGTACCTACCGCCGATACGGCAGATTACAAGGAAATGACCTTGCCGGCAGCCACTACAATCTCGGCCGCTGCCGTCAACCCGGGGATGGGCATGTATTCGAATAAAGTGTTGAGCATTCTGATGACGCTGCTGAATGCTCGTTTAGGATTCTGGATCAACAATCCGCGCAAATCGAATAAGAGCGGGCTGGTCTGGTGGCCCTTCTATTTCATCTACGAACTGTTTTCCTGGATCGGCACAGACCACTATAAGCTGAACATCTCAGACGGCGGCCATATTGAAAACCTGGGGGTTTACGAGCTGCTGCGCCGCCGCTGCCGCTTGATTATCGCCGTAGATGCCGGGGCAGACCCGAAGTATGATTTTGGGGATTTGGAAAATTTGACGGTACGGGCACGCAATGAGCTGGGCCTAGCTATTAATTTTCGAGCGGGCGAGCACCCCGAGGAGGTCATTCGGCCGAAGCCTTCACACGGTTATTCCGATAAGCGGTATGCAATTGCAGATGTTTTTCAGTTATGGGAGGAATTGATGCTTCGCAACGATGAGGGGCAGTTGATCAAAGACCGGTCTGGTAAGGAGGTAGAAGTGTTAATCAATTACAAAAAACTGCGGGAGAAACTGCGCCGCCTCGATGATTACAACCTTCAGGCGCTCTGCGATGCATTGGATAAGGTCGGTTCGGAGCAACTCCGCAACCAGCAGCAGTTAGAGGCGGCGGCCCAGCAGCTTGATCCTTTTATCCGCATCATCTTCGAACAGCTGCTCGATATTTTTCAGGACATCCGAAAAGTGGAGCAAAAGTTGGTTTCCAAGGCCGACCAAGATGCGGCCATGCGCTACGTGATCAAAAATATCAATGAACGCATTAAGACCCGATTAAAGGTGGGAACGCTGGTCTATGTCAAATCTTCGATCGTCGCTCCCCGCAGCAAGCTGCAAATCATGGACAGAGACAGCCTGGATTACCAGACTTACAAATACAAAGTTTACCATCCTAACTTCCCCCACGAGCCCACCTCCGATCAATTCTTTGACCAGGTGCAATGGGAATCGTACTACCGCCTGGGGCAATACATTGCGGGCGATGTGCTGGGCACCTCCAAGCTGCCGAGCTATTTCGATGGCTCTTTGGCTCCACCTCGCTTTAGTATTGAGGAGCTGATTTGCCGTTTCGACGAAGACAAGGATTTGTTTGAACAGGTAGCGGCCGCTCCGGAGGTCTTTGCTTCCGCGCCGCCGATGGGCAGCGTCCGCGCGAAGGCTAAAGCCATCGAAGTTCCACCAGTCGAAGCCACTTCCGCTCCGGCGGCGGCGGAAGAGGAAGCCAACAGCACCGAACAAAAAATCGTCATCGGCGGCAAAGATGAATACACGATGTAAGCCTTAAGCCCTCGATTTGCAACAAAAATCAAACATATCAGTATAGGAGATATGTAATCTATTGCAAATCAATTCCCATGAAACTGAACAAATTGTACAAAAAAGAGTGCAGTAAGCACCGCAAAGCAAGGCGTCGCCGCAAGCATCCCCTGCTGCAGGCTAGCCAAAGTCCCAAAATCATTAGCCTCGATCAACTCTACGAAGAGGTCAAATTCCAACAAAATCTCAACAAAATTCTTTACGCTAAAGTCCTCAAAAGAAGTAAGAAAATACAGCCGCAGCAGTCCTTAAACCTCTCAGAGGGTGCTCGGCAGTTTTTCTAAGGTCTTCCTACCTAATACTCTGATTATCAGATGTAGTCAAGTATACTTTTACATCAGCTCGATAATTTATCGTTCCTATTATTATAAGTAGTTGAAAATGAAGTGAACGACTGGATCAGTAGGAGTTATTAGCTTCTGTATCGTTGTACCGTTGTATCGTCCTAAAAAAGTTGCCCCTTTGAG
>JBCDGZ010000267.1:0-4209 GCA_038750655.1 Bacteroidota bacterium | reverse complement strand
CCCCCCTGATTGAATAGTAGTTGACCCAATACAAGTTTAAACACAGCCACCATGATCATAACCATTCTCTTAGCCATTAGCTGTGCCTTTGCACTTAGCTATTTTTTAATTCCTACTTTAATTCGTATTGCGAAAGAAAAACAACTTTTTGACGTACCTGATCATCGCAAATCGCACCACAGCCCTACGCCTTCGATGGGAGGCTTGGCCATATTTGTAGGCTTTTGTGTAGCCAGTACTTTATTTGCCGAAGGGATAGCGGAGACACCATTTCGCTTTCTAATCGTAGCGACTTTTCTGATGGTCTTGACCGGAGTCTACGATGATCTTTTGCAGATGAAAGCAAAGACCAAAGCACTGATGCAATTGTTGGTTGCCAGTCTTTTGTTCTTTGGCGGATTCAGTATTGCACAGGTGCCAGGCATACCGGGATTGAGTGAATTACCGCTCTGGCTGAGCTATCTGCTGACGACTTTTTTCATCATGTTGATCGTTAATGCCTACAATCTGATTGATGGCATCGACGGACTGGCCGGCAGCTTGGGAACGGCGAGTGCGCTGGTTTTTGCGGGCTTGTTTTACCTGGCGGGCTTGCACGGATGGTGTCTATTGGCGCTGGCACTGGCCGCCTCCTTACTGGCCTTCCTGCGCTTCAACTTTTTCAACGCGAGCATCTTTATGGGCGATACCGGCTCTATGCTGGTGGGCCTTTTGATCGCCGTTTTTGGCATCAGTTACCTGCAAGCAGAAAGCAACAATAGCCTCTATGCTTCTAATCATCTCCCCTTGGTGATCGCCACCGTTTTACTCCCCGTATACGATCTGGCGAGGGTCTTTCTCGGCAGATTATTAAGCGGCAAGTCTCCCTTCGAAGCCGATCAAAGTCATATTCAACATCAATTGATGCAGCTCAAAATGAGCACGCCTATGATCTGTACCAGCCTGGTGATCATTCAACTGTTTATCGTCTACTGTGCCAGTTGGCTGACCACCTTACCCACCCTCCTGGCTATCATGGTACTGACCATCCTCACTGGCGAAGGCCTGCTACTCCTTAAGCTGTTGTTGCGCTTTCGACTGCGTTGGCAGAGTAAATCCAGCTTGTCCGAATTGATCAACTTTAAAAATAAATTAAAAGGTGAACCTTAGGCCCCCCTTCATTTACAACCATAATTTCTAATCCCCAACAACATAAATTATTCAAAATACTTTTACCAAATTGTTTCCTCAATGAAAGACCCAAACAAAAAGCTTGGAATCATTGGAACCGTAGGGGTTCCTGCTAAATATGGAGGCTTTGAAACTTTAGTCCACTATCTCGTTAAAAATCTAAATCAACAAATTGACATCACCGTCTACGCCAGCAAAAAGGCTTACTCAAAAGAGGAGCGAGTAGAAGAGTGGAACGGTGCCAAATTGAAATACATCCCGCTGAAAGCCAATGGAATACAAAGTATCTTCTACGATATTTTCTCCATTTTTCACGCCCTTATTTATTGCGACGTATTGTTGGTGCTGGGCGTTTCGGGGTGTATCATTCTCCCGTTCGTTAAACTATTTTCAAAAAAGAAAATCATTGTCAACATCGATGGGTTGGAATGGCGACGCCCCAAGTGGAATAAAGCTATTCGGATGTTCTTGCTGTTCAGTGAACGCATCGCCTGTAAATATGCCGATGAAATTGTAACGGATAATCAAATCCTTAAAGAATATGTCAAGATTCGCTACAACACCAATGGCCGCTTGATTGAATACGGCGCTGACCATAATGCTAAAGTTAGTTCAACTCCTAAAGATTTTGAACGCTATCCCTTTCTTGCACGCAAGTATGGCTTTAAGGTCAGCCGAATTGAACCAGAAAATAATATCCACGTCATCCTTGACGCCTTCTCTGCCTATCCCGAACACGAGTTGGTTTTGGTAGGGAACTGGGATAACAGCAGTTACGGCCGCAAGTTGAAAGCAAAGTATAAGGTCTACCGCAATTTGCATATTCTGGATCCTATTTATGAGTTGGAAGAACTCAATTTGCTTCGCTCTAATGCTCATTACTATGTGCATGGGCACAGTGCAGGGGGAACCAATCCTTCGCTCGTAGAAGCGATGTATTTAGAATTGCCCGTCCTTTCTTTCGATGTCATTTATAATCGCTGTACAACAAATAATGAGGCTATCTTTTTTAGTGATGGCTTTGAACTGCAAACGCAAATCCGACAATTGGATCAACTGCCGCTGCGGCTGGTCGCTCGTAAGCTGAAGCGCTATGCAGAGAAAAAATACCTGTGGAGAAAAATTGCTTACCGCTACGCCGCACTGATCCAAGGTACCCATGTCGAACGTACGACGCAACATTTCAAAGCAAAAACCGAAGACGTGGCGCTTAGTGAATATTAGAATTTATGAAACGATTAAAAAGATACGCTAGCTTAGGCTACCTGCTCCTATGTTGTCTCTTATTTTCCCAAGCAGAAGGAATGCCTTTCGACAAGGCGTCTCAGTCACCGCGGCAACAGGATTCTCTGGCACTGGTCGCTTTCTATGAAGCGATGGATGGTGCTCACTGGAAAAACACCTGGAACCTGACTGAGCCTATGGATACCTGGTATGGTGTACACCTGGACGCAATAGGTTGTGTTCGCTGTCTAGATTTGGACGGCGAACCCTCCTGCTCCATTACTGGTAAGAAAGGCAATAACCTGCGGGGCGAGCTGCCCGATTTGCAGCTGCCCCGGCTGCGCTATCTTTTACTGGCCAATAACAAAATGAGCGGGCCGATTCCCAATTTTTCGGGGATGCCCGGTATGCGAGTAATGCGATTGTCTTGCAATCAATTGGAGGGTAATGTCCCAGATTTTGATCAGCTGCCTATTTTAAAATCTTTAGAGCTAGATTATAATCAGCTCAGTGGGCGGGTGCCCGACTTTCGGGAGCTACCCCAACTAGAAAGTCTATACCTTTTGGCGAATCGCCTCAGCGGTCGCTTACCCAACTTCCGTCATTTGGCTAAGCTGAAATTTTTTATTGCCAATCGCAATCAGTTTACCGGGCGGCTGCCCGACTTTAGACACTGCGAAGAGCTTCGTCTCTTGAAATTATCGGATAATCAGTTTAATGGAGGACTACCGGATTTTGCGCATCTGTCGTCATTGAAGAATCTTGATTTGTCTTTTAACCAATTGGAGGGAGAGCTGTTTGACTGGGGAGGATTGATAGAACTACAGTACTTGCAGCTTTCGGATAATCGCCTGGACGGCTTGATTCCGGATATTTTTATGCTCAACTCCTTGAAGGTCTTGGACCTGAGTAAAAACTTGCTGGAAGGCCCAGTACCGGACCTGTCGAATCTGGAACAGCTCACCACGGCACGCTTGCAACAAAACCGACTCAGCAGCTGCCCCAAAATGGAGCATATGCCTGCTTTGAAGGAGTTGGAAGTGAGTGGTAACTTTCTGGATTTGACGGCGGTGTTGGGCAACAAGGCGTTCTATCAAACGGCGATGGCCTACAGCCCGCAGCGCATTGATGCCCGAGATAGCAGTATGAGATTAGAGCGGGGGACTGATGTGGCCCTGCACGCCCATTGGAGTATGGCGGAGGGAAGTAATCGCTACGCTTGGTACAAGGATGGGACTTTGATGGAGGAAAATGTAGGGAACTCAGAACTGTGGTTGGTGGACGTCGACGCAGAAACGGCGGGGCAGTATTACTGCCGCATCAGCAATTCACAGCTGCCGGGCTTGGTGCTGATTGGTCCGCTATTGAAGGTGGAGGTAGCAGGGGAGGAGACGGTCGAAGAAGCCACTACTTTGACTGCTGAAGCCAAGCCTTCAGATTGGTTTGCAGAGCTATCGCGGATGGAGGATAAGCTGGAAGGGGAATGGAAAATTACCGGGAGTATTTCGCCGAATGGCGATGGGGACAACGATTATTTTCGCATCATTGGATTGGAAGACCAGCCCGACCACCATCGCTATGAGCTGCTGATTTTCAACGTCTCCGGGCAGTTGATTTACCATTCCAAAGCCTATCGAAATGATTGGGCGGGGACTTTGCAGCAGACGCAGCAGCCGGTACCCGATGGTATTTATTATTACACACTGTTACGCACGGATACCGAGCAAACAGCGATTAGTGGATCTGTCGCCGTTTTTAGATAATATTATAAAAATAAATCAACTTGGTGTAGTTGTTGTGTTGACATATGGTAAT
>JBCDGZ010000266.1:0-4385 GCA_038750655.1 Bacteroidota bacterium | reverse complement strand
TCGTATACTGAATCAAATAAGCATAAACGCCACTAGGGCTGCCCTGCCCACGGAAGCGGCCATCCCAGACCTGGCTAATATCCTGCGTACTAAAGACCTCCTCCCCCCAGCGATCAAAGATGTGTAACACGAAGTCCTGTACCTCGCAGCGGCTGAACACCCGAAAATCGTCGTTAGAGCCGTCATCATTGGGCGTGAAGATGTTGGGGATGTAGAGCTGGCAGAGCGGTGGTTCCGGGTCGCACGTTTCAATAGCCACACTACTACTCGCCGTAACGTCCCCACATGCATTACTAATCGTCACGCTATACGTCCCTGCCTGATCTACTACATAGATTGGGGTATTACTGCCATTCTGCCACAGATAGGCGTCGGCCAGCTCGGCTTGCGCATCCAGCAATAGGCGCTCTCCTAGACAAATGCTGGTGTCGGGGGCGAAGGGCGGAGCAATCGGTAAGGGATTATAGCTCACTTCAAGGCTATCTTCCTTGAAGCAATAGTCCAACTCCACCTCCAGGGCGTACCAGCCCGCCGAATCAATCAACAGCGCCGGGGCCAAAGAGCCGTCGGACCAGTAGAGGCGGGCCTCCGCAGGTAGGGCGGGAGCCAGCAGCAACATTTCGCCTTCGCAAAGGGCTGTGTCCGGCCCCAAGTCGAAGTCCAGCTCCTCATCCATGTAGCTCAATACCACGCTATCCCCTCCCATTTCGCAGTTGCTGAAAACCTCCACCCAGTAATCTCCGGGGGCCGTAGCCAGCAAGGTGTCGGCCGTCGAGCCGTCGGACCAGAGGTAGCAGTCCATGCCCGCAGGGGCGCGCAACACCTGATGAATGCTGTCCTGGCAGTCGAAGGCCTGATCGGGGCCAAGATCGACGGGGAGAACGGGTTGGTAGGCGAAAATATGGTCGGTGAAGTTGCCGAAGCTGAGAAAGCGGCGGTCCTTCTGCCCCTTGGTGATGGTGAAATCGTTGGGGATAAAATTGGCCCCTTGGCCCCGCACGTTGGGCTGTTGGACAACGGAGACAAAAGTCGGAAAGTTGTAAGCATTGGGCTGTACGGGGAGGTAGAGCCGTCCGTCTGGAGCGAGCTGCGGAGTACCAAAGACTACAACTTGCTGGAATTGCGTTTGGTCCAGCAGGATGGCCGAGGCAGCTATATCGGCGGCATAGAGATCGTATTGGAGGACGTAAATGTTGGCCATCGTATCCAAGTTCTCCCGCCGGAAGCGATAGAGGTATTGGCTGTTGGGCGAAAAGGCCAATGGATCTTCGAGTCCAGCAATCAGCTCGGTGTTCATATTCAGTGGATTGCTGATCACTCCGGCTTGATTGTCAAAATCATAAAGGAAAGCTCCGCAAAAAAGGCGAGAACCGTCGGGTGCAATTTTAATAATTCCGTACTCATCGTCTAGCCCCTCCTCCCCCTGTGGGAGCGGCGTCTTAATGGGAGCCTGTACGCCATTTTCCGTAACCTGAAAAACGTAGAAGGAATCCGGTACATCTGGATCATTATTGATGGCATGGTGGCCCGTCATCACAATCAGCCAATAGTCTTTGCAATTGGCGTGAAGCGTAGCACTGATGTACTCAAAGGAAGGGCTCAGCAGGTTGATATTGCTTTGTTCAACGCGCCCCAGACCGCCGTTGGCGGCCATATTGATTTCAAAATAATTACAGCCTTTGCCCATCGGTAATGTAGACTCCGGGATGCTTAGCGTCTCGTATTCATCAACCGTAAAAAGATAGTAGGTATCTTCCGTGCCAGGCTTTTTGAAGGTAATGCAGCCCTGAGCCGCGCTGGTTCCTCCTCCTAATATACCTCCCAAATCCCCTCCTTCCATAGGCTGGTGGTTGCGGTTCCAGATATAGCCTCGATTGCTGCCGTCTTCTCTTCCCCCACCGTTGGTGTAAAACAGCAGTTCACCATTTTTTCCCGACATGGTACAGCTGCTCTCAAAAGTTTGAATGGAAGAGGTGTTATCAGCCTCGGGAGTGCCGTTGCCAAAATCCAGGCCATACTGACTCCCAAAGTACCAGTGGATAGCTCGCAACTTACTGTCCTGAGCAAAGCTAGAGCAACAATAGCCAACAAATAGTACGATCAGTAAACACCGTTTACCGACGATGGTCATATAATAGGGGGTGATCCAACGGCGAACCATGCTTTAATTTAGCACAATTCTGTCAGATATAAAAGTAAGATTATGTGACTGCGGCACTGTAAGTGGCGAATGTCCCCTGTAGCTGTGCGAATCGCCTACCAGCGAATGAGTGCTGAGCCCCAGGTGAACCCGCTGCCGAAGGCGGCTAGGCATACCAAGTCACCGTCTTTTACCTTACCAGCCTCCCAGGCTTCGCAGAGCGCAATGGGGATCGAAGCGGCGGTGGTGTTGCCGTACTTTTGGATATTGTTCCACACCTTCTCGTCCGGCAGGCCCATCTGGCGCTGCACGAATTGGCTGATCCGCAGGTTGGCCTGGTGAGGCACCAGCATATCGATGTCTGAGGGTTGGTAGCCGTTGGTTTGGAGGGCCTCCATGATGACCTCGGGGAACTTCTGTACGGCAAATTTGAAGACGTACTTGCCATTCATGTTGGGAAAAATATCTTCGCCCTTGTACATGGTATCGGTGATGAAACAGCCGCCATACTCCTGATCGGGATAGCCGTAGGCCGATCGGTCTTCGGCAAATACGCCAGCGTGGCTGCCGGGGTTGATATAGGCCAGTTGTTCGGCGTGGTCGCCATCGGCGTGGAGGTGGGTGGAGAGAATGCCTTTGTTGGGCTCTTCGGTCGGTTGGATGACGGCGGCACCGGCGCCATCGCCAAAGATGACGGTGACATTGCGGCCTCGGGTGGTGAAGTCTAGTCCGACAGAATGGAACTCCGATCCAACCAGCAGGACATTTTTGTACATTCCAGTTTTGACAAATTGATCAGCAATAGAGAGGCCATAGACGAATCCGCTGCATTGGTTGCGGATGTCGAGGGCTCCGATACCATTCATGCCGAGCAGGCGCTGCAAGAGCACTCCACTGCCGGGGAAGTAGTAATCGGGGCTGAGGGTAGCAAAGATGATGAAGTCGACATCGGCGGGGGTAATGCCGGCGCGCTCAATAGCGATCTTGGCCGCCTCGACGCCCATAGTAGCAGTAGATTCTTTATGCTTTTCGGCGTAGCGGCGTTCAACGATACCGGTCCGTTCCTGAATCCATTCGTCGGAGGTATCCATAACCGTAGAAAGGTCTTCGTTGGTGACGACTTTTTCGGGTACGTAATAGCCGATGCCGCCTATCTTGGAGTTCAACATAATATGGTTTGACAGTGCTTTTGGAATAAGATTTAAATTAAGGCTCTACAAAACAAGGCTGTAGATGCACAAATTGTTCAAACATTCAATAAATAGCCGGGGCTGTAAAATCGAAATTTTATCTAAGAAATCAAAATTCTGGGTTTTGGGAGTATTGCGGTGTCCTTTATCAAGAGGAACTACCTTGACGACTAGAACTAAAGGGCAGAGATTTTTAGAGGGTGATAGGACAGGATTGGAATTGAAGTTCAAATCCTGTACATTTGTTAGTGTAGCAATGGAGTTTTTATTCTTTAATGTAATCTACTACAATGGATAGAGCGGCACAGAAAATTCCCGATAGTTTGATCTATGAGATGGTAGATGGCAAAGCCATTTATTATAGAGGGTTTAAAGATTATCTAAGCGGCAACAAATCACTTGAAGAACTGATGGGCAGCAGCAAAATCCAATCTTTTCTGGCTACGGAGCTGGTCTTTCTACTAAAGACCTTTTTAGGCAAGGAGTATTTTATTTTCTCTAACGAATTGGGCCTCCAGTTCTCGAAGCGCTCTTGGCGAGCAGCAGATATTGCGGTGATTGAACGCGACAAAGTTGGAGAGATGGACGGCAAATACTTGAGTGTTGCCCCTAAGTACGTTATCGAAATCGATACGAAGGCCGACTTAAATGAAGTGAGTAATCCCTTTGGCTATTATCAGGAAAAAACTCAAGAGCTGCTAAAGTTTGGTGTTCAGCGCGTAACCTGGGTATTTACAGATACACAAAAGGTGATGCTTGCCCAACGAGGGCTTAAAAAATGGGAGATCATCGACTGGGATGAGGACATTGAGTTTGTGGACGGTCTCGCCATCAATATCAAACAGATTTTAATCGATAACCATTTAATACAACCAACCCCTTGAAACCATTCGCCCCCATTCTACTCGCCTCGGCCGTACGTCGCTCCGGCACCACGCTGGTACAACGGCTGCTGTGCTCGGCCCCCAATACCCTGATTTACGGAGAAGGCTGCGCCAACGAATTGAGCATTTTAGTGAACATCCTGCTGTCTCGACAGATGCAATTTCGGTACG
>JBCDGZ010000265.1:0-4515 GCA_038750655.1 Bacteroidota bacterium | reverse complement strand
GTTTAGCATTTTTTGGCGTTGATATTAGTAATTATAGAAAGTTGATAGGAGATTGATCGCTAGCCCCAGATTTAGGGATAAAAAGTTATTGATTTTGTAGGGAAAATCGCCGTGTCCCCTCGCCGGGAGATACTGCTCGGAAGAAAAAAATTAGAAATGACAACAGTACCAGGAACAAGCGGATATGCCGCCGTCGTCCAGCGATACATCAAGGTTACAGAAGAAATTCCTTTCGAGGTCTTACACCGGGACTTCCTCCCGTTCCTCCCCGAGTCCCCGAGTCTGATCGTGGATGTAGGAGCAGGGACTGGAAGAGACGCTTACGTATTGAGCGAGAAGGGGCACCAGGTCTTGGCCATCGAACCCTTACAAGCCTTTCGGGAGGCTGCAAAGAAGAGGTATCCATCGACTACATGGAAATGGATTGATGATGCCCTGCCTAAGTTGGATAAACTGGTTACCTTTGATCACCAAGTTGATTTCATATTGTCTTCAGGTATGTGGCATCATCTTAATGCAGCCGAACAACAACTGGCGATGGCCAGGATTGCACAGCTTCTGAGACCGGGTGGTATCGCTGCTCTTTCCTTGAGAAATGGTCCGGCGGGTGCGGGCAGCTGCGTTTTTCCAGTACCTTTTCAGCAAACGATTGCGCAGGCAAAAGCCTGCCATTTGGAGCCTCTACTTGCATTGGATAATCAACCTAGTTTGATGAAAAATAAAACGAAGGTGAACTGGTCAAGGCTGGTGCTTAGAAAAGTCGCTGTATCCCTTGGGAGAGAACAACGCTCAGACTTAGGACGGATACCTTAATATGCTATAACAATCATGAAGCAATCGAGACGCAAATTCCTCCGCAACAGCCTCCTGTCTATCATGGGTCTGTTGTTTTTGGATACTTTTTGGCTGGAGAAGTTTTTCATCAAAACTTTGAACTTTCATCTGAATGATCAATCTTTCAATCCCATCAAACTCTTGCAGGTTTCCGATTTACACCTAAAATCTATCCGCTGGCGGCACCGTCGGCTGATCAAAAAAATCAATGATCTACAACCCGATCTCATTGCCTTCACTGGCGATGCCATCGAAGACCAAAAGTATATTGATTTATTGGACCAATTCCTTCAACAAATTGATCCAACGATCCAAAAAGTCGCTATTATGGGCAACTGGGAATATTGGGGACATGTCGATGTCTCGCAGCTGAGGAAGCTCTACAAGCGCCATAATTGTGATTTGTTGATTAATGAAAATCGCCAGTACCGTTTTAATGAGCAAACCATCAACATCACTGGAATCGATGATTGGGTGGGGAGCCATGCGGATTACAAGGCGGCTACGGCCGACCTCAAGGACGCCGATTACCACGTCGTACTCACGCATTGCCCAGCGCACAAAGATCAAATCGATCGGGAAAGGGGAGCAGAAAAAATCGATTTGATCTTATCGGGGCATACACACGGTGGGCAAATCAAGTTCTTCGGTTTTGCGCCTTACACGCCTCCGGGTAGTGGCCATTATGTCCGAGGCTGGTATAATGATGAAGCCACTAATTTTTATGTATCCAGCGGCGTGGGCACCAGTGTCTTTCCTTTTCGATTGGGCTCTAGGGCAGAGATCACCCTCTTTCACATCTAGATCATGCTCTTTAGTAATTCCGCCAGTTTCTGGGTGAGTGCCTGACGAGAGTAGCGTTGGTAGGCGCTAGAGGCCACTTTCAACACTCCTTTTTGGTATTGTTGGTAATAATGACTCAAGATTTCCTTGAGGCGCTCCAAATCACCGAAGCCGACCACCTCGCCGGACTGCGTCTCGCGGATGATTTGCCCAGAGTCGCCTTCTTCCAGCCCGATGGCCAAAATGGGGCGGCGGGCAGCCAGGTATTCAAATATCTTTCCGGGGATGCGCCCCTCCGCATTATTCGCCGCTTTATTGATGAGCAATAGCAAGACTTGTGCGGACTGCATGAGCCTAATGGCTTCAGCGTGGGTCACGTAGCCGTGGTTGATCAGCTGCTGCTCTAAACCATAGTCGCGAGCGGTCTGCACCACCAGCGGGTCGGTATTTCCGACCACCTGCACCCGCAGATTTTCCCGAAAGCCCGGCATCTCCTCGGCTAACTCTTTCAAGGCCTGCCAAAGGACTTCGGGATTGCGGTCGTTGGCCAGGGTGCCGATGTGGCCCAGCAGGAAGTGGGGGCTGAGGGGGGGCAGGGACGCTGCAAAGTCCGCCTCATCATAGCCATTAGTAATCGTATGAGCCCTCCGGGCCCCCAGCTGCTCTACCTTGCGGCGCCAGGCGTTGGAGACGATGGTAACCACATCCGCCTGCTGCAGCACCTCCCGCTCTAACCGACGGTGCTTCGCATCCGCCCAGCGGGTCAACATCATCAGGTCGTAGTATTCGATGTCGGTCCAGGGGTCGCGGAAATCCGCTAGCCAGGGGAGGCCCAGCCGGGCCTTCAGCGCCTTACCGATCAGGTGTAGGCTGTGCGGTGTCCCTGAGGTGATGATGGCATCCACTGGATTCTTTTTCAAATAATCGGTCAAAAATCGAATGGAGGGCTTCACCCAAAACACCCGGGCATCGGGGATGATGAGATTGCCCCGTATCCAAATGGAGAGGTTCTGCTTCCAACTGCGTTCTTTGCTGGGAATATAGAAGAGACGATCCAGATTGTCGCGCTTTGCACCGCTGGCCTTTTTTTGCTCATTTCCAAAGAGCTGCTTGTAGAGCTTGCGGGGCTCCCAGATGGGCTGGCGAAGGACTTCGACTTCTTCTGACACTTCGCTGGCCAGGGTTTCATCGACCAGCGGGTATTCGGCATCTTGGGGGGTGTAGACGATGGGGGTCCAGCCCAGTTGTGGCAGGTATTTGACAAACTTAATCCATCGCTGTACGCCGCCGCCACCACTGGGGGGCCAATAGTAGACGATGATTAAAACGCGCTTGTTCATATTGGATCGTGGTTAATCATTAGTCGGCCAGGAGCTTCTCGCGTTTGGTGTCTAGTTGGTTAATAGCCGCTTCAACGGAGCGGCGGCGGGCCCATAACTTCGCATTCATAGTTTTGACACGTTTATGGGTCGACCGCACGGCAGCCATAGATTTCCTTGTAAGCTCTAAAACTGCCCAATCGGAAAAAATGGTGTTGACAGAGATAAAGCCAAAACGTTTCAAGGGACGGACTTTAAAGCTCAAATCCAGGGTATCTGCTTTGGTAAAAACATCCAGGAATTCCTCTTCGAATTTTAGCAATAGCATACGCACCTCCGGGATCAGCCTATGCGCCTTACTGATAGTAGATTGGTCGACGAATGAGTTGAAACGAAGCCCTGGTGCCCGATCATTCGCCAGCTTATTCCCTTCCTGAAAATAAGTATGCATTTGAAACAACAGTTGGAGGACATCCTCCCCTATTTTCAAGGCCTCCCCCAGCTCATTATCTAAGCGATACTGCGCATCCAACTCCTCGGCCAATCGCAACAATTGCCGTCCCTTCGCACCTCCCTTGCGGATCAGCTCTTGCTCTCGCTGCTGCAAAAGCTGCTCAATTTTCTGCTCCATTCCTTGCAGCCCGTCTACTTTCTCTTGCAGCACCTTGCGTTCATATTCCATCAGATCTACCGTTTTGCTGGCTTCATCGTATTCCAGTGCCGTTTTCAAATATTCCTGCTTCTCCTTCTCCACCTGCTCCTCTTGGCTGCCCAGCACTTTGTGGAATAAGCCTTTGAGGCTTAGTCCCTGAAGCGCTTCATAGTCCTTGTTTTCCTTTTCCAGCACTTTCCCCAACCGCTCCAAAATTTTATACTCCTCCTGCAGTTGCCGATCCAACTGATCAAGGTGCCGAAGTATTCTTTTGGCACTTTGCTGGTCAGTCAGGGCTTTTTTCAGTTGGAGTTGGAGTTCATCCATGGTGCTGTTTGATTGATGGGCATCAAAATTAGTAAAATCGTGGGAAAGGAAGTACAGAATTTGCCTAGTGAAACATTTTGTGTTATATTGTATCTCTAATGACATTTAGAGCTAAAATCATCCAAGAAATCATCAGCAAGATGGAGAATATTCCAGATACTCAACTGGAACAGCTACTAGCTTATGTTGAAAAAATTGAAAACCTCACAGATAAAAAGAAAAGTATTCTTTCTTTTGCAGGCTCGTGGAAAGACATAGATCAAGATTTATTTGAGGAGTTTATTAATGGATCGCATCGCAAAAATTAAATAATGCTGTATCATGGGAGGAGCACAACAACTAACTAATCTTCAACTAGAACTCCTTAAGCTGTTCAGCTATGAGTTATCAGAAGAGCAGCTCTCCGATATTAAAAATCTATTGGCTCGATACTTTGCAGATAAAGCAACAGAAGAGATGGATAGATTATGGGAAGAGAACAACTGGGATGATCAGACTATGGAAGATTGGTCGAATGAGCATATGAGAACTAAATATTAATAAGCTATAAATGGAACCTCATTACAGAAGATCCTGATGATAATAAATTCGTCGACTGTG
>JBCDGZ010000264.1:0-4561 GCA_038750655.1 Bacteroidota bacterium | reverse complement strand
TCCAAATTTTCCTGGATACCCGCCGGGGACATAACTTTTCACCAGACTTAACAGGACTTGACAGAATGTTTCAATCAAAATTTTCCTGGAAACCAGCCGGGGACCTATGAGTGGTTGCTGGAGATGATTACGGATAAGATGTTTCAATCCAAATTTTCCTGGATACCCGCCGGGGACTTGATCAGACATTGCAGATCATTGATCGTTGGGGTAGTTTCAATCCAAATTTTCCTGGATACCCGCCGGGGACATGCGAAGAGTAATATTTGTAGGGATACATAATAAGCGTTTCAATCCAAATTTTCCTGGATACCCGCCGGGGACCGCATCCTGTTGATGCGTTATCTGTTGAACCTGGACGGTTTCAATCCAAATTTTCCTGGATACCCGCCGGGGACTAGAGCAGTGGATTTACTTACGAAGGCGGAGGCCTCGTTTCAATCCAAATTTTCCTGGATACCCGCCGGGGACCTATAGGATAAGCTAGGCACTGCTCCTCATCTTCGCGTTTCAATCCAAATTTTCCTGGATACCCGCCGGGGACATCTAAGGCAAGACGTCGCTTTTCGTCCTCATATCTCGTTTCAATCCAAATTTTCCTGGATACCCGCCGGGGACGTGGCTTCTTCATAGCCACCGATTGAAAAATATTCAGTTTCAATCCAAATTTTCCTGGATACCCGCCGGGGACTCGTACTTTCGCACAATGTAATAATAATCAAAGGATTAGAGGAGAAAACGAGGGAAACTTTTCGCTAAAAAATAAATCCTAAAGCCCTCGAACAGTAACGATAAAACCGTTTTTCCGAAAACACAATCCATTGGCTATCAAATGGATACAAGCATATTTTGAGAGAGTAAAAATAAATTAAGAGGCGGACGAAGACTCCCCCATACCGTCCCAAATGCGTTCAATCAGCATGGTGATGAGGCGGCGGCGCAGCTCGGCCTCCTGGTCAACATAGGCCAGCCATTCTTCGGTCGTAAAGTGGCCGATGATGGTGCCGCACATCAGCTGGCGCAGGCGCTGGTCCTTCTGCAAGCAATGAGCCACGTAGGCGCGGCGGCGGGATGTAGGGAGGTCGTAGTAGCCGCCCTTTCGCTTGTGTAGGTAATGGCGAAAAAGGGCCATCAGAAGGTCGTGCTGAAGCTTGAGGATAGGGCGTAGCGTGCGGTTCTGGAAGCGTTCGGCAGCGGTGGTCGCCTGCTCTTCGATGATGCTGGGGATGCGGGGGCGTAGGGAGTAAAGTTGTTGATCTCGATCGGTCATGGATGATTATTTAAATGGTAAAAATTGACCACGCTGGAACTTACTGCTTGGGCAACATAAAAACCAAAGGCTCCCAAAAACGCTTGGCCCAGGAGCCCTCGGAGTGGTCGTGCCCTTCGAACTTACGAGTGATCCAGTTTTGCCCCTGGGTGTAGCCATTGGCATTCATCAAACTGTCCATGCGCAGTTGCCAGGGTTCATAATGCGCGTCCAAGCCCTGAGTACCGTAATCAAAATAAATTTTATGTGCAGAAGCATCCGGTAGTTGGGTGCCAAAATAGTTGGTCAAGGTGATGGGGAAAATGGGATAGCGGGCTTCGAGATCAACGGGCCAATGCGTGGACAAACAGGCAGCCCCACCGAAGTGATCAGGATACCGGCAAAGGGCATACAGTGAAACCAGGCCCCCCATGCTACTGCCAGCAACAAAAGTATGTGCTGGTCCCGTCAAGGTACGGTATTCTTTGTTGATAAAAGGCATCAATTCTTCCACCAGAAAACGCAAATACTGATCAGAAAAAACCGCCACATTTTGATTGTATTCCAACAGCTGATCTTGCACCTCCTGCGGCAGTTGCTCTGCCGCCTGCTGAGGCAAGTACTCCGGAAAGCGTTTATCAGAATTCCAAATCCCCACAATAATACAAGCCCGAGTTGCTCCTATACGCGTAAGACTATCGAGGATTTCGTCGGCCTGCCATTCTACCCCACCATAAGCCGTTGCTGAAGTAAAAATATTTTGACCATCGTGCATATACAATACCGGATAACGAATAGATTTTCCGTCTCCATAATCTGGTGGTAAGTGCACATCAATATGACGAGCGGCAATGTACTGAGAGGAAAAATCAGCATGCCGTACAAAAGGCTCTGATGGCTCATCCGTCGTCTGAACAGCATCATTGCAAGCAAGGCAAAGCAACAGAAACGGTATCACTAAACGAAATAAAAAAGAGTCCATAAACAAAATAATTAGAAGCAAGGAATTAGTGACCAATAAACTAAGAAAAACTGATAAAGTTTTACTACAATTTAAGCAATATTAAATTTTTATCGCTATCTTTAGACAACCTATCTGATTAACATTTCATCCATTTCTCAAGCGATTAGCAGTACCCTTACTACTTCCACTTATTGTAAAAATAAGGCAAGGCCCTTATAGATCAATTACATCACTCCACAAACATTCACATCCCGGGTACCCCTTGGGCTCCTAGCAATGATCCAAACTCTCAGGTGAAAGCCTGCTTCAATGGCTCAAAAAATGGAGCGTTTACCAACGTTAACAGAATCGCACTAGAAACCATAATATTCACCGACTCTCGTTCATCGTAACTTGAGCTAATCTATTGATCGCATTTCCTAAGAATGCCTATTCGTACTGTTCGCTACCCACGCTCGGGGTGGTGAGCAGTTTTTTTATTGATCAGACGTTAACAAAACCTTAAAATCGCTGCCTTTTTGTGTTAAAGATATAGTTCAATATGTGGCTATTTGATCTGCCTATCGTTCTGCCTCTGAAACTTCAAATGTAGTGCTTCCAGACAATTTGTAGTGCTATTACATTCTCTCAAACCCTAAATTGCTTGTTATGAAAACCCTTTCCCTTCTCAGCCTTCCCGTCCTATGTCTATGCCTCGTTGCCTTTGTGCAGCCTGATTTTGATGGAGGTAAACAAAAAGCCTTTCAAGACTTTCTGGCCGAGTTTGAAGAAAGTCAACTCCCCTACAGCATCACCACGACAGACATCCGTGCTCTAGCCGGCGAAGTGAAAGCAGAAATGGTCGCTAGAAGTAATGGGGAAGAATGGACGCCCCAAAAAGTTACTCCCCCCTTGACCCGGCAATACGCCGAATTTCTGCCGGTCCTCAAACGAAGTAAATTCAGCCGTATGCCTCCGGCAGATGTCATCCCGGTACATCGAATTGAAATGGAAGAAAATAGGGTCGCAGTCATCTACCAACTGAAAAACTATTTCAGTAGCCGTCAGAATTTTGAAATGGCCATTTTCACGAAAAAAGGAAAACTGTTGGATCAAAAGTACCTAGCCGGATACAATCCTCAGATGACCACAAGCTGCAGCATTGATGAAGCGGGAATGGTAATCATCAATGCCTACCAAAATGTATGGAAACAGCCGCTTAATAAGGCGGGGATCATGGAAAATGAACTGGTCAGTATGGACATCCAATCCACGCAGTATTTCCAAATCACCAACGAAGGGCTTTTCACCGAATCTAAAGAGCGGCCCGCCAGCGGAAAAGCCTCCTTGAATTAGGCACTGTTTTTTCGATACTGCAGTAGTATGATGTTGAACAATCAAAGGGTATGGGATAAAACCCGCGCTGCCTTCGGCATCGTACTACTGCTGCTATTTTCCTACCTGATGTTCGGCATCATCTTCCCCTACACCAGCGGACGGCTAGACATCGACTTCCTACTCACCAAGCAACACATCATCCACCTGCTGCACTATCGCTGGGCCTTTTACTTCCACATCTTCAGCAGCCTACTGATCCTGCTCTCTGGCCTGACGCAGTTTTCCAGCTACGTCCTCAGGCAATGGCCACAAGTGCATCGCTGGGTCGGTAAGGCTTATGTCGTACTGATTCTCTTCATCTCCGGCCCAGCCGCACTGATCATGTCCTTCTACGGCAACGGCGGCTGGCCCGCCCGCATCAGCTTCGTCCTGCTCAGCCTACTCTGGTGGGGCTTCACCTTCCACGCCTGGCGACTGGCCCTACAACGGCAGTTCCAGGCCCACGCCCACTTCATGATCCGCTCCTTCGCCCTCACGCTCTCCGCCATCAGCCTCCGCCTCTACCAACTGCTCATCAACAGCTACTTCGACGTCGATCCCGAGGTGCTCTACATCTTCCTCAGCTGGTTCTCCTGGCTCGGCAACCTGGCCGTCGCAGAATGGGTCATCTACAAAAGAAGCAGAGTCATGACCGGCCCCCCGCCGACATGACTCCGCAACAAACAAAGAATGAATGTTCTAAGTGTGTGATCCTCCTGGAGTTTCCAGGTCCAATGCGTTTAAATGTTGTGTTTAACTATTCAGCGTGGGCATTCCCGACCGTTGCCGGAAATGCCCCCTCGTCTGAATAAGGGTCCAATTCTTTGGGGTGTCGTCTTGTTCGCCATAGTTGACCTCGGTTAGAAGGCCTGGCTTTCATCGTATGTTTATGGGATGTCGTAGTTAGTTCGGGCGTTCCCGAATCGTTGTGAAGGGTTAATCGCTCGTCAGTAAAAAACTGTGACTCTGATTAAGTATTTTTTTAATTTTTT
>JBCDGZ010000263.1:0-4714 GCA_038750655.1 Bacteroidota bacterium | reverse complement strand
CTCAGCATCGCCTTGGCCAGATCGGCATGGAGCTTATCAAAGGCTGGCTCGCCCAGCCCCGCCGGACAACCCCGCACCAATCCCGTCACCACCCCGCCAATCGTATCACCTGCCTTGCGTACCTCCTTAATCAAGGCAATCATCCGCTCCGCCATCTCCGGGTCCGGACAGCGCACCGGCGTTGATTCGGTCAGCCCCAGGTCCAGCTCGCTGTGCGAAGCCACCAGGCCCAATTTCCCAACCTGACTGACGTAGGCATCCACGCTAAGCCCTTCCTGCCGCAGCAACAGCTTCGCAATCGCACCCGCGGCCACCCGCGCCGCTGTTTCCCGCGCCGAGGAGCGCCCTCCGCCCCGATAATCCCTCAGTCCATACTTCGCCTGATAAGTAAAGTCGGCGTGCGAAGGCCGAAACTTATCTGCAATATGGCTATAGTCCCGAGATCGGGCATCCTTGTTAAAAATAACCATTGAAATCGGCGTCCCTGTCGTTTGCCCTTCAAAGACCCCCGAGAGCAACTGCGCCTCGTCGGCCTCCTTGCGCTGCGTAACGATGCTCGACTGCCCCGGCCGCCGCCGCGCCAATTCCGATTGAATAAAGTCGATGTCGACCGCAATGCCCGGAGGGCAACCGTCGATAATAACGCCGATAGCTTTACCGTGCGATTCACCAAAGGTGGTGATTTTGAATGCTTGTCCGAATGAATTACCTGGCACTTGTTGGGTTTTTGGCGCCTTTGGCGCTTTAGGTGGACGGGGAGCGCCTTTGGCGCTTGGGTGAACGCCTGCCTGCCGGCAGGCAGGGTAGACGGTGGACGGTGGACGGTGGACGGCGAACGCCTGCCTGCCGGCCGGCAGGTAGTGAGACGTAAAGGAGTGCGGAGCCGCGTTCCGCCACGCTTCATCACGTTTATCGTCAACCGTCCACCGTCCACCAAGATGCCAAAGGCATCTAACCGTACAAGACTCCGCCGCCGCAGGCTCTCCGCTCACCGAAGTCCCCTGCCGCCGCAGGCCCCCCGCAGAAATATCTCACAAAGTTAGGAAATCCAGAACTCATTTCACCCAGGATTGTTTCTTTATATGTTTTTTAGCAAATTGCGTTGAAATTATCCACCAGAAAGAACGAGTGATGCAACTGGAACCGAATGACCTTTACGAAAAGCTTGAATTTGATAAAATCCTGGAATTGGTGCACGTAGACTGCCTCGGAGAGGCGGGCGCGGTGCTGCTCAGTGAATTGAAGCCAGAGACGGAGCTAGAGCCGTTGATGAGGACGCTCAAGGCGGTAGAAGAGTTCAAGCTGACTTTTGAGGAGAATGATCATTTTCCGATTGCTACTTATCCCAATATTGACAAGGACCTCCGGATGTTAGAGGTGATCGATTTTGTGATGCCCGAGGAGAGTTTGCAGCGAATCAACCGGGTGCTGCGCATGACCCAGGCCATTCTCAAGTTTTTTACCGCTACCCGCAAAGAGGTCTATTCCACCCTTTACCTCACTGTTCAGGAAATTGTACTCAATGAAGATTTGATCAAGGCCATTGAGAAGGTGATTGACGAGGACGGAGATATTCGCCCGGATGCTTCGCCGGAACTATCGCGCATTCGCCGTAACATCGGCGGGAAGCAGAAAGAGCTGGAAAAGCGTTTTCGCTCCATTATCAATAATTATCGCCAGAAGGGCTGGTTGACGGATAATGTGGAGAGCTTTAGAAATGGTCGCCGCGTACTGAGCGTACCTTCGGAGCATAAGCGTAAAATCAAAGGGATTATCCACGACGAATCGACTACAGGGAAAACGGCCTTTATTGAGCCAGAGGCCATCATTGAGATCAATAATGATATTTTTGATTTGCAAACAGAGGAGCGCCGCGAGATTTATCGCATCCTCAAAGAACTGAGCGCCGAGCTGCGCCCCTATACTCCGGATTTACACATCTATCAAACCATTTTGGCGGAATATGACCTGGTGCAAGCTAAGGCTCGCCTGGCCACCCGTCTAAATGCTTGTCTGCCGAAGGTGAAGCAAGAGCCTACACTGGGTATCGTAGAGGGGTATCATCCTTTACTGTTATTGAAAAACAAGCAGGTAGAAAAAGAAACAGTGCCGTTCACCCTGCGCTTACTTTACGATAATCGCATTTTAGTACTCAGTGGGCCTAATGCCGGAGGGAAATCGATTACGATGAAGGCCGTGGGCCTTTTGCAGTTGATGCTGCAATGCGGAATGCTGATTCCGGTAGATGAGAGTTCTGAGATGGGCTTGTATCAAAAATTATTTGCCGATATTGGTGATCAGCAATCTTTGGAGGATGACTTGAGTACCTACAGCTCTCGCCTCAAAAATATGCGCAGTTTTTTACAGTTGGCCAACAAGCAGACGCTGCTACTGATTGACGAATTTGGCTCTGGAACTGACCCCAAAATCGGTGGAGCCATTGCTGAGGCCATCCTTAAAGAAATGAATGACCGCCGGGTATCTGGAGTCATTACCACCCACTATTCCAATCTCAAACTTTTTGCTTTTAAGACCAAAGGCATTGTCAATGGGGCGATGACCTTCAATAAAGATAGCCTCTCGCCGACTTATCAGCTGAAGGTGGGGCGGCCGGGCAGCTCTTTTGCCTTTGAGATCGCTTCGAAGAGTGGCCTGAGTAAGCGCGTGCTCAAGTATGCGAAACACAAAACAGGGGCAAATGAAAAAGCAGTGGATGAGCTATTGGTTGATTTGCAGCGGGAGCGTAAGGAACTGGAGGATCAATTGGCCAGTTTGACGGAGCGGGAGAAAAAGCTGCAACGTCTGATCAAGAATTATGAAGGCTTGTACCGAGAATTGGAGGTTCGGCGTAAGAAGCTGAAGCTGCAGGCCAAGGAAATGGATTTGCAGCAGTCGGCTAAAGATAATAAGGCCTTTGAACGCTTGATTCGAGAGTTGAAGGAGGAGAAAAATCTGGAAAAGGCCAAGCAGATGGCCAGCAAGGTGCGGGAAACTCGACAGCGCCTGAATGCGGATGTGGGGGATTTGAAGGAAGAGATTTACTATAAGAGTACGAAGGCTGCCGAGTTGGATCGGGAGATTAAGGTAGGCGATTTTGTGCGGCTGCGTACGGGCGGTGCAGCCGGGAAGGTCGAATCGATCAAAAAGGATAAGGTCATCGTCGTTATGGGCCTGATGAAGATGACGGCCAAGCTCAAAGATATTCAGCACGCCAATGCTCCGCTGGACATTCGTTCCTCCAAGGGCGTGCAGACCGATACAGTTGCTACCAGTGCCCGCTTTGAGTCCAAGATCGACCTGCGGGGATTGACGAAAGAAGAGGCCCTGCGACTGTTGGAAAACTTTGTCGACAAAGCCCTGGTCTCTAGTGCTACTAATCTGCGGATTGTGCACGGCAAGGGGAACGGCATTCTACGCGAAGCGGTCAAAATGAAACTTCGTGAGTACAACGACATTAGCCGCTACTGGCATCCTGCTCAAGAAGACGGGGGTGACGGAGTCACCCTAGTCGAATTCTAAGTATCCTGTGTTCCCAGACGTTTCAACACTCTGATATGTGAATTGAGGGCTCCGAAATAGGTCGGATGCTCAATGTAAGGAAGGTTATATTCCTGAGCAGTTTGCTTCACAATAGGCGCCAATGCTTTGTAATGCACATGGCAAATGTTGGGAAACAGGTGATGCTCAATCTGGAAGTTTAAGCCTCCACAGATGTAATTGAGAAAATTATTGCTGCAACCAAAGTTTGCCGTTGTAAACATCTGATGAGCCGCCCAAGAGCGTTCCATTTTACCACTTTCATCCGGCATTGGGTAATTCGTCCCTTCAATAACGTGGGCCAGCTGGAAAATCAAAGCCAGGGTCAGCCCTTCTATCATATGCATCGCCAGAAAGCCGAGTAGAATGTAGTACCAAGGCAATTCGATGACCATCAATGGGATGACAAGGAAAAAGACGTAATAGATGCATTTGTAGAGCACCATCCGCCCGAATTCCTTAGCTGGCTGGTCCGTCCGATATTCCTTGATCTTAGGATGGAAGAATTCTACATAATCCCTCAGCAATACCCAGAAAAAGGAGGTCAAAGAGTAGAAAAAGAAGATATAAATGTACTGAAAGCGATGAATCCACCAGCGATCCTGTTCCGGGTGGAGGCGGATGAGCGGGATTTGTTCGATGTCGCCATCATGATCCGGAATATTGGTGTAGGAATGGTGAATACTATTGTGGTTGATCTTCCACATATAGTCATTAGCTCCAATAATATTGAAGCAAACCCCAATCAGTTTATTAAGACGGGGATTGTTGGTGTAAGAACCATGAACGGCATCATGGGCGATGTTGAGCCCTATTAATGCCGTGAAAAAACCGTGGACAAGTGCGATGAGTAGCAGTACGCCAGGACTGAATAAGTTGGAAATTAACATCACATAAGTGCCAACAAAAACAGTAAGGATAAAAATCGTCTTGATAAGCATTTGACTGTTGGCATGCTTAGACAGCTTATTGTCCTTGAAATAGGCATTTACCCTTTGCCGGAGTGTCAAGTAGAACCCTTTCTCTTCCTTTTTATTGGAGAACCTGATCTGCTGTTTGCTACCAGAAGCAGGGTTATTAATGGTTAATCCTGCTTTCGAATGGAGTTGATTCATAATTTAGCGGTTTTGTGCTGATACGAAAATGACTACTGTAGCTTAGGGTACAGATGTTAAAT
>JBCDGZ010000262.1:0-4715 GCA_038750655.1 Bacteroidota bacterium | reverse complement strand
CGGTAGACGGTAGACGGTAGACGGTAGACGGTAGACGGTAGACGGTAGACGGTAGACGGTAGACGGTAGACGGTAGACGGTAGACGGTAGACGGTAGACGGTAGACGGTAGACGGTAGACGGTAGACGGCGAACGTAGTAAGACGTGAAAAGGTGCGGAGCCACCGCACACCATTACAAATAACACAAACCACTACGACCGCCGTCCACCGTCCACCAAAGCACCGCAGGTGCCTACCGTCCACCCTGCCGGCCGGTAGGCGGGCGCTCCCCAGTGAACTGAAAAACAACTCATAAAAAAATGAACACCAACGAAAAACAACACCCCGAAAACGACCAGCCGCCCATCCTCAACAGCTGGAAACAGATGTACACCCTGGTACTCGTGCTACACCTTATCATCATCATACTGTTTTACTGGTTTACCAAGGCCTACTCTTAGTGCATTTAAAGGAATCGTGTATTTGCCCAATGAAAACTCCTAACCCACTAATCATCAATCAATGAATCCTTTAGACTGGACTGTTCTCGTAGGAACCTTATTATTTATTGTTACCTATGGCATTTGGAAGACCCGGAATGTCAAAAACGTAGAAAGTTATCTACTCGGTGACCGCGATTTGAAGTGGTGGACCATCGGCCTATCCATCATGGCGACGCAGGCCAGTGCGATTACTTTTCTATCTACGCCCGGGCAGGCCTACGATGATGGGATGCGCTTCGCACAGTTTTATTTTGGGCTGCCGATTGCGATGGTCCTCCTTTGCATTTTCGTCATCCCCATTTACTATAAATTGAAAGTTTATACCGCCTATGAGTACCTGGAAGGTCGATTTGACCTTAAGACGCGGACTTTGACGGCGGCCCTCTTCTTGGTGCAGCGGGGCCTGGCAGCCGGGATTACCATCTTTGCACCCGCCATTATTTTATCTTCGATTTTGGAATGGGACCTCTTTATAACCAACCTAATTATTGGGGCGGTGGTGATCTTATATACGGTGGCGGGGGGGACCAAGGCGGTGAGTCAGACCCAGAAACAGCAGATGATTATCATCTTAAGTGGGATGGTGATTGCCTTTGTGATTTTGTTGAATAAGCTGCCGTCGGATGTAGGATTTGGCGATGCGGTAGGCTTGGCAGGGAAGATGGGGAAGTTGAATATTGTGGATTTTAAATTTGACCTGACGGAGCGTTACAATATGTGGTCGGCGCTATTGGGAGGGACCTTTTTGTTTCTCTCTTATTTTGGGACCGATCAATCGCAGGTGCAGCGGTATTTGAGTGGAAAGTCGTTGACAGAAAGCCGGTTGGGCTTGTTGTTTAACGGGATTTTTAAGGTGCCCATGCAGTTTTTGATTCTGTTTGTGGGGATTATGGTTTTTGTTTTTTTCCAATTCACCCAGCCGCCCATTCATTACAATGAGGCCAATCGGAAGAAGCTGTTGAATACAGAATATGAGGCTCCTTTGCAGGCTTTGCAGGATCAGCATGATGCTTTGTATGTGAAAAAACAATCGGCGATGCGCCAGCTCATTGCGGCCATTGATCAGAATAATGAAGCGGCCATCGGCTCGGCGCAGATCAAAGTTCAGGACTTGCATGAGCAGGACTTGGAAATTCGGGATGGCGTACGGGCATTGATCAAGCAGCAAGACCCGAAGGCGGATACGGAGGATACCGATTATGTCTTCATCACCTTTGTCATCAATCATTTGCCGGTTGGGCTGGTGGGCCTACTGCTGGCGGTGATTTTTTCCGCCGCCATGTCTTCAACCGCCTCCGAGCTGAATGCCCTGGCCACTACCACCGTCGTTGATCTCTATCGCCGCTCCATACGGCAAGATGAAAGCGACCGCCACTACCTCAATGCCTCCAAGATATTTACTGTAGTTTGGGGCCTCATCGCCCTAACTTTCGCCATGGTGGCCTCACTTTTTGACAACCTCATCGAAGCCGTCAATATCATCGGCTCCGTCTTTTACGGCACCATACTCGGTATTTTTGTTGTGGCTTTTTTCTTCAAAAAAGTCAAAGGCGATGCTGTATTCGTCGCAGCACTGATTGCCGAGGCCATCGTCATTTTCGTTTTTGTAATGGATAAATACGGGATGGTGAAAGTCCCCTATCTGTACCTCAACTTGATTGGCTGTATCTTAGTAGTCATTATTGCGTCCTTATTACAACAGGCCAATAATGAGCCCTCAGAAAGAGACATTGTACTGGATCAATAGCGTTTCTTTTTGCCTTTTTTCTTCTTTTTGCTCTTGGTGGTCTTTTTCTTTTTGGCAAAATTCCAGCTTTGGGTGGGCTTATATTTACTCTTGGTGCGAGGAGCCCCACGCCGCCCCTGACGTTCCTCCCGCTTCGGACGCTCCATGTCATTGAGTTCCTTGTTGGAGCCCAGATCAAGCTGTTCCAACTCCGCCGCAATCAGTTTATTGATAATGGCCTCGCGGGAAAGCTTTTCGAGGATGCGATGGGCGCGGTCGAGCAGCTGGGGATCAATGCGCCCCTTGGTCTTTTGCTTCAGCAGATTTTGACACCAATTGGTGATGCGCACCTCAGCGATGTCCTGGGTACTGGGGATGTATATTTTTTTAAACGCAATCTTCAACTGGCGTTCCAGCGTACGAATCTTGTAAAACTCGCGGTGGCTGATGAAGGAGATGGAAATCCCCTTCTTACCCGCCCGCGCGGTGCGCCCACTGCGATGCGTATAATAGGCCATATCATCGGGCAAGCTGAAATGAAAGACGTGGGTCAAGTCATTGACATCAATCCCCCGGGCCGCCACATCTGTCGCCACCAACACCTGCAAATCGTGGTTGCGAAAGCGCGACATCACCCGATCCCGCTGGTGCTGCGACAAATCGCCGTGCAGGGCATCTGCCTTGTAGCCCTTTTTGAGCAGGCGCTCGGCCAGAAACTGGGTATCGCGCTTGGTCCGGCAGAAGACCACCCCACGCATATCCGGGCTAATATCCAGAAAACGAGTCAGGGCCTCCGTCTTATCCGCCTGTCTAACAATGGTAAACTGGTGTTCAATATTGGTATTGACCTTCTGCTGGGCATTGATCCGCACTTCTTTGGGCGCATCCATATATTGGCTGACAATCTTCTTGATGGGCGGCGGCATGGTGGCTGAGAAGAGCCAGGTTTGCTTATCGGAGGGGGTAAAGCTCAAAATTTCGTCCAATTCCTCCTTAAACCCCATGTTCAGCATCTCATCGGCCTCATCAAGCACCAAAATACGCAGCTGGTCCAGCTTCACCGCCTTGCGTTTAATCAGGTCGATCAAGCGGCCGGGAGTCGCAATGATAATGTGCTGGGTATTGCGTAGGGCTTTAATCTGGTTGTAAATGGCCGCGCCGCCGTACACCGGCAGCACATTGACCTTATCGAGGTATTTACTGAAAGTAGCCAGCTGTTCCGCAATCTGTCTACCCAGTTCCCGCGTAGGCGCCAGCACCAAAGCCTGGGTAGCGGAGGTATGAGGGTCGACATGTTCGAGCAGGGGGAGGCCGAAGGCCGCCGTTTTGCCCGTTCCCGTTTGTGCCAGTCCAATAAAATCGTTCCCTTCATTCAGTAGTGTAGGAATGGATTGCTCCTGAATGGCGGTTGGTTGTTCAAAACCAAGCTCGGTCAGCATCCGCAGAATTTCCTGCGAGAGGCCTAGCTGTTTAAATGTTGTCAAAAAGCAGGTATTTGAAAATGAGCTGCAAAGATAATAAAAATGGGCACCACAAGGTGGCACCCATCGATCTATCTATAAGATATCGTTCTTGTTAAGTTATTTTATTGGTTCTATTTCTTACCGCTGCTCTTTACTTTAGAACCCGCCATAGCCGCTTTCCATTCAGCGATCGACTTAGCATTCATCTTAGGATAACCGGCATTTTCAGCAGCTACGGCCAGTTGGGTAGACTTTTCAGCAGTAGCGATCGCCTCGGAGTGGCGGCCTAATTTGGCCAAGATGAGGGCCTGCATGCGCAGCTGCCAAAATTTCTCATCAATCTCATTGGCTTTCTTTACCCAAGTCAGGGCCTTTTTCATGTCCTTATCATTATTGTAATAGTAGCTAGCAGCAGTGTAGTACTCGCCACGAGAAGGGCCAGCCATTGCCATATCAATCTGCTTCATTACTCGGCTGTCTACTTCTGTTTCTACTTTAAACGGTACTTGGTATTTGCCCCACATCAAAACAATGTGAGCAGAGTTCGACTTGAGGTGATCAAAATTGATTAGGAAAGACTCGATGTGGTCTGCCCCCGTCGTTGGCTTTACCTTAAAGCGCATCAGTTCGTTAGCTTCATCGTACTTGGCAACATAGCCGCCCAGCTTGAGGTCTTTGTAGAGCATGATGGTCCACTCTTCGCGGCCAGGGATGCTGTAAAGGGCATATTCGCCCGCAGGAACTTCTTTACCTTCAATCTTAACATCATCGCTGAATTTGATCTTTGTAGAAGCGTTGGCACCGGTACGCCAGATGTTACCGAAGCTCTCTACATCGACAAACAGCTCGCGGCCTTTCACACTTGGGCGAGAGTAATCAAGTGAAATAGTAGTCAAACCTACCATCTGCTCCGTTTTACATTTAGGGCTTGGAGCTGGGGTCTGAATCTGCGCATTCATTTGGCTGAAACCAAACAAAAGAGCGAACATAAAGGTCCAACGTAATAAATTTTTCATGGTGAAGCGTTTTTATTTTATGATATT
>JBCDGZ010000261.1:0-4737 GCA_038750655.1 Bacteroidota bacterium | reverse complement strand
TTTTTTCCGCAAAAAGTTATCAACAAAAGATATTATACGATAGGCGAGTTGTTTTTTGTAAACAAATAGATGACAAATCTAAATCTTATTGTGAATAATGACAATAGGAAGGGCCGAAAATTATGCTCAAATGAGCAAAATTCTCCCACTTTTTCCCCAAAAAAGGCAAAGTGAGCGAAAATGTAGGGGGAATTTTACACTGAAGGGGGAAAAAACTACTGAGCTTCGGCTTCTAGCGCGTAACTATTGAAGAAACTCTGCATCCGCATTTGAATTACCCCGACGATCGCCTCGCTGATGATACTGGTATTCATCTTGGAAACGCCTTCGACGCGATCGGTGAAGGTAATGGGCACTTCCTTGATGCGGTAGCCCAGGGTCTTGGCTGCGAATTTCATCTCGATCTGAAAGGCGTAGCCGACGAAGCGGATTTTATCCAGGTCGATGGTTTCGAGAACGCGGCGGGTATAGCAAATGAAGCCAGCTGTTGGGTCTTTAACCGGCATCCAGGTGATGAGGCGAACGTAGAGGGAGGCCCCGTAGGAGAGAAAAATGCGATCCCAGGGCCAATTCTTGAGCTTACCGCCTTTGACATAGCGGGAGCCAACGGCGAGGTCAGCACCACCATCGGCACAGGCAGCATACAATCTTGGTAAATCTTGTGGATTATGCGAAAAGTCAGCATCCATCTCAAACAGATAGTCGTACCCACGTTCTAGGCCCCATTTAAAGCCAGCGATATAGGCCGTACCGAGGCCCTGCTTGCCAGAGCGGCTGAGCAGGTGAAGGGCTTTGCTGTGTTTGTTTTGGAGTTCTTTGACAATATCTGCCGTTCCATCCGGCGAGCCATCATCAACGATTAGGATATGGTAATTGCCCGATAGGGAAAATACGGCTGCAATGATCTGCCGGATATTTTCCTTTTCGTTGTAGGTTGGTATGATAACAAGTTTGCTTGCCAAGACAGTATTGTTGGATTAATGCAATTGCTTTAAATAGAGAGCAAATATATTAAATTAAATTTTTTCTTAATAAAGAAAAAGGACAGATGGCCGAAGAACGACAAGATTAGCCATACAATCTTACTGTAAGCTAAACGATAAAAAATAGATTTTGTTGGCAAGTGTTGGTTGCAAAGTGTTTGGGGATTAGAATCCAAGGTCAGCAAAGCGGCCCGGCTCCGCTTCACGCATGATGGCGTAGGCAGCCTCGAAGACATCCTCTGGGTTGGGTTTGGTGAAATAATCGCCGTCGGAACCGTAGGGAGGGCGATGTGGCTTCGCCGTCAAGGTCTGTGGCGCTGAATCCAGGTACTGATAAGCATGCTGCCCTTCGATAACCTCCTGTACCATATAAGCAGTCGCGCCACCCGGCACATCTTCATCCACAAAGAGCACGCGATTGGTTTTTTGCAATGAGGCGGCAATGTGATGCTCCAGGTCGAAAGGCAGGAGGGTTTGTACATCGATGAGTTCAACCGAAATACCGTGGGCTTCCAGTAGCTTGATGCCAGCCTGTGCGACGCGGACGCAAGAACCGTAGGTAACGATGGTTAGGTCTTTGCCGGATTGTAGGACTTCAGGGACGCCGAGAGGAACAGTGAATTCGCCAATATTGTTCGGTAGGCGCTCCTTGAGGCGATAGCCATTGAGGCATTCGATCACCACGGCTGGATCATCAGACAGCAATAAGGTATTGTACATGCCGGCGGCCTGGGTCATATTGCGCGGTACGCAGAGGTATAGTCCTCGGAGGGAATTGATGAGCATGCCCATCGGCGAGCCGGCGTGCCAGATGCCTTCCAGGCGATGCCCGCGGGTGCGGATGATGACGGGGGCCTGTTGTAGGTTATTGCTGCGGTAGCGCAGGGTCGCCAGGTCATCGGTGAGGGGCTCCAGGCCATAGACAAGGTAGTCGAGGTACTGGATTTCGGCGATGGGGCGCAGGCCGCGCATGGCCATTCCGATGGCTTGCCCGACGATGGTCCATTCGCGAATCCCCGTATCAAAGACCCGACCTTCGCCATACTTGGCTTGTAGGCCGGCGAAGCCCTGGTTGACATCACCAATTTGGCCAACATCCTCTCCGAAGGCAAAGATATTGAGGTTATTATCCAGATTTTTATCAAAACAGGCATTCAAAATCTGAAAACCATTCTTCATTGGAGCATCCTCACTATACTGAGCTGGCAACACCGGTACTTTCAAGGCCGAGCGAGGCGATTCGCTGTATAAATAGGTATTGTAGCGTTGTTTACCCGTATTTTTAGCCTTTCTAATCCAGTCTGCCAGTTGCTGCTGCGTTTCGTGCTGCACTCCTTTCAAGCTAAAGAGCATCCGGCGAGCATTCTGCACCATCTCTGTATAAAGCGGATCAATGAGGCTTTCCAGCTCTTTCTTAACTTCCAGCACCTGGTCATTCTGCGGAAAAGCAGCGATTAGCTGATCGTAAAGTTGCTTGACTAGCTGAACTTCTTCCCGCAGCGGCTGCATATAAGCATTCCAAGCCCGCTTTCGCGCCTCCTTGACGTGTTCTCTTGCTTCTCTGCCAATTTCATCAACTTCTTCTTCCGTAGCGATGCCCGAGTCAATGATCCACTGACGCATGACCTTAATGCAATCGTGCTCCCGCTCCCATTCCAGTCTTTCCTTCGACTTGTAACGCTCGTGCGAGCCCGAGGTCGAATGGCCTTGCGGCTGAGTCAGCTCGGTGATGTGGAACAAGGCGGCCGTGTGGTTTTCGCGCATCCGCTCGATGCCTTTCTCATAAGCTTCGCAGAGCGCCGGATAATCCCAGCCTTTGACCTTGTAAATTTCTATTCCTTCTCCCTCCTCATTGACCCGAAAACCTTCGAGCACTTCCGAAATACTTTGCTTGGTCGTTTGGTATTTCTTGGGGACAGAGATGCCATAATCATCATCCCATACAGAGATGGCCAGTGGTACCTGGAGTACACCAGCAGCGTTGACGGTTTCCCAGAAGACGCCCTCGGAGGTGCTGGCATCACCGATAGTAATGAAGCAAACTTCGTTGCCTTCTTGCGAAAAGAGGCTGCCTTTGGAGAGGGTAGGGTTGGCGCGATAGAGCCTAGAGGCGAAGGCCAGGCCCAGTCCGCGGGCCATTTGCCCCCCCGTACAAGAAATATCAGAAGAAATATTGTAGGATTGGGTATGGTTCCGCCAGTTGCCATCGGCATCGACGGTAGGAGTAGCAAAGTGGTTGTTCATCTGCCGACCGCCAGAGAAGGGATCATTTTCGGAATCGGCGTAGAGTTGGGCAAAAAATTCTTCGACGGTGCAAATGCCGAGGGCAAACATAATGGTTTGATCGCGGTAGTAGCCAGAGCGCCAATCGCCTTTTCGGAAGGTGCGGGCCAGGGCCACTTGCGGTACTTCCTTTCCATCACCAAGGATACCAAATTTGGCTTTTCCCGTTAGTACCTCTTTACGCCCAGTGAGGCTTACCTCGCGGCTGATACAGCATATCCGATAGTCTTTCAGTACCTCTTTTACAAAATTATCTTCTTCGAAGTTGGCTTCACCTGAACCTTTCACTATTGGATCATCTAGCATATCTGCGCGCATTATGTGGATTTATTTGGTAGGGAGAAATGGGAATAAAGCATCCCAATTCGGCCACAAAGGTACAAAAAAAACACGAAAGACCAATTAATTGTTCGCATAGCATCGCCTTATTATGTCAGTTCGATATATAATTTGGTGAAAGGGGGTAAAACTTCGTGATTTATTGCTGATGCATTATGCTTTGGGGAAGAATTTTTTGCTTTTTTGAGGGTAGATGAGTTGAATTGGCGATCACACTTTTTCCCCAAACCAAGGGGACCTTTTCCTGTAAAAAGGAATAAACATATCTAACAGCCACCAGCAAAGCGCTACCAGCACACCCTAGCTTTTGGAGTATTTTTTGCAAATCCTTCTAAAAAGCCTCGACCAGGTCAAATCGCGTTAACTATACTTTAACGAGAGAAAGCGAAAGGAGAACTTTCATATTAGGGTATTTATCGTTAAATTTGTTGACTGAATTCTATAATGAATAAAAATTTATTGAGTAATGAAAAAACTATTCTCGTTATTGATGATTATGTCGCTCGCCGCAACGTTCACTTTTGCACAGGACAGTAATGAGGGAGAAACGACTACGGGCCCTAAGATGGAATTGGAAACTATGGAAGTGGATTACGGTGTAATTGAGCAAGGTTCTGAGCCATTACGGGAGTTTCACTTCGCCAATGTAGGGAATGAGCCTCTACAAATCACTAATGCAAAGGGTAGTTGTGGTTGTACCGTTCCTAATTATCCAAAAGAGCCGATCTTTCCTGGTGAAAAAGGCGTGATTGAGGTGCGTTATGATACTAAAAGAATTGGGCGCTTCACCAAAAGAGTTACTTTGACCACCAATGAAGGCGGCGAAAAAATCGTATTGACCATCAAAGGAGAGGTGAAGAAGAAGGCGGAAGAACCAGCAGGTGTACCTACCTCTGCTCCAAGCATCCTAAGTTCACCAAATGGCAATTAATTAGACAGTTACAGTTAGAATAAATCTTTTATAATATTCAACAAAAACCCCGATGTTTGTTCGTCAAACATCGGGGTTTTTGTATGTTTACGCCCGGTATTTAGCTCCAAAAGAAAACCCTTGCTTGGAAAGCAAGGGTCTCTAACCCAAACAAATAAACACAAAAACTACTTTTAATAATAAGATGTTACAATATTAGTA
>JBCDGZ010000260.1:0-4775 GCA_038750655.1 Bacteroidota bacterium | reverse complement strand
TTGAAAAGTGTTTTGAAGACATCTCTTATTTTCCCAATGGCCGAAATCCCTCTTTGCGTATTCCTCCGGCAAAAATCTTAATGCTGGATCGGATTACTTCTGTCGACCTTACAGGCGGAGCCTATGGCTTAGGGTTGATCATTGCCGAAAAAGATTTACATCCGGAAGATTGGTACTTCCCTTGTCATTTCCGGGATGATGAGGTCTTGGCGGGCTCTCTGCAAGCCGAAGGCGGCGGTAACCTGTTGCGCTTTTTCATGCTGATGCTAGGATTGCAAAGGATGACCAAGGATGCTCGCTTTCAACCCGTTTTTGATCTTCCTCAAAAGGTGCGCTGCCGCAAGCAAGTCGTTCCGGGCAATGATACCAAACTGATCTACAGATTGGAAATCAAAGAGATTGGCTTGATCCCTGATCCCTATGTAATCGGAGATTTGGAGATCATTTCTAATGGAGTCATTACGGTACACTTCGAAAATCTGGGTTTACAACTCCGCGAGAAAGACAACCCGAGGTATCTGGAAACTCAAGCCGGCGTAAAAATAGCGGAGCGATCCAAGGGGGCTTTGATGAATGAGAAAGATGTGACCGTTTTTGCGCTAGGGAACCTAGTCGATTGCTTTGGGGAAGACTTTGCAGTCTACAATGGCCGGACGATGTCTCGGCAGCCCAACACCGATTTACAGCTGATCTCGCGCATCTTAAAAGTTGATGGCAGCCGAGGTGATTTTTCCAAAAACTCAACCATCTATGCGGAATACGATGTTCCATCGAATCCCTGGTATTACCAGCAGAATTCGACTATCAGCATGCCCTATTCCATAATTATGGAAATCGCCTTACAGCCTTGCGGCTTGCTGGGCGCTTATCTGGGGAGCACGCTCCAATTTCCCGAAGTAGACTTATACCTCAGAAACTTGGACGGTGAGGGCGAGACCTCTGATCTCCCTGCAGGCACTGATCTCCGAGGAAAAACCATTCACAACAAATCCGTTCTCGTTTCTTCCATTGCGCACGGGGGAACCATTCTGCAACGCTACACCTTCGAGCTTTCCATCGATGGTCATGTATTTTATAAAGGGAACTCTTCTTTTGGCTTCTTCACCAAGGAAGCCCTGGCCTCTCAAGTCGGGCTAGACAAAGGACAAGAGATTCCCGCCTGGTATAAAACCAATGGATTGACTCCCAAAGACTATATGCAAATCAAGCTGGATTCGCTCTACGGAAAAATGAAACTTTTCAAAGCACCTGTTGACAAGCCTCACTATTGTCTGGCCAAAGATCAATTGAATATGATCGATAACTTGATCATCGCCAAAGATCGGGGGGAGTTTGGCAAAGGGTATATTCACGCCACTAAATTCATAAAGACCTACAATTGGTTTTTCACCTGTCACTTCTATCAAGACCCCGTCATGCCGGGTTCCTTGGGCGTAGAATCGATCTTGCAAGCCATGCAGGTTTTTGCTTTACAGCAGGACTTGGGCAAAGCGTTTCGTTCTCCTAAATTCGTCCAACTTAAAAATCATAAAACCGTCTGGAAATACCGCGGCCAAATCCTCCTCCACGTCAAAGAGATGCACCTGGAAGTACACATCAAGGCGATCGAAAAACGAGGCGAACAATTGGCGATTATTGCCGATGCCTACTTGTGGAATGAGGGCATGCGCATCTATCAAGTCACGGACTTAGGACTCGGAATCGAAGAAGCCTAGTGGCCGACACTTGGAATCTTTTAATAGTGAATCGCAACTTGTATTAAACTAACCAACAATGAGTATTACCTATACTGGCACCCCGCAACAACTTTTCTGGCAAGGCTCCCCCAGAGACATCGTATTTGATCAAGAACAGATCAAGGAGAAGCTCCGCCAGACGGACCGGCCCTGCTATGTGATGAAGGACTTTAGAGGAAGAATCGGAGTGAGCAATAGCGGCACCCTGGTTTCAGAAGGCAGAGGCCTGCAGGTCCTCGCCATCGCCAGCCCGATGACCGCGCAACAACTGGGCGACGCCAGTTTTCGCTCGGATTACCAATTAAACTATGCCTACAAAACCGGTGCGATGGCCAACGGAATTGCCTCAGCGGAATTGGTCATTGCCATTGGAAAGGCCAACTTATTGGGTTCCTTTGGCGCAGCGGGCCTCGTCCCCGAACGCATCGAGCAAGCATTGAACACCATACAAAGCCAGCTCCCCACGCAGACCTTCGCCGTCAATTTGATTCACAGTCCAGTCGAAGAAGCCTTGGAGGCCGGCGCCGTAAAATTATTTTTAGAAAAAGGAATCAAAGTCGTAGAAGCCTCGGCCTTTCTTTCCTTGACCAAGTATATCGTCCATTACCGAGCCGCAGGTTTGAGTCAGGATACCGAGGGCAATATTCAGATCGGCAACAGAGTGATCGCCAAGATTTCTCGCAAAGAAGTCGCTGCACAATTTATGCAGCCTGCTCCAGATGCCTTTCTGGATCAATTACTGACGGAAGGTAAAATCACTCCCTTGCAAGCGAAGCTAGCCAAGCAAGTCCCCATGTGTGATGACATCACCGTAGAGGCCGATTCCGGCGGCCACACCGACAACCGCCCCTTGGTCGCCCTACTGCCAATCATCCTTCAGCTCCGCGATGAGATGCAGCAAAAACACGGATTTGGCCAAAAAATCAGAGTCGGGGCTGCCGGAGGCATCTCGACGCCAGCTTCGGCGCTTGCCGCCTTTATGATGGGTGCTGCCTACGTCGTGACCGGTTCGGTCAATCAGGCCTGTGTAGAAGCCGGCACCTCCGAGCATGTGCGAAAACTTTTACAAACGGTGGACTCCACCGATGTTATGGGCGCACCCGCCTCGGACATGTTTGAAATGGGAGTAGAACTACAAGTTCTCAAACGAGGTACGATGTTTGGCCCACGAGCAAAGAAACTCTACGAATACTACGTTCGCTACAATTCAATAGACGACATCCCCGCCGAGGAAAGAGCCAAGCTAGAAAAGCAAGTCTTCAGAAAACCGCTAGAAGAAATCTGGCAGGGCTGCATCGCATTTTTTGAAGAAAGAGATCCCTCGCAAATCGAAAGGGCCAAGGGCAATCCGAAACGAAAAATGGCCCTCATTTTCCGCTGGTATCTGGGGCTTTCTTCGAACTGGGCCAATGCCGGCACGCCGGATCGCAAGCTGGATTATCAAATCTGGTGTGGCCCCGCGATGGGCGCTTTCAATGAATGGGTCAGAGGTACTTATCTCGAAGCCTATGAAAATCGGAAAGTAGCGGATGTGGCGGAGCAGATTATGCAGGGGGCGGCTTATTTGTTTCGGATACAGAGTTTGAAGACGCAGGGGGTTGGTTTTCCGGTGGAGATGGAGCGTTTTGCACCTGCGGAGCGAGGGGTGTTGGTAGGTTGATGGGTTTGTTTTTTAAATGGAGTTAGTTAGATCTCAAACATCCTGTAAATGAATAAATATCCAAAAGGAGCAGAAGCACTATTAATTGCGATGAATACCCCAAGCCCCAATGGCTTGCTGGGGATACCGGTCCTAGTTTGGGGCAAGCCCGGTGTGGGGAAAAGTAGTTTCATTGAAAGCCTAGAAAGCGAAAAATGTAAAGTACGCACCATGATCGCTTCCATTTACGATCCCACTGATTTTTCAGGATTGCCGATATATGAGGGCAAAAGCGTAAGGTATGCCTCACCAGAGTGGACGGATGATTTCAATGAAGCGGAAAGTGGAATTCTATTTCTTGATGAATTGAGTACCTGTCCGCCTTCGGTACAAGCCGCCTTATTGAGGGTAATATTTGAGCGAACAGTGGGCTTTAAAAAGCTACCGGATCATGTTAGAATTATTGCCGCTGCAAATCCACCTGATCTTACTTTAGGAGGTTGGGACTTAAGTCCTCCAATGAGGAATAGATTCGTGCATATCCAATGGGACATTCCTACGGGTTTATATTTAAATGCCCTCCAATACGGCTGGAATGACGCTGCGTCATTTGAAATTGATAAAGCAGCGCATCAAGCAAAGCTCCCCGCCTGGAAGGATAAAGTTGGAGCCTTTCTAAAAATCAATCCAGATGCCTTACATGGAGATCCATCAAAGGAAAATTTCGGTTATGCCAGTCCTAGAAGCTGGGATTATCTTATTCACTTACTAGCCAGTTGTGAAGTTCTGGGTAAGCCTATGAATATTGAATTAATAGAAGGGTGTTTGGGGGAGGGAACCGCAATTGCAGTTTACGAATTTCTAAATTCTTTAAAGCAACCCGCCCCTCTTGATGTGCTCACCGGAAGAGTAGAAATTGATTTCCAAAATTTTAATGATGGCGAAATCTATATTTTATTCAATGGCATGGAAAGGATTTTATCAGATTCCAGCTATGATAATCATTTTCTTTCTTTTTCTGATAAATTTCTTTCCTTAACGCAAAAGCTGGCCTTAATGGGGAAAAGAGATGTTATTTTTGTAAGTCTGCAAAAATTAGCGAAGCAGGGGTTCCTTACGAAAATCATCTCCAGTGCCCAGGCGATTTCCGCTGAAGAATATCAAGCTTTTATGGATAGAATTACTAGAATTTTTAATGAAGAAGGCTTAGTCGAATTCATCGATATTCTTACTTAAGATGGAAGTTGAAAATTCGATAAGGCTTGCAAGAGCATATGCCGCAAAGAACTTGAGTTGGTTTAGCCCTGCTCTTTACAGATGCCGAATTGTATTAACGGAGTTAGTACCAATCGCCGCAATAGATAAAAATTATAATATTTACTGGAACCCAAAAACAATTG
>JBCDGZ010000259.1:0-4987 GCA_038750655.1 Bacteroidota bacterium | reverse complement strand
CCAATCTCGGCCAACATCCCCCACTGACTACTTTCAATCAGCTTCAAGGTATCCGTACTGACATCGAAGGTGTCGTTGAGGCTCACGTTGAAAATCAAGCGATCGCCCTCGGGAATGGTATCAAGGTCATCATTGGCCTGCGGCAGCGGGAAGGGCGGCGCAAAACGCGATTCCACAATCAGCAACAAGGATTTACAATCGCCCATATCGGTACAAAGCTCAATACAAGCCGTGTCAAGGCCCTCATCCAGGCCGAAAAAGACGACGCAGCCAGTTCGTAAATCAAGGGTGAAATCCACGAAAATCTCCTGCTGACAGCGGTTGTTGAACGACCGTAAGTTGCCCATCAGATCAGTGGTGTCCAAACAAAAAGCGGCCGTCTGTCCTACAAAAACCTGCTCTTGCGTGATTTGTGAAGAAAAACAATGGACCTGAATATCCAGGGTATCAAAGCAGTTGTCGGGAATATTGGTGATGATCAGTTGGTGGAAGCCGGTATCCAAGCGCAGCAGCAGTTGGTCATCGGGGCCGCAGGCGGTGATGGGGGTATTGTACAATTGACCGTTATCTTGTATTTCGAAATCGGCAAGATCGACCAGGGGTAGCGCCAGGCAGTAATCGGCGCTGTCTTCGCACATCGGGAGGTACAGCTGCAGGCTGCGATCATCGACCAGGGTATCGCAGAAGCTTTGGGCCAGGCTATTGATGGAAGCGATGGCCAAGAGGAAGCAGCAGAGCCGAAGGCGCAGTTGGAGGGTATCGGTCATTGGAATTTGATTTTCCTGCATCTCTAACGACCATTAGAGCCATTATTAGTGCATTACCCTGACCGAAATCCAAAAACTGTGCTAGAGAGCGAACGCTCATCCGCCACTACCCGAGTAGCCTTACTGAAAATCTACTAAAGGCTTGAATAAACGAGTGAATAGACCCGTAGAATCCGACGTGAAGTAGGCGTCGTTAAGCGTAGAGTGCAGCAAAAAAGGCTGTTGTTGGCCGCTTACAGCATAGCAGTCTACCTTGATGGGTGCGGTCATATTATTACCACTGATACTCAGCGATTGTACAGGGTCGCCCAGTGCGCTGGCCACAACGCCATCCGAGAAATTACTGCCGTTGACGTTTTGGATGTTGTTGAGGAAATTGGCCACCTTCGCCGAATCTACAGGGTTGCCGTCGGCTAGCCATTGATTATCAGGACCTTTGTTGAGGTTGAAGCTCTCCATACCCAAAAATTGCAAGCTGGTAATATCGTCTTTGTTGAATTTGACCAAAGAAGCATCTCTAAAACTATTGAAGCCTCGGCTAAGTCCGGCCGATAAAAAGCCGTCGACAGCGTAGACATCCGGCTGGTCGTTGAGGCGTAGGTAGGAGGTTCCACTGCGGGCCTGCGGGTTGAAGGCAAAACGACCAATGACAAGGTCCGCCAGCACTTCTGCCCCTTTGTAAACCTGTACTCGGTTGCCCGTCGCAGCGTCCACCTCGTATTCGCCCCACTTCTCTTCGCTCTTCGCCGCGATGCGGCTCGCCCGAATGTTCCGCAACTCGGACAGCATCGCACTCACCGCACTGCCCTGCGCCGGTACCGTCACCGTTTCCTTACTAATCATCCAGCCTTCCGCTCCCTTCTCCAAGCGCACCTCCTTAAACTCGTCGGCCTTCGGATGAAAAACAATGCGGTCTACCACCGTCGTATCTATGTTCACAATCTCCGGGTCAAAGCTCCGCTCCTTTTTTCCACCCATCAATTGAGACCCCAGATAAAGCAACACCAGGGCGGCAAAAATCAGCAATAGGGTTTTATTGTTCATTGTTGTTGTGATTGAAAATTAGACATAACGTTCCTGCATCCGCTTGAGGCGCTGGTTGCGCTTACGCTGCATCCGAAACAACCCGTAGCCAAAGACCAACAAAAGCGGCAAAAAGAAATTCATGTACTTGTAAAACTGCGCATCGCCCTCTTCCAGATCAGCAATCGGCCGTGAGGCGATGCCCTTGGTCCGCAGATCGATCAGCCCGGTGTCGTCGGAGAGCCAGTCCATGGCGTTGACCAGTAAGTTGATGTTATCGGGGCTCTTGCCGCGGCCTCCCTGCGCGCCAGTGACCGGGAAGTCGCCGTCGGAGAAAAGCACCAGCTTAGCGGGCAGGTTACCGCCCATATTGCCTTCCAAGACCGCACCGGCGGTGAGGCCAGAAAGGGGAAAGTTGGTCATCTTTTGGGAAATATCAAAAAAGACCGGCGGCTGTATAATCCCAGATTTAGGGGAACTGATGGCCAAGGGCGTAAAATTCAAGGAAGTATCGCCCGTATAATTGATCGGGCTGGCAAATTCGAAAATTACTTGCTCAATACCCTTGGTTGAGGGGTGTTCCGGGAAGGTACGAATCAGCGGTAGGTAAGGAAATTCTACCTGCGTCACCATATTAAAAAAGCCCTGCTGTTGCTGCACACTCACCGAACCACAAACGGCATCCACCAAAAAGCTGCTCTCCAACTCCAAGCCCTTGGTCCGCAGCCAGGGGCCTACCCCCGTACTCACTGCCGAGCCCTGCGCCGTCGAAAAATCGCCCTGTACCGCATTCACCGCCATACACAGCTTCCCCCCCCGGCTTAGGTAATCATCCAGCTTGGCAAAAGCCACCGGAGGGATGCTATCCGTAGGGCGTACCAGCGCCACCGCCCGAAAGCGATCAGCGATCGGCTCCTCTACGGCCAAATCAATGCCTTCGATATTGTAAAGTATGCTCAGCGACTGGTAGACCTGCCCCAGCTCATTGAGCGAAGGCATACCGTACCCTTGCAGGATGGCCACCGAGGGCTTATCTACCACTGCCAACTTCTTGATACTCGTCGTCAGTGCATATTCCATTCCCGTACCCGATTGGATAAAAGGAATAATTTCTTGCCGCTCCCCTACTTTCAGTACGGCGGCCATATACACCTTTTGTTGCTTCACCTGATCTTTCTCGCGCATATTGACCATCACCGGTTGAATGCCACTCTGCTGCGCCACCTGCTCGGCTTCTGGATCATCATTAGGATTAATGAATTCATAATCGACCATGCGATCGGAAAGGGTCGTGTATTCAACCAGCATTTCCGAAAAATCGTCCTTCACTTTGACCAACTGCTGCGGTAAATCCTCCGTAAAATAGGCCGTAATCATCAGCGGCTCATCTAGGTTGTTGAGGATGTCTTTAGTGGCCTTGCTGAGGGTGTATTGTTTATCCTCGGTAAAGTCCAAGCGGAAGAAGAATTGATCGGCCAGTACATTGACCATGAGGACAATTCCGACGAGGAGCAATATGGATATATTATTTTTCATTGTTCAGAATTAGGCTTCAGTTAAATAATGCAGGGCTTAGCCCCGCTTGGAAATAATGACTTCGGAGAGCGTCAGGCCCAGCAAAATCAAGGAACCGAAGTAGATCAGGTCCTTACTGTCGATGACTCCACGACGCATAGAATCGAAGTGCTGCCGTAGGCTGAGCGAGTCAAAAAGCTGCCCGATAAAGCCCTGTGAGGTACTGGCAATGACATCGAAGAGAAAGTGGAAGAAGATGCCAATCACCAAGGCCAGCATAAAGGCCACAATTTGATTATTGGTTATACTGCTGGTAAACAGGCCGATAGCGATGTAGGCGGCGCTCATCAGCAGGAGGCTAAAGTAGCCGCAAATGGTAGCCCCGTGGTCGATATTTCCCAATTGGCTTACCGTGTAATAGTAAGGTAGGGTGAACAGTAGGGCGATGACGACCAGCAGCAAGCAGGCCAGGAATTTGCCCATTACGACCTGTCGATTGCTCACCGCTTTGGTCAGCAGCAGCTCGATGGTTCCGGTCTTTTTCTCTTCGGCCAGTTGCCGCATGGTGAGTGCGGGAACGAAGATGAAGAGGGTCCAGAAGGCGACGCTGAAGAAGACTTGAAGATCAGCTTCTTTGCGGAAAAAAATATCGGCGTTGCTGTTCAGCCAGGTAAAAAAGCCACTGAAGCCCAGAAAGATGGTCAGCAGGATGTAGGCAATGAGGGAGTCAAAAAATGAACTCAATTCTTTTTTTGCGATTATCCAAATCGGATTCATGTTGATGCTATCTTTTGCAGAGGGTTAGTTAAGGGTTAAATCGCGGAAGATGTCTTCCAGTTTGGTTTCCATGTGCACCATTTCGGTCAGCACCCAGCCCCGTTGTACGCAGAGGCGAAAAATCTCGCGGGCGGAGTCCATCTCGGGGCGGCTTTGCACCTCGAAGCGCTGCTGCTCAGCATTGGTGATGTCAACCAGGGCGACGGTCGGCAGCTCGCCTAGTGCACTATGGATGTCACTTACCGTCCCGTCTTCGATGCGTAGACGGATGACTTGTTGGCCCTGAGCCTGTTTGCGGAGCGTCGTGGCGGTACCATCAGCCACAATTTTACCTTTATTGATGATCAGGATACGATCACAGGTCGCTTCGACTTCCGGGAGGATATGGGTGCTGAGGATCACGGTTTTAGCGCGCCCCAGCTGGCGAATCAGCTCTCTGATCTCCACAATTTGATTGGGATCAAGCCCGGTGGTTGGCTCATCGAGAATGAGGATTTGCGGGTCGTGGATCATCGCTTGGGCTAGGCCCACCCGCTGCCGGTATCCCTTAGACAGCTCAGCAATTTTTTTGTGCTTCTCATCATCCAGCCCACAAACGCGAATCATCTCCCGGATACGATCGGGGATCGCCGATCGAGGCACCGATTGCAGGGCAGCGCAGTAGTCCAAATAATCGATGACCGGCATATCCAGGTAGAGTGGATTGTTTTCCGGCAGGTAGCCAATATACGATTTCATATTTTTGCTATTGATCGAATGGCCATCGATAATGATGTCTCCCTGTCCCATTTCGATGTAGCCCGTAATCATCTTCATGGTGGTCGTTTTACCGGCGCCGTTAGGCCCCAGAAAGCCCAGGATTTCTCCGGTCTTGACCTCGAAGGAGATGCTATCTACCGCCTTCT
>JBCDGZ010000258.1:0-5028 GCA_038750655.1 Bacteroidota bacterium | reverse complement strand
CGCGAACTAATTCTCCTATAAAAGATTCAGAACAAAAACTTAGATCAGCGAAATACAAATTATATTTTTTTGACATGTAAAATACTGCCCCTCCCCATTTCCCTTAATCATACTACAACCACAATAAATGAGACCTGATTTCAATAATTTGAGTGCAGTCGTTCACAAACAAAACAAAATCAACAAATTATGATTTTACATATGTAATCAAATCCCTTAAATCCCTCTGCATACAACCCTCCCAGTTTCCCTTTCTAACAGCATTGCTTTCCCTTCCAATCTCCACTTAGACACATGTAACAAAAATTATATTGATTTTTTCTTTAATAAATGAAGAAATTTTTTATTTAGCCCCCTCAAACCAACTTTCTGAATGCGAAACATGCTTAAATTTGCATGTTAACACAAAATGTAGTAAAATTGTACTGCAATTCGATTTTTGCTACAGCCCAGTATGACGAAAATCCTTCCTAATAGATGCTGTAGTAAATCCTTTCCTTCAGATCGCAGCGGGCTCCGAGCCTCGCTGTTCGACATATTGCTTTTCTTTCTTCAAGGCCTAGAGAAGGAAAAGATGCCATCTTCCGAGAGGAAGCCTTGCGATCCATAGCCTGCAAGGCCTGATCATTTATTGTCAGGTCTATGAGTAAGCAGGAGGGATTGGCGGCGGTGGTAAAGTGGGCGGGTCCCACCCACTTTGCACAAACTCCATCCAGACAGATTGGCAGATTTTTTGCTATCAACACATTATTAATAATTAATATTTAAAATAACAACAATAACTCCCTTTCGCCCTAACTCCCTAAGCATCGAATTTTTCATCGAAAAAGAAAAGAACACTATGAATTTTTCTACCCGCACTTATAGCTTATTACTGGGCTTACTATTGAGTGGTTGGATGGTTGGCGCTCAGCCTGCGACAACGCTGTCCGCTGAGTCGTTCTACCAAAGGGCTACCGAACTGCATGACCAGCAGGAGCTGTCCCAAGCCATTGCTTATTATACGGAGGCAATAAACTTAGCCCCCGATTTTGACCGTGCGCTTTTTAACCGCGGCTTGGCCTATTATCAGCAGGGGAAGCTGCTGAAGGCCCGACATGATTTTGATCAGGTGATCAGCCTGGACGGACAGGATGCTGGGGCCTATGAAATCAGAGGAGCGATTCGCCAGTTGCTGGATAATCCTGAAGGGGCGGTCGAAGATTATTCGAATGCCATCGCGGTGAAGCCTTCGGCGGAGCTGTACGCCAACCGGGCTACCGCCCACGGAGATATGGAGCTGTACGATGAAGCTATGGCCGACATCAATGCTGCCCTGCGTATTGATCCACAATCCTCGGCAACTTACAGCAATCAGGGGGATCTGCTTTTCGCCAAAGGCGACTACAAAGCGGCGATTGATTCCTATGACAAGGTGTTGGCCATCAATAAAGACGACGGGCAGTCGCTGAACAATCGCGCTAACGCCTACGTCAAGCTAGGGTCTTACAATGCCGCTATGAACGATTACAATCAGGCCAGTTCGCTCCATCCGGATAGTGAAATCTATATCAACCGCGCCTTCTCTTGGCTCAATCAGGGGGAATACGAAAAGGCACTAGCTGATGGACTGGAAGCCAGTCGCATCGATTACCAGAACGCCTATGCCTTCTATTGTATCGGTCTTATCCAACTCAAATTTGAGTATTACCACGAAGCCATTCTTAACTTGGAAAAAGCTGTTGAGCTGGATCCTGCCAAAGAGGCGTTCCATTTTTATAAAGGCATTGCCGAGCATAAAGTTGGCGAACATTCCGCTTCGCTGGAGAGTTTTGACCGGGCCATTTCTCTCGGTCTTGGGCACTCTGAGGCCTACAGCTGGCGCGGCCTGGCTCGCTATATGACAGGAGATTATGGCAGTGCGCTGCTGGATCAGAAGAAGGCGGTGCAAATTGACCCCACCAATAAACAGGCTTACATTCGCATGAATGATTGTTACTATTCTATTGGTCACTCAGAATATGCACAAGCGCAGCATCAGCAAGCGGCTATGACAGGTGCGGAGGCAATTGCAGAGGAAGAAGAGATAATCAAACCACAGGAAGAATTACAAGAAAAAGGCATCCGTACGGACCAATTGATGTCGGCCAATATGGAGCAAATTCAGTTTCTTCTCAAAGTCGGCAGCTATCAAGATGCTATTGTTGAGTTGGATCAGTTGATTCACAATCAAGCGGACAATGCGCTGGCCTACTTGAGTAGGGCCCAGGCTTACCACGAACTGGGTCAGTCGATCATGGCTGTTCAGGATGCGTCGACGGCACTTCAGCTACAGGCCGACTATGCGGAGGCCCGCTATTTGAGGGGTAATATCTACTTGGCGGCCGAGAATTATAATGCCGCGATCAATGATTATTCTAAACTTCTGGCGCAGCGCCCCAATACTCCCAATGCTTATTTTATGCGGGCGCAATGCTGGTGGCAGCTGGGAGAAGCCCAGGCCGCAATGGTAGACTATGATGCCTGCATCGATCTCAACCCCGCTCATGTGGAAGCGCTTAATAACCGAGCAGCTATTTATCAAGCACAAGGGGATTACCTGAGTGCTATGGAAGATTACAATACTGCTATTTTACTGGAGCCTTCAGTAGATCGGCTTTATAGCAATCGTGCAAAGCTGAATGTGAAGATCGAAAATTTTGAGGCGGCCCTGACCGATTACGATCAGGCGGTAGAGCTGGCAGCAAATAAAAAAGCAGCTTTGTACCAGCGGGCTTGGTTGCGCTACGAAACGCAGGATTATGCTGGAGCGGTTGAAGATTATTCGAGATTGCTTCAAAAGCAGCCAACGGCAGATTGCTACTATCGCCGGGCGCTAGCGCATCATTTTATGGGAGCCTACGATCAGGCATTGGCCGACTATACTCAAACAATCGAATTGGATGACAGTCATCGAGCAGCGTATTTCAATCGCGGCAATATCCGCAATGTACTAGCCGATAGTGAAGGGGCCTGCGAGGATTACAGAATAGCGGAGCAGTTGGGTATTGCAGAAATGGTGGGGGAAGAAATTCTGACGTCTTGTAAATAAGCTCTTTTTATTTGAGAATAGGTTAGGAGCAATAACAGGCCTTCAGCGTTCGGACGAATGCTGAAGGCCTGTGCGTTTAATTCCTATCGGATTACTGTTTGATCAATTGACGAATGACTTGGTCTTCCTCAAAATTAAGTACCAGGAAGTAAGGCCCGGTGGGTAATGTAGTAGGCAGGGCCAGGGGAATTTGCTGCTCACCTTGGGAGAAGGGCTGGCGCGATAGCAATTCGCTGATGGCTCGCCCCTGGGCATCGTAAAGCTGGATGCTCAGGTTTTCCTCCTTCGACAATTCGAAGCTCAATTGGAACTGCTCGGTGGTCGGATTGGGAGAAAGGATTAGCGTATTTTCCTGGAGGAATGGCTCAGTAGTATTGACGAGACCTTGATTGATAAATTTACCAAGGGCTATTTTCCATTCATCATCTTCCTGAACATAACCTGCTCCATAAATACACGCTTCGTCGAGGACAATGGATTGCAAGCTGTTGAATCCAAAGACGGCCTGAGCGAGGGCCCAGCCATTATCGCCAAAACTCAAGTCCTGCTGTCCATTATTGCCCAGGCGAACAATCGCGAAGCTGGAAGGAAAGCCACCGGTACTGCCAGCGGCGAAGATGTCGCCCGTTGGTCCCACCTGCAAGTCAAAGACTGCTTCATTGCTCCCACGGCGCAAGATGACGAGCCCATCGTTGCCGAAGGCGGGGTCGGCACTACCGTTGGGCAGATAGCGAGTCAGAAAGAAATCGTTGTCAATCTCATCGAAGTCAAAGGCTCCGCCCGCAGTGAGAATTCGGCCTTCGTTGTCCAGGGCCATCGTATTCATACCTGCTGCCACATCGGGGTCAATGGCCAGAACGACCGAGCCTTCGTCGCCAAAGGAAAGATCAACTTCGCCATCGCTCTTGATCTTTCGCAGAAACTGCGCCCGCTCCGTGTTAAAGCCCGTCGCCACAGTGCCGCCAACAATGATATTATCTTCTGCATCAATGACCATTGCAGTAATTTGCTCCGAAGGCGGTGAGATGTCAAACCTCACCAGCACAAAACCATCCGTACCAAAATCCGTGTTTAGAGAACCATCTGTGTTAAAGCAGGCAATAAAACCATCTGGATCCTGGCCGTTGTAGGAGCGTCCCGCTACTACAATCCGACCATCAGACATCAGGGCTAACGCATCGATCTCATCTTCCGCAAAAGAAGATTGGCTAAAGCTTCCTGTTGCTACCCCATCGACACCGAAGCTGCTGTCTAGGGTTCCGTCTGCTAGGATGCGAATCAGTACATACTGTTCTTTATTACTGAATCTGGCGTACCCTCCTACGATGAACTTTCCGTCAACTTGTTCAATAATACTTGTCGCCCTTCCATTGCCCGTTCCAAGCGGCACATTCACGTACCCCGAGTTGCTAAAGCCCATATCCAGGCTACCATTGAGGTTAAAGCGAACAATAGTGATGACCTCTTGACCATCTACGGTAGTGTGGCCAGTGGCCATTAGCTGATCTCCGGACTTCAGCACCGACAGTAGCCGGGCGTCGCCATTAGAGTCGTCGATGACCACTAATCCATTGTTGCCGAAGGCTGGGTCGAGGCTACCATCTTGGGCAGAAAGCAGGGGGGAGAGGAAAAATAGTAAAGTAATAAGGTAATGAGTCTTCATAAATTTAAGTTTTTTGTTTACTAAAAAGCACGGAAAATTACATATTCAAACGGTTTATCCCAAGCTAAAACTAATAAATGCAGGGTTTGGGGCCATAAGTGATGATACAATGAGAAAATCGATGTCGTTTTACAATTTATTGGTAATCAAAACAATAAAGGGTCAAAAAATAAGATCACTTCAAAAATATATGGGCTCTCTTACAAGCCGCAAATTATTCTATGGCTAAGTTAAGGTCTAGTTAATAAAAAAATTGGCTTTCATTTTGTATAGAAAATAATTAATTTTGCAGCAT
>JBCDGZ010000257.1:0-5074 GCA_038750655.1 Bacteroidota bacterium | reverse complement strand
GAGAAAAAATATTTTTAGCTCTAAAATATAAGCCCCTGATTATCAAAGCCTTATTCGACTGGCACATGGATTGGCATATATTAAGTGTATTTCGAACTTTAATTCATTTAACCAAAAAGTAACATCTAAAATGAAAAATCTTTTGTCAGTCCTTGCCCTAGTAGTCTTTCTCTCGACTTCCGCAAATGCTCAATGGAAACAGTACAATCCAAACCCCAATAATGACCCGGCCAATGCCTCCAAGGAGTTGCTCAATCCAACCAATCACTCTTTGCTCTTGATTGATCACCAAAGCCAGATGGCCTTTGCGGTTGAATCTCAACCGATAGAAGAATTGAGAAACAATCTAGGCTTACTCTCTGCTTCTGCCAAACTATACGAAGTTCCTACGGTTGTCACCACGGTTGCCGAAAAGTCTTTCAGTGGCCCAGTGTTTCCCGAAATCAGAGACTACTTCGGTGAAGAATACATCGATAGATCAACCATGAATTCCTGGGAAGATAAGCGCGTTGTTGCAGCCATCAATGCCCATAAAAAGCCAAAGCTCGTCATCGCTGGACTATGGACAGAAGTCTGTACGCTCTCCGCATCGCTCTCCGCATTAGAAGATGGCTACGATGTTTATGTGGTCGCGGATGCTAGTGGAGGGACCTCTCAAGAAGCCCATGATATGGCGATGACCCGGATGATTCAAGCAGGCGTGAAGCCTATCACTTCTCTGCAATACCTATTGGAGATCCACAGAGACTGGGCGCGTAGTGATGTATACAATGATGTGGTGAAAATTTCTAAAAAATACGGTGGTGCTTATGGCTTAGGAATCGATTATATCAAGACCATGAGCAAGTGGATGACTGGAAAAGAAGCGAGCGAAGCCAAGAAAAACTAATCATCTCCTCGAAGTCTCTTCCTCTATGTAGGAAGAGCTTTTTTCTCACCACTAAATCATGAAAATCATGAAAAATTTTGATCCAAAACGACGCGCCTTCATCAAGGGATCGCTAGCGTATGGAGCAACCGGGCTCGCTCTATCCGCCTCTATGGGCAGCTTATTCGCACAGCAATCTGGCTACGCAGACCTGGTCGTACGCAATGCCATGGTCTCCACCGTCGACCCTAAACTTCCCTCCGCCGAGGCTTTTGCCATCAAAAATGGACTTTACTACCGAGTGGGCTCCAATAGCTCAGTAGCCGACTTGATTGGATCGGATACTAAAGTCATCGATGCTAAGGGTCACCGCGTGATCCCCGGTCTGCACGATTCGCATACCCACGGTATTCGGGAAGGGCTCCACTACGGGATGGAGCTTCGCTGGGACTGGGCAGACTCCGTTGAAGAGGCGCTGGCTATGCTTGCTGAAGAAGTAAAACACACCCCCAAAGGACAGTGGATAAGAGTTGTAGGTGGATTCTCCTGGGAGCAATTCCGGGAAAAACGAATGCCTACGCTTGAGGAGATTAACAAAATTGCCCCCAATCACCCCGTTTATATTTTCTATCTCTACGCCTACGGTATGCTCAACAAGAAGGCGGTAGAAGTCCTGAATTACGATAATGAGCCCATCGACCTTTATCACAAGGGCCGCATAGAAAAAGATAAGCGAGGAAGAGCAACGGGAATTATTACAGCCGCTCCATCTGGACTGATCATGTACAAAACCCTGACCAAGCTTCCCAAGAAAACGAAAGCGCAGCAGATCCTCGGCACCCAGCACTTCATGAACGAAATGAATGCACTCGGGCTTACCTCAATCTCGGATGCTGGCGGCGGCGGTATGCAGTACCCGGATGCCTACGATGTCATCAACGATGTCAATAAGAAGGGTTTGGCCACTGTAAGGGTGGGCGTGCATACCTTTCCTCAGGTGGGAGGACGTGAGTATGATGATTACAAGCGATGGATCGGTATGGTGAAGCCAGGGGAAGGAGATGATATGCTTCGATTCATTGGTGGTGGAGAGAACATCTGCTGGGCAGCCTACGATTATGAAATTTTTGCGCAAGAACGTCCAAATCTGGATCGTGATGTTCGTGAAAAAGCGATGCCAATTTACAAGCTCTTAGCCGAAAACAACTGGCCTTGGCGGCAGCACATCACCTACAATGAATCCGCAAATATTCTGCTCGATATGTACGAAGAGGTGGCCGCAGCAGGAGACGGTAAATTACCCGAAGGTACCATCATCGATCACGGAGAAACCTTTTCGGAGCGCACCCTGGAACGGATTGCTAAGCTTGGGATGGGAATTGCCGTTCAGAATAGAATTGCTTATCAGGCGGAAGACTTCGTTAAGCGTTACGGAGCAGCCGAATTGGCCCAAACTCCTCCAATTCGGAAAATGCTCAAAATGGGCATCCCCGTCGGCGGAGGAACGGATGCTACGCGAGTCAGTTCTTACAATCCTTGGTACTCCATCCACTGGTTGTCTACCGGGAAGTCCCGAGGCGGAAGACAGATGTACGGAGATGACAACATCCTTACCAGAGAAGAAGCACTACAGCTTTGGACAACAGGCTCGGCCTGGTTTACCGGTGATGTGGGAAAAAAAGGAGCAATCAAGGAAGGTCAACTGGGAGATTTCTCCATCTTGAATCAGGACTTTATGACCATCCCAGATGTACTGATTCCGCGCACGCACTCCAAGCTTACTTCGGTCGGCGGAAAAATCGTTCACGCTTACGGTGCCTTCGAAAAATTCGCTCCCGAGGCTTTACCAGATGTTTCCCCTGATTGGTCTCCTCTGTACCGTGCAGGAGATTTCAGAAAATTATACATGGGCTAGACGTAGAAGATCAAGTTACCAGCATCCGAATGAATATCAATACGAAGGGGAACGCCTTTCGGGGTTCCCCCTCTCCATTTTTTAAACCTAAAAATAATACTAACATGAATAACTCAATCGCAGTGCAAACGGCCTGGGCAATCGACCCCACCCACTCAGAAATTTATTTCAAAGTAAAGCATATGATGGTCTCCACCGTGACCGGTGCTTTCAACGAATTTGACGGCAGCGTGCAGTCTGACAACGAGGATTTTGAAAATGCCAATATCGCTTTCTCTGCCAACATCAGCAGTATTGACACCAAGAATAAACAACGGGATGAGCACTTAAAATCTGACGATTTTTTCAACGCTGCTCAATTTCCCCAACTGTCCTTCCAATCCAAGTCCTTCAACAAAAAATCCAACGGAGATTACCGGTTGGTTGGTGACCTTACGATTCGCGATAATACCCACGAAGTAGAACTCACCGTAGAATACAACGGCACGGTAGTCGACCCCTACGGCCAAACCAAAGCCGGTTTCGAAATCGCCGGAAAGATCAGTAGAAAAGCCTATGGACTAAAGTGGAACGCCCTGACCGAAGCGGGCGGCATCATGGTCAGTGATGAGGTGCGATTGGCGATCAATGTTCAGCTAATCAAACAGTGATTAAAGTAAAGTTCCCCTTAGGGTTGATCCGCAATCCTAAGGGGAGCAAATGCTTAATAACAATGAAACGAACCTGCCTCCTACCAGTTGTGCTTGTACTCTTTGTCTTTACGGGAGTGGCGCAACAAGAAGACACGACACTCCTTAGCCTTCCCGAATTTCAATTTTTGCGCGCTGACGAGAACTATCTTTTCCTCCGCGACAACCAAGGGTTGCAAGGTATCTGGCAAAAGATGAAATACTTACCCATCGGCGACAATAGCTTTGTCAGCATTGGTGGAGATATTCGCTCAGAATTTCAGGTACTGAACAACGAAGATTGGGCAGAAAGTAATGACGATGCGGCCTTATTTCAACGCTTGATGCTGCACACTGATTGGCGGTTCGGAGAACACCTCCGAGTTTTTGGTCAATTGAAAAATGGCTTTACCATCGGCCGCAACGGACCGAAGTTTCCCCTCGACGACGACGACCTGGATGTCCATCAATTGTTCATCGGCCTCGAACTGGGCAATTCTACTTTTGAAATTGGCCGCCGAGAAATTCGTTACGGAGCGCGCCGCCTGATTAGTGTTCGGGAAGGAACCAACATCCGACAATCCTTTGACGGAGCGAGATGGATATGGAAAGGTCAACAGCATCAATTCGATGCGCTCATCTATGCCTACAACCCCCAAAGAACCGGTGTTTTTGATAATGCCATCAATACCGATCAGTTACTGTGGGGAGGTTACTGGGTGTGGAATGTTCCGAAAGCTCAAGACTTGAACTTCGATGTTTATTACCTTGGTGTACGCAACGATGCCAGCTCCTTCGAGGAAGGAAATGATCAAGAAACCCGGCATTCCTTTGGCCTCCGGCATTGGGGCAGCCAAGGCCGATGGCGCTACAATAACGAAGCGATATTTCAGGCCGGAAGCTATGGCAATGGCAACATCCGCGCTTGGACCATTTCGACCGACACCTATTTTCGATTCCCCGGAAAGAGTAGTCCTACGCTCGGCCTAAAAGCTGAAGTTATTAGTGGCGACGACGACCCCCTCGACGGAGACCTACAGACCTTCAATCCACTCTATCCCCGAGGAGGCTACTTTGGCCTACTGGCCCTCATCGGTCCCGCCAACATTTTTGACCTCCACCCCTCTTTTAGCCTTTCTTTTGGAGAAAGCTTGCAGTTGAGTTTAGACTGGGATTTCTTCTGGCGACACCGCTTGAACGATGGCATCTACTTCCCCTCCGGAAGGCTCAATGTTTCGGGGCAAGGTGCCGTAGAACGATTCATTGGTCATCAGCCGGGCGTCCAGCTGAGCTATGTGATCAACCCATACTTTGAAATAGAAACTTCTTATTTTTTGTTTATCGCAGGAGACTTTATCGACGAGGTTGCTGACGGGCAAAACTTCTCTCAGCTGGGCTTATCCATCAGCATAAAATACTGAGGACCGCCCCCCGAATTTCATCAAAAAACCAAAACAATATGGATCATAAAAATACACGAAGAACTTTCCTAAAAAAGGCTAGCCTAGCCTCTTTGGGGTCCGCCTCTCTTCCTCTGATGGCAGCCACCCTATCTGGTTGCGATGCCAACACGGCCACCCAAACGACGAGTGAAAGCAGCACTTCCTCGACCGTGGTGACAAG
>JBCDGZ010000256.1:0-5141 GCA_038750655.1 Bacteroidota bacterium | reverse complement strand
TAAGGAAGATTTTGTGAACCACGAGGTGGTGATTCAAATATCTGACGCATTGACTCTTGTAAAAGTGAATCGCAACTTGAATTAAATAATAAAAACTATGGCTATTCAAATTATTGCTGCTGACGACAAAAGCAGAAGAAATGCAGAAACAGTGATCGCACTGTATGAAGAAATGATTAATGAACAACGCCCGATGGAAGCCGTGCAAAAATACGTTCGACCAGACTATATTCAGCACAATCCCATGATTCCTGATGGCAATATAGCTATTGCTAAATTCTTCGAGCATGTGCAAGCCGCCAACCCTAGAAGCAGAGTTGTTGTTCATAAAGTGATTGCCGTGGATGATCAGGTCTGGGCATTTGTCAATTTCTTGAACTTCACCAACAACGAAGAAAATGACCGTGGTTTGGCGGGAGTGGACATTTACAGAATAGATGAAGAAGGCAAACTGGCAGAACACTGGGACGCTGTTCAGGAAGTGGCGGACCCTGCCCAAGCCGCAAACAAAAATGGTATTTTTTAACTATGGAAATAGGAATAGATAGTTTCGCCGCCGCTTCCCCAACCGAAGCAGGACAAGACAACGCTGAATTATTAGAACAATTACTGGAACGCGTAGAACTGGCCGACCAAACCGGCATTGACTCCTTCGGTATTGGCGAACACCATAGAAGGGAGTTCTTGGATGAGGCTCCTTCTATGATTCTGGCCGCCGCCGCCGCTCGCACCAAAAATATTAAACTGCGCAGTGCCGTAACGGTGCTTAGTGCTGCTGACCCCGTACGGATTTTTCAGCAGTTTGCTACCTTAGATTTGCTCTCTAAAGGGCGGGCAGAAATGGTCGTGGGCAGAGGCTCTTTCACCGATGCCTTTCCTCTTTTTGGATACAATTTGAAAGACTACGACCAACTCTTTGAAGAGAAATTGGGCTTATTGTTGAAAATCCGGGATAACGAAGTGGTTAACTGGTCCGGTATCTTTCGCCCCCCTTTGCGGGAGCAAGGTATCTACCCACGACCTCTACAACAAAAACTACCGATATGGCGCGGTGTAGGGGGCACACCTGCGTCCTTCGCACGGGCGGGCACCTTGGGGCTACCGCTGATGGTGGCAATTATCGGTGGGCAAACCCATAAATTCCGCCCCCTAATTGATCTCTACCGAAAATCGGGGGAACGGGCAGGTTTTAGTCCAGAGGAATTGACGGTAGGGGTGCATTCCTTGGGGTTTGTGGCCAACACTACGCAAGAGGCCAAAGATATTTTCTATCCTGGCTACGCCAAAGCCATGAACAACATTGCCAAAGAAAGAGGCTGGCCTACGACTACCAGAGCTGCTTTTGAGCAACAAACCAATGCATTAGGTGCGCTGGTCATCGGCAGTCCGCAGGAGGTCGCGGAGAAAATCAAACGACACAGCGAAGCACTCGGTGGCATTTCGAGATTTAGCTTTCATATGGATATAGGACATCCTTCACACGAGCATCTGAAGCAATCCATCGAACTGATTGGGCGAGAGGTAGCTCCCCTACTCTCTTGACCATCTTGTAATACTATTTTTGCCCAAATAATTTATTAACTTTGACTACAATCTTCACCATACTATCCTCAATATAAAATAATACAGCTGCTTCTATACTACCATTGAGCGGAGCCGAGGTAATCGCATGCAAGCAATGCGCAATGCCTCCTCTGACTCACCTACGGATTTATACCACCACTACTGAATGATTTCTTTCATTGATGTATGCCACAGAAGGTATACACCTATAAACCTATAATTGAAAAAATGAAAAATTTAGTATTGGTTATTATCCTGCTCGTTTGTAGTACAGCTTGTCAGAACGGAGGTGACGCCCAGTTACCCAGTACGGCCGTTCCCGCAAGCAAAAAGGTAGAGGTAGAGTTTAGACCCAACATTCATATGTCTCATGTCATTGAGCTGTTTGTGTGGCCAGGGGAATATCCGACCCGGCCGATGGTGGTGGCAGCGCAGGAATATTTTGCTCCCTTTAAAAATCATCCGGCGGTGGTGCTATCGGATAGCCTGTTGCAAAATGAGGTTTTTTACTTCGATGAACTCACGGAGATTTTATTGTACATGGAAGATTTTCCGAGTACAACATTCAAGCATCCGCTGAGCCATTCCCCGTACAAGGATAAAGAGGTCATCATTAATCGGTGGGTCAACCTCTTGGCTGCATTTTATCAGGAGGCGGATGTCGAAGGCTTCCTGCAGCAACACCAAGCCTTTTACCAGGGAGCGCGGCAGGAGGTGGTGAAAAACCTACCGCCGGAGGACTTCGCCCAGCAAATCGAGGCCTATTACCGGGACACCAAGCTCCAATACACCATCATCCCTGCCCCGGAGATGCCAACCGGCGGCGCCTACGGCCAGCGAGGAATCGGCCCGTACGTCTATACCCCCAAGGGGCTAGAAATCTATCAAGTCATCAGCGCCTCCCTGCCTATTCAAAAGGACAGCATCAGCGGCACCTACAATACCTTCGGCTTCAACAACAAGGAGTTTGTCCTACGCAATTCCTACCACGAGTTCGGCCACGCTTTTGTCAACCCCATCTTGGACAAAGCCAGCAGCAAAGTGCTCCTCGAAAAGTACAAGCATCTGTTTATCGATGAACTCCGAGAAGTCATGACCAAACAGAACTACGACAATTGGTTCGACTGTATAGCGGAGCACCTGGTCAGACTTGGCGAAATCCGATTGGCGGATAGAAGTGGCAATCAGGCTTGGGCCGCCGAGTTGAGGAACTACCACACGGTAGACAAAAGCTTCGTTTTCCTGCCAGAGCTGGAGCAAAAAATCCTGGTCTTCGAACAGTCGGAGGACTATAACAGCTTTGAGGCTTTCCTGCCGGAGTTGATGGAGGTTTTGCAATTGTTTGATGGGGAGAAGATCAGGGGTAGGATTGGGGAGGGCCAGTGAGGCCATACGCCCTTTCAATAACTCTTCACCGTCAACCCAAACGTCAACAAACGATCCTCCTGCTCCTGATCGACAATGACAATGCTCTCAAAAGTATGGAGGTAGTTGACCTTGAAATTGAGGAACTTCCAGATGGGGAATTCCAAGCCCAGGTCGGCCTGCCAGCGGAAGTTATTGCTGCGCCGCAGCGAAGGTTGAAAATAGCTCTCATGACCAAGGATGACCTTATTCCCAAACAAATAATACTTCCCGTTGACCCAAAGGGTGCCGCGAAGGGTATTGATGTCGGAGCTGCCGTTGTACTCGGTGCGATTAAAATTGGCCTGTGAAAAGTTGGTGTACTCGTATTCGCTGGTAATGGACAGCTTGAGCCAGTTGTTGTTGTTTTGAAATACTTCATAAGTAGCGCCCAGACCAAAGAGGTAGCGCAGATCGATCTCTCGCCGGAAATTGGTGCTCACAAAACCCAGCGCCTGGGGATAGAATTTGCGCTGGGGGTTGAAGTAGAGAAAGTTGAGACTCAGGATGTCCTCATCCGCCTTTTCCTTGCCGAAGGCCTGGTAGACATAGGAATTGCGAGTTTTGAAAACCCACTGTCGCCAAGGCTTATAGCTGACTTCCGATTTGGCCCTAAAGATGAAGGTTTCCACATTGCCCTCCTGCCAAATCCCGGTCAAAGAAAGATCGGCCTTGAGTATAAGGGTATCACTTTCGTTGATTTGAGCGGAAAGAAGGAGCGGAAAGAAGAGGATGTAATACAGGACCTGTTTCATTCTATTGCGCTTTACGGCGCGAAATATAGTTATTTTTATAGACTAAGAGCAGGTGGATGCTTATAGTTTCTACACATGTAATTTTTCCTTTTTATATTTGTCGGGTGACTTTGAAAGCCATAGCTTGATATTGTTCAGCATCAACCTAAAACCTAACTAACAACATGACCAATACCCATCCTTTTATGAAAGACCTGTCGCTACCCGCCGTAGCGGCTCCCATGTTCCTCATCTCCAATCCTGCGCTGGTCATCGAGACCTGCAAACACGGCATCGTCGGGACCTTCCCAGCCCTCAACCAGCGGACCACCGAAGGCTTTGACCAGTGGTTGACCGAGATCGAAACGGCCCTCCAAGGCTTCACCCAAGCCAACGGCCGCCCCCCCGCCCCCTTCGGCGTCAACCTCATCGTCCACCACTCCAACCCCCGCCTACAGGCCGACCTCGAAGTCTGCGTCAAACACCAAGTGCCCATCATCATCACCTCGCTGGGAGCCGTCCACGAAGTCATCGAAGCCGTCCATAGCTACGGCGGCCTGGTGTTCCACGATGTAATCAACCTGCGACACGCCACCAAGGCCGCCGCCGCTGGCGTCGACGGGCTGATCTGTGTAGCAGCGGGCGCCGGCGGGCACGCCGGTACCCTCAATCCCATGCCCTTCCTCCAAGAGGTGCGCAGCATGTTCGACGGGACCATCCTGCTGAGCGGCTGCATCAGCAACGGCCGCGACATCGCCTCGGCCATGCAGATGGGGGCTGACCTGGCCTACATGGGCACCCGCTTCATCAATACCACCGAAAGCCAGGCCAACGACGCCTACCGCCAGATGATCATCGAAAGTGGAACCCGAGACATTGTATACACGGCCGCCGTCTCCGGCGTATCGGCCAACTTTCTGCGCCCCAGCCTGGAAGCGATGGGCATCACCAAGGACATGTGGGCCATCAAGGGCAAGATCGATTTTGGCAAAGAACTGGACGCCGCTCAGGCCGAAGCCAAGGCTTGGAAGACCATCTGGTCGGCTGGCCAGGGCGTAGCGACGATTAAGGACGCGGTTCCTGTGGCCGCCCTGGTAGAGCGGCTGAGAGCAGAGTTTTTAGAGGCGGTGAAGACACAGCAGCAGCTGTTGCAGAGCTACGGGGCGGAGTAATCAAGGGGCGCAATGCCCCCCGCTTTTATTTCGTTTATAAAGCATCACTAACAACAACAAACCCAAGTTGCGATGAACGAGATTCAAGATGGAAAGTGAAAATACTGGCTCCCTTTACAAGGAAGCGAGTATTGGCGGACAAATCCATTGTCTTGATTTTTCTCGCAAACAAAAAGAGGTCAGTTTTTAACTCCTAAAAACCAGTCATTAGCAACTGTCTTCGTCGCTGCGTTGTACATTAATTTATGCCCTACCAATGAACTTTTTG
>JBCDGZ010000255.1:0-5293 GCA_038750655.1 Bacteroidota bacterium | reverse complement strand
GCTCACATCCAGGCGAGTGAAGTTATTAGCAGCAATTTGCTCTGACATCACCATACGCCCGCTGAGGTCAAAGACCATCAGAACGGCAGTGTTATCATTAAAGCGCTCCGAGAGCGTTACATTGACATAATCTTTGGCAATCGTCGGTTGGAAAGAGAACACATTATCCAATTTCAGTGTGACCACACGGATACCACTGTAGCTGTAGGTACCATCGTAGTCCACCTGACGCAGGCGGTAGTAGTTGTTGCCATTGCGGGGGAATTCGTGCATAAAGCTGTAGTTCTGCACATCGTAAGTCGTGCCATTCCCTTTAATCAGCTCCACTTCTTCGAATTCCGTACCATCATCACTGTGCTCAACGACGAAGTAATGGTTCTCTTCTTCAGAGGCAGTAGTCCAATTGAGAACAACCGCTTTATCTTCCATATTCTCCGCAGTGAAGTCAGTGAGTTCAACAGGTAAGACAGCGTTGACTTGGCCCAATATCTGGATACCAGGATCCGCCAGGGTATTGGTAGCACCGAATGAGTTGCCCTCTATATCCATTGTTCCACTTGAACTGCTTGCTCCCCATGCTAGTATTTGAAACGCTACGGTTCCAGTACTTGCGATAGGAGCTCCTAACGGAATAAGGAAATTACCCCCTGCTGAACTAATTACCCCTGTTGAGATAGTTGTAGACATTCCATCAGCAAAGACTCTGATTTCGTAATCTGTAGGCCCCGTACCACTGCGGTCCATCCGAACGTTCAGTTGAGTGACAATGACTTCACTACCAGCTGCAGGCGTGATAGAAAAGGTCAACTGCTCATCGTCAGCCTCAGCATCGGCAGCACTAGCGTTAGAAGTATCAAAGTCACGGGAATTGTAATCACCTCCAGCAGTATTATGAGTAAGGCCAGAACCTCTACACAACTCAGTAGCTGTTAAATCCGCTACCGTAAAGGTAGGCGTAGCCGAGGAAACACATCCATCGGTATTGGCGCGGTCAAATTCTGCAATAACCTGTGCGATAGCCGTATTGGAAAGGCCCAAGGCAAATAATAGTAATAATAGAGTAAGTAATTTTTTCATAGTTTGAGTTTAATGCACTTTAAATGACTAATTAATATGAAACACTATCTATTAGACTCTATTCCATCGAACAAAGTAACTAATTTAAAAAGTAAGGATAATTGCGTGTATGAACAAAAATAATCAAATATCTGAGCAATTCAGCTTCTTGGGATATGAAATAATCGTTAAGAATGCAGCTAAAGGGCGCCTCGGAACATTTCCACTACAAAAAAGCAGTAGAACATCATCAACAGTAAGCCTTCCCAGCGGGTGATGACTTTATTATTGGAGACGATACCAAACATCACTGAGATCACAATCATGATGGGAAGGCCCACTTCGAGGATACTAGGCGGGATTTCGAGGGTACCAAAGAGAGCGGGGATACCCATTACTACATAAGTGTTGAAAATGTTAGACCCTAGTACATTACCGACTGCAATGGCTGTTTTGCCCTTTTTGGTGGCATTTAGGCTAACGATGATCTCTGGGAGAGAGGTTCCTAGGGCAACGGCGGTCAGGGCGATGACTTCGGAGCTGATGCCTGCTCGGAGCGATAGCTGGCTGATGGCTTCGATGGTATAGGTAGCGCCCAGCCATACCAGCGCACCGCCGACGACGAGCAGGACGTAGCTTTTGGTCGTCGCTTTATGCTTTTCTTGATCTTTATCGGGTGCATTGCTTTTAAAAGAGTAGGCCAGAAAGATGATGATGCCGAAGAGGAAAAGGATGGCTTCGAAAAGAGAGAAATGGGCATCGCGAATACTGAGCCAAAGGAGGAAGGCGGAGCCCCAGAGGTAGGGCATATCAACGTGCCAGATGTTGTATTCCAGCTTGATCTCTTTGGCAACGATGGCGACCAAGCCAAGCACGAGAGCGATATTGGTGATATTGGAGCCAACGACGTTACCGACGACAATTTTGGAATCGTTGGCGAAGACGGAGGCGATGGAAGTAGCCAATTCGGGCAGGGAGGTGCCGAAGGCAACGATGGTTACCCCGATGATAAAGGGAGAAATACCTAGGGATAAGCCAATGTCTTCAGCAGAATCAACAAACCAGTCTGATGCCTTGAGTAGAACAATCAGGCTCACCACGAATAGCCCTAAGTACATTAAAACCTCTACACTCATAAAACGTAAAAAGCCACAATATTTGGAATTGCGGCTGGACAAATGTACATATTTTTTACTGCTTGAAAGATAAAAAAGGAAGGCTACTCCAATTTTTCCTACCAACGGCCCCTGGAACCAGATGGCCGTCGGTCAACTACTCGATTAATAAGACCATAGGTCTTGTTCGAAATTGAAGATTTCCTGCTTGATCTTATCGGCTTCCAGCAATAAATCAACCCCACTTAAGGTCTCAATCAGCCGACGATCATGCACATTGGAGGCCTTGAAGATGGTACTGGAAAAAAACCGCATTTCCATATGGTCCTCCCAGCTGATGGTATTCGCATCATTCCCCTCATTAAACACTTCAAAACGGGCCAAGATATGCCTCAATTCGGGATAGTAAGCCCAAAATAGGGCCTTTTCGTAGCGGAAATTATCATTATCATCATATACCTCAATCAAGGGCGCAATGCCCAAAATGCGAACTTTCAAGGAGGAGCTGGCCTCATCAAAAAACCAGACTTCCTTGATGCGATAGCGCCGGATGTCTTCCCAATTGATTGAATTTTGAATGATTTCCAATCGAGATTCCTGTGTCACAGGGTCCACCACTTCGATCGTATCCGATTTAAAAAGAATAGTATGAAGCGCCTCCTCTTCTAGCGGATAAGTGAATTTGTCATCTTCGACGCTATAGAGGGTAATGTCTCCCCGTTCCGCCGCCTCCGTAATGATACTGAAGAAGGGGTGTTCGGGATAGGTAAAAGGCTGGTTCATCTTTTCCCGGACATCCAGGACTCGCCAGACTCGTTTTTCCCACATAATATCTGCTTCCCGCTGTTGAGGATAACTCAAGATTCGGCGCTCTTTGAGAATTTTTCGCTCGGTAATATCATCGAGCGGTTGGGCCATCAGAGTAGAGAAGAAGAGGCTGGCTATAGCCAAGCAAAACATGCTGATTTTCATACAAATTAGAATTGGTTGAAGGAATGAAATACGTTGGAGAAAGTCTGCGGTGGCCAGCCTCTATCCCGCTGGCTCACCGATAGACCCTCTTTTACCTTTCTCTCGAAACGGTCGAAACGAAAGGTGCAAAGCGATGCTGATACTATACTATCGCTATTACTTGATGTGGAAAATGAGGCTGTTCATGGTACGGCCAGCTACATCGCCCGGACATTTGACTTTTATTTTATCAAAATAATAGGTGTCGTTGCGTTTGGTATTGTCGATGATGCGCTGGGCCTCCGGCCCGTAGTTGCCGCCCCTATTCAGCGCCACCTGCACATCTCTGCCCTTTGGAGCCCGCACCATCTCAAAACCCTGAATCTTACACTTAGCGTCAAAATCAAAGCCTTCCAGCACTGGCCGCAGCCCCTTGTGCACCTTCATCTCTCCCACCGAAATCTTCCCCCCTCGCTTATCACCCAGATAAATCACTGGATTGGGGATGCGCTTGATGCGGTATTCAAAAGTGGTAGGGGGCAGGCCACCGCCAGAAACGGTAATGGTCGCCCGGCCCGCCCGCGCTGGCTTTGCCACATACTTGCCATTCGACACCTGCCGCAGCTGCGCGCCATCCGCCGTAACAAGTACCTGCTCACTGGCGACACCTGCTGCCGAAATGGAAATGGGGTTGTCTACGCCGATATAAAATACATTCATCTTATCCGCCGAGACCGTCACCGAGCGTTCTCCTACCTCATAGCTAAATTTTTTGTTGAAATATTCCGTCTCTCCACTCATCGGATTTGTCAAGCCGATCCGTACATCCAAATCATTCGTCCCAATGTGACTAGCCAAAGCCTTGAAGCTGGCCTTGCCATTGCGCACCGGATAGGAGCGACCATTGACCGTAATGCTCAAATTATTAGCGGTACTGCTGTAGGCTCCCAGAAAAACCTCCGCATTCAATTCCTCCCCCATAATCACATAGCTCTTATCGGCAGAAATCACCGCCTCGTAAGCATCCATCACCATATTGGTACCGTGCACCGCATTGTAGAAATAATTCAGTACAGCCGTCTCCGCCACCTGCATATCGTTTTGAAATTTAGAGAGCAGCGGCAGGGCTGCCGCCAGCGGCATTTGCTGAAACGTAAAGGCCGACCAGCTCTTCTTATCTGAATCCACCGGCACCGGGTCGATCTTCAAAGGAATCCGCCCCTCCAAGACCTCCCGGGAGCTGTCCGCCTCAATCAGGGCCAGTAGTTCAACTCGTGCCTTCTCCACTGTCTGCTTCAGCTCCTTACCCTGCCCCTCATTGACCAGCAGTCGAGTGGTAATGTCCTTATTTTTCAATCCTACCAATTGCCCTTTCTCATCATAGCCTCCACCGGCCTCAATCAAGCCCTCCTTCAGCTGATCCACATAGCGATTAAATTGTTGGCTGATCTTACGGGCTTCCATAGCTTTATCGCGGAAGGGCGCAAACTGCGGATAGGCCTCCGCCTCCTTAGTGATGGCCTCCACCATTTTGTTGTTAGATAGCGACACCAGGCCGCTGCTCTCGGTGATGCTCTTATCCATAACCGTAAAGGCATTGAGGATTTCGGCAGATACATTCATAGCCAGCATGGCCGTCAGTACAATGTACATCAGGTTGATCATCAACTGGCGAGGTTCCTTTGGAATAGACATAGAAAGAGGATTTAAGCGTGAACAAAAGCTTAGCAACAGGCAAGGGAACGGCCCTCGACTGCAAGACAATTCAGTCAAAGATGGTATCCAGACAGGCCGGCAAGCCGCCCGTCGAGCAGTAACATTCTCCCTATCTCTACAGCCGAGCAGATATCGACTGTGGATAGGATGGAATAAGGTATTTGTAAAATTTAGTGTGTTGTTCTAGTTGGCGGATAGAGCTTCTTCTCGATAACTTTTCTTTTTGTTTTCTAATGGCAGGTATTATAATAACGGAGGGGTGGGGAAAAGTAACAGATTTTTTGCGCCTTTGGCGCTGGGGTGGACGGTGGACGGTGGACGGGGAGACGGATGGGACGGGGGAGCGCCTTTGGCGCTTTGGTAGACGGGGGACGGGGGGACGGGACGGGGGGAGCGCGTTGGGCGCTTTGGTAGACGGGGGACGGGGGGACGGGACGGGGGGTCGCCTACGGCGC
>JBCDGZ010000254.1:0-5325 GCA_038750655.1 Bacteroidota bacterium | reverse complement strand
TGGGTTGACGGTTGATGTGGCATAGCCATCCCTTCGGGGCCTTCGTTCGTCGTCTGTTGTTAACCTAAAACACCGCAGGTGTCACTGCAGCGCCAAAGGTGCTGTCATACGTTTTTCCGTTCAGCCGTCCACCGTCCACCGAAGCACCGCAGGTGCCGACCGTCCACCCAGCGCCAAAGGCGCTCTTGGTATAATTTTTGGAAAACAACTCATTGAAGAAATTTCAAAAGCGCGTACCAGCTACTCCGCCATCCCCCCTTAGGCATCGGCTGGTTTCTACGCCAAATCTCCTTTTCGATAACCCCGGAACGGAAACTGTTTAGATGGGATACTTATGTTAGCATTAAAAAGTATCAACAAGCAGGCTTTGATCGACTTTGAGGATTTACTCTTCATGCTTGTTGAGAAAAACGAAAATACAGATTGGTCGCAACTGTACTATGTTGATGCGGTGATCATCAATAGTGCGGATAGCGCAGTGTTTACCGCTACGATGAAGGGGATTCGGGGGCATTTTAACCCGAATGTATACCTTAAACCGATCTTTGCTTCGGACAGTAAGGCGCTGAAGGAAAACCAGATCAAATGCTGTGACGGCCTTACTGATCTTACCCACTACGATGTCATCGCCGAGCGGACTCGGGCGATTAACCGACGGGTAGAGAAAATTTTCCAACTACAATATTTCCCTTCACCGGAGAAAGAACAGCTTTTCAAAACGCTACAATTCTTATATACTCGCGAGCAGCCCTTGCTGCCCATCCCGAATCGTTTCAGTCGAATCAATTATTCCTTTCCCTTTCTGAGTCGTCAGTTTTCGGACGATGATAGCCATAAGATTTTGAAAATTTTAAAGATTGGCAAGCAGGAGGGCTATTTAGCGCCGGAGGTGGAGGACAAGATTCACCTGTGTAGCAGCTGCGACAGCGCACACCACAATATTCGAGAGACTTGCCGGGAGTGCGGCAGTGTCGATCTAGAAATAGAAGATTTAATTCATCATTTTCAGTGTGCCTATATCGGGCCGGAGAGTGATTTTAAGCAGGAAGGGTCTGATCAGTTGATTTGCCCAAAATGTGCTAAGCACGTGCGGCATATCGGGATTGACTACGACAAGCCTTCGCATATCTACAGCTGCAACAGCTGTTCGGCCACCTTTCAGGAGGCTAATTTTACGTCGCATTGTATGGATTGTGGGGATATTAAGGATGTTCGACACTTGAAGGAGGAGGCGATCGAGCGTTTGCATCTGACCTCTAAGGGGGAGCAGATCGTGCTGCGGGGAATTCCGAAGGTGGGCGAGCAGCAGGCCAAGAAGTCTGTGAAAATGGTGACGGGCATCTACAGTTATGAGATATTTCAGCATTTACTGCGGCAGGAGGAGGCCCGGATACGCAATAAGGGGGGGCAAAGTGTCTACGGCAATGTGCGGATCCTGGACGAACAGCTCAACATGATGACCGAGGAGGAGGTGTTGATGTTGCAAAATGAATTGGCGCAGGTGCTTAAAAGCTACGTTCGAGATTCCGATATGATCTCGGCGCATAGCCCCACGGAATATCATTTTTTGCTAACCGATACAACTATTGCAGAATCCAATAATCTAAAAGCGACTATAGAATTCAATTTTGGGCAACTCATTTCTGGCAATGTCAAGGACAGTCAACCCGAGATTATCGTAGAGCTGATGCTCTTGGGAGATGTCAAATTACCGCCGATTAATGACGAGCCGATGAATTAAACCAACATAGCGAAGCCCCCGATGCTGGACTTAACAGAATTTATCAATTATTGGCAGACAGCTGGCCTGGTGAAGATCACCCGGGTGTTTTGGTATTTCATCATTTTTGAGTTATTCCGCTATGTCGTTTTTGATTTTACTGTTCTTTTAATCTACCGCTTGACTGATAAGCGCCGTAAGAAGCGCTGGGCCCGGGCCCGGCAGGCCCTCTTTGCTGAGCAACCGCTGATCTCGCTCATCGCTCCGGGGAAAAACGAGGGAAAGAATATCTATAAGCTGGTGAAGTCGCTCAACGAGCAGACCTATCGCAACGTAGAGGTTATTATTGTAGATGACGGCTCCGATGATGATAGCGAGGCCATCTGCCGCAGTTTGGAGCGGAATGGCTTGATTACTAAGTTTATTCGCAACCATAAGCGGGGAGGCAAAGCCTCGGCGGCCAATTTGGCCCTGCGCTACTGTAAAGGCAAATTCCTACTGCACCTTGATGCTGACAGCTCCTTCGATCGCGATGCCGTAGAAAATATCATCATTCCTTTCTACCTCGACGAGCGCATCGGTGGGGTAGGGGGCAATGTCAAAGTGCGAAATTACAACGAGAGCCTCTGCGCCAAGCTACAGGCCATAGAGTACCTCAAGAGTATCTCCACAGGCCGTATCGTTACTTCCTATCTAGGCATTTACCGGATCATCTCCGGGGCCTTCGGCTCCTTTCGGATGGATGCCATTCGGCAGATTGGCGGCTGGGACATTGGCCCAGGGCTGGACGGCGATATTACCGTCAAGCTGCGCAAATCGGGCTATAAAATCCACTTCGAGCATACGGCGGTCTGCCTGACGGCCGCGCCGACCAAATTCCGGGTCCTTTGGAAGCAGCGAATGCGGTGGAGCCGCTCGCTGGTCCGCTTCCGCCTGCGCAAGCACCTCGACGTTTTCGTCCCCCACAAGGGCTTCCGATTCTCCACTTTTTTGGGCTTCGTGGAGAATATTTTCTACAATCTAGTACTCGATCTCAAGTGGTACATCTACGTGATCGACATGATTTTCAACTACGGTGGCTGGGTACAGTATATTTTGCCCTTCAATGTCTTCCTTTATATCGTCACCGGATTCCTACAGCAGTTCGTCATTTATTGCTTCTCCGAGCGGGCTGAAGAAGAGCGTGTGCTCTGGCCTTACGTCCCCTTTATGGTCTTCTATATTGCTGGTTTTCTGCGACTTTGCCGAACGATGGCCTACTTCCGAGAATTCTTTTTTCGCTCCTCTTACCGCGACCCCTGGAACCCACAAAAATCCTCCTATCAGGCAGTGGAAAATGGCTATTGATTTCTACTTTAAAAAAAGAGAAATGAGCTTTTAATTGCCCTTTATTATACCTACCTTTGCAGTCGATTTTAGAGATGTCCGTTTTTCGGTAAAAAAATCATACTGCAATGCGCCTATTTTTGTTGACTTTTTGTTGTTTTCTCGGTCTGTCTAATTTTAGCTTTGCTGGATCAGGTTCTTCAGGTGATGACCATAGTCATGATGATGGTCATGGTCATGGTTTCAACCCTCAGTCGACCGCCTTTCACCACATTGCGGATGCCAATGTTTACGGTATTGGTCCCATCAATATTCCTCTTCCATGTATCCTTTATTCTAAGGATGATGGATTAGCGATGTTTTCCTCCGGCAAGTTTGATATAATCCCACATAATGGTCCAAGGGAAACAGAAGGTTGGGCACATGGTGATGGGCACGCTGCCTACCAAAAGTATGTCTTGAACTCTGGAATGGTCATGCGGGTTGTTGATCCCTCCTTTCCTGCAGAAAAAGTGAAGATTGATGGATTTATTCACAAAAAAGAGGGCAAAAAGCACAAATATTATACGGTCTACCAAGGCAAAGAATATGAGCTGGAAAAAAGTACAACAGCTGACTTCGGTGTTTTCGGCGGTGGCTTCACTTCCTTCTATGATTTTTCACTGACAAAGAATGCTACCTCCATGTTGCTCATCTGTTTGCTGATGGGTTGGTTCTTTATCTCTATGGCTCGTTCGTATAAGAATAATGAAGGGAGAGCCCCTACAGGTGCTAATAACCTGATGGAGTCTATTTTCGTCTTTATTCAGGATGAGGTGGCCAAGCCTTTTCTGGGGCACAAGTGGGAGCAGTTCTTACCTTTCTTGATGTCGCTGTTCTTCTTTATCTTGGGACTCAATCTTTTTGGTCAGATTCCATTCCTTGGAGGAAGTAATGTTACTGGAAACCTTGCTGTAACTGCTGTACTGGCCATTTTCACCTTTCTAATGACAAATTTCAACGGCAATAAGCACTACTGGGAGCATACCCTTTGGATGCCTGGTGTGCCTGCTTGGTTGAAGCTATTTATATTGACTCCTGTAGAAGTCTTGGGCCTGTTCATCAAGCCAGTTACGCTGATGCTGCGTTTGTTCGCTAACATCACCGCAGGTCACATGGTACTGGTTATCTTTACGGGCTTGATCTTCCTTTTTGGAAAGGAAAACTTGGGAGCTAGCATAGGGAGTGCAATTCCCGCAGGTATATTGACGCTGTTTATGATGTCTATCGAATTGTTGGTGGCCTTTATTCAGGCTTTTGTTTTCACCATCTTGACGGCATCTTATCTCGGAATGGCAACTGAGGAGGCGCATCACTAAAGAGACAAAACAAAAAACTTATTTAATAATCATTATAATTTTTAGATTATGTCATTAGCAGCTATAGGTATGGGTTTAGCCGTAATCGGTGCCGGAATCGGTATTGGTAGCGTTGGCGCTAAAGCCATGGAAGCCATTGCTCGTCAGCCAGAAGCCGTAGGAGACATCCGCGGTAGTATGATCCTGATGGCCGCCCTCGTTGAGGGTGCCGCTCTGATTGCCATCGTATTGGCATTCCTAGTGGGCTAAAAGCTAAAGAGTTGGTCCCACAACGGTTGGTTGCTGGGATCAACTTACAATTCTAAAATCATCCTTAAAAGATTATAAAATGATAGCGTTAGTATCCGAATTTTATCCCATCATACCCAACTTCGGGTTGCTGATTTGGTCCACCATATTTTTTGGACTCTTTTGGTTTATCATGTCTAGATTCGCCTTCGGTCCCATCAAAGATGCACTGAAGACGCGTACAGCAGATATTCAAAACTCTTTGGATGAGGCTAAGCGGGCTCGCGAGGAAATGGCCAATCTGAAAAATGAGAACGAAAAGATTCTGACGGAGGCTCGCACCGAGCGCGCCAGTATCCTCAAGGAGGCGAAAGAGGCCAAAGATCAGATCATCAATGAAGCTAAGACGAAGGCTAAGGAAGAAGCACAGAAGATCGTGAGCAATGCCAAGACGGAAATTGAAAACCAGAAGATGGCCGCTCTGGTCGATGTGAAAAACCAGGCGGGAATGATGGCTTTGGACATTGCCGAGAAAATCATTCGCAAGCAACTCAAGGGCGACGCCGAGCAAGAAAGCTATGTAAATGGCTTGGTTGACGAAATCAAATTGAACTAAAAAAACGAGCTATCCATGTCTGTAACCAGAATTGCTTCGAGATACGCAAAATCCTTGATTGATCTGGCTCAAGAGCA
>JBCDGZ010000253.1:0-5326 GCA_038750655.1 Bacteroidota bacterium | reverse complement strand
GGAGAGGCACTGACACTAGCGGGCAATCTCACCTATAGACGACTTCAAGTGCTGGAGCGAGAGCTGGTAGGCCAAACACCTGGCCAAACTCTCCTTGGTAGGTTGGATGTGCGCACTAAACTGCTGCGAAATAGTCTGCGCAGCCAGACATCATACCTGATTGGTAGCGGCCAAGAGCCACGGGTCGATTTTCAATACGTCTTTGTCGGAGCTGGCCTGGGACAATACATCTGGCTCGACAGCCTGTACAATAACGATGGCCGCATACAGCAAAATGAGATGGAAATTGCCCCCTTCGCTGACCAAGCCGATTATGTACGCGTAAGCGTATTTACCGACGATTTTATCCGGACGGATAATGTGGGCCTGAATCAAAGTATCCAATGGGACGCTTCTCGTTTTTGGCGCAGCGGTAAAGGAATAACGGATTTCATTCGCCGTTTCCAATGGCAAACCAGCCTGACCATTGACCGCAAGACTCGTCAGGCGGATGAGGTGCAAAGCTGGAATCCGTTTCAGCTCAATGTGAGCGATACGGCTCTGGTTTCGGTGAGGTCGGGGGTTCGCCATGCCCTGTTTTTTAATCGCAACCACCCGAAGTACGATATACAGCTGAGTCAGAACAACAATCGGCGCAGGCAGGTGCTGACGACAGGTTTCGAGGCGAGTTTTGAGCGGCAATTCGAGGGCCGATTCCGGTATCGCCCAGTGCAGCCGCTCAGCCTGGAGGCGGTTGCGCGTAGAGGTCGACGCGAAGCGGATAGCGAGTTTTTTAATAATAAGGATTTTCGCATCGAGTCCTATGCTTTTGGTCCCGAAATCGACTGGCAGCCGGGGCAGGACTTTCGATTCAATCTGCAAATGACGCTGGGCGAAGAAGAAAATCGTTTATCTGAGGGCAATGGCGAGCGGAGCCAACGCACGGAAGGACAGCTACAGGCCAACTTTCGGCGGTGGTTGGATATGCGTATCCGCTATGTGGATATTGAGCTGGCTGGAGATGCGTCGAGTCCGGTGGGTTTTGCTCTACTGAATGGTCTACAACCCGGTCGCAATTGGTTGTGGACCTTGAATGCAACGCGGCAGCTGGGGCAATTTTTGCAGCTGACGTTGAGCTATGAGGGGAGACAGACGGGGATTGCGCCTACGGTACACGTAGGAAGAGCCCAGGTGACGGCAATATTTTAATGTGTTTTTTGCGGTCACAGACCGCAAAAAACACATTAAAATATTGCCTAATTTTGTCAAACCATGTCTCGCAGAGCTAGAAGTAGACTTTCCGCCCGAACCGAACCAGCAGGTAATGCCGACTTCAATACCATTCTCGAAGAAGGGGCAATAGATTATCCTACCCATGAACTGCATGTGCTACTTCGCTTGCTGCGTATTAAGACCGCACAAGTAGGCCGCATTCGCCGCTGGTCTTATGGATTGGGCTGGGCACTTCCGATCTCTTTAGTTGGTGCTTCCCTAGTGGCCATGCAAGGTTGGAAAGAGCCATTTTATGGTTTTCTGGCCTTTGCTTTTCTTTGTATGAGTGTGATCATCTTGCTCGAATGGTGGCAAGGACGTGTACTTCCGATCTATGATGAGGCTGAGGTGCTCAAGCGTACGATGAACAGGGAGCTCAACAGAAGAAGGATAGAGGAAGCCGCTAATTCTTACCCTAAACAAGTTTGAGCGGTTTGCTTGACGCTTTATATTAGGACCGAGTACAGAATTTTTATCTCGGAAACTGAACCGAAAATTCTACCGGTATATAGGTAGTTTACTTGGATATGCTATTAAATACCAAGTCTTTTGAGCACTTCCTCTGCCAATCCTGCACGAGTAGACTGAGAAACCCGTGTCCTCACCACTCCATGCTCCATGCCCAGGGCCGCGCTGACGTGATAGTGTCCAAGCTGGTCCTTATCACAATATACGCCCAAGGGAAGCTGGCATCCACCTTCCAGTAAGTTGAGGACCTTACGTTCCACATTCGTACACTCACCCACGGCGACATGATGAAGCGCAATGAGCTGTCGGCGCAGATCCATATTGTCGGTCTTGACTTGTAGGGCCATAACCCCTTGGGCTGGCGCCGGGATAAACTCGCGGGGCGATAGCCGAATCCGTAGAAATTCAGAGGTATCCAATTCCAAACGATCTAGTCCGGCGGCGGCTAGGGCTACGGCATCTACCTCGCCGGTCTTGGCTTTATTCACCCGAGTAGGCACATTCCCCCTGATATTGACCATCTCTAATTCGGGATGGAATTCTAGCAGCTGCGCTTGTCGCCTCACACTACTGGTACCCACCTTGGCTCTAGCTTTTAGGCGGTATGGCTTATCCTGGTCGATGGCATCTTGTCTGATCAGCAATACATCGGCAGGGTCTGCCCGCTCTGACAAGGCCGCCAGACTCAAGCCTTCTACACCTTCGGTAGGTAGATCTTTCAAAGAATGAACGGCTATGTCAATCTGATCAGTCAGTAGCGCTTCTTCCAACTCTTTGGTAAAGAACCCCTTACCTTCCAGCTTATCAAACCCCAGATGCTGGATCTTGTCTCCTTGCGTTTTGATGATTTTTAGCTCTGCTTCTATACCATTTTCCGCCAGCTGATCCTTGATGTGATTGGCTTGCCAAAGAGCGAGTCTACTACCGCGAGTACCGATGATCATGTATAGTACTTTTGTGCTGCTTCAATGCCAGCACTGAAGCAGCACAAAAGTACATCTTTTAACCCTATCTTTGCGCTCAATTAGGATTGGTGGCTGGCTAGCCTCCACCAAACCCACGGTCCCGTAGTACAACGGATAGTATGTAGGTTTCCGGAGCCTGAGATGGTGGTTCGATTCCACCCGGGACCACTTATAAAGATTGCAAACGACTGATAATGAACTATTTCGAGTATTGATGAAGCGTGGAACAGTCGAAATAGCCACTCCCTAAGTGGTATTGAATGAAAACAAGGTCCCTGACTAAGACCCCAGGCTTGTTTGCTTAAGTCTTCTCGCAAATGCCACTTCTGAAGCATTCACAACGATCAATAGCAGTGCACTGCAAAAAGAAAAAATACAGAGTGCCAGTCCATTGGTTAGAATTAGGCTGCCCCACATGTATTGCAAAGTCAGTATGAGAAATAGAGAAATGTGCTTTCCTATTTCCATCCAAAAAACAGATTTTCTTTTTCCTTGGAGCAATTGGCCTAGCAGGTTAAGCGACATAAGGGCCCAAAAGGTAACGAGGACGACCTCCCACCAATTGAGGTCATGATAAAAAAACAGTAACAGGAATGCTAAGCTCAAAATCATTATAAATTGGATCAGCACGTATATGCTTATAGCTTTGGATAATTTAGAACCAGCATTGTATTTTTCATCTCTACCATTATGATCTTGTGAATTTGAGTCTTCAATCAGATATTCAGGGATCATATCTGACCTTCCGAAGATGACTCGGAGTTTATCTTTTATAGAGGTGCTCTTACTAATCCAACTGGCGATATTCCGATAGTAGGAAATATTCACTTCTACTGGGTTCCAACTGTCTAGCTTTTTGAGGGTGCCATATACTGGTTTTTCTTTTTCTTCTGCGAAGGTGCCGAAAATACGATCCCAGATAATCAATAAGGAACCGTAGTTTTTGTCCAAATACTGTTCTTGATAAGCATGATGAACGCGATGATGCGAAGGCGTATTGAATATAAATTCAAACCATCTGGGTAAACGACTGATGTGTTCGGTATGTATAAAAAATTGGTAAGTCAAGGTTAAAGCCTTAACGACCATAAATACAAATGGCGTGATGCCCAGTAAAGCAATTGGCATGTAGAAAAAGACACCCCAAATGGACGAAGTAGCACTCAGGCGAGTAGCTGTGGAAAAATTCATGTCCTCACTTTGGTGGTGGACAATATGGGCACCCCAAAGCAAATTCACCTCATGCGCCATTCTGTGTTTCCAATAATAGCAAAACTCATAAGCCAACAGGCCTACACACCACATTAAAGGGGAAGGTTCCCACTTCACAAATGCCCAATGCTCAAATACGAGGATGTAGAAAAATAAAATGAGCAAATGAGAGGAGGCACCAACAATCATCTCTACAACTCCAACACTCAAATTGGCTAGGGTGCTGTTGAATCGATGCGTTTTATGGCCGTTGCGAAACTCGTGGATGATCTCTATCAGCACCAGGCTCATAAAAAGAGGTATTGCCCAATATAGTGGTATGAATTCCATATTACACTTCAGTTTTACCCACACTCTTTTTCTAGAAGTGTAGCCCATTTTTTTAAGTCACTCACCATGAATTTGGATGCTTTGGAGAATCCGAATTCCACTCCTTTTAAGAATACGGTAGAGAGTTTTTCTTCTAATTCATCTGATTTCATTTGTTGCAGTGAGTCGGCCTCATCCCTAATGGCTAGTATTCCCGCTCCAAGACCGATCTTGAGTAGCGGGTTTAAGTCTACCCAAGGCATCCCTTCCCTTTTTCTAAAAACAAATTGTGGATTCCATGGGTCTATATTAGGAACCAAATTTGGAATTAAAGGCCGAACTAATTCAAGTAAGAATTTAAGCCTGCGGCAGGGCGTTGCAGATTTTCCAATGACATCCATGGCATGAGTGCCTATGGTGAATAGGGTTTCGACACGAACACGCTCAATAGACAGATCCATGCTCAGCATGGAAGATTCGACAATTCTGTGCTGATTAAAAGCAGTCCAAATCAATCGGCGATTGAAGCATTCGATCTTGCTTTCTGGCGACATCCAGACTCCAATGTTTATGTAGTACTCCTTTATTTTTTCTAAAGCCTCTACACCTTGATTTGAGGCTAAAAATCCTGATTTTTTGATTGGATCGGGATTTCCTATATCGCCAATTAGATTAATATTGACAAAATGATGCCAGGTCGCATCCGTTACTACCCGACCGACATTGGCCAAGTGTCCATCATACGCACAAATAGATGGAAATGAGTGCGCATCTGTGGGAGATTTAGACCCACCAGAGTCATTACCTGCAGGAACCGGGGAAAAGGCAATAAACTCTGGCAGGAGTCTGGTGCCATTTACTGTAGGGTACTCATCTTCCCCTTCGTAGGTTAATGTTGGATCGTCTGGTAGTTTACATTCGCCTTCATGAGCATGGTCTGGCATTACATTTATGATGCCGAATCGGCTACATAATAAGGGATGTGGATACCTTTCTTCGAACAGGGCAGAAAGTTTATTGAGATATAATTTAGGATATATTTTTTGAGGAATATCATCAGACTGGTCATCGAACTGCGTCCCAGGGTCACCTACTTGGTTGGTGTCATTGCGTCTTGTTCC
>JBCDGZ010000252.1:0-5340 GCA_038750655.1 Bacteroidota bacterium | reverse complement strand
TTTTCTCCGATTGGTCGGCATTCAATGTCCGAATAACCTCTGGGAAAGTCGGATTATAACGAGCGATGGTCTGGTCCTTATTGTAAGCCGGGTTGCTGGCATATTCGACAAACTGCCACTTGAACAATGCCTGAATGGGGGCGGAGGAATAAGGATTGGTGAAATACAGGGCTCCATTAAACGCTAAATACAGTCCAAAAACGACGCCAAAGAAACGGTTGACGAAGGATCGATTGGCTTTTCCCAATAACTGCTCTGGTCGTTGGAAAAAATAGAGTAATACGATGGGTAAAATGGCCCAAAAGGGAAAGGCATACCACACGATTCCGTTGCCAAAAATCCACCAGTTGAAGCCGTACAACAGCAGAAAAGCCAGCAAGATTTTTAAGCCCTCGGGCAGCTGTCGAAGCCGATGGGCGGCTAGCGCGTACACCAGGCCGATGAGCAGTAAAAGCAGGGCGAGCAGCGGGATGAACGACAAGCCCTCTCCCCAGCGATAGAGGCCTTCCAGCTGTTGACTCCACCCGATCAAGGGCCGAAGTAGAGCCATGTAGGCTTCAAAAAAGAAGGACTCTGCCCCGCCGGGGTGAGCCACAAAAAAGCTCGCCCGATTATCGACGACGTCGGCCCAATGCAGGGACAGCCCCGCAGGGGCATAGACGGAATGGTAGCTCAGTCCAAGGCCCAGCAGCAGCAGCAGACCTAAGCCCAGATTCCGCAGCGTTCGCCGGCGATGCTCACCGGCGAGCAATAGCAGCGGCAGAAGTAGGAGGAAGAGAAAACCAATGTCCTGGTAGCGCCGCATGGTGACATTGGTGTTCATGGTCAGATCGTAGGGCAGAGAGAGGTATTGCCAGAGGCGGGCTTCGTAGCCCAAATAGCGCCCGACTTCTTCTCGGATGGTCTGTTTTCTGGCGCTTAGCTGTTCCCCTTCGGCGGGAGGGGGCTCTTGGGAGGTGGTTAACAGGGGTGCGGGGGGTGTTTCTTTGGCTAAGGTTTTGGTCTTGGGGCGCGGGCGGGTGTTGCGATGGCCGGTGGGTGGGGCAGACAGGTACTGCGGTGGTATATCGATGGCGGGGGTGCCGGGGCGACCCTGAATGATGGATTGTAGGCTGAACGCTTGGTTTTCGGAGAGGTGCTTGGTGGCCCAGGGTGAGTAGGCCAGGACGAACATGCCCAGAAAGCCTGCGATCAGTACGCCTATTTTTTTAAGTTGAGTTAAGTCATTGCGATAGCTCAGCAGCAGCCAGCCGAGGCCACTGCCGCCTAAGGTCCAACCAATGGTGTTGGCGACGGACGATTCGATGTCGATATGGCCAAATTGATGGATACGCAGGAGGAAGAGCACGCCGATGGAGAGGAGGAAATAGGCGCCCAAGGCTTGCCGCCGCCCTGATTTGTACCACAACATTCCCAGTAAGGCAATCACCAAAAACAGCGCGGTATACTTGATCCCGAAGGCAAAGCCACAGAGCCAGCCAGCCATTAGCCAGCGCGCAGTCGCCTCCCCCCTGCCCTCCCTGGGCTGCACCCAGGGCACAATAATCAGCAGCAAGCTACACAAGGCGATGAATAAAAAAGCCAGATCAACTTTTTCATCAATTACACTATGAAAGCTGAAATAAGGAGCGATATACGCGCAAAGCGCCGCCATCAGGGCGTAAGAAGGTTGGAGCCATATTCTTCCCAACTGAAACAGGGCAACAAGACAGAGGATACCCATGAGGTGCGACAGCAAAATGGATACGGTGACACTCTTGAACAGCAAGCTCCCCAGGCTCATGACGACCGACCAGTTGAAGGCCTGCCCCCCGGCCGGTAAAGCCTGATAGTCACTAATGAGTTGGGCCGTGTTCAGATAAATGGTCGTCCCATCGTAGCCGATTGGAAAGGGTTTGATGGCTCCGATCCAGTTGATGGCTACAACGATCAGCAATAAAGAGATCAAGGGTAGCGTCCACCAACGGGCCAACACCAAGCGATAGGGTTTAATCCATAACAAGTGCAAAAACGCCAAACAAGCTTTGTACTGCCAGATCAACACCCCAGCTAGCAAGGACCAAATCAGCAGTGGCTTTAGGGCCTGCAGCAATCCCAGGATGGTCAAGCCTACGCCCAAAATGCTAAAGCCCAATCCAATAGCCAATACGTAAAAACTACTGGAATAATCAGCTGATAATCTCTTCAAAAGCACCTGCCCGAGGGCATAGGCCCAGAGTACCACCAGTAAAACGGCCGCCAGTTGCAGATTGCTAAAAACCATGAAATAACCTAGCCGGAGCGACCAACTGAGGTCAGCCAGGCCGGATTTAACCGTAAAGGCCGCTAAAATGAAAAGACTTAGGGCTTGGAAGATTAAGAAAATCCCTATGCCTCGGATCGTGAAGGAATACTTTTGGGTAGCCGTTGCCGGTTTGAACTTATAGAAATAGGTCGTTTCTAAGGCGATCAATACAAGCAATGCAAGCAGAAGCCGCCAGTAGGGCATCTGTACGATAGCCTGAGTCAAGTAGCTGTGATGGGCCAGGTATTCAATAATGACCCACGACGCCCAAACTATACAACAACCTTTAACAAAGGCGGAGTGGATATGATCGCTTTTTCCATTAGACATCGCCGCATAAGATACAAAGACTTTTAATTAGAAGGCGGGGAAAGTTGGCCTACACCATCGTTGAATACACATTCATCACATCCTCATCCTCTTCAATCTTGTCGAGGAGTTTATCAATATCGGCCTTCTCCTCGTCCGAGAGTTCTTTAGTTACATTGGGTATCCGGTCGAAGCCGGAAGAGATGATTTCAATGTTCTTTTCTTCCAGAGCAGATTGCAGGGAACCGAAATTTTCGAAGCTTCCGTAGATCATAATGCCGTCCTCCTCTTCAAAAACCTCCTCGGCACCGAAGTCGATGAGGTCTAGTTCTAGCTCCTCCACATCCAGCTCGCCCTTGGCGACTTTGAACTGACAGGTACGATCGAACATAAAGGAAACCGACCCGGAGGTACCCAGTGTCCCCTTACATTTGTTGAAATAGCTTCTGATATTGGCGACCGTGCGGTTGTTATTATCGGTGGCCGTTTCGATGAGGATGGCGATCCCGTGGGGGCCATAGCCTTCGAAGATGGCTTCCTTATAATTCGAAGTATCCTTATTGGTAGCCCGCTTAATGGCCCTTTGGACATTATCCTTGGGCATATTGGCTGCCTTGGCGTTTTGAATAACGGCTCTGAGGCGAGCGTTGGTATCCGGGTCAGGGCCTCCGGCTTTCACAGCGATGACGATGTCCTTTCCGATGCGTGTAAAGGTCTTGGCCATAGCTGACCAGCGCTTCATTTTTCTAGCTTTCCGATATTCGAATGCTCTTCCCATAAGTTTTAAATCAGTTTAAATCACATATATCATCCTTCTATGGTGGATTGTGCTCCAAAAATAGGTTTTTCTGGTATAAAAAGCAGGGATAAGAAGCGGTCTATTTTGCGATATTTTTGTAGATCTGGATAGATAACAAAATTTATTTGTAGGGCCTAAGAGCATATGCTATTGTTGTAGAATAGGTGCTACCTTCTCAGTGCTAGACTATTTAGTTAAAATACTACAACCCAACATAATCAAAATATTTAAAAGAGAAGGAATCTTTGCTCGTTCAAACGACCCCTAACTAAAAAATGCATCTATAATCATTTGATTATTAGATGCATTTTACATTTTGATGTGATCCCGGCAGGACTCGAACCTGCGACCTGCTGATTAGCTTACCCGCTACGACTTTCGCCGCTTTCTTCTCTTGGAAGAAATTTGTGGTCTGGACTATCTCTTCACCGTTTCAGGTGTGCCACGTATAGTCTCTACGGAACCTTCCGAAATTGATCAGCATAATGGACACCGTCCTGCTGATTATTTCGCGTTGTATCTACCCTAAGCGTTACGGATTTATAATTAAAACAAATCTAACTTAGCCTTCAATACGCCTAGATCGCCTTTATTTTTTGTATGATGTGTAAACATAATACCAATGTAATAAATTTGATCTGAAGTTTCCTCGGGATTGCCATCTCTGCACGCAGAGGAAGGTTTCCCCGATATGGTGGCATGCACTCTATGGGTTTCGTTTCCCCGTAGAGGCTCCTAATTGAAGTCAGCTGCTCTATCCAGCTGAGCTACGAGACCATTTTTTCATAATTAAGCCAAGGTCGTTTCCTTAGCGCCACAAAGCTATGGCTTTTTTCAAAAAATTCCAACCCAATTGCTGGAATCTAAAAAAAGCAACCGGTCTCAGAGCAAGATCGTTCCCTCAAGTAAGAATAACAAGCTCTTGGCGGTTGGGTCTCAACAAAATTCCGTACCTTCGGCGGCGACGCATCGAACCGACAATTTTGAGAACCAACTATGAGTAAAATTACCGACGTACGTATTGAAGAGGGCTGGAAACAGGTATTGACTGGTGAATTTCAGCAACCCTATTTTGGGGCCATCAAGCAGTTTCTGATCAACAGCAAAAAACAGGGAAAGGTGGTTTATCCTCCTGGATCGCTGATTTTCAACGCTTTTGATACGACGCCCTTTGATCAGCTTAAGGTCGTTATCCTGGGGCAAGACCCATATCATGGACCTGGGGAGGCTATGGGGCTCTGCTTTTCTGTTCCCAAAGGCGTCCGTATTCCGCCTTCTCTTCGCAACATCTACAAAGAAATCAATAATGACCTGGGCCTGCCCATCCCTAATCATGGCGACCTCACGCACTGGGCCCAACAGGGCGTCTTCCTACTCAATGCGATGCTAACGGTTGAGCATAAGAAAGCAGGGTCGCACAAGAAGATCGGCTGGCAGCAATTTACCGATGCCGTCATTCGCCGCATCTCTGATGAAAAGGAAGGCATCGTCTTTCTGCTCTGGGGCAACTTTGCCCGCAATAAAAAAGTGCTGATCGATGAGATGAAGCATTACGTCTTGGAATCGGTACACCCCTCCCCGCTGGCGGGCAATGGATTTATGGGTTGCCAGCATTTTTCGAAGACCAATGAACTGCTTCGGCAGCAGGGCAAGCCGGAGATTGACTGGGGCGTGCGGTAAGGGGCCGTTTAGTTTCATTTTTTTTGTTAAAAAATGGTGCGACTATTGATCAGTTGCGAAATATTCTTTATGTTTGTTTTCGAAAACAACGTCGTATAAAGCATAGACTAATTCTCGTTTTCAACTCCTCCTTGAAAACTGTCTTTAGCCTAATCATTTTATAGTAGAGTGAATTTTATTGATCAGAAATGCTGACAACTGTCGGGGCATTTCGATGATTCGACAGGTAGTCTGTATTTTCTTTAGCCTGGTGGCATTTGCTCCATCA
>JBCDGZ010000251.1:0-5402 GCA_038750655.1 Bacteroidota bacterium | reverse complement strand
CTCAGGCTGTGCTTGCCCACCGTTGGACGACACGGTGACAATCGAGCGAGCGCAATCCTCCTCCAGCCGCAGCCGCCAGTTATCGGAGGCCTCTAAGGGAGTTTCATCCGGTTCACTCAATCTTTAACAGGTGTACTAACAAAAAAGGCGCAAGCTCCCGCGTCCGGGAACTTGCGCCTCTAAATGAAGGCTCGTAGACGTTAATCTACATTATCATGCAAATAAGAATTGCCGGTTTTGAGTTCGGGTTCATCGTCTTCGTTGATGGTCCATCTGGAGTAGGTCTCGTCGGAAGAGTGGGGGACATCATCCAGGTTGATCTTGCGGCGAATGTAGGCCGGTTGATTCTCTAGGTCGATTACCGTCTGAGGGTTATTCAGTCGGGTACCGTTGTTGCGCAGGCGCTTGCGCTCCTGCTCACGGCGATAAGCCTCGCGCTCCTGGCGGCGGCGGCGTTCCTCTTCCAATCTTTCCTTGTCCTCTGATTTGATATACGGCTCATCGTACGAGTAGTGATCCCGACGGTAGCGGGCAATCGTCGGCTCCAAGTTCTCGAACTCGTAGGTCTTCGAACTGTTGCTGCGCTCCTCCTTATGACCAAGGTCAGAGAGGTTTCTGCTCTCATCATCGAGCGAAACGACGATTTTTTCTTCTTCTGGGTTGAGCTTCGACTTGGGGTCTTTATGCTCAAAGCCCGTAGCAATAACGGTCACCGAGATATTGTCGCCGAGGTTTTCGTCGAAACAGTTACCCCAGATCAAGTCGGTACCGTAGCCCGCTTCCTCTTGTACAAATTCAGTAATTTCAAAAATTTCGTCCATCGTTACCTCGCGAGTACCGGAGGTGATGTTCAGCAGGATGTGCTGGGCACCCTTGATGTTGTTGTCTTCCAGCAGCGGAGAGCTGAGGGCTTCATCGACTGCGCGCTTGGCGCGATCTTCGCCTTCTGCAATAGCCGTACCCATAATGGCTACGCCACTACCGCGCATGACTGTATTGACATCCTCAAAGTCAACATTGACGTATCCCGGAACGGTGATGATCTCGGCGATGCCTTTGGCGGCAGTGGCCAGAATATCGTCGGCCTTTGCAAAGGCATCCGAGAGCGACAGATTACCGTGAATCTGACGCAGTTTATCATTAGAGATGACGATGAGGGTATCGACATTTTTCTTCAATTCTTCCAAACCATCACAGCCCTGGCTGGTGCGTCGACGTCCTTCAAAGGTGAAGGGGAGAGTGATAATACCCACTGTGAGAATATCCAGCTCCTGTGCGGCTTTGGCAATGATTGGTGCAGCACCCGTTCCGGTACCCCCCCCCATGCCCGCAGTAACAAAGAGCATCTTGGTTTTATCTTCCAAAAATTTGCGGACATCCTCGATGGATTCCAGACAGGCCTGACGGCCAATATTAGGTTTAGAGCCCGCACCGCGTCCTTCGGTGAGTTCGGGGCCTAGATGTATCTTAGTGGGAACTGGATTGAGCTCCAGGGCCTGATTATCAGTATTGCAAATGGCGAAGTCTACACCTACGATGCCTTGCTTGAACATATGTGTGACGGCATTGCTGCCTCCTCCTCCTACGCCTATTACCTTAATGATCGACCCTTCTTCTTTTGGTAAATCAAATTGCATGATCTGAGATTTATGAGTGATATAAAAAATTGTGAATCACAACTTGTTTTTAAATAGTTATTTGTTTTCTCTTCAGGGCTTTTGGCCCCATAGTCTGTTTCAGTAGTGATAAAGTTAGTTCTCGATTCGTCTGTACTGAGCCTTTGATGGATAATTTAAATCAATGATCTAGAATTCTACATCGGAAGTATCCGCTTCAAACCACTCTTTGGTTTTTTTGAATAACTGGTCGTACCACTTGTCTGCCGGTTTGGGCTCCTCCTTGATGGCAGGCTCCTCGGCAACCACTGCCTCCGGTACTGGAATTTCTTCCTCTTCCACCACCTCTGGCTCCATTTCGGCGGCCTCAATGCCCTTGAGCAGCAAACCGATACCAGTAGCGTAGATGGGGCTGCAGATGCGCTCATCGTAGCCATGGGCCAGATGCTCGACCGGAACGCCCAGACGGGTGCTCATGCCGGTGTGGAATTCTACCATTTTATCCAAATGCTTCATCAGTGCGCCTCCACCCGTCAGCACGATGCCGCCAATGAGCTGGCGCTCGAAGCCGGAGCGGCGGATTTCCCAGAGCACATAGTCGAAGATTTCTTCAATGCGCGCCTGAATAATCAACGCCAGGTTTTTCTCCGAAATCTCCTTCGGCTCGCGTCCAATCAGTCCGGGAATAGTGATGATGCGATTTTCGTATACCTGATCAGAAAGGGCAGAGCCAAATTTGACTTTCAGCTTCTCCGCCTGCTGATGCATCACCGTACAGCCTTCTTTGATGTCTTTGGTAATCACATTACCGCCGAAGGGGATGACTGCCGTGTGGCGAATGATGCCTTCCTGAAAAATGGTCAAATCCGTTGTTCCGCCACCAATATCCACTAGGGCAATTCCCGCTCCTTTTTCCTCTTCGCTTAGTACAGCGTAAGAAGAAGCGATGGGCTCTAGCGTCATATCTTTGACCTTTAGGCCAACCCGCTCAACACAGCGGTGGATATTATTAGAGGCCGTAATTTGACCAGTGATGATATGGAAATTGGCTTCCAAGCGTACCCCCGACATCCCGATAGGATCCGTAATGCCCTGCTCATTATCCACCGTATATTCCTGAGGAATGACGTGGATGATCTTGTCGCCCGGAGGCAACACCAATTTGTACATATCATTGATCAGCTTACCAATGTCCTGGTGACTGATTTCGGTGTGGCTGCTGTCGCGGGTGAGAATACCGCGATGTTGCAGACTTTTAATGTGTTGGCCAGCAATTCCGACGTACACATCCTTCACCGATTCGCCTGTAGCGCGCTCGACGGCGGCGACGGCTTCGGAGATGGCCTTCACGGTTTTTTCGATATTCGAAACAACGCCGCGAGATACACCATTGGAAGCCACTTTACCGACACCGAGGATTTCAAGCTTGCCGTGCTCATTTTTGCGTCCAGCAATGGCACATACTTTTGTCGTTCCGATGTCTAGCGCAACGACAACCTTCGTTTTGGAAGTGTTTAAGTTATCCATCATAGTATAAGTTTGTTAGCAGATGATCACAGATCGCAGCATTAGCGTACACGGGTGGTGCTGGGCTATCTCTTCTTGCAAACGACCTGACCTTTGTATTTTAAATTTATTGTCGAATATTTGTTCCATCCTGTATAAGGTATCCCTTCATTGTAGAAGGTGAATAATCTGAATAATTTGTCTTCGATGTTATGGTATTTACCCAGCAGGATTTTCTGCCGGCCCACTTTGGGGATCAATACATATTCTCTTTTCTTGTCCACATAAATCTGTTCGCAAAGCGATTGCAACACTTCATTGCTTAGTACCGTTTTTGTCAACTCGTACAAGTCCTTGAGGACGTGTTTTCGTTTCGTTAAATATTCCTCGTCGTAAGGCGGAATATTTCCCGTCGCCACCAGCACCCTGGCGGTGAAATGCTTCGAAGGAGGCATTCGTTCTCCGTAGGTATCCAGGTAGTAGCTCGTCCCGTTCCTGTCAATAATGCGCAGAATCGGTATCCGCTGTTCCAGGCTGATGTGCACCTTCTGCTGCGCATCCACATAAGCATTGGCGGTGAGCACAAAAGGGTCTGCTTCCAGTACCCGCTCCACCCGTTCGATGTTGATCGCGCCGAGAGGCACGCCCACTAGGCGATGGCCAAAGCTGCGCTCGATGGTCAACAGAATGTCTTCGGCTTTGATCAAACTGGTGCTGTCGGGCAGCAGTTGGATATTGATCAGTACCTCTTTGGCCTTGATGCTGCGCTTCTTTTCCACTGCCGAAATCAGCATTGCGGCGATCAGCAGTACGATTCCAATCAGGCTGATGCGTTTCAATGTCCTTTTCGTATCCTCATTCATCACTCAGCAATGCTTTAATGGGTTCTACCAATGCTCCAATGTCGCCGGCGCCAAGGGTCAGTAAGACTTCGGGGCGCTGTTGCCGCAGGTGGTCCAGTAAGGCTGATTTGCTGATCAGCGACTTGCTGGGGTTGTTCATCCGATCCAGCAAGCTTGTAGAGCTGATGCCGGGGATGGGCAGCTCGCGGGCTGGATAGATGTCGAGCAGTAGTAGCTCATCCAATTCATCCAGAGCTTGGGCGAAGCCCTCGGCGAAATCCCTGGTCCTCGAATAGAGGTGGGGTTGAAAAACGCCCGTGATCTTTCGATCTGGGAACAGACTGCGCGCAGCGGCAATAGCCGCCCGGAGTTCTGAAGGATGATGGGCATAATCGTCAATGTAGACGCTACGCTTATCCTGATAAATCATTTCAAATCGACGCTTAATTCCTTTGAAAGAAGCGAGTCCCGCTTTGATCGCCTCGCCGCCCAAGCCCAGCTGCTGCGCTGCGGCAATGGCAGCGGTGGCATTCTCGGTATTGTGGTGCCCGGGTAGGCGAAAAGTGATCGCCGGGATATTTTCTGTTGGACTGAGATAGTCGAAGACAAAGTGGCCGTTGCGGACTTGTACTGCGCTGGCCCGGCATTGCCCGGCTTCTAATCCATAACTAATGATGTCAATATTTCTTTGCTCTAGTTCCTCCAGAGCGGGCCGACCATAAACCTCTAGCAATTGCTGATGGATAATCAGGGTTCCGCCGTCTTTGATGCAGTTGCCGAAGGCCCGAAAGCTGACTACAACCTGCTCTCCGCTGCCGTAGATGTCTAGATGATCGGCATCCATCGAAAGGAGAATGGCAATATCGGGACGCAGATGCAGAAAAGAGCGATCATACTCGTCGGCTTCCACTACCACCCAGTCGCTTTGACCGGAGACGTAATTAGAGTCAAAATTCAAGGCAATACCCCCCAGGAAGGCTGCTGCGTCAACGCCACAACTGCGAATCAGGTGGGCGGCAATCGAGCTGGTCGTGGTTTTTCCGTGCGTACCGGCCACCGCCAGCGTCTTTTTGCTCTGGCTGATTATGCCCAGCACCTCCGCCCGTTTTTTCACCACATAGCCCTCCTTCCGAAAATATTGCAGCTCCTGATGCTGCTCCGGTACCGCTGGGGTATAAACCACCAAGTCGACACCTTCCGGAATATAGCTGATATTATCCTCGTAATGGATCGTAATCCCTTCACTGGCCAGCGTTCTGGTCAGCGTTGTTTCTGTTTTATCGTATCCATGAACCTCCGTTTGCTGGCTATTCATATACCGCGCAATGGCACTCATGCCGATTCCTCCAATTCCAATGAAGTACGCCTTATGAATATCTTCAAGGTTCAATGTGTTTGTTCGTTACGTTGGTTAAAAATTGTTCTTTATCGAAAAACT
>JBCDGZ010000250.1:0-5567 GCA_038750655.1 Bacteroidota bacterium | reverse complement strand
CCCTCTTCAATTTCGAGCAATTGGTGATGAGAGCCAAATTCGGCTACCTTACCCTTGTCCATGACCAAAATATTGTCGGCATGGCGGATGGTGGACAGTCGGTGGGCGATGATAATGGAGGTACGTTTGGTGATCAGTTTTTCGATGGCGTACTGGATAACCGCCTCCGTTTCCGAGTCGATAGAGGAGGTGGCCTCATCGAGAATCAGAATATCGGGATCAAAAACCAGGGCGCGGACGAAGGAGATCAGCTGGCGCTGCCCCATCGAAAGGGTCGCTCCCCGCTCCATTACCTGATAATCGTAGCCGCCAGGCAGCTTCTCGATAAACTCATGCGCTCCAATCATCTTTGCCGATTCGATGACCTCTTCTTTGCTGATTCGGTCGTCGCGCAGGGTAATATTTTCCAATACCGTTCCCGAGAATAAGAAGACATCCTGTAACACCACCGCGATGCGCGATCGCAAATTGTCCAGTTCAAAGTCTTCCAATCGGTGGCCATCAATGGTAATTTTCCCTTTCTGAATTTCGTAGAACCGATTGAGAATATTGATAATCGTCGTTTTTCCGGAGCCGGTACTGCCTACAATAGCCAAGGTATCTCCTTGCTCAATTTCAAAGCTGACATCCTTAAGCACATAATCCCGGGCATTATAGGCAAAGCTGACTTTATCGAAGCGAATATGACCATTCAGCCGATCCAGCTTTAATTTACCCTTATCCGGAATTTGCTCAGTCTTATCAAGGATATTGAAGACCCGCTCGGCGGCCACCAGCCCCATCTGCAAGGTATTGAATTTATCCGCCAGCATTCTGATGGGACGGAATAACATAGAAAGGTAGAGGGGGAAGGCCACTAGAGTACCCAGCGTCACCCCGCCATCAATGACTTTTCCGGCTCCCCACCAAATCATCAAGCCCAGGGAGGCGGCAGAGATGATCTCGACGACAGGGAAGAAAACAGCGTAATACAAGATGGAATTGAGGTTAGCCTGTGTATATTCTCGGTTGATGGCTTTGAACTTCTCCATCTCCTTTTCTTCGGCATTGAAGATTTGCAAGATGCGCATTCCTGTGATTCGCTCTTGCAAAAAAGCGTTCATCTTGGATATTTGCGTCCGCACGATCTGGTAGGAGGCCTTGACCTTTTCCTTGAAGATATAACTGGCGATAATCAAAAGCGGCATTACCGTCAGACAGATCAACGTGAGCTTCCAACTGGTGTAAAGCATGATGATAAAAACGGCAAGGAGGGTCAGAATATCGGCAACGATCGTGATAACACCCTGAGAGAACACGGTATTAATGGTTTCAATATCGTTGATGGTCCGGGTGGTTGACGTTCCGATGGGAGTGTGGTCGAAATACTTCAGTCGCAGGCTGGTGATGTGTTTGAATACGGTAACCCTGAGGTCTCTGATTACCGATTGGCCTAGCCAGCTAGTAGAATAGATGAAAAAGTAACGCAGGATTACCTCAAAGATGAGAACACCACAGAAAATCATGGCCATTGTTGTTAGGCCCGGGATGTCATATTGAAAAATATAGTCATCCACCATGCGCTGCACCAGATAAGGGCGTAGCGTAGCCAATGGTGCCAGGACGACCGCCAGTAGGCCCGCCAGTAGGAAAATGCCTTTATAGGGCTTGGCTAGTGCCAACACCCTCTGAAGCAGATAGATGTCTAGTTTATTTTTATCCATTGAATGGTGAAGTTAAAACATCCGATCTTAGATAAGGTTTGCGAAGATAGGGATAATTACGCGTTACATCCTGCCTTCATCGGCAAAACTGTAATAACTGTTATCGGTGATGATGATATGGTCCAATACCGCAATATCTAGAGAATCGCCGGCGCGCTTGAGCTTCTGGGTGATTTTTATATCCGCCAGGCTAGGTTTGAGATTACCGGAGGGGTGGTTGTGACAGAGGATGATCGAAGAAGCCAGGCTCTCAATCGCCCTTTTGAAGATGACCTTGGCATCGACGACGGTGCCAGAGACGCCGCCCGTGCTGATGCAGGTTTTGCCGATGAAGCGGTTGGAGCGATTGAGCAGCAGAATCCAGAACTCCTCCTGCTTGAGGTCCCGCAGGGCCGGAGCAATCAACTGGTAGGCGTCCTTACTGCTGCGCATCTGCGCCTGCTGCACCGTGCTGCTGAGCTGCCGCCGCCGCCCAATTTCCAGCGCCGAGGCAATCGTGATGGCCTTGGCCTCGCCAATCCCGCGAAAGACCATCAGCTCCTTTACACTGCACTTGCCTAGGGCATTGAGATTATTGCCGACTGATCGGAGGATGCGCTGCGCCAAGCCTACGGCCGTCTCTGCGCGACTGCCCGTATTCAGCAAGATGGCCAGCAACTCCGCATCAGTGAGATGCTTTTTGCCCATGTTGCGGAATTTCTCCCGAGGGCGATCCTCCTCCGCCCAAGCTTTGATGTTGAGATTGTTATTGCTGTAAAATGTCATAGATTGGATTTTTGGTCGTTCAACTATCCACCGACTCGCCAGCCCAGACCGGGGCGGCGAGTGGCGAATAGAACATTCGCTGTCTTAGGCGGCCTTGGCCGTTTGAGGATAGGCTTCCGAGAGCTTGAGTCGGCGGATGCGGCGCAATACCGCCCCTTCGGCCCTTTGCAGGTGAATGACCATTTCTTCCATTTCACTGCCACTTTCTACCAGGAGGCGAAGGTCGTGATCTTCTTCCTCTGTCCAGGAATAGTAGGCCCGAGGATAAGTCTGGCGAGCTTCGGCGATCTGCTCCTCGCTGGGGCCCTGATCGGTGTTGGTAAATTGCAGGAGCATGCGGGTGAGGCTCTCGCTAAATCTCCGCAATTCATCCTGAAATAAAACCATCGTATTGCGCTCGTATTGGTCCTGCTGCTCGTCCGTTAAGCGGCTTTCGGTGATGACCAGATAGTTGCTGCCGCGCTCGGAGACTTTGAGGTCCAAAAAGATGGTTTTGTTTCTTGAGTGTACTCGTTCGGTGTGCAAAAGATTTTTCTTGTCCATTTTGACTAATTTTTTGAGTTAAACATTTCAAACTTTCGGCACATAGACGGCGCAAAGGCAAAAATTCCATAATAATTTTGAAAAATAATATTTGATTTACCAGTTATTTGACATTAAATATTTTAGGTATGTGTTTGATTATCAGTCTCTTAGTGAGAGAAGAAAAAAATTCAAAAAAAATGAAAATTTTTATCAGAACGCCTCAAAACAAGAATGGACAAGAGGGGCATCTCTTCTCTTATGCACTACCTCGTAAGGGCGATAATTAACCCATTAACTAATCCCCTCAAATTGTATTTTTTACGTATGGAAAGTCTTGAACATTTCATTAACTTTAGTGCCGGAAAAACCATTTAATAATCAAATAAACCTTTAACTATGAGTAAATTTGATGAAGCCGTCAGCCGCTATCAAGACGAAATGAACAAGCTTGGTATCAGCTTTGACGCAGACCTGCTCACCGCAGTAACTAAGGGCCTCGGGCCAGCTATCTATTCTGATGATTCTTCAAAAGTATCTTGTACTGATCCAGAAGAATTGGCTAGAGTAAAAAATAATTTCCTTATCAAAAAGTTAGGTCTGGAGGACAGCCCAGCGCTGGATGCTGCTTTGAAGGAAGTATGCGAGCAGTTGGGATCTGCTAATCGCAACAAATTCAGAGGAATGTTCTACTACCTGCTCGTTAAGAAATTTAGCAAAGAAGCCGTATACGCTTAAGCTCAACGGTTAATGACAACCTTAGAAAGGCCTGATTGCTCGCAGCAATCAGGCCTTTTATCGATTGGCCGGTTAAGTCGTTTAAATATTGACAAAAGCCTCTTCCAAGTCCGCAATCAGGTCGTCTACATCCTCAATACCAACACTCAGGCGAATAAGGGAATCGGTCAGCCCTACCTTCAGGCGTTCCTTTTTCGGGATAGAGGCATGGGTCATACTGGCCGGATGGCCAATCAAAGATTCTACGCCCCCCAATGATTCTGCTAATAAGAAGAACTGGGTATTACTCAGCACCTTCTGGGCTACCTCGTAGCTATCGTCCTTAAAATCAAAAGATACCATCGCTCCAAAGTCGCGCATCTGCTTTTTGGCCACCTCGTGATTCGGATGGTCCTTGAAGCCAGGATAGTAAACCTTACCGACCTTCGGATGCAACTGTAGGGCCTTGGCAATCTTCTTGGCATTCTTACAAGCCCGCTCTACCCGCAGGTGCAGCGTTTTGATTCCGCGCAAAGTCAGGAAGCAATCCTGCGGACCCGGTACGGCGCCAGAGGCATTCTGGATGAAGTAGAACTGTTCGGCCAGTTGGGCATCTTTGACGACGACCGCCCCCAGTACAACATCGGAGTGCCCGGCAATATACTTGGTTGCCGAGTGGGTGACAATATCGGCTCCGAGGTCGAGCGGGTTTTGCAGAAAAGGAGAGGCAAAAGTATTATCGACGCAGGTCATAATCTTGTGCTTCTTCGCAACCCGGCTGATTTTGCGGATGTCGATGACGTTGAGCATCGGATTGGTTGGTGTTTCAATCCACAGCAGGCGCGTATTTTTATTGATCAATTTCTCAACCTGCTCCGGCTGGTCCATACTAACGAAGTGTCCTTTCAAGCCGAAGCGCTCAAAGACTTTCGTAATCAGGCGATAGGAGCCACCATAAATGTCGTTGGTTGCAATGATTTCATCACCGGGGTTGAGTAATTTGAGTACCGCATCCATAGCAGCCATGCCGCTAGCAAAGCAGATGCCGTGGGTACCGTTCTCCAAAGCAGCCAGGTTGTTTTCCAGTACAGTACGCGTTGGATTTTGCGTTCGGGCGTACTCATAGCCCTGGTGGTCACCTGGTGATCTTTGCACATAGGTAGAGGTCTGATAGATAGGCGTCATGATAGCGCCAGTAGAAGGATCGGGCACAATGCCGGCATGAATGACTTTCGTTCCGAATTTCATGGTGTAGCTTAAATTAGATAATTTTTGGTAAGGGACTGACATGAACTGTCCACAGAGGCAATACAAATAGTTTGCCGATTGCAAAAGTAAATTTTTTCGCTTAATGACAAAAGGCAAATCACCATTGATGACTTGCCTTTTATCCTTTCGGGCCGCTTACCTCAAGCTGTGGCCCGGCGCTCTTAATTACGGTACGTTATATCTTACTCTTAGTTCAAATTGTCAACCAGTTCTTTACCAGGCTTAAATTTTACAACATTCTTGCTAGGAATCTGGATGGTAGCTCCGGTTTGTGGATTTCTACCTGTGCGCGCTTTGCGCTCCGTCATCGTGAAAGTACCAAAGCCCAAAAGGCTTACTTTCTTGCCATCCTTAAGTGTTTCACCAATGGAGCTGATTACACAATTCAGTGCTTCGGCTGCCTGTGATTTTGTCAGGTTAGCGTCTTCTGCAACTTTGTTGATTAAATCTCCTTTGTTCATTTTAATTATTTTTTTAATTTAAAAAATTGGCACAAAAATATACGCATGGGGTATAGAAATGAGCAATCTCAGTTGTTACAAGCATTTATACCCATAATATTGTACCTTGCGCTTTGCGTTGTATTACCAT
>JBCDGZ010000249.1:0-5619 GCA_038750655.1 Bacteroidota bacterium | reverse complement strand
TTGTGTTCTAGAAGGGGCAGCTTTATGGTTTGCGTTTACAAAAGGTGTTACATAAATATTTACTTGGAATTAGCAGTGTGTAGCTCTTCTTTACAGTCAAAAGAGCGATCTGAACCCAAGGGTTTTACGAGTAACAAAGGCTACTTGTGGAATTCTGACAATTTTTGAATTTCACCCTTCTTTGCTCATTTTCCGAGCTTTATGATCGGAAAATTGATCATCGAGGCGTTTTCACAAGACTATTTTCGTAACTATGATTGATACACAAAAAGGACTGGAGGGGCAAGACAATAAGACGAATACTGAAAACAACTTAGTTCCTATCAAACACGCCGTCATTCTGGCGGCCGGCGACAGCCAAAGGTTTAAAGCTGAAGGTACCCAGATGCCTAAGGTACTTCTTCGCCTAGGAGGCCTTCGTCTCCTCGAAAGAGCTGTCCTTACCCTTAAAGAAGCAGGTATTGAGCATTTCCGAGTTGTTACGGGCCGCTACCACGACCAGATCGCTGAGGTGATGGGCAAAAGTAAGCGCCTTGGCGGGCTGGACATCGAGTACGTCAACTGCGAAAACTACAAACTGGGCAATGGGGTCTCTCTGGCCGCCGGCGCCGGCGCTGTCGATGCCCCTTTCCTGCTGACGATGGCCGACCATGTCTTCTCTGTCGGTACGGTCAAGGACTTTAAGGCTAGAATGGAGGCTAATGCCGAACTCCCAGCCCTGGCCTGCGATCCTAAAATCGACGACGTCTTCGACCTCGACGATGCCACTAAAGTGCAGGAAGGCGAAGGGCTGATCCGATCCATCGGCAAAGAAATCAACGATTATAATCTCATCGATACTGGCCTTTTCTACTTCCCGGCTGGCTACGGTAAGCAAATTGCTGCTAAAGCGGAGGCTGGCGCTCACTCTGTGAGCAACATCGTCGGTCAGTTTATGGACGAAAAGGGCATGCGCGCCGAAGTCATCCCGGATGCGGGCTGGCAGGACGTCGATAATCCCGGAATGTTCAAAGAGGCGGAACGCCGCCTCCTCAAATCCCTGATCAAACCAACCGATGGCTGGGTGAGTAAGAACATTAACCGCCATATCTCTACTCGTACTAGCCTCTTCCTGAGCCGCTTTGGCGTATCGCCCAATGCGATGACCACCTTCGTTTTCTTCTTTACCATCTGGGGCGCCTGGCTGGCTGCCTCCGGTGAGTATATGTGGATCGCGGTAGGTGGATTGATCTTCCAAATCGCCTCCATCCTCGATGGTTGTGACGGAGAGCTGGCTCGGCTGACCTTCAAGGGCTCCCAGTTTGGCGCCTGGTACGATACCTTGACGGATAATTTAAGATATATTGTCTTTTTCTCTGCCCTCGGCATAAGTGGCTACCGAGCTACTGGACTCGATATATACTTTTTTGCGACCATCATTTTCTTCCTCCTCGCCCTCTATATCGCTGGGCGAATGGCCATGTTTACCTGGAATAAAAAGGAGCATTTGACCAATTTGCAGGTGACCAAGGAGGTAGATGAGCTGGCGGCCAAGAGCAAGCACTGGTGGGAAAAGCTGGTTGGCCTGCTGCGCGGCATCGACAAACAAGATGTTTCGGCCTTCATCGCCTTCATTCTCTGCGTTGTCGGTCTGTACAAGGTCATGTTCTGGCTGGTCTGCATCGGCTCGGTCGTGGTGGCTATTACCATCACCAGAACCGTGAATGCTAAAAAAAAGAAAAAATACGCCCTAAGAGCCCCAGATCCCATCCTGTTTTACATGATCGGGGTGGTGATTCTCTGCCTGCTGATCTATAACATGGAGGTTGAGGCGGTCTTCGAATCGCTTTCTACCGTGGGAGGAATGATCTTTCTGGTCTTCGCAACCGCCATCCCTTGGATCATCGCTAATACGCTGAGTACTTCTAATCTAATCAAGCATAAGATTCCTTTTATCGATTTGCTCTACATCGAGATTACGGGAGATGCTTACAATGCCATCATTCCGCTGGCGGGCCTCGGCGGGGAGCCTTATAAGATCAAGAGTATGACCAGTTGGATGTCGCTCGAAGATGCCAGTAGCGCCATCGTCCAAAACCGCCTGATCCACTCGCTGACTGGGATTTTGTTTACGGCCATCACCGTGCTAATCACCTTATCCTTGGTCGAAATGCCAGAAAAGCTGGTCATTCCGATGATCATCACCTCTTGCGTTCTGATGGTTATTGGTCTGCTGATGTCTTGGGCAACGATGACAACGGTACCTACGCGCCTTTCGGGCTACATTTTGAAAAAACTCAAATTCCTCAACGAATACCGCAACGAGCCGCTGCCTTTCAGCCGTTTCATCATCAGCTTCTTCTTCAAAATGCTGGGGCGGGCCCTGAGTTTGGTCGAGATTTATGTCATCTTCATACTGCTTGGCCAAGAGCCGCACATCGCAGAGTTGATCACCGTAGTCGCCTTGCTCTCTTTGAGCTCAACGATTTTCTTCGTCATTCCGCAGGGCCTTGGGGTCAGCGAAGGTAGCTCCAGCTGGGCCTTCCAAATTTTGGGTCTCGGTGGAGAGTTAGGACTGATCTTTGGACTGATTCGTCGCTCTAGGGTGATCTTCTGGGCCATCCTGGGTGTCGCCATCCACGTTACCGTTTTATTGATCCGTCGGGCGAATAATCGTCGCCGAGTGCGGGAAGTGGTGCGCAACAAGTAAGGCTATTCGAAGTAAAGGCGGTGGGTCCGTTCAACGGAGTTGTAACTGCGTAGGCTATCGATATAGTCAAGGCCCTGCTGCCGCAGTTCTGCTTGGAAACGGGGCTCCTCCAACAATCTGCGCATCCGTGTAGCCATTTCCTCAAGATCATGAGGATCGACGTAGGTTGCTACGCCGCCTGTCGTTTCTTTAACAATATCCACTGTCGAGCCCAGCACCGGGCAGCCCATACTCAGTGCTTCCAAGAGCGGAATGCCGTAGCCTTCATAAAAGGAGGGAAAAGCCAGAAATTGCGCCCGTTTGAACAACAGCTTTAAATCATGATCGCTCACCTGCTGGCTCACAAAGTGTACTTGCTGAGCAATCCCCAACTGCTGCGCCAGCTCCTGCAAAACAGCCTTGCGGTCCATTCTTCCTACCACCACAATCTTCACCTTCGGATAGGCCGCTGCAATACGGCTAAAGGCTTTAAAAACTCCATCCACATTCTTGTATGGCTTCGAGTTGCCAATAGAGAAGATAAAGCGCTCCGGCAATTCCTGGTTCAGCTCCTCCATATCGAAGTGATCGCGGGTATTGTCATCGAGGAAAAAGACATCATGATGAGAGACGACGGCCGTCTTGTGGGCCTGTTTGGGGAACCAGTTTTGAAAGATTTTTTCGGTCGTTTTAGAAATGCAGATCACCTTATTGGCTCGGCGGTAAGAGGAGGCGAAGGAGGTACGCGCCAGCAGGTTGGCCCCCCTGGCCTTGGCCTTACTTTCGAAGGAGAGGGTAGGAGCCTCGAACCACATCAGGTCGTGGACGGTCGTCAAAATGCGCTTGGCCTTCAGCCCAAAAGGCACCACTTGATTGAGGGTATGAAAAACATCGAGTTGATACTTGTTGACTACAAAGGCCCCAAAAAGGGCATTTTGCACCGACCCGGTATCCTTGAGCGGATCGTAGATGTCAATAAAATTATCATTGTCCACAATGCGCTTTTGAAAGCGCTTATCTCGTAGAATGTAGTAGGTGTTCGTCTTATCGAGTTCAGCCATTCCGCGAACAATATGCAGGGCGTAGCGGCACAAGCCGCTGGGATTGGCTCTGATATTCCTCGCATCGATGCAGATTTTCATAGTATAGTCGTAAATGGTTATCTTTGTCTGGTGTTGCTTCTAGCACCTGTTCGTCAATTTCACGGCAAAGGTATTCTTTTCTCCGCTTGCTGCCTCCTTAATCCGATCATTATGCTAAAAAAATCCTCAAATTCTACGCTGCAAAGTCTTTTCAACAGCAAGAGTCGATGTCTGTAATAATCCTTCTATTGCTCTTGATGAGTATTTACGCGGTTTTGCGCCGTCTAGGCCCCATTTTCCGGCAATACCGCTGCTTGGATGACGCGACGCTGGACCGCTACATGCGCGGAAAGCTGCGGGATGACCCGGAGGCCTACGACCGCGCCATTGCCCATTTGGGCATCTGCGAGGAGTGCCAGGAGCGATTGAGCCGCTATGCGGATGGTGGGGATGGGGAAGGGCTAGAGGAGCACCTGGTGGAGTAGGGGAGGTTCTACGGTGCGATAGGCCAGTGGCCTGGAATGGCATACTTTGTCAGAAGCGTTTGATCCAAATTGAGGACTTTCTCCTTGATGACCCGAAGGGCCTGCGGCTCTTCCTCCAATCTCTTCCGCTGCTGATGAACAAAATCCGTGACATCGCTTATCGAAAGGATAAATTCCTCATTGAACTTTACAAGTAGTTGCCCCCTAATTCCGATCTGAATTGCTCTGCGATTGAGCTTATCCCCTCCAGGCCCATGATCAGGGTCCCATTGGATACGGACTTCACTATCGGCAAGAGCGGCCTTCCAATTTGCTCTAGTGGAATATAACCGAGGCTGATAGCTGGAATAAACGCCAGCATCAAGCAGTTCAATAAATCCAGCCAGTGTCATTTTGATGGCCAGAATGCGCTCCTGATTGGGCTTGGTGGCCCAGCCTGCGCGATACATCATCCAGAGGAAATTGGGTTTGATCCAGCTCATGCGAGAGAAGCTGTACGCCGAGCCGCCAAAACGCTGATTTGCTACCGCGTAGTTGGCGATTGGATGGTTAAAGGCTTGATAGACGTAGATGGCTTCGCCATCGATTTGAGCGAGGATGTAATTGCCTTCTTGCGGGAGTTTGCTTTCGTATTCGGTATAGGGGATGACCTCTAGTGAAATGGTCGTTGTGGTCTTCATATTGCTTCTAACAAGAGAAGCGAGGTGAAAATTCCCTATGCCTGTGTTGCTTTAGGTAGATGGCTGGCTATCTCTTAATTTAATTTTTTTACACTTATTTCACCTTGTATATTCTCAAGATATTTAGTAGAAATCTTTTTCTTGCTCTTCTTTGCATTGTAAAAAATTTTACCACGCCCAGATGAGAAGTCTAGCTTTTCATATTCTAACTTTTCTATTATCTCGCCTTCTCTAGTTATTAATCCAAATTTTCCATCTTTCTTGACTCTAAAAAATCTCGAATAGAATAATTCTATCTGGTCATAGATCATAGGGATCAGTATTTCGTACTTGTAATCTAATACTCCCCAACGATTATCTTTCTTTATTAGAAAAATTGGGCTTATATCTCCTCTTTCATAATAGAATTGAATATCTATTGTGTCATATCCCATTGGTATTAATGGTTTCCCAGTGATATCAAATAATCCTACCTTGTCTGCCTTATATACAAGAGCGAATCGATCCTTTTCAGTCGTTATCTTATCATATGCTATTGGTATGACCTCTTCATTCTTTTTATTAACTACCCCGTATAAGTTATTTTTTTTAGCCTTTACAAAACCATCGACCAACGTTTTTAGTGAATCATATTCAAATTCTTCGTACAGCAAATATTTTCCCTTTCTTACTTTGGAGATTATTATTTTATTACGACATCCGCT
>JBCDGZ010000248.1:0-5922 GCA_038750655.1 Bacteroidota bacterium | reverse complement strand
TCCATCAGCCGCTTCCCAATGTCGGTCTGAGTTTTTTCGATATGGAATCAGATCCGTACGAAGCCAACAACCTTGCCGGGTCAAGACCTGTAGAGCAAGCTGAACTCGCCAATCTCTGGAATTCGTGGAATACCAATAATATCAACAATATTCAGCCTCCTTATTATGAATACAAAGGGTTGATCAAGCAGCAGTATGAATACTTCAATGATAGCTTAGTGCAGGCGTCTAGCGACCGAGGTAGTTATATGGTGGAGTAAAATGACATCCAGCAAGTGCTTTAATACAAATCACCTCTTAAAGCAACAGGACTGAACTTACCACTTATAAGATACATCACTTTGAAGTCATAAAAGAGAAATGCCTTTCTTTGGTAAAGAAACAAAAATGCCAAAATGAAAGAAGAAGGAGAAAAAAAGCACAAAAAGAAGGGTAAAGACAAAACAGTGGATCCCGGTTTTGACAAGGAGCGCGCCAAACTAAAAATGTTTGACCCCAGAGGAGTGCAAACGCTGTTTAGGACACTCTCTCGCAACCATTATAACCTGTTAAAAATGGTAGATAGCAAAGCGAGTATTGTACTTACGGTCAACTCCATTTTAATTTCCTTGCTGATGGGTGCCATGTACGTCGCTCCGGAGCCCAATAGAATTATCATCGCAACAAGCTCAAAGATCCTGATCCGGTTTAGTATGATTTCTATGGTTTTTGCTTTGTTGAGTATGCTACCCCATCGATATTGGGGAAGAAAATTTAGGCGGAGTGGGTACAAGGGAAGCCTCTATGCCGCCAATTTTGCCAAACAATCACTCCCTGAGTTCCAGGCAGAATTCAAAAGGATTATGACCAATGGAGAAACGGTCTATGAGGAGATGGTGAAAGATCTGTACTTTCTGGGTAGGAGCGTTGACATCAAGCAAAAACTATTGATCGCTTCCGTTGTCGTCTTTTTAATAGGCTTGGTTTCCACTATAGGCTACAATACTGCGAATGGGATTTAGCAATTATAATAGGTACTACTTTCAGTCTTTGTTCTCCTCTGGGCAGAACTTGCTGTAGGTATTATCGGCACTCCAATTGCCAGCAACTAGTTGCAATATGAATTTGACAAAAGCAATTGACCGGGCACATCACAGTGCACGAAGAAATAAATGGCTTAGTTACTTTTCGATATTCTGCCGGGTAACCCTTGCGGCTGGGTTTATCCCTTCAGGTATGCAAAAAGTGCTCGGAGAGCGGTTTACCGTATTGGCTGTAAACCATCCAATGGGCAATTTTTTAGAAGCCTTTTACCATACGGGCTACTACTATACCTTCGTTGGGATCATGCAGGTATTGGCGGCTATACTGTTACTTATCCCAAAAACCGTTACGCTAGGCGCATTCATATATCTACCGATTATTTTGAATATATGCATACTTTCCATATCGGTGCGCTTTGACGGCTCGCAAATAACATCACCCCTAATGACGCTTGCCGTTCTCTATTTGCTCTGCTGGAACTATCATAAATTCAGAAATATATTCCCCATTAATCAAAAAACGCCAGCATTAGCACTCCCTACAAAAAAAGAACAAAGCACCAGATTTCCATGGAAATTTTTTGCTGCTGTATTTACCGTAGTTTTATTTGTCATCCTTCACACTCAAATATTCTACGATATACTCCCACGCAATACCTACAACGACTGTACTACGCAATGCACGTCCGATTCAGATGTTGAATGCATTACTTTTTGTAATTGCATACACCAAGATGGAAACTCGCTTCAGGCGTGCTTAAAAGAATACAACCAAAATCATTAGAAGCAGAATATGCTCGTGAAAATTTCAAAGCAGGAAACTTTCGTAGCCCTCAAATAACACACCACCTATGAGTAATGACAGATTGAGCATCCGAACTGATCGCTTACTACTCAGAACAATAGTCAACTCCGACATTCAACACATTTATCAAGGACTTTCAAATCCACTCGTCATCAAACACTACGGAGTCAGCTTCGACAGCTTGGCAGCCACTCAAGAGCAGATGACCTGGTATGCAAGCCCAGAACAATGCTGGTGGGTGATATGCTCTACCAATGGTCAGGAGTTTTACGGCGCCGGTGGCTTAAACGGCATATCAAAAGCCCACCAGAAAGCTGAAATTGGCCTATGGTTACTTCCAGATTTTGGGGGTAAAGGAATCATGCAAGAAGCAATGCCGCTGATCTGCGCGTACGGATTTGACCAATTAAGACTTCATAGAATCGAAGGTTTTGTCGAAACCAATAATCACAACTGCAAAAGAGCAATGGCCAAGCTAAACTTCAAGTATGAAGGAAAAATGAGGGACTGTGAGGTAAAGAATGGACAATTTATAAGTGTAGATATTTATGCGCTACTAAAATCTGATGAAACCTTCACGCCTATTCAACATCAATGTGTTAGGCGTAAAACGAATCAAACGAGCCGCCCTGCTCCATTTGAGAAGTCAAAATGATGAGTAAACCAAATCGGGGCATCTCGCCGAAATGCGAGATGCCCCGATTAACATATAAAGTAGTCTTCTAGCTTGAGAGCTAAGCCACTACCGCACCTCTTCCAATTCCACATAAAACATCAGCTCGGCATCGGGTGGAATGGCAGCACCGCTACCTGTTGCACCATAACCTAGCTCTGAAGGAATGATAAGAGTTGCCTTGGAGCCTTCTTTGAGCAATGCGATACCTTCGTCCCAGCCGGGGATGACCCGGCCTGTGCCCAACGGAAACTGGATAGGCTCTCCACCGGTGAAGGACTGATCGAAGACCGTACCGTCGCTACTGAGCGCACCTACATACTGCACAGCTACCAGCTGACCGGCTTCCGGTTGTGGCCCGGTGCCCTCTTCGTGTATGACGTATTGGAGGCCTGAGGCTGTAGTCTGGACGTTTTCGAGTGTACCCGCTACATAGGCAGCCTGATTGGCGGCCAGCATATCGAGCACTTCGGGTTGGCGGGCTCTTACGGCTTCGAACTTGGCCATGGCTTCCGCCTGCTTTTCGGCCTGACGAGCCTGGAAAGTCTCCTCGTCTACACTTTCGTAAACGGCGATGTCGTAGTAGAGAAACTCCTCACCTTCCAGAAAAGGAGGACGCTGTGGTGGCGGGATAGAATCTACAGAAAGAGCTGTCGTAATGCTATCGCCAACAGAGAGATAGCGGATAATGTCGAGTATGGGCTCTACATCGGGCGACTGCACAGAATCGGGTAAGATGGGCGCCACTTGTGGCTCTCCGGCTTCGCGGGTCGTGAAGACTACGCTGTCTCTGACTCGTGCATCTAGGTGTATGTAGGCGTATTCTGCTGTGTTCAGCTTGGGGCCGTCTCCTTGCTTATGGATGGTATACTTGGTTCCTATTTGGGTAGTTTGTTCTCCTCCACCTTCACCGCAGGCCATAAAGATTAAGGCTGCCAGGGCAGAGATTATTGAAAGTTTACGCATGGTATTGCATTAGTTATTAAATTCTTGATAAGCGGAGCGAATTTGCTCGCTGTAGTCGGGCAGCAGATCAACGAAACGGCGGATGGTACTATTGAGTGGTTTGAAACTCGCACCGCCTGCAGCATTCTTATGGCCACCGCCTCTGAAATGTTCTTTGCAGATTTGCTGAACATCCAAATCGCCTTTAGATCTGAGGCTTAGCTTGACGATGGTGGGTTGCTCGTGAATAAAAGCAGCGATCATGATCTGTGGCATGCGCAGCAGATAATTGACGATGCCTTCAGTGTCTCCGCGCTTGATGTCGAAATCTGCATAATCTTGCTTAGTCAGATATATCAGACCTGTGTGATATTCCGGATACACTTCCATCCTGTTGGCCAGGCAATGGCCGAGCAAACGCAGCTGCTTCTCGGTCATGCTGTTCCATATCTGATCCTGTACCCGATAGTCGTCAGTACCGGCCTCCAGCAGTTTGGAAGCAATCTGAAAAAGGCGGGGCGAAGTAGCGTACTTAAAGCCGCCAGTATCGGTAATAATGCCCGTATAGAGACAATCGCCTATGGTGGGATCGATGCGCCCGGCATGCCCCAGCTCACTGATAAAGGTGTAGACCATCTCGCAAGTAGAGCTGGCCGTCGGATCACTGAACATGTAATCGGCCACCGGTTCGGGATAGAGGTGGTGGTCTATCATGACGCGGGGTCGCTTGTCGTCCATGACCAACTCACCCAGCTTGTCGATTCGTTCCAGGGAATTAAAATCGAGCAAGAAGAACATACCAGCCCGATCGACTAGCTGCTTGGCGCGCTGGGTATCGTCGTCGAAGATCACTACCTGGTCTACCCCTGGCAGCCAAGACAAGAAGTCTGGATAATCGGAAGGAACGATGATATGCACGGCGTGACCGACCCTGCGCAAGTAATGATAAAGACCCAAACTCGAACCGATAGCATCCCCATCCGGATTGCGGTGCGAAAAGATGACAATATCACGTGGTTGTGCCAGCAATTGCTTGACGGCATTTATTTCTGAGGCCATAGGCAGGTCGGAGAGCGTGCAAAGTTCCGAAAAAAAGACATGGAGGCCAAAAAATTCCTACTTTTGCGTCGCTTTTCGCCAAGCTAGGCCAAAAACGCATTTTACAGACTCCAAATCAAATAATCCCATGGCGGGTAACCGTACTTTCACCATGATCAAGCCCGACGCCGTACGCAACGGCCATATCGGTGCTATTCTTCATCAAATCAACGAGGCGGGCTTTCGCATCGTAGCGATGAAATTTACTAAGCTCAGTGCCGAAAAGGCTGGGCAATTTTACGCTGTTCACAAAGAGCGCCCTTTTTATGGCGAGCTGGTCGAATTCATGAGCAGTGGCCCCATTGTTGCTGCTATACTCGAAAAAGACAATGCCGTAGCTGACTTCAGAACGCTCATTGGCGCGACTAACCCAGCCGAAGCAGCCGAAGGAACCATCAGAGCCAAGTACGCCACCAATGTAGGCGAGAACGCCGTGCACGGTAGCGATAGCGATGAGAATGCAGCCATCGAAGGTGCGTTCCATTTTGCAGTGACCGAGATGTTTTAAGCATTTTTTCGGGTGGCCCGGCGTTTTCAAACTAGATGCCGAGCCGTCCAATTATTGTATATGCTTGATTTCTCCAATCTCCGGGTCCTGATTGTCGGGGACTTGATGATAGACCGGTATTTACACGGGCGTGTAGACCGAATAAGTCCGGAAGCACCGGTACCCGTCGTTCATTTGGGCAGAGAGGAGAATCGCTTAGGCGGGGCAGCCAATGTAGCACTGAATGTTACAGCCCTCGGTGCCCAGGCATTGCTGGCAGGCGTGGTCGGCGAAGATGAAAACGGCCAATTGTGTAGAGACCTCGCCAAAAAATCCGGCATCGATATCGATTGCATCATCAGCGATAGCGAGCGCCCGACTACGGTAAAAACCCGATTGGTAAGCGGCGGACAGCAGCTCATGCGCGTAGATCGGGAAGAAACCTTTCCGCTAAACCATGAAGTGAGCGAGCAGCTCCTTTCGGCACTCGACCAGAAGTTGTCCAATGGCGTAGATATCATCTTACTACAAGACTATAATAAAGGCGTTCTGACCACCAGCCTGATCGAAAATATCATGGATCGGTCTGAGCAGGCGCGCTGTTCCTGGAAGACGGTAGTCGACCCTAAAAAAGATAACTTCTTCACCTATAGAGGTTGTGGCGTTTTCAAGCCGAATCTGAAGGAAATCCGGCAGCAGCTGCCCTTTCATATCGGGCCTACCCTACCCGATCTGGATCGTGCGGCTCAACACATTTTTGAACAGCTGAGTGGTCAGGCTGTGATGATCACCTTATCGGAGCGCGGTATTTATGTTCACGATGGAAAAAGCTCGGCCATCTATCCGACCGATGCCAAAGAAGTAGCGGACGTGAGCGGAGCAGGCGACACGG
>JBCDGZ010000247.1:0-5987 GCA_038750655.1 Bacteroidota bacterium | reverse complement strand
CTGGTGCCGAAGGCCACCCCAGCGATCAAAGACCTGAAGCTTTAAGACCTCCGCAACCTGCTCATCAGCGTACACCGTGAAGTAATCATTGAACAACAACCAAGTTTTCGAGGTGACCCTAGAAAACGAGTGGGGCTGCATTGCCACCGCAAGCATCGCCGTCAGGGTTCGGATCGTCGAAGATGGCATCTACATCCCGAATGCCTTCAGCCCTAACGGAGATCAGTTCAATGATTACTTCACGGTGTACGCTGATGAGCAGGTTGCGGAGGTCTTAAAGCTTCAGGTCTTTGATCGCTGGGGTGGCCTTCGGCACCAGTCGGTCCGCTTTCTGCCCAACGAGGCCCGCAGCGGCTGGGACGGCACCGCCGCCGGCGAGCCGCTGGCCAGCGGCGTCTACGTCTATCAGCTCTGGCTCCGCATGGCCAACGGCCGCACCGTTTTCAGAACTGGCGATGTCACGCTGCTGCGCTAAGCAGTACTCAGGCCATCACTAATGCTTCCGCAGTCCCTACAGCCAACCTTCTTTTTTAAAGAATTGCCGGCTCTTTCGAATGGCCGATGTATATTCTAGGGTAGGCGCTTCCAGGTCCTCCTCTGCTTCGATGCCAAGGATTTGCCGACCTTCCGAAAGAAAAGCGGCTGAGAAAAGAGGAGACGTTGGCTGGTTGGCGGAGTCTCGCGATCGTTGCGGCTGAGTGGCTTCTAATTGTTGTTCACAAAAATGAAAAGAAGCATTAATGATCTGGTCGGCCTCCCTCGGCAAAAAATTTACGTCGTTGCGAATCAACACCTGCGCTTCTTTCAACAAGGATAGGCATTGGTCCCAGCGATCCTTCAAATAGCTGTCTTTTTCGATCGAAAAGCGATCCAGGTTCTTGAGTAAGTCTTCTGCCTGATTGAGTTTTTTGTTCCAATCTGTTTCCAGACTCAAATACCGGGTTCTGGCCTTGACCTTACCCAGTTTTATTACAAAATAGGAGTAATCTTTAAGATCAAACCCTTCGGCTTGCACCTGCCCATTATGGATCGTCCAAGCGAGGGTGGGCGGAGGCAGAGGATACTTTTTATTCTGGCTGCCGATGATCAGATAATAGCCTTCTTTGATGCTGCCATTGAAGAAATTAAATTCCCCGTTGAAATGAAGTAGGGTCTTTTGTTTGTCGCTATCCAAGAAGTAACCGATGATGCCCTGAGATAATTTAGAAAGCGTTTTGGCGACTTCCATTTCTCCCGTAGCAAAACCGATGGCCGTCGTGAAGTAGTCGTTGTTGACGATTTTCTGCAAGTCTTCAAACTTATCTGAATTATCAACGATCAGCTCAAAGCCCAGTTTGATAGACGGAATGACGCAGGGCAGCAAGTTGGTCAGGTTTTGAGAAAAGCCCACTTTAAGGCTGGTGTTTCTTTTTAACTTCTGAATTTTTCGTAGAGAAGATACCGACTCCTGGCCGATCTTTGGATGATCGAAGGCAACATTAGACACCAAGAGGATTTGCTTGGCCTGTTCGCCAAATCTTCCGTGATAGGCCAGCTGCATATCTACCACTTTCATAAAAAAGTAATCTTCTCCAAGCTGTACGGTGGAATCGCCTTCTTCGCCTGGTATATAGATTGGAGGCAGAACGCCGACAATTTTCTGGGCCATAATTTAATGCGTTTTTATTGACCAAAATAATAAAATGCGCCCCAATAATAAGGAGATTTAAACGGAAAGTCATTGGGATTTCTAGTATAGTAATTGGCTAGTTTTTGTTCGATCTTTGCGGTCAAGTCCGTATCCTGCTCATTTTGTTCCGACAATTGATCTTCCAGGAGGTTGACCAGATCATCTATTGTTACACCTCTTAGCCAGCTTTGAGCGGCTTGTAGGGCCTCTGGGATGTGTGCTATGGTATGGTTCCACAGCCTGTAAAATTTGAGCATTAAAAAGCAGGTCGCTTCATCGTCCACCAACCAGTTGGAGGCAATCGTGCTCGGAACACCAGCGTAGGCCAAGGCCGCCGGAATACTTACCCATTCGCTAGGGATATTGCGATTGATCAGGCCGGATTGGCACGACGCCAGGATGGCTACCCGGAGATTAATATGCTGGATGTTCATCAAATCTTCGATGGTCATGGTTTCCTCCATGATCAATTGGAATCCACTTTTAAGAGGATCGTCAACATTGGCAAAACTATGGCAGGCCATGTGAAGAATTTGGGCGTGGTGCATCTTGGTCTTGAGATTCTCCTGGGTCGCACTATCTGCCGATAGTCTGGAAGAACGATCAAAGTGACGACTGATCAAGCCCACTTCCATATCTGCGTACTCTAAGGTTTGGTCCAATACGGTCTCTGGATTATCAACAAAGAGGATGGAAGAAAGGGCGTCCTGCTTGTCGAGGACCAATAATTTTTTCAGGAGGGTAACGCTGCTGACCCTTTTCAATAGCAATTGGTCGATGACATACTGCTCCTCACCGTCAATGGATAAAGAGGCAATCTGAATAGGAAGCAAACTCACCTTTCCGATGGTGATTAGATAAACCTCCCTATGCTTTAATTTTTCGAAGATAGGGGAGAAAATCGTTTGCCCAATCCACCGCCCTGATCTCATCGCCCATTCGTCGATGTCCTTCTTTTGAAGTTGATTAGAGTGGCCATATAGGGTATCTAGTAAATCATCAATGGTATGGTCTTTCAACTCCGGAACTTCATAGGAAGTGATGGTCCCTTTGTCCAGCAGCAGCAGTACTCCTCCTTTAAGGCCACTGATGCAGTAAAGAATCGGATGGTCCTTGGATAGCGCCAGAATATCGTTGTAGGTAATGGCTCGACCAAAGTTTTCCTGGCCGGGAAGGGCCCTTATTTTGACGAGCGTTTCCTCTAGTTCTTTTTCCAGGTCGAGAATCGATTTTTGCAGTTTTGTTCTTTCCTGGATAGATAACTCTTCTTGGTCTAGCAATCGGGTATTGTTCCAAATACCGTCTTTGATGATCAATAAATTCCTGATTCCTTCATCGTCTGTTGCTGAATTTGAAGTGATGGTGTTGAGCATAGAAAAATCTATACGGGAGCTAAAGATATTGGCAATAGAACTTTCTAGCAGTTGTAGGAGGTCTTCAAAAAGGCCCATCAGAACGAAGGCGGGAAGGCTTTTTTCTAAAAATATATTGTAGTAATCAATGTAAGGTTTTTTGTGTTCATAGTTGCTTTGATTTTTAACCAGGTATTCGAATCCTTTGATTGCTTCTTGAATATGATGTTGGTACTGGGGAAGATAAGAGGGGTGTTGATTGATCAGGTCAACAAAGAAAAGGAAGGGTTCCAGTAGTTGCATATATCCCCGGTGTTGGAAAATAAATTTTAGGCAGATGTCTATTCGCGCAAAAGTATTTTCCAGAAATTGCTCCTTCCCTTCCAATTTAAATACTTCGTAATTGGCCATAGCATCGTAGAAATATAAATTGACATTTCTGGTGGAGTACTGCTTATAGATGGATCGGAGGATTTCCCAGGAGGAAGACAAAAAGTTTTGGTTACCCGAATGCTGGTAAGCCAGGAGGAGGGCATAGGCGTGATTTTGCTGCCAGATGGAAGCTTCAAAAAAGGTTTGTTGCTGTGCGTATTGGTAAGGAACTTTAGAATATTGTAGGGCTTTGTTCAAGCTGGCTACCTCTTGGCGGATTAAGTAATGACGAATAGCCGTCAAGCCCAGGTTATTGTAGGCGTGTAGTTTAGTGGTGTTTAGGTTTTCTGCTCTTGCTTGCTCCTGCTGGAGGTTGGTCTGGTAGTAGTCCTCGCTTCGCCGTAAAAACTCCGGTGATTGGAAAATCCTTCCTCTGTGGCTAAAGGCTATGCCCAGGCCATTATAGCTCACATGGTTCTGAGCGTTATCGGAGCCAAGTATTCCCAGGGCAGATTCAAAGCTGCCGATGGCTTGATCTTGATAGGAAATGCGCCCGGTTAGCTCGTACAGATCGTTGTAGATATTTCCCAGATTACCTTGATACAAAGCTCCCGACATGGACTGTCGATCCTCGTTGAGGATGGCACTTTGCATAAAATCTCTTGCTTTCAAGAGGTACTTTTCACTGTCTCCATACTTTGCCTTTTTTCGGTAGTAGATGCCCAATTGATTACACATCACTCCGTACTCCGTCGTTCTCAAAGGAACATCATTCAGGGCGTCAAGCAAGATGTTTTCCGCATCATCTTCCTGCTTGGTGCTGCCATTGTGTTGGCTGAGTGCTCGGAGGATCAAGGCTAGGAGGCTCGCCGTTTCAACATAGAGCCGGGTTCCCTTTTTGACCATATCCATGATGGGCTGGAATAAATCCATCACTTGAGGGAATAAGCTGGGTTGGTTATGGTGGTCAATTTTTAGCTCATAGGCTCTAATTAATGTGTGATGAGTTTCAATAAACAGCATCTGGTGCTCTTGCAATTCGGGGGTTTTTATAAAACCATGTAAGCCTTCAATCAGCTCATCAAGTTGATCATAGGCACCATGAATGAGAATACGATTATACGCGGTATTAAACTTTCGTAACTTTTGTTGTTGTTCGTTCTCGGTTCTAAAGAGCAACTCCTCAAGCGGATGAAATTGGTTACCATAGAGGATCCAAATGATTTCATTAACGACATCCTGGATGTCAGAGCTTTGCTGTCTTGATCGGAAAAAGCCCAAAAATCCATGAACATTATTTGATGTAAAAAAGGCCAGCTGATCTTTGATGAGTTGATTTTTTTCAGCAGCAGTAGGTGCATTGATGATTTTGACGACGAGGGGTTGAATGGCTTCAATACCTTTAGAAATGCTATTCAGTTCTACTGGAGAATAGCCCAATTTTTTTGCAAATACTTTCAGCGGAGATTGTTTAAATGATCTTTTCAACGCCACCGAGCGATCAAAAGCCAAGGAGTAGGAGGGCGTGTCGAGTAGTTTCTCCAACTCTATTTCAATCATTACCGTGGCGGGCCGTGACAGGAGCTCGGGATGATCTTCCACCATAAAAAAGGCTTTGATCCAATCTGGGGTTAGCAAGTATTGATTTAAGCGCTTTCCAATGTCGTTGAGGCTATGATCAGTAGGATTAGGAATTTGGTAGACAATTGATTTGTCCTTATGATTGACAATAATGGTGTCTATTTTATCATGATCTGTTAGGGGAATGTCTTTGCCAGCAGGGATGGCTCTGCCCGCTTTTTCGAGCGTCTCTTTCGCCAACTTAGAATAGGCATTGTCTACGGAGGCGGGCTTATAGAGGAGATAGCGATAAAAAGCCTCTTCAGCCGCTTTCTCCTCTCTCCCCAAATACGTAAAGGCCAAACCCATCCAGGCTTCGTAGCCTTCCGGCCGGTACTTTAAGGCCAGTTTAAACAGATTGATTTTTTCGGATAAGCGTTCTGGGCCAATCAGCATTACTGCTCGGTGTAAATAGTGGCGGTAGGTCGTGTACTGCTGTTCTTCTTCAAAACCTGCTTTGAGGGATTGCTCCGAAGGAGGCCCAAAGGAAAGCACTTGCTGATTACTTTTGTGGATTTCTGCTTGCTGTAAATAGTTGAAGTTGAGGGTAGAGCTTTCCCCTTCCTCTCTCCAGTAGATAATGGGAAAGCCGTTTTCGTCTACAGCGAATGGATCGCCTTCGGCTTGGATATGATCCGGCGAATGGCTAAAAAAGCGACCATCCGTTGACCGCAAGTAGATTCTTTCAATTGTTTCCTCGTGTTGCTTTCTAGTGAGTTCGGTCGAAAAGAGGAGGGCATCTGAAAGATTCATAGTCGTTGATTATGGGGGAAAAAGGTAGTGCCAAGCGTTGAAAGCTGAAAATAATGAAATTTTTTTCAAAAAAATGACCTCTCCGAAATCTAAACCCCCTCTTGCTTTCGTAACTAAAGCGACAATTTCAAAAATGAAGTCCACTTTCGGCCGATAGGGCATCTCTAGTAGAAATAATTTGTAAGCCTTTAAAACCCTGTGTTATGAAATCCATAAGCACT
>JBCDGZ010000246.1:0-6072 GCA_038750655.1 Bacteroidota bacterium | reverse complement strand
GGGAACTTGAAAACAAATATCTTTATCCTTAGGGACAATTTTATGTGCGTACCGGTTCCATCGGTAGGTAGCGGAAAATTCTAAAGCCCCGTAGTGGTTGCTGACCTCAGATAAAGAGGAAATATTAACATCATAATTAATGGAGAGACTGAACTTCGGAAAGTTAAGACCAATGGTGGTTAAAAGTGCATCTGCGTGGTAGCCTTCCAGAGCCCTGCTTTGACGATAGCCTCCGCCCAGGATCAGCGCCCATTGATCTCCTTGATCTAAGAAGAGGTCGCCACGGAGCACCCACTGCTCGTAGGGCGATTGGAGTTGGTAAACCCCTTTGAGAATGAAGCCGATGATGGTTGACTTATTCGGTTTCCATGCGACTTGGGTGTATTTGCCGTGCAGGGTGAGTCGGCGAGTTTTGCGGGCGGGAGAGGCGGAGTCGATGAATTGTAGGTCTTGAGGTTGATAGATGTAATCCATACTTGCGCCACCGATGAAAGCCTGCTGCTCGCGTAGCCAAAGAAAGGCTACCCCAGCTCCCAGATCAAAGTTATTGCTGTTGAGCTGATCAACATTATCAAACTCCCCTTCGATGCCTGGGTTAAAGCCACCGATGCCATCGAACTGCTCATCGTAGCGCAGCTCGTCGGTCCTTAACCGACTGAAGGTGTGGCGGAAGCGAAAGCCACCAGAGAGGAAAAAAGAGTTAAGGTCGACCATCATGGCACCGTTGAGATTGACGTAGTCTCGTTGAAAGGGGAAGGTATTGAAGCGGCCATCGGGCGTTCCGCTTTGGGTACCTGATTCATCATGGACAATACCTAGTCCCCATCCCCAGCTAACCGACTTAGATATGCAATTAGAGGCATCTAAAGAAGCACCGTAGGTTTGATAGGAGGCTCCTCGTAGGAGACTTGACCATTGGTTGCGATAGATGCCGGCTATGCGCATATTGGTGCCATCCTGTCGGAGATGGGGGGTGCCGGTAAAGGCCGGATTGAGAATCGGAGAAAGGGTCTCGAATTGAGAAAAATGAATGTCCTGCCCGTTGAGGCCAATGCTTAGCAATAGGCTGACGACAAAGAGGAGTTTTGAAATAGAGGGTTTCATATTTAGGGGTTTATCGCATTAAAGTAATGGTGCCGCTGACTTTCTCCTGTAGATCATCTTCGTACTCGACGATGAACCAATAGGTGAAGGTATCGGGCGCTAATCGTTTTCCTCGGAAGGTGCCGTTCCAGGCGTGATCCGGGTTTTCGTCTTGCGGTCGAAAGTTATCAGCCTGGAATATTTTTTCTCCCCAACGATCAAAAATCTGGAAGGTGATGATTTGACGAATAGACTGTACGCGGGAGCGAATCCGAAAGCGGTCATTTCGCCCGTCTTCGTTGGGAGTGAAAATATTGGGGACATAGAATTGACGGTTTTTATCCACCAAAATTAAGACGGAGTCTCTAGCGAAACAGCCTGCGTCTTCCAACAAGAGCGAATACCAAGTTGTGTTGATCGGAGAAGCCAGGGGCGACTCACAGTCCGCACAGCTAAGCGAATCATCGGGCAACCATACGAAAAGTGGGTTGGCGGCATTATGACTCATATCAATGAAAACACTTTCTCCTAAGGGGAGACGAATGGTGTCTTCCCGAATAGCTGCCCAAAGCGAATCCGGCTCGCCAATCATATAGTCCTTTTGCAACGTACAACCTTCCAAGTCCTGAACAACGAGGGTATAAGTGCCTGGTTGCAGATTGGAAAAATTACGGCCATTTTCCAAGGTATCTACTCCCAATAAGGTCGTATTATAAAAATCAGAAACCCCACCGCTGATCGAGTCAATCTGTATCCGACCGTCTCCGAATCCAAAACAAGAAACAGGCTCCACCGTCTCCACAATCTCAATAGGCGAATTCTCGTAAGCCTGCAACCCAAGGTCCACCCGGCAGCCGTTGGCATCCAGAATTTGCACCCCATAATTCCCCGCCGGAATGTTCTCCAAACAGTCCCCACTTTGACCATTGGCCCAATCAATCGTATAAGGAGCAATCCCTCCTTCCACCGATAAACAAATAAAGGCATCCGAATCGCCAGCGCAACTAGCAATCGCACTATCGCTCACCATCACCTGAACCGGTAGCGGCGAGCTGATCACAAAGCTATCAATCAGTTCACAACCATTGCTGTCTGTAATGCTTAGCCCATAGTTGCCATTTTCTAAATCCTCCAAATCCTCCGTCGCCGCACCGTTCGACCACTCGTACTGGAAGGCCCCCGTCCCGCTCTCTAGATCAATTTGAACCTGCCCATTGGCATCACCAAAACACAAATTATCAGTAACCGTACTAGCGATAAGTACCGGCTCAAATATTTCAACACTATCCACAATGGAATCCTGACAAAATTCGCTGGCAATCAGCAGTCGCACGCCATAGCGGCCCGGCTCCTCAAAGCGATAAGTACTGAGCGAATCAAACAAGGTGACCTCATCGCTGATCCCATCGCTGATGCTCCACTCGTAGTCTAGTCCCGGTTGGTTAATGGCGACACCCAGACTGATTTCGAAGGGGGCGCAGCCCTCGTTGGCCGAGAGGGCCAGTAGAGGCTCAGGCGTTTGGTAAATGGTAATCGCCTTACTAATGCTTTGGCTACAAACGGCATTGATAGCCCGCAGTTGCACCTGGTAAGTGCCCGCTTGAGGATAGATAACTACAGGTTCCGCTTCGGTGCTGGTTTCGCCATTGCCAAAATCCCAGACATAGCTATTGGCATTTTGAGAAGTATTAACCACGCTAATCTCGGCGGGTGTACACTGTCTATTGATCACAAAGTCGAAGCCTGGCGCTGGATTATCGCTGACTACTACAATGCGTTCTGCCGTATCCCGGCAGCCATTGGTATTGGTGACAATTAGCCGGATAGTATAAGTATCGGCTTCATCAAAGTCGATAGAAGGATCGCAGAGATTGGAAGTGTTACCATCGCCAAAGGCCCACAGGCAGCTGATAATCGACCCCGTCGAGGTATTGCTGAAATCAACGACTTCACCCACGCAGATGCTGTCCGTTGAAATCGTAAAGCTAGCCTCCGGCCCTTCGGGAACTGTAATATCCACCGAATCCTGTTGTACGCAGCCCTCCACCGAAGTCCCCGTAAACCTCACCCGATAAGGCCCCGATTGGGTGTAGAGGTGAAGGGGCGAAACCAACGACGAGCTGTCGCCATCCCCAAACCTCCACTGGTAGCCGTCGACATTAATCGCCTCTTCCAAAAAGAAAAGCATACTATCGCCCGGGCATTCGATATTGAGGTTGCCAATGGTGATGCTGGGTAGGGGATCGACGATAACGGTCGCAAAGGTGCTGTCGAAGCCGCAGCCGAAGGCCCGGAGGCTGATGGTGTAGGTGCCCGGAGCGGAATAGCTATGGCAAAAAGTGGAAGCCGTATTGGTATTTCCATCTCCTAAATTCCAGAGAAAGCCTGCTCCCGGAGTAGACAGATTGGTCAAACAAATATCTTCGCCTACACAGATCGGTTCAGCGGAGATGTTAAAAAAAGCGCGTACATCCGTCGGATTCACCGTCAGGGTATAGTCGAAGGTCTGCGTACCGCAGTCATTGCTGGCCGTGAGCGTAATGATATAATCGCGGGGAATCGAATCCGCAAAGTAGGTGATCTCCAAAGGAATCGAATCCGTACTGGTCATCCCATTGCCATAATCCCACAGCCAACTGTTCATCGGCCCACCTGTACTGACATTAGCAAACTCAACAACTTCCCCGGAGCAATAGTCGTCTTGCATGGGGCCAAAGCGGGCCCTGGGTTGGGGAAAAACGATGACCTCTTCGATGGCCTCTTCTCCTCTGCAGCTGTTGGCCGCCAACAAGCGAATGACATAGGTGGTATCGTTGAGGCCAGAGGGTAGCGTGATCGTTCCCGGCTGGATAGCGGTCGAGAATAAGCTATCTCCGAGGTACCACTCATAGGCTTCATCATCGAAGCTAGCGGTAGTGTTATTCAGGGTGATCTCCAGGTCGGCGCAGCCCGACAGCGGCTGCACCTCAAAGCTGACATTGCTCGGAGAGGTGGCGATGTAAATATTCTGGCTGTCCCGCCGCTCGCAATCACCCGCCTCGGCGATGAGCACGATGAGATGATCGCCGGTGGACAAATTGCTAAACGGGGGGCTGCCCGCATTTTGCCCATCGACCTCCCAGGTCAAACTGCCCGCTGCTGTCGAGAAATCAACCAGGATAGGATCATCTTCGCAGAATATGCTATCTACCGTAAAGGCCGCCACAGGGTCTTCAATTTGAACGGTAAAGGTATTCGCTCCTTCACAGCCGCTGGCGCTGAACGTATTGTAGTTGACCTCTACGCTGGTCAGCCCCAGCGCCACCATCTGATCAATCAGGAAAGTATCATTTTGAATGCATAAGGGGCAGTCGGTGCTGGTGTAAGTCCCCCCCAGCGGCGTTGCCCCCATCGGGAAGGGAGGACTGGTGGAGCAAACATTATAATCGATGGTATTGATCCCGGAATCCTCGACGGTAACTTGGATGCTCTCTTCGTCCCTACAGGCCCCGATCCCTTTTTCGTAGCTGATGATGAAGGTGCCCGTTTGGTCAGGAATGAAATAGGCCGAGTCGCCGTAGATGGCCAGGTTATCTCCGGTCCAGATACCGCCGGTAGGGGTTTGTAGGAGCAGAATAGAATCCGAGTCTACACATATAGTATCTGGATCGATAGGGGCGAGGGTGACGGCTTCTTGACCAAAGACCTCAAACTGATCGGGTAGCATTTGCGAACCGCATTCATTTTGTATGGAAGCGATAACTTCATAGGTTCCGACTCCAAGTGGGGTGGGAAAGGTGTTAACGACATTGCCGTTGATGGTGTAGGTGGCGTTAGGATTGAAGTCGCCGGGGGTGTAGTCCAGGGTGAGGCAGGCGTCAGGTTGGCTGGGGAGACTGAGGGATTCACCGGATAGCACTCGGATGAAGAGGGTATCGTAGTCGGGCTGGTCGCAGTCATTGTTGACTAGGAGGATGATTTCGTAGAAACCTGTATCAGTGAAGGAGATGGACAGGCTGGGGATATTGGGGGTAGCATCATTGGGCGTGTTGGGGGGTAAGACCCAGGAGGCTCCTGAGACGCCATTGAGGGAGCCCCATTCGTAGAAATTTTCGTTGATCGACAGCGAGTCTCCATTGACATCGACGAGGCCGGAGCCCAGGCAGTGGATATGTGGGTCTACGGAGACATCGACATTATTGGAGGTGATGGTGGCGACGGCCTCGGGCGGTTCGATGACTTGGAGTTGCTGGGTGGCTGTGGCCATGCCGCAGGGGTTTTCGACAGTTAAGGTCACGGTGTAGGTCCCCACTTGATTGTAGACGTGGCAGCGATCAGTGCCCGCAGGACTACCATCACCATAGTCCCAGGAAACCAGCGATAGGTTTTCGGTAGGGCAGGAGTTATCTCTAAAGCAGGCTTCTTCTCCGACACAAATAACCGAGGGGTTGATGGTGAAGGACGCTATGGGTGGGTTAAGGAAGGTGACTCGAAAAGAGCTATTGAGCACTTCGCCATTCGTCAAGAAGGTCTCCATAACTACAAAGAAGCTGATGTCGTAGCTACAGGTTAAATAAAAATTAGTAAGGTCGTAGATATGGTTTTGATCTGCTGGATTATTGCTGCCGGGAACTGTCGTAATGGCCGTATTATCCCCCCAGTCTATTTCGAAATAATCAATTGGCGCAGGAAGCCCAGTCGTAACGGTGAGTTCGACACATAAATCGAATACATTATTATCCAAGCAAAATTCCTGTGGCCCGCAGGACTGTACGGTTGGAGGTGTCACCTGTGCTTGCAGACTGCCAGGCAACAAAAAACCAAAACCCATCCACAAAAAAAACTTACAAAGAAAAGAGAAAAAGGGGCGTTTCATAATTGTTATAGCTTAGGGAAAATGTAGTTGAGCTTCACAGCGACTAGGAAATATATCCAGCCTAATGCAAAAATAATGTTTTGTTTTTTATTAAAAGAACTTTTGGTGTTAATGGAAATTTAAATTTGCGATAT
>JBCDGZ010000245.1:0-6154 GCA_038750655.1 Bacteroidota bacterium | reverse complement strand
TTTTTTAGAAAAAGTCCCTCGCATTCCAGTCATCGTTCTAACGGGCATCAACAACGAGATTGTTGGCAACCAAGCGGTCAAGGCCGGGGCGCAGGATTTTCTGGTCAAAGGCCAGGTGGATGGGAAGCTGCTGGGCCGATCCATTCGCTATTCTATTCAACGTTTCAAAACCCAGATCAAGCTCGAAGAGGTCGCCCGAAATTTGGCCATCAGCGAAAAGCGTTTCGTAGAGGCGCAGGAAATGGCGCATTTTGGCAACTGGGAGATCGACATCGTTTCTAATGAAATGAAATGGTCGGACGAGGTGTACCGCATCTTTGGCTTCAATTCTAATAGCTCTAAACCCAGCCTGTCCAGCTATCTGGATTATGTACATCTAGAAGATCGGCCGGAAGTAGAGCAGTTTTTTGACAATGCTACTAAGGATGGTAAACTGCACAAAATCGAGCACCGCATTGTCATCGATGGCAAAACCATCAAGCATATCGCCTTGCAGGCGAAAGTTCATTATGAAGAAATTACGGGCAAGATCATTCTGGTCGGTGCCCTGCAAGATATTACGGAGCGCAAGCTTTCCGAACAGCTGATCATCGAAAAGAACATCAGCAACAAGACCTCAAAGGTTAGAGAAGAGGCCCTGGCAGATATGAGTTTCCACATTCGTACGCCACTCTCCTCTATCGTCAACCTGCTGTTCCTGATGGAGCGTACGCAGGCTACTTCTCAGCAGCGAGAATACCTCGACGGCCTAAAGACTTCGGTGGATGACCTGTCCATCATGATCAATAACTTGTTGAATTTCTCGGTATTGGTTTCAGAGAAAATTAAGGTAGAAGAGGAGGAAATTATGATCAAGGATTTCTTCCAAAGTATCAGCAAGGTTGTACAGATCAAGGCCGACAATTCCAGAGTAACCCTCGATCTAAAACTAGATCCTTCTTTGCCAGAAAAGCTGCTGAGCGACAACAACAAGCTGACCCAAGTGCTTTTCAATTTACTGGATAATGCCATCAAGCGCGCGGGCGAAGCCGGCAAGGTCAGTGTGCGCGCCAAGGTGATCAATAAACAAAAGGACCAAAATGTCCTGCACATTAAGATCATCGATAATGGCAGCGTGCTAGACAAGCATAAGATCACCGAAATCATGGCAGCTGACCGACTCCTGCAAGTCTACTCCGAAGATCAGGAGGAAAACAAAAAGCGGCAGCTCGGCATGGCCATCGTCATCAAGCTGATCAAAACGCTCAAAGGCCAGCTGAACATCGACAGTCAGGAAGAACACGGAACGACTTTCAGCATCGAAGTGCCCGTCAGCATTCGCAAGGCAACACTGGTTCGCTCCGGCAACAAGCCTGAAATGCCGATCAAAATCCTGCTGGTCGAAGATCATTTCCTCAACCAGATTGCCACCAAAAAAGTCCTTACGACCTGGTCCAACTTGGTTAGCGTCGATATTGCCGAAAACGGCTTAGTTGGGGTCGAGAAATTCAGAGAGCATGGCTACGATCTGATCCTGATGGACTTGCAAATGCCAGTCATGGGGGGCTTGGAGGCTTCCAGCAAAATTCGCGAAACCAGCACCCTTCCCATCATCGCCCTAACGGCGAACTCGTCCAAACAAGAGGCAGACCGCTGCTACGAAGTGGGCATCAACGATTACCTCGCCAAGCCCTTCAAGCCGCAGGACCTCTACGCTAAAATTTTGAATCTGCTGGTGGGCGTCGTTTCCTAAGCCTTACTGTTGGTGCTGATACATGTCGATGTACTGACGGTCCAGTTCCTCTGAATCGCCATAGTGCGCTCGAAGGGCAGTCAGCTCTTTCTTCAATCGAGTGACCACCTCCGCATAGGCCGTATCGTTGTAGACATTTTTCATCTCTCGACTGTCCTTCTTCCGATCGTACAATTCCCATTCATCGACATCGTAGTAGAAGTGTGCCAATTTGTAGTCCTCCGTTACGATGCCGTAGTGCCGTTTGACCATATGCACGGAAGGATATTCGTAGTAATGGTAATAGACTGCTTCGCGAAAATCTTCCATTGATCCTTCCAATAAAGGCAGCAGGCTCACCCCTTGCATATCGGTAGGAATATCGACGTTGGCGGCAGCCAGTAAGGTGGGTGCAAAGTCCAGGTTTTGTACCATCTGGGTGTTGACCGACCCCGGCTTCACCGTCCCCGGCCAACGCACCAACAAAGGCGTCTTGAAAGACTCATCGTAGATAAATCGCTTATCAAACCAGCCGTGCTCTCCCAGATAAAAGCCCTGATCGGAGGTGTACACAACGATGGTATTTTCGGCCAGGCCCTGCTCCTCCAAATAATCCAGCACCTCTCCTACCCCATCATCTACCGCAGCAATGGAGCCCAGATAATCCTGCATATAGCGTTGGTAGCGCCAGCGCATCAGCTCCTCGTCAGACATATTGGGATAGTTCTTTTTGAATGCCTCATTGATAGGGCCATAGACCTTATCCCAGGCGGCCCGCTGCGCCGGCGTCATCCGGCCGACCGTGCTATTGAAGGCTGCTTTATCCCAGCTGGACCCTTCAGCAATGCCCAGCTCATCCATCAAAGCCGGCTCAATCTTGGAGTCTCCCGCCCAGTTCATGTGGGTCAGCAGATTCATCTCTGCCTCGCGGGCAGCGGCCCCCCGGCCTTCGTAATTGTCGAAGAGGGTTGGAGGTTCGGGGAAAGTCTTTTGGGTAAAAGTTTTGTAATGGCGTTCGGCGGGTAGCCACTCGCGATGCGGGGCCTTGTGCAGGTACATCAGCAAGAAAGGCTGATCGGCTTTGCGCTCCGTCTTCAGCCAGTCCAGTGTCATATCGGTGATGATGTCAGTGGTGTAGCCTTCGATATTGATTTTACCTTCCTCCTTAGTAATGAAATCGGGATTGTAGTAAAAGCCCTGGCCCGGTAGAATTTTGAACTGATCGAACCCTTTGGGATTGTTGCCAAAGTGCAGCTTGCCAAACATCGCCGTTTGGTAGCCATTGGCCTGCAGGAGCTGCGGGAAGGTGACCTGGCTGGTATCGAAGGGGAAGTTGTTGTCGATTTTGCCGTTGAGGTGGCTGTGTTTGCCGGTCAAGATCACCGCCCGAGAGGGCGCACAGATGGAGTTGGTGACACAGGCATTGGTGAACTTCATCCCTCCCTTGGCAATCCGATCAATGTTGGGGGTTTGGGTAAGGTGATCGCTGTAGGCACTGATGGCTTGGTAGGCATGATCGTCCGACATGATGAAAAGGATATTCGGTGGAGGCTTGGGGGCTTCGGTTTGGCAGGAAAATAGACAAAGGCTGAGAAGGATAAGCAAACAGATTGGAAGGCGCATAGGAGTGAACTAATCGGATCAAAAAATATTATCCTCCTCAATCTAGTAAAATTAACTGAGACTGAGCAGTAGATCACGGTACTAGATTGGCCTTAGTTGAGATTTTCGTCGCCGCTGAGGGATTTGGGTACGGTAAAGAAGAAGGTAGTCCCCTTTCCGTATTGAGAGTCTAGCCAGATTTTACCCCCCATATTGTTGACAATTTTCTTGCAAGTCGCCAGGCCGATGCCGGTCCCTTCGTATTCCGTCTTGCTGTGCAGGCGCTCGAAGATGGCGAAGACTCGATCGCGGTGCTCATCGGGAATACCGATCCCGTTGTCGGCAATACTGATGCGATAGAATTGCTCATCGACATCTACTGCGTTGATGCTGATTACTGGCTTGACCTCTTGCTTGCGGAATTTGATGGCATTGCTGATGATGTTTTGAAAAAGCTGCATCATTTCTGTGGAAGAGGAATAGACCGAGGGCAGCTGAGTGGAGCAAATAGCCGTTTGGGATTCGCTCATCTGTGCCATCAGGTTACTCATGACGATCATGAGAATATCGTTGAGATTGTTGATTTTTCGCTTTTGCATTTTGCGGCCCAGCCGGGAATATTCCAGCAGGTCGTCGAGCAGGCGTTGCATGCGGGTGGCACCGTCGGTGACGAAGTTCATGTATTCGCCGCTTATGGCATCGAGGTTATTGGAATTGGCGAGGCGCTTTTTGATCAGCAGGGTGTAAGAGCTGATCATTCGGAGCGGCTCCTTTAGGTCGTGCGAAGCGGCGTAGGCAAAGTGCTCTAGCTCGCGGTTGGTTGCCCGCAGTGCCGATTCTACTTTTTTCAACTCCTCGGACTGTGCCACGATCTCCTGCTTTTGCTGACGCATTTGCTCGCGCTGCTCTTGCAGAAGGCTGATCATATCTTCTTTTCCCTTCTTAAAAATGACAATGATGCCTAGTACGGCAATGAACAGGAAGAAATAACTGGCGAAGTAGTAGGTGCTGTCGAATTCATAAGTCTGATCTCGATAGGCGCCTACCGCCTGAATGTCTAGAATATAGCAGTACGTGGTTAGCGTCAGCAGAGCGATAGACCACAATATACCCGACAGGCGCGTGCTGAACAGGAAGGCCAACAGCGGCGCGATCATCAGCCAAAGCAAATTATCCGAAAAGATACCACCTGTTTCAAAAACAGAGGGAATCAAAGTCAGGGCCCAGACCAAAGACAGTAAATTACCGGATAAATTGAGATTGCCCCAGCGCTTGAAGATGTAGATAAAGCCGAGCAGTAGGACGATGCCGGGCAGTAGCGGAAGGTTATTTTCGGGAATAATGGTAGAAGAGATAATAAACAGCAAACCCCCAATCACCAAACTAAAGAGGTGAATATAAGTAAGTACTTTAGCCTTACGCAAAATGTAAGCAGTACTTTTCAAATTATCCGGAATACACCAGTCTACCAGCTGGTTGAATCTTCTAATCATCGTGCGGAGTCAGCTTGATTCTGTTTGAAATACGATTGATATTTTTGTGCAATATGCTAGGTGTATTTATACTATGTATATATACAACAAATAGACCAAATTTGGCTGATAAGTAAATTCGATAGATTAAAAGGAGAGAAACAAAAAAATAATCCCGAATGCCTCAGAAAGACAATCGGGACTACAGATCATTTAGCAAAAATTAATATAAAGATGCTGTTCTGTTAAGAACCAGCAACCACCCTCAAATTAGTAGGAACGTTCATTTTGAAAGCCTTAAAAATCTCACTCTTGCTGTAATTCATCTCCTTCAAAACGCCGTCCAGGTGCTCTGCAATAACGTTCAGGACGTTATTCAGATCCTCGTAAGAATGATGTCTCGTGATGGTCATGCGCAGTCCAGTGTTGTTGTAAGGTACACTTGGAAAAGCAGCGATGTTGGTGTAGTAACCCAGGTCCATCATCTTCTTACAGAGGCTGTAGCCAACTTCAGGTTTGCCAACTCCGATGTAGAATACTGGAGTGATAGAACCGTCTACCAGAGGCAGACCCAGCTCGTTGGCCTTATTTACAAAATACTGAATTCTTGACTTCAGTTCATTTTGTAAAGTATAAATTTCATCGGTAAGGTGAATCTTAGCACAGGCGATAGAAGCACCAAGCTGTGCAGGCTGAAGTGGTCCGGAGAACATTAGCGTACCACCGCAGTTTCTTACCATTTGTTTCATTTCTTCATTGTGGAAAATCATTGCACCACCGCAAGAACCGAAGCCCTTCGCCAAAGAGGTAATCAAAACCATCTTAGGGTGATACTCGATCTGATCCAGTACATAACCCGCCCCGTTCTTACCGGTCCAGCTCATACCGTGTGCATCATCAACGTAGAGGTAGAACTGCTCATACTGATCCATCAGACGATTCAGGTCGGCCATTGGAGCAGCATCGCCATACATAGAGTAGATGCCATCTGCCATGTACCATACCTTATTATATTTTTGAGACAGCTTCTTGATTCTGTTCTCAAGGTGTTCCATATTATTGTGGCGAACCATTTCGACGTGTGTACCACCAGCTTTCACCATGCGTACTGCATTCTGTACACTAGCGTGTACTTGATGATCGAGAATGACGGCGTCATTTTTACCGACCAGTACTGGAATGTTGGATAGGTGTCCCAGGCTAGTTGTTGGAGCCACTACAGTCGGACGACCGTAGACTTGTGCGAGTAATGATTCGAGTTCTTCGTATAATCCGAGAGAAAGATAAGCTCTTGAGCAAGAGAATTGAGTTCCGAAACGCTCGATGGCATCGATTGATGCTCTCTTCAGTCTTTCATCCAATTCGAGAC
>JBCDGZ010000244.1:0-6195 GCA_038750655.1 Bacteroidota bacterium | reverse complement strand
TATCACCATTTGGGGAAAACTTTAGGTCAGCCAATAGCTCATCACATCTCCTTATAACTAACTGGTTTAGACCTAATTTTTCTTGAACTTTAAGAATATAGTATTCTATTTCCAAAATATCAGGGCTTAATTGAGGTAGGTATATCAGCCCTATACGATACTTCTTCGTAGTAACGAAGTGCACCTTCATAGTCTCTAGCTTCAAATAGTAGGTTCCCAATATTATAGTTACTAAATGCAACATCAATATGTTCAACTCCCAAATTATCCATTCTTATTTTTAAAGACTTCTTATAATACTTTAGCGCATTTATAAAATCCCCTTTTAGCTTATAACAAATTCCAATATTATTCAATGGATGGGAATTACTTAAATGATTAACTCCATAAATACTAGATCTAATTTTAAGAGATTTTCTGTAGCACTCTAAAGCTAAATCATATTCGTCCCTAGTCTCATAACAGGCCCCTAAATTATTGTAGTCTATAGAAGTTGAAAAATCATTTTCTCCTAGTACTTTCACATCAACTGCTAACGCCTTTTTGAAGAATATTAAGGCATTTTCGTTATCTAATTTGATGTCATAACATATCCCAAGATTTGTACAACAATTCGCAAATAAAACACTTTCGCTTCCTTCCTTTTCTTCATAAATATCTTTAGCCTGAATTAGAAATTCTATCGCATTATCTACATCTCCATTATTCAAATAATTTCTCCCTAACTCATTAAGTGCATCTGCGGTTTTAATATGTCTACCACCCAATGCTTTTTTATAATACATATGATTTTCAGTTGCGCACCTTATTGCCTCATCATATTTTCCTAAAAAGTTATAACACCTCCCCATCCCATCCAACACCTCCCCTCGCCAAAGCGAAGCCGCCTCTCCACACATCGACAGAGCTTGCTCTTGCAGGGTCAGCGCCTCAGCATAGCTGGCCTCCTCCATCAGACGGTCGGCCTGGTGCAGCAATTGGCGAATTTGGAGGGTGTCTAGAGGAGGTAGGGCAGCGGAAGTAGTGCTGCTTACCCCCAGGAGGGCAAGCAGCCACAACAGTTTTCTCATAATTATTGTCTAATGTCTTGTTTTGCTTGATTAAGGTAGGAAATTGTTTGTTGGAGGCAAAATATTTGGGGAGGTTATTAGTGAGAATGAGTAGAGGGGCAGTTTAGGGGGTTTACACTAGTTCATGCTCTTGCTTCTTATTTTTTCTGTAGTAGCCGATGTAGCCGATCAAATTAGGAACTCCAAATAAAAGTATTGCCCAAATCCAGCCTGGTAAATATTGCAAATAGCTGATTGAAATAGAGTCAAATACCTTTTTAATTCCAAAAATTAAAACAACGCTTATTACACTTAAAACAACCAAGTAGTATATATTTGATTTTTTCAAAGGATAGTGGGAAATCTCTTCCACAAATTGCTTTAAGAAATAAAAGTAGGTGAATATCAATAAGAAATAGCCTGATGTTAGTAAAATATATACCATAAAGCCAAGTTTAAATGGTTTTAATCCGTTGAAGTTTATCTTTAAAGTCAGCCCTTCTTTTCGGTAATAAATATATGGACTTTTGCTTCGATTTCCCCTCCCTTTATATGCCTAACAACACTGCTTTTCCAGCTTCTGCTAAGCCACAGTTTCCTGCATCTGGATGATCAACTCCTTTTTCAAAAATCCCCCAAAGCATCCCTACGTACCCTCTTGCAACCGCCAATGCTGCATAACCAAATAAAGCCTGCGGGTCGTTAGGATCAGTACCGGTATACCATTGCTGCAAAAGTCCTTGGCGTTCTCTCATGATAATGGGACCTGAAAAAATAAGGGCAGCAGATAATTGTCCATTTGTATCTGTTTCTTTATCCAACTGGCTCCACCTAGCATAATAATCACAGTAATCAATGGAATAAATATCTTCAAATACCTCGTCAATATATGCTACTATTAAAGCGTATTCGCCTGGTGTAAACACCTCATCCTCAATAATTAGCAGATTATCATCAATGAATTTCTTAACAGATTCCATATCCTGATTAATCAAGTCCTTGGTAATATCCTGAGCATAATAAAACTCACAGGGTAAATATGTTCTTGTAAATGTACTCCCTAGAGCATCATCTAAGGCATCGTAGTAAAGATCAAAAAACTCATCGTACCGGTCACAACTATCAAGCGGACAATAGTAACCTTCCTCTCTTCCAGCATGTATACTCGTGCCAATCTCATACCGTAAAGCCAAGTATTGCTCAATGGTAGAATCAATGCAGTAGCTACTATTCTCAATATAGTTATTAATGGTAGCCAAACTCCTTTGCATTTCCATGTACTCTTCAACCTCTATATTTTCCTTATTACTGTTTGTGCAACCAATGAGAAAAAATATTGAACTGATGATGCTAATGCGGACAATTGATTTCATTATCGTTTGGTTTTTTGAGATTAAATAAAGCTACCCATCTCAATTACCACATTAAAGGATAGGATAAGGAAGTTTAGCGTGCCAAGGGCTAGGAATGACAATTGTAGCTAATGGATATTAAAACTACTATTGAGTCAGGCTTTAGCTTTGTATAAAGAATAGGAATGAATGTATGCATGTGCAATATACCATAAATCTATTTTAAAACAAAACACTTACCGTTGTTTATTCTGTACAGTTAAAACATCACACTATATTTTAAGCAACCTATAAAAACACAAACCACTCATTTACAAACACTTATCAGCACAAGCCCTCCCCTTACAGGCCTAAACCACTGTATCCAAAACAAATAAACCAGCAACTAGAATTTAAACTGAAATAAAAATAAAAAAATCTACTGTTGCATAAAACCTTATGAACCTCGGTCTTAGACGATACGAACAGCATTTGCTCATCCCCCTTATTTTCTTTGCTTTATACAAGAACCAACACCCCACTCCAATGAAAATCCCCGAGCAGCTGCCCATCGAGCGGATCAGTATGTCCACTATCTACCGATCTATTCTTTCTAGTCTGAATCTGGAAAAAGGGTTTTTCTTTACCATTAGAGAGATGCTGCTCCGGCCGGAGTAGACCCTACAAAAGGTGCCGTTTCTGGCGCTGCTGACCTGGGGGTACAATTGATGTTTGCTGTCGTTCTTAGCCCTGCCATCCTCGGCATGAGCCTCTTCATTACCTTTGGGTACTACATCTACGTCTATCAGCAAGTATTTGAACAAAAACCCTTGTGGATAGGCGTCCTTAAGAGTATTCTGGCCGCTATAGTGGCCTATACCCTAGCCAGCCTACTTCTGATGACCCTGCTGTTCCTCTATTTCACCTACATTGCCCCGAATCCAGATGTGCTGGTGCTGCTCCGTCCGCAGTAAGACCTGCTGTCCGCAAGCCAACATCGAGATGCTAAAACGACGTTAAATTCCTCAGCCTCATTTGAGGAACTGGAAATTAGTGCTACCTTTCGTATTTTGCGTTCGCGCTATCAACCCTAGTATCGATATTTTGTTGAATAGACAGTTAAAAATGACCTCGTTTAGTATGAAGCATCAATACTTTTTAAGTACCCTTGTTTTGCTCGGTTGGCTGATTGGCGGTAGCCTGCAGGCACAGGCGCCTAAGAAGCCCACCTCGGCCGACATTCACGATGACATCAAAAGGCTTAACGTACTGGCCTCGGCCCTCTATGTGGCCGCTCATCCCGATGATGAAAATACCCGGCTGATTGCCTATCTCTCCAACCACCTCCGGGTCAACACGGCCTATCTCTCCCTAACCCGAGGAGACGGTGGTCAGAATCTGATCGGCACAGAAATCCGCGAACTGCTGGGCGTCATCCGCACCCAAGAGCTGCTCGGAGCCCGCCGCATCGACGGAGGCCAACAGCTCTTTAGTCGCGCCAATGATTTCGGCTATTCCAAAAATCCAGAGGAAACGCTGAAAATCTGGAATAAAGACGAGGTGCTGGCCGATGTCGTCTGGGCCATCCGCAACTGGCAGCCCGACATCATCATCAACCGCTTTTCGCACGACAGCGGACGCCGCACCCACGGCCACCATACCACCTCCGCCATCCTCTCCTATGAGGCCTTCGACCTAGTCGGCGATTCTAAAGCCTACCCCGAGCAACTGCAGTATGTCTCTACCTGGCAGCCCAAGCGGCTGTTTTTCAATACCTCCTGGTGGTTCTTCGGCAGCCGCGAGAAATTCGCTCAGGCAGATAAATCCAAGATGGTCAGCGTGGATGTGGGCACCTACTATCCGCTCAAAGGCAAGTCAAATACTGAAATTGCCGCCGAGAGCCGTAGTATGCACCGCTGCCAGGGCTTCGGCTCTACCGGTACGCGAGGTTCGATGAGCGAGTACCTGCAATTGCTCAAAGGCGATATGCCCAGCAACCGCGAAGACCTCTTTGAAGGTATCAATACGACCTGGACGCGCGTCAAAGGGGGCGCGCCCATCGGCCAGCTGATCAGCAAAATCGAAGAGGATTTTAAATATGATGATCCAGCGGCCAGCGTTCCGCAGCTCCTGGAGGCCTTTAAAATGATCGAATCCCTCTCCAATAGCTACTGGCGAACGGTTAAGCTAGCAGAAATCCAAAAAGTTATCCTGGCCTGCATGGGCATCTACATCGAGGCCGTAGCGGAGGATTATTCCGTTGTCGCCGGCGGGCAGATACCAGTGATGGTAGAAATGATCAACCGATCTGGGATTAAGGCGGTCGTGGAGCGCCTACAGCTGTACCCCGAGGATAGGGATACCATCATCAATTTGACCCTGGAAAATAATCAGCTCTATAAACAAGAATTTAAGCTGCATTTCGACGCCCAACTGCCGACGACCAGCCCCTACTGGCTGAACGATCCTGCCAGCCTGGGCATGTACACTGTAAACGAACAGCTGCTGCGCGGTAAGCCAGAGACACCTCGCACTGCTCTTATCAAATGCCAACTGCGCATCGAAGGCGTTGAAATGCAATATGTGGCAGAGGTGGTGCACAAAAAGAATGACCCGGTGATGGGAGAACAGTACCGTCCCTTCGAAATTCTGCCGCCCGTAACAGCCAACATTGCCGAGAAAGTCTACGTTTTTGCTAGCGATGAGCCCAAGCAGATAGAAGTGCTGGTCGGTGCTGGCCAGCCGAATCTGAAGGGGCAGCTGCGCTTGGCGCTCCCGCCAGGCTGGCGCGCAGAGCCGGCTCAACAAGCCTTCGACCTCCAACAAAAGGGCCAGGAGCAAAGACTGAGCTTCACCGTTTACCCTAGCAAAACACAGAGCGAAGGGCAGGTCAAGGCGGTAGCGCAGCTCGATGGTCAGGACTATGATCGCGAACTGGTGCTCATCGAATACGATCATATCCCAACGCAAAGTGTTCTCCGGCCTTCGGCAGCGCGCATCGTCCGCGTCGACCTCAAGCGACTGGGTGACCGGATCGGCTACCTCATGGGCGCCGGCGATGAAATCCCCGCTAGCCTCGAACAAATCGGCTACTCCGTCACCCTACTCGACGATCGTAACCTCAGCGCAGAAGGCCTCCAGCAGTTTGATGCCGTCATTCTCGGCATCCGCGCCTTCAACACCGTCGACCGCCTGAAATTCAAAAACCAAGAACTGATGGACTATGTCGAACAAGGCGGCACTTTGATCGTACAATACAATACGGCTCATCGGCTCAAAACCAAGGACATCGCTCCCTACCCTCTCAAGCTCTCCCGCGACCGGGTGACCGTGGAGGAAGCCGAAATCCGCATGCTTCAACCCGATCACTTCGTACTCAATTTCCCGAATAAGATCGGTCCGGCAGATTTTGACCATTGGGTCCAAGAGCGAGGCTTATATTTTCCGAACGAGTGGGACGATAAATTCGAAGCCATCCTCTCGAGCAATGACCCCGGAGAGCCGGCCCGCGACGGCGGCCTGCTGGTTGCTCAGCACGGAAAGGGCTATTATGTATACACGGGCTACTCCTGGTTCCGTCAGCTGCCCGCAGGGGTCCCCGGCGCTTATCGTTTGTTTACGAACCTGATCAGTGTCGGCCAGCGGCCGTAGGGTGCCTTTGGCACTGGGGTGGACGGTGGACGGTGGACGGTAGACGGTAGACGGTAGACGGTAGACGGTAGACGGTAGACGGTAGACGGTAGACGGTAGACGGTAGACGGTAGACGGTAGACGGTAGACGGTAGACGGTAGACGGTAGACGGTAGACGGTAGAC
>JBCDGZ010000243.1:0-6246 GCA_038750655.1 Bacteroidota bacterium | reverse complement strand
ATCAGGACATTCCTATGCGCCAGACGATGTCGGAGTTGCTGCAATGTATGGGGACTTTTCTGGCCTACCGGCGCTTTGACCAGTCGGAGGATTTGGGGCCAGAATTGCAACTAGCGGCGGCTTATCGAGAGAAAAATCTGGAAAAGCACTTCAACCAAGCCATCAAACTGGCCAGTAAACAATTGGATAAAAAAGTACAGGACCCTGAGTATTTCTACGCCAAGTACCGACTGGAAATGGAGCAGTATAATTTCATAGAATCCCTCAAGCGCACCACTTCCAATAACCTACAAGTAGTCAGCCACGCCCTCGACACCTATCTATTGAGCAGCAAACTCCGACAAAGCTGCCTACTGCTGGCCCATCAAGCCGTTTATAAGACGGAATACGATTACAGCTTTCTGCCCGTCCTCATCAGCTACCTGGAAGACAGCCCCCATCTGGATACTCCTGCCATTGCCCTTTACTACTACTGCTACCGGGCCTTGACGGAAAAAGAAGAACACTATTTCCAAAAATTCCTCCAAGCCCTGCGGCAGCACGCCGACTTTTCTCCCGAAGGCATTCAAGATCTCATCCTCCTAGCCGTCAACTACCGCATTCGACAAATCAATCAGGGCGACCGCAGCTATATCGAAGAGGCCCTGGCCCTCTACAAAATGGGGCTAGAGCGCGAGGTCTTCACCCAACAGGGTTACCTCAGCCGCTTCACCTACAAAAACATCGTCGCCCTGGGCCTCGGCATCCGACAATTCCAATGGATCGAACAGTTCCTCCACCAATACCGAGAGGCCCTGGCCCCCCGCTACCGAGAAAGCTTCTTCAACTTCAACCTCGCCAAGCTCTATTTCACCCAGCTGGACTTCGACCGCGCCATGCCCCTCCTCGCCAAAGTCGATGACTCCGACCTCCTTCTCCAACTCGACGCCAAAGTCCTCCTCCTCAAAATGTACTACGAAAGCCAGGAATTTGAAGCCCTGGAATCCCTGTTGGTCAGCTTCCGGGCCTTCCTCCAACGCAAAAAGATCCTGGGCTACCACAAGATTCACTACTCTGGCATCATCCGCTTCACCCGTAAAATCCTGGAAGTCAACAGTCTCGACAAGCAGGCCATTGCCAAGCTCCGCGCACACATCCAAGCCGAGGAAATGCTGCCGGAGCAGGAGTGGTTGTTGGAAAAGCTGCAGGAGCTTTAGCGGTGGGGTGCGGCTTGGGGGCCTATGGCAGCGGGGAGCCTTTTCGCTGGAGTGCCTGCGGCGGCGGCGAGCCGCGGTTGACGGTTAGCACCTACGGTGCTTGGGTGGACGGTCGACGGTTTTACGGTTCATCACGTTCGGCCGTCGACCGTCCACCGAAATGCCATAGGCATTTCCCGTCCACCAAAACGCCAAAGGCGTTCAACCCTCCCCCAATAATTTTGTTAAAGAGTAAAACTCTCTTAAATTCACACCCTAATAAAAAAAACAACCTAATTATGAAGGCACATATTGCAAGCTTAATCAACGCACTTCTTCTAGTAGGTCTCGGCGCTTGGGGCTACTTGAGTTCCGAAACCCCTTCTATGACCGCCCTTATCCCCGTAATTATCGGTGGAATTCTATTGCTGCTGAATGGTGGAGTCAAAAGAGAGAACAAGGTCATAGCTCACATCGCCGTCCTCTTAACCCTTTTAATCCTGTTAGGGCTGGTCATGCCTTTGAAAGGAGCGATGGGCAGAGGAGATACGATGGCCACAGCGCGCGTAGCGATCATGATCTTATCCACCATCATGGCGATGGTTTTCTTTGTGAAAAGTTTTATTGATGCGCGCAAGGCGCGGGAAGCGCAGGCTTAACTTATATCAGCTCGGCGGCCATTTCCTGCGGGTCACGGTCGCCGACATATTCATTCATGACCAGTGTAGCGGCTACGGCAGAAATAAACGGAGCTGCGATGGTGCCGATGATAGGAATAAAAAGCATTAGATAAGCACCGAGGCCAACAGCCAGCAGCAATCCGGCGTATTGACGGGAAAAGCGGCTACTCTCTCGTATGGTCATATCGAAGATCTCATTGTAATTGTCCACCACTAGGAAGCCGAGGAAGTAGCATTGTACGACGATGGAGAAGACAGGAGTTAAAAAGCCCACACCCAAAGCAGGTGCAGCGGCTTTGAAAGCAGCAATCATCAACGTCTCGGCGATGAAGCAGAAAAAAGATACTTTGATCATCCGGAATTCTGCCTTGAGGAAGGTGTTGAAGGTCGAATCGATCTCTTTGCCCGTTTTGATCTCTACAGTGCGACGGGCAACGTGGAAAATGATGATCTCTAGCAGGATCAGCATCAGGTACTTAAAGCCCCCCATAAAGAAAAAATCGTAGCCTTCTAAGGCAAAGTCCTTAATCAGTACCCCCATGCTTTGCACCACAGCAAAAGCATCGGCATTGTTGTCGAAACTGGCCACCCAAGCAGAGAAAACTTCATAGAATTTGAAACTGGCAATCAGTCCCATCAAGACCAGCAATTTCGTAACCCAGCCATATTCCCAAAAACCTACCCACAACTTATGCTTGCGAATAAAATGTACGGCATCCCGATGAGAATGTAAACCTTTATTGAATTGATCAAAAAATTCGAGTATAGGGTGCTGCTGCTCCATGATTTTAAAAATACGGATTTTGCACAAATTTGTTAAACCCTTTCTTCCAAATTCCGAAAAAGGGAAGGATTTTTTCGACGAATGAAAAGATCAACCGGAACTTATCATCCTAGCGCAGCAGCGTTACCGTCCCTCTGAATTCCTCAAAAGTACTACGCCCCCTAAACCTTACTTTTACCACATATACGTAAACGCCTGAGTTCATTGGCTCATTATTGAAATGACCATCCCAGCCCTGATCTTGATCAGCATTCTGGTCGGCCGATGGCTGAAAATCTGCATTAGCCTCGAAAAGTAAGTTGCCCCAGCGATCAAAAATCCTGAATTGTCCAACCTCCTCCACTGCACCAGTCGGAGCATAAACGGTAAAGTGATCATTATTACCATCATTATTGGGGGTAAAGGCATTAGGGATATATAAATCGCAATTCTTGACCTCTAAAAATCGCAGTACACTGTCTACACAAACGCCATCGTAGGAGGCAATCAATACAATAGAATCGGCCCCTGGATCGCCAAAATCGGTAGAGAATAGGGTCTGCTCGGAGATCACCCGCCCTTTGTGCTCCCAAATCAATTGATTGGCAAACCAGCCGACCGTATCCACTTCGAGGGTCAGATTACTGCCAGGGCAGACAATGCGATCTAGAGAGTCCAGTACCGGGCGAGGTTGGTGACGAATCAGGACGGTCTTTTCCAGGCTATTGGTACATTGATTGGGAAAATCCACCACTTCCAGCCGGATGGTAGCACGGGTGCCCGCTTCAGTGTAGACCGGCGGGGGCGCAGGTTGGTAGACATTACTATCGCGTTGGCCATTACCGTAGTCCCAATAATAAGCCTCGTGGTCTTCGGGAGAGCGATTTTCCAGGCCCTGGATGGGCGCTCCTTCGCAGGTGTATTCGGGCGCAATGAAGTCGACCAGCGGTTCGGGTAAGGTGATGAGGGTCCGATCGATTTGATCGAAGCCACAGCCGGTAGAGACTCGTAGGCGGATGTTGAAAGTATCATTACCAGTAGTGAAGGTATGTATGGGATTAGCAACGTTATCGCGGGTATTATCACCGAAATCCCAGGACCAGGAGGTCGGTTTAGGTGTCGAGGCATCGGTGAACTGAATGGCTTTATTGGGGCAAACAATATACTGATCATCTTCAATATTAAAGCGGGCTTCTACCCCATCGGGGATGACTCGGATGGTATCGATTGAGTAGTCGGTATTGCAGACGCCGTAGGCGGTGAGCAGCACAGGAAAGGCGATGGTGCTGTCGGTATCATTGGTGAAGGTGTGGGAAAAAGTATCCCGGCAAGTTCGGAAGATGGTGCCATCGCCTAAATCATAGCGGCAGCTGTCGATCCAATTGCGGGGCCGACTTCGGTCGGTAAACAGAACTTTGAAGGGGGAACAGCCCAGCTTGGTGGAATCAATCCCCAAGTCGGCGATGACTTCGGGGAAAACGCGAATCAGGGTATCCTGGGTAATGCTGCCGCAGCCATTAGAAACAGTTAGGGAAGCCCGAAAGGTAACAAGGCTATCCGTCATATTTTCAAAATAAATAGAGTCAAGCGGATCGGGCGTGATCAGGGTGTCATTGACAAAGCGGCCGAAGGCCCAGGTGTAGGTCAAATCGCCCGCCTGATCGTTGAGTGGGGTTGGGGTTCTGGAAAAAAAGACGCCCTCGCCCGGGCAAATCTCCTCATCACTAATACTAAAGTCCGCGCTACGCGGCGGCGTGAGCAGGGTAAAAGTCTGCTGCGTACTGTCCCGGCAAAAAGCGGTAATAGCCACCAGCTCAATCGTATGCGCCCCAGCAGCCAGCCCAACAAACGGCGGCCCCGGCCGCTCCTGCCCATCGACCCGCCACAAAAAACGCTCCCCTATCGCTGCAGCCGGATCCACCTCCAGAGGCGTCCCAATGCACAGCGGCGAAACGATCTCAAAGGCCGCCTGCGGCTCCAAGACCTCCACGACCATCGACGTCGTATCCTCACAGCCCAACTCATCAGCCACCAGATAAAAGACCTCCACGGCCGTCGCCCCCGGCAAATTGGCCGGCACAAAGCGATCCCCTTGCACACAGGCCGGGCAATCCGTGCTAAAAAACTGCCCCCCCGGAGGCTCCGCTACCAACAGCTGCGGATCGCTCCACGGGCAAACCCGCAGCGGCTCAATAGTCGCAAATACCCCCTGCACCTGCACCCACAAGCTGTCCCGCCGCTCGCAGGGCCCATTGCCCCGTCGGTAGATGATCAGGAAGGTGCCCGTGTCTACGGGCGAAAAAGTGGTGCTGCTGCCGAGTACTTCGCCGGTGGGCAGGAGGAAGCTGCCGCCAGGTGGATCGGCTTCGAGGAGGAGGGGGGCGGAACCCAGGCAGATACTGGTATCGGTGGTGGGCAGGGTGATGCTTACCTCGACGGGAGGACTGAGGAGGAAGTCGTCGCTATCGGTTTGGACGCCGCAGGCGTTGGAGAGAATGGCTTCGATGGTATGGCTGCCGAAGGCCAGGGGGCGGGGAAAATCGCTGTTGGGGATGGTATCGCCGTCGATGATGTAGAGGGCATCGGAAAAGAAGGGGTTGGGGGTGTAGGACAGCTCTATGCAGGTATCGGGGGTAGGCTCTAGATCGAGCATAATGTTTGGAATAACGGTGATCGTGCGCTCGTCAGTACGCTGACAGACACCGTTTCCTTTGACAAAAGCAACCGTAAAAGTCCCCGCTTCATTAGGTTCAAAAAACAACTGTCCTCCGCTATTTACCACATGCTCCCCTTGCCATTGACCACCATCGGTGTCTGCCCCCAACAGGATGGCCATAGATGCCTCACAGACTGTGGTATCCTGCGCAGGGCGAACGATCGTTACGGCGACGGCGGGAGTAATGATAAAAGTATCGGGCTGGCTTTGGTAGCCACATTCGTTGTCCAGCTCCGCCAGAATGGTATGCTGGCCATCGTTCAGCTCAATAGGAAAACTGGCGTTGGGAACCATAGTACCATTCACCGTATACACCGCATCGGCCAAAAGCGGCTGCGGAGTATATTGAATGGCCACACAGGTGTCGGGCATCTCCATCAAGGTTAAAATAACATTTTCAATTACTCGAATAGTCATGCTGCTACTGCGCTGACAAACACCATTGCCCTTCACAAAGGTGATGGTAAAAGTACCGACCTCATTAGGTTCAAAAAAGAACTGCCCACCGCTATTTACGATATGCTCGCCCTGCCATTGTCCCCCATCCGTATTGGCACCGAGCAGGATGGGAGTAGAGTCCTCACAGACGGTAGTATCTTGGGCAGGGCGGAGGATAGTCACGGGCACTGCCGGAGCAATAGTAAAAGTATCGGGCTGGCTTTGGTAGCCACACTCATTGTCTAGCTCCGCCAGAATGGTATGCTGGCCATTGTTCAGTTCAATAGGAAAATTAGCATTAGAAACAACAATTCCATCCACCGTATACACGGCATCAGCCAAAAGAGGTTGTGGGGTATATTGAATGGCCACACAGGTGTCGGGCATCTCCATCAAGGTTAAAATAACATTTTCAATTACTCGAATAGTCATGCTGCTACTGCGCTGACAAACACCATTGCCCTTCACAAAGGT
>JBCDGZ010000242.1:0-6380 GCA_038750655.1 Bacteroidota bacterium | reverse complement strand
TAGATGCGCTAAAATGTCCTTTGTTAATTAGGTGTAAACTCCTATATTTAAACCAATATTTTTTCCTTTAGACTCACTTACGTCCACTTGTCTTCCTACGCTGATAAGGGAGGCTCAAGATATTTTTTATCAAAACCCAAATTTTTATGAGATTCTTTTCTACAAAAGCAAAAAGCATTCGTCATTTCCGAGCTTTGTCCAAGAAGCTGGGAAAAATGGTAGAAGATGGTTCTTTCTTCCAACTGGCGGCCACTAAGCAACAGGAGCTTCGAAAGCGACTGGCCAGCCTGTATCGGGAAATCAGAGCCGTTTTTTCTGCCGCCCGCCTCAAGCGGATTTTGGCTTCTTCGGCTATGCTGATTGGATTGGCCGTAGGTGCCCAGGCCCAGTTTGCAGCACCCGTTCCTTTTAATAATGGCCTCAAGCAGGATGATGTACCAGTATTCCATTTTGCAGACATCGATGGAGATGGCGATCAGGATGCCTTTATGTCCGCCTACGGTGACAGCACCAGAGTTTTCTTGTACCAAGAGAATATCGGAACAGCTCAGGCCGCTTCATTTGATACAGTCGTCCAAAATCCTTTGGGGGTTACCATCAACTTCACGCCGACTACTATAGACTTGGCAGATATCGACAATGATGGTGATTTTGACCTTTTCATCGGGAGTTATGATTTTGATACGGGGAGCGCGCCTATCTTTGGCTGGCAAAATATGGGATCAGCGACCAGTTTTTCTACACTTTCTAACCCTGCTCAAAACCCTTTTAGCTTGATGCCTGCTCCGGAGGTTTCTGAAATAGCCTTTGCCGATCTCGATGGAGATGGCGATCCTGATGCGCTGATGAATGATTACAATGATACGCTGGATTTTGATCAATTCAGGTACCAAGAGAACCTAGGGAATAACCCTTTCCCTAACTTGGCTGCTCCCCAAATCAATCCATTTGGCTTATCTAACTCAAGAGTAGAAACCTTTGTGATGGATATTGCTGATTTGGATATGGATGGAGATAATGATTTGATGATTGCCGGATATGAGGATAATGGAATGGAACTGGCAGCTTTTCATTATTATGAAAACACGGGTTCTGCAACCATGCCTGCCTTTGCTGCAGCAGTAACCAATCCTTTCAATCTTCAGGCTCCCTTTGAAACGGCTTTAATTTTACCGGACTTAGTGGATATTGACGGTGATGGCGATCCAGATATCATTGCGACTGTTTACAATGATGACACCGAAGAAAGCAGCGTCTACTTTTACGAAAACCTAGGGATCAGTACCAGCACGAATGAGTTAGAGGCGGTCAGCCAATTCATGGCTTTTCCGACCACCGTCGAAACGTCTATCAATTGGATTATTGATGTCAAAGAGCCGATGCGCAACAGCCAGCTCCAGGTCGTTGATATGCTCGGTCGCGTGTTAGATACAGACATTTTAGACTTGACAGACGGACGCAATACCGGTGTCGTTTCTGTTACTGCATTAACTAAAGGTATGTATATTTTAAACCTTACTGATGACCAGGGTAATCCCCTGGCCAATCAGCGCTTCTTCGTGAAGTAACCGAAAGTTGGAATGTGATCGGAGAATGGTGTTGAGCCGAACTTCGATCACGCTCTACATTTTTTATTTTTGTGTGGAAAAAATCTAAGCTCTACGATGAAGCCAGAATCCTCGGTCAATAACAATCAGCGAACTGCTGCCCCATTCGCCTGCACCTACTCTCCACAAGTCCCCGCCTTGCTCCATACGCTGGGCTGTAGTATCGCTATTTCCACCTATCAGGCAGGTAAAATCGTCTTGATCTCGGCCAGGAATGAACAGCAGCTGGTGCAGCTCCCGCGCACATTCAATAAGCCGATGGGCATTGCCGAGCAAGTCCAAAAAGGAAAGCTGGCCGTAGCCATCCGAGATGAGGTGATCGTCTTTGCCAACTCCCCGGCATTGGCTACCCACTACCCCAAGCGCCCCCACACCTACGACGCGCTGTACCTGCCTCGCATGACCTACCACACCGGTCCGCTAGACATCCATGACCTCCGCTTTGGCGAAGGGGATCGACTCTTTGCCGTCAACACCCTTTTCTCCTCCATTGTCCAACTAGACGACGATTACAACTTTACCCCCTACTGGACGCCCCCCTTCATCGACAAGATCGTCCCCGAAGATTACTGCCACCTCAACGGCATGGCCATGCAAGACGGTAAACCCAAATATGCCTCCAGCTTCAATCAGGGCAACAGCCGCCAAAGCTGGCGTGCCAACATCACCACCGGCGGTACCCTCTTCGACATCGACAGCAACGAAGTGATCATCACCGGCTTGGCTATGCCCCATTCCCCCCGCATCTTCAATGGCGATCTCTACGTCCTCCTCTCCGCTACCGGCGAGCTGGTCAAAGTCGACCTCAATCAGGGCCGCTACGAGACCATCGCCGCCTTCGGCAACTTCGTCCGCGGCATGTCGCTCTACCAAGACTATCTCTTCGTCGGCCTCTCCAAGATCAGGAAAAGCTCCGCTACCTTCGCTAAGCTCGACATCGCCCAGCAAGCAGATCAAGCCGGCATCGCTATCCTCCACCTCCCGACGGGCCAGCTGGTCGGCCAAATCACCTATCTCAACTCTGTAGAAGAAATCTACGATGTCCATGTCTTGGGTAACACCATCCGTCCCAACATCCTCAACACCATGACGGATGACCATAAGGGCGCGCTGATGATTCCGCAGACGACGTATTGGTCGCGGGCGAAGGGAGAAGGAGATGAGGGAAGTAAAAGATAATTGATAGTGAGAGATTGGCTATTGGCTATTGGCTATTGGCTATTGGCTATTGGCTATTGACTATTGATTGGATATAACTATCTGATAAAGAGTTGAATATAGGTATGGGATGAGGCTTTGGGGAGGGACCCGCCCACTTTGCCACCGCCGCCAATCCACCCCGCTTCCTGTTCAGCACTGACCATAGCTAGCCAGCCCTTGCACGAGGTGAATCGCAAGAACTCCTCTTCTCAAGGAGGGCATCCCTTCTCCTCTCAGGCCATCAGAAGATCAAGGAAGTATGTAAAGGAATCGCTACAATTATCGGTGGGTTATTAGAATCGTACTAGATTGTAGCAAAGATCAAATCGGATTACAATATAAAACAAAATGTTTTGCGAGTCAAGGCGGGCTGAATACTTTTTGCTAAGAAGGCCAAGGGCACTCCAATCAATTCATAGAAAAATGCGGAAGGTTGGGAGACATGGTATTAAAGAACGTCAGCATACTGATCTCCACTTGCATAAATTCGGTCAGCGGAAGGTCGGCGATCATGTTCATGACTTCCATTTCTGAGTTGGCGTGGAAGATGGCCCAGAGCTTGGAGTTTTCAATAGAAAGGGCATAGTTGGCCAGTTTGCCGTCCTTGAAAAGACGGTTGACCGCAGCACGTTGGTAGGGGATCAAGCTCATAAATTCTTCGCTCAGATGATCCGGGAGGGTAAAATCTACCATGAATTGAAATTCTGTACTCATTACCTTTTCGTTTTTGCAAATGTAAGACTAAAACAGGTTTAGAGGGCTTATGTTCTTTAATCTTGTCAAATACAATGCCCTTTTGTCGGACAACTATCCAAACATCTAAAAATAACGATTTTTTAACGAGTATAGTACTACCCAAGAGGGCTAACTGATCGTTTTTAGCCGCCTAGCCAGCAGAATAGCTAAAATACTCATACCAATTGCAATGTATCCGACATAATGATAATTGCCCAAGCTACCGTCTGGTTGCTCGATGATAATCATGCCGGCAACGAGGGAGGAAATGGCTAGCGCCAGCTCATTGGCCGAGGAGCGAATACTCATAAAGCTGCCCCGGCTCTCGGCTTTTACCACGGAGGTAATCATCGTCGTTGCAGGTACTGACCGACCGCTAGAGACGATGAAATAAGAGGAGGTGGCGCAGAGGGCGATGATGATCGAAACGGCGGGCAGATTGGTAATGGCATAAACGGAAATCAAAGCCATTACGCTGGCCGCTGTGAAGACTTTCAAATGTCCTACCCGGTCGGAAATGATCCCGGCAATGGGCAGCAGGATGGCGGTCAGTGAACCTCCGGCCAGATAGATATAGCTTACCTGATGATCGCTAAACCCAATATTTAACTGCATGTAAGGGGCAATGAAGGGAATGATAATGAAATGCCCCAGCATCAGACAAATACTGAACAGCAGTGCCTGCGTCTGGTTAGTATCTCTGGCAATATTGCGAATCACTTCAAAGGGCTTGACCTTGGGTTGATTGCTTTCCAGATGTATGCGAATAGGAGGGATGATGAAAAAGATCATAGGAATCATCACCAAACCCAATCCCCCTACGGCGATGAAGGGCATCCTCCAGGTGAACTCTGCGGCCAGGACAATCCCTGCGGGTACGCCGACGACGGAGGCCACCGAAAAGGCGGTCATGACAATTCCCATCGCCGCTCCTCGCCGTTCGAAGGGAATGATGTCACCGATGATGGCTAGGACCAAGGCGCTGATCATACCGCCGAAGGCACCGGTGAAACTGCGGGCGACCAAGAATAATTCATAGCTAGAGACTGCGGAGCAAGCCAATGTACCAATGGTGAAGCCTGTGAAGGTCACCAGCAGAACGATCTTGCGATCCCAGCGGTCAATGAACATCGCTCCGAGAAGGCTGGCAAAGAAGGCGGTAATGGCGTAGGAAGAAACAATCAGGCTGAATTGCTTTGGACTGATGCTGAAAATTTCCATCAGCTGGGCACCCAAAGGCATAATGATCATAAAATCAATGATGTGGGTAAACTGGGTAAGGGCCAGGATGAAAAGGATCAGCTTTTCGTTCTTCATACTACTAGGGTTGACATTTGGCCAGACGGCTTTTACGCTGTGCTGTTGTGAGAATGTTTACTGAACAAGCGGGCGAGGGACTTAGTTCAGCAGGAGAGAATTTATCAAAAGAAAAAACGCGTCCTCCGAATATCGAAGGACGCGTACGTCTAAACAATTGCATAACTATTCATCTAACTCAATTCTTTACAAAGCGCTTGCTTAGCTCTAGATTATTGCCCCGCAAACGCAGTATGTAGAGCCCTTCGGGCAGCTGCGTCAATTGTATTTCAGTATTGTTGTATCCCTCGTTCACAGCTATATTTTGCTGGAACAGCAGGCGACCTTCAAGGCTGTAAATGGCAACTACTGCATTGTCCTCGGCAGCAAACTCATGCTCAAAGGTCAGACGAAGGTAATCGCTGGCAGGATTGGGCGACAGTTGTACTTCAGGCTGTACGAACACCTGATTGGTCAGAACAAGTCTCTCGCTATTAGGATCTGTGAAATTGAAGCAATCTTCGCGGTTAACAGTGATGAAGTTTTCGGACAGTTCGAAACAATCACTAGACAGATCGACTGCGGCGGCATCGTCGCCTACCTCTGCGGTAATCATACCGGTGTAAGACAATCCCCAGACGCGGCATACACCAGTGCCAGCTCCTTCGAAGTTCTGGCTGTTGCCAGGGGGAAGGCCAAGGATGATGTTATTGTCATCAGTAATTACATAAGTATAGTTGGCTAGCGAGCCAGTAGCATGGGTAAATTCCACAATGTCATCTTCACCGTCGCCGGCGCAGGTAGTGATCTCTGTGTTGCCATCAGGCATTTCTACGGTACCCCCATCAGGATTATCGCGGATGACTTCGATGAAGTTATCGGACAGGTCAAAGCAGTCGCTAGACAGAGCTACGGCGGCGGCATCGTCACCGACTTGCGCCGTAACCATACCGGTGTAAGACAATCCCCAGACACGGCATACGCCAGTACCGGCACCTTCAAAGTTGAGGCTATTGCCAGGAGGCAGGCCGAGGATGATGTTGTTATCATCAGTAACTACATAAGCGTAGTTGGCCAAAGAGCTGGTGTTGCGGGTAAATTCTACGATGTCGTCAATCCCATCGCCGGGGCAGGTGTAGCGAGTCGTTGCGCCGGAAGGCATCGCAACGGTTCCGCCGTCGGGATTATCGCGGATGACTTCGATGAAGTTATCAGAGAGGTCAAAGCAGTCGCTAGACAGTGCTACGGCAGCGGCATCGTCACCGACTTGCGCCGTTACCATACCGGTGTAAGACAATCCCCAGACACGGCATACGCCGGTACCGGCACCTTCGAAGTTGAGGCTATTGCCAGGAGGCAGTCCGAGGATGATGTTGTTATCATCAGTAACTACATAAGCGTAGTTGGCCAAAGAGCTGGTGCTGCGGGTAAATTCTACGATGTCGTCAATCCCATCGCCGGGGCAGGTGTAGCGAGTCGTTGCGCCGGAAGGCATCGCAACGGTTCCGCCGTCGGGATTATCGCGGATGACTTCGATGAAGT
>JBCDGZ010000241.1:0-6545 GCA_038750655.1 Bacteroidota bacterium | reverse complement strand
AGGATTTAGGAATAGTGTCTAGTGACCAGGGCATTTATTTTTTTGATGGTATTGATATTTCTGAAATTTCTATTAGGGAATTCCGAAGTTTTGATTTAGAGAGCAATAATGTTCAATCTAATTTTCATAAAAAATCGGATACAATCATTTGGTTTACTACTTATGAGTCACTCTGTAAATTAAACTTGCGAAGTCTTGATCAGGTAAATTATAAAGTATCTGGCAGTAATATTAGTAAAGAGTATAGAATTATATACCTAGATGAGGAGAGAAATAAAATATGGGTAGTGATAAATTTTGAAATATATGTTTTTGATTTGGTTCAGGAAAAATTCCATCAATTGGAGGTGGAAACTAGGTCGTATAGCTTTATTCATAGCAGGCAGGAAAACAATATTCTTGAAGTTTTAGGCTGCCCTTGGTGGGACACAACAGGAGTGGAATTACTGAAGTTGAATCTATCGTCATTTGAAATTTCGAAAGAATATTTTCCCTCAAATGAGCACTTCTCTAATGGAGTAAATGCTGGCAATGGGCAGTTCCTGGTTGGGTCCGATCTTGGTCCATACCAATTAACCATGACCAATGAAGGTGTCGCTTTTGATAAAATTGGTGATGCAACTGAAGATTTAAGACTCTCATATTACGTTAGGGACCTATATTATGATGATGAAAACCAGGAATTGTATTTGGCTTGTCCTTTGGATGGGCTTTATAAGTATGGCCTAGTCGACGGTACAGTTTCAGACTACTCGACTGAGTTTCCCTCTCCTTATGGCTTTCATTTAGATTCTACCTATGGGTTGTGGGTCTTTGATCAATCGGCTGATAATGGATTGGATATATTTGGTAACTATTCCAAGTTTATTTTTACACCAGGTAATTCATTAGGTATAGATGAAATTAAATCTGTTGCCATAAGCGAAGAATACAATGAACAGCTCATACTAGATATGAAGGGAAAAGTATGGCAGTTGAATTGTATGACTAGCTATGTTGACAATGGGGAACCAGAATTGCTCCGAACCACAGACAGAAGAAGTAGGAAAATATATTATACCTCTAATAGAAACGCAGTGATAATTGGAAACAATACGTTAGAATATCTTGATATTGGGGACAAGAATTATATTTCAATTGACGTCGATTATGGATATTCTCACGGTTTTTATGAGTTCTCTACAGATGGGGCGATACTTCTTGCAGAAAACAAAATATACGATTTGTTTCGATTTAGAGACTCTTTAATTGTTCGAAATAGACCTATAAGCCGCAGTGATGAAAAATGGGATTTAACTACATTGTTTGAACTTGGTGAGTCTCAGATAGCTATTCCAATAGCAACGACAAGTTTGGTCGTGTTTGATGTAGAAGACAATGATCTCATCTCTGTAGATACCTTTCAAGTAGGATTTCAAATGTTTGCTGCATCCAAAGCTTCTGATGGATTGATTTATGTTGGGACAAATGCGGGTATTTTTGTTTGTGGTGAAGATAAGACTCGGCCTTTGCTGAGCGAATTTTTTGATATTAGTACTTTTCGAATACATTCCATTCAAGAGGCTAATGGTAAGTTATGGTTTGCAACAGATGAGGGTATTCTGTCTTATTCGTTAGCCGACGGTAGTTTCAGTTTATTCTCTGAAGCCGATGGAGTGCCTTCTCTCCAATACTTAGATCAAGAGGCATTATACCAAGACGGAACCATTGTGTTTTTTGCGGAGGAGGGATTCATTAGCTTCAATCCAGAAGAAATACGCCAAGAGCGCTTGAATCTTCAGCCTTATATAAGTGACACCTGGGTCAACAATATCCCAAATCAAAGCATTGACTTTACGTCTCCTTTAGGGGCCTTGGACCTTCCTTATACTGAAAATTCAGTACGATTTAGAGTTAGAGTTGTGAGTCCATTCCAATCTGAAAAAGATGCCATCTACTACCAGCTCCAAGGGTATGAGGACTACTACACGAAAATTAGTATAGGAGAAGATGCGAATTACACCAAATTAGATCCTGGTAGCTATAATCTACATATTTATGCAATTAGCCGTCATGGAATTAGAGAAGGAGAGCTATATATCCCAATCACCATCCGCCCTCCATTCTGGCAGACCCTTTGGTTTCGGCTAGCAGCTGGCTTAGCTATTATCTCAATAATTGGCGGCATATACATGGCTTTGCTGCGAAGAGAAGTACGCAAGCAAACTCGTCTGCGTGAACAGCAATCCCGCCTAGCCGCCGAACGCGACCGTATAGCCGGCGAAGTCCACGACGATCTCGGCGGACAGCTGTCCTCCATCCTGTTTTTAAGCGAGGGACTTACTTACGAAGCAGGCATACCCGACAATCTAAAACCCAGTCTCAACAGGCTGCACGACTTGTCGAAAAGCTCTTTGCAAAACATACGCGACATCATCTTCGCGCTCGACAATAGGCGATCTACGGTGGAAGAATTAGTTGCCCGCTTGGAGCAAGGCGGTACCGAAGTTTTTGCAGACCGTGGTATTACCTTCAACTGCCGAAAAGAGGTGGATGAACTTGGTTCGATAGAGCTTACCAGCCGTCAAAAGCGAAATCTTACGCTCATAGTCAAAGAAGCTTTTCATAATGCAGTCAAGCATGCCGAGGCCAGCTGGGTACAATTGCTGGTGCAGCACGATGATGGGAAGCTGCTCATACAGGTTTCAGACGATGGTAAAGGATTTGATCCACCGGAGGATCTGGCGAATATGGAAGATCAGGAAGGCGGCTACGGAATAGAGAATATGTACAAAAAAGCCACAGCTATAGGCGCAGATTTTGGTGTCAGCTCCGCTCCTGGAGATGGCACCACCATTACCATCAGTTGGCCACCACCAAACCAAGAATAAAACCCCATAAATCAGAATAAGATGAGCCGTATCTGCATCGTAGAAGACCAGAAAGATGTAGCTGATAACTTAGCTAGGGCCATCGGCAATAGACCCGATCTGGAGATGGTCAATACTTACTATTCGGCAGAAGATGCGCTGGCCATGATCCCGGCAGATCGGGCAGATATCATCTTAATGGACATTGGCTTGCCCAAGATGGATGGCATCGAGTGCATGTATAAGCTCAAGGCCATCCGGCCCAATTTGAAGTTTTTGATGTTCACGATCTTCGATGCCGATCAGCAGCTATTCGATGCGCTGCGTTTTGGGGCAGATGGTTATATCCTGAAATCAGCGGGCATTGGAGGGGCGCTTAGGGCCGTCGAAGACTTGCGCAAAGGCGGTTCGGCCCTCAGTCCGGGCATAGCTAAACGAATCATCGAAAATATGCGCCAAAAACCTGTCGAGCACGTAGATTTTGAAGAGCTTACCCCAAAGCAGAATGAAATACTGAAGCTGATTGTAGAGGGTTTAAGCAACCAAGTCATCGCCAAACAACTAGGCATAACCGAGGGAACAGTTAAGAGCCACAACAATAAAATATTCAAACGCCTTCAGGTGAAAAATCGAATGGAAGCCATGAAGCAATATACCGATCGGCAGTAGTTTAATCCAAGAGTATAAGCCTACTTTTGTGGCCTACAAAATTGGAGAACTCCCATGAAAACCATCGGCATACTCGGCGGCGGCCAGCTTGGAAAAATGACTTGCCATGCGGCGGCAGACTGGCACTGGCCCGTGCACATACTCGATAAGAGTCGGGATTTTCCGGCAGCGCCCTATGCGACGCATTTCGTAGAAGGGGACTTCCGCAGGTCGGAAGATGTGCTCGCTTTTGGGCGCAGTGTAGACGTGCTGACCATCGAAATCGAATCGGTCAATACCGAGGCGCTTCACCAGTTAGTAGCTGAAGGAAAGGAGGTCTACCCACAGCCGCATGTGATCGATCTGATCAAAGATAAGGGCACCCAAAAAGAGTTTCTGGCGAAGCACGAGCTGGCCACCTCGCCATTCGAGCTGTGTGACCAATCCCGCCTTATTTCTCTTCAAGAGAAATTGCGGGATTTCGACCTTCTGGAAACGTCTCCACCTGCGGAAGTCCAAGAAAAAGTAGCGAATGGCGAGTGGACTTTCCCCTTCGTTCAAAAGGCCAGGACTGGTGGTTACGATGGCCGTGGGGTCCATATCGTACGCTCGGAGAAGGATCTGGAAAATCTGTTGCCCGGCCCTTGCCTGATCGAGAAAATGGCCGATATCGATAAAGAACTAGCTGTGGTCGTGGCCAGAGATGCAAATGGTCAAATCCGTGCTTTTCCTTGCGTAGAGATGGTTTTTCACCCTACGGCTAACTTGCTGGAATACCAGCTTTGCCCAGCGCGTATCAATGGCGATACCCAAGATCGTGCTACCGATCTGGCCATCAGGACCGCCGAGGCTTTTGGTATTGTTGGCCTGCTCGCAGTAGAACTATTTCTCAATAAAGACGGCTCCATCTGGGTGAATGAGGTAGCCCCTCGCCCGCACAATAGTGGCCACCATACCATCGAAGCCTGCGTAACCAGCCAGTATCAGCAACTCCTGCGCATTCTCACTGGCTTGCCTATGGGCGATACCGATATGCGCCACCCTTCGGCTATGGCCAACGTGCTGGGGGCTGAAGGTCATACCGGTCCTACGCACTATGACGGCCTGGATGGGGTCATGGGCAGTCCAGCGGTATTTATGCACCTCTATGGCAAAACGACCACCAAACCCTTCCGCAAAATGGGCCACCTGACTGCCCTGGGCGATACCCTGGAGCAGGCGGAGGAACGGGTGAAGGCTGCGCGGGATAGCTTGCGGGTGATTACTCGCTAGCGCTCGTGGGATGACTCGGCTTCGCCATCGCGGGACTTGCTCGGCTATCGCCTCTCGGGATGACTCCCTTCGGTCGCGGGGATGACTCGGCTATCGCCATCGTGGGTGATAAACTCGCGATAGCGAGTCGGGACAAACGCCTCTGGTAAATAGATGTTCTCCTATACTTTAGAATTACAGCGACCGAGTGGACTTAGTCCCAAACCATATGCGTCGTCGGCCGAGGTTTCCTCGTCCGCCGACTGGTATATGCATAATGCTAAAAGCAAATCACAGCTTAATTTCACTTTGAGCGTGCGCTCTAGCACCGTGCAAATTCTTGTCAGCGGACCAGCAGAGCTGGGCCGATGACAGCTTATGCGAGGGCCCTTCGGCCCGAGTAATCCCACGACGCCGATAGGCAAGCGAGTCTCAGCGACCGTAGGGAGCTAATCCCAGCGCCGGGCATTAGCCCGCGCTAATCTCGCGATCGAAGGGAGTCATCCCCGCGAAGCCGATAGGCGCGCAAGTCCCAAAATCGAAGGGAGTTATCCCATAATCACCAGCAAGCTACCGGAGCAACAGCACATCTCCTGAAAAATCCAACTCGTCTCCATTCAACAAGCGCACCTTCGCAAAGTAGACATAAACCCCCATGGCGCAGGGCTCGCCATCGCAAGTACCATCCCACCTGGGCGGCTCTTGGGTAGTGGGGAATTCCGATGGCGCCAAGTCATAAGCATATCGCTGTCCGCCCCATCTGTCGTAGACCTTGAGTTCCAGGACCTGGCCTACGCTCTGGTCGGTGTAGAGTTCGAATACATCGTTTCGTCCATCGAAGTTGGGTGAGAAAGCATTGGGGATGAAAACGCGGCCAGTAGGAAAGACGCGTACCGAAACGGAATCCGAAAAAACGCAACCCACTGGATCGGTGTAGCTTATGGTGTATATGGTACTCTCTACAGGCTGGGCCCTGGGGCGCGTACAATCAGTACAGCTCAGCCCATCGATAGGCGACCAGCTGATGGTGGCCTGATCGAGATTGTCTCCCGAAGCCAGGGCGAAAAGTGTCACAAAATCGCCCAGATTGACCTGCTGGTCCGGACCAGCATCTACCAGTATGGGCTGAGGCAATACAATTTCTGGGCTTTGCGCGGTAGATGTGCACCCAAAAACATCGGTTACCTGGATTTCATAAGTGCCTTCTCTCAAGTCTGGAAAAGTGGGTTCGATTTGCACCGGCCCACCGTCGAGTTGATACTCATAAGGTGGCTCACCACCATCGACTATAATCGTCAATGAGGCACCTGAGGGCGCGTCGCAATCGTCAATGGCAACTTGGGTGCTGATCTCAATGGGCACTCTTGGGCCAATGGTGAACTCGCGTACAGCCGTGCAGCCGGCAGTAGCCGAAAGCTCAACGCGGTAGGTACCCGCCGGTAAATCACTTATGCTGAGGTCATCGCCCGGAAGAGGTGTAGGAGAGTCCAATGCAAACCACTCGACAAGCAAGTTGACTGGAGGAGAGGTAACAACCAATCCGGCAAAGCCATCTCCTCCGCATCGCTCGTCTTGTACTTGAACTTCAAACTCCAGGCCACTGTCGAAACCGACGAAGTAAGACTCGGTAATGCTGCACAATCCATCTGTTAGAACCAGGGTAAAGGTGCCCGATTCGGCTATGGGCAGCAAGTCGGTGGTGCCAATCGGGTTGTTATCCTCGTCCAGCCATTGATAGGTATATGCACTTCCGCCGGTGGGCACTACACTAATGCTACCCGGACCATCTGTACAGCT
>JBCDGZ010000240.1:0-6565 GCA_038750655.1 Bacteroidota bacterium | reverse complement strand
CCTTTGTGTAATACATTAAAGAATCACCATCTAAACCTACTGTTTTATGCAACGAATAAACGCTTTATTGCTTTTAGTCTGCTCTCTATTGATCCTTCCAGAAAACCTTAGTGCTACTACTATCCGCCCATTTCTCAATCTAGGAGAGATGGCCAAGCACAGTGAGGCAGTTGTATTGGTTCGTGCAGAACGCAACTACACAGTAGAAGAAAATGGTATGACCCGTTTCCGCACCGCCCTGCGAGTGCTGAATACCGTCTCTGGGCCACTACAGCGCGATGATCAATTTATCCTGCAAAACCTACACATCCGATTTGATGACATCGAAAGAACCATCTGGGGGGATTTGGAACTAGAAGCGGGTAAAAATTATCTGCTGTTCCTGACCATTAATGACTACGGGGAATGGAAGCCCATGATGCTTTCCTACGGAGCATTGGAAGAAAATTATAAAGATGGTGAGCATCTGCTGGTCCCCATATCTCTTGGCGCTGAGGTAAGCATTCTCCGCACCGGCGATGGCCGCCTCGCAGAACCGCTGCAAGTCTACCGCACTGACGAGTTTATTCAACACCTACGCAGTGTCGTCGATGATCGCGATGCCTGGGACAAAGCTCGCGTAGCGACGGATCACGAAGTCAGCAGCTTTTCTACCAACGAAAGGGCAGCTCCTTCGCACTGTACCTACCTCTCGGGCTCGCCAATCGCCAGATGGAACGGCTTCCCCACTGCATTACCCGTTTACTACCATACCGGCGGTGACTCAGGCTGTTCCTCCGCCTTCGCAAGAATCCAAGGAGCTATTGGAACCATGAATGGCACTTATCTGGGCATCAACCTAACGGACGGAGGCACCCACGGCTTTGTCCCCTCCTGCGTCGGGCAAGGAGCTACCGATGGAGAATTTACCTCCTATGCCGCCAGTAATCTAGGGAGCCGCAGCTTGACGATTCAGTTTGATGATCCCTGTAATGAAATTACCGATTTGATTGGTTGCAACGGCACTCTGGGTATTGGAGGATTGTACTGGTCGAGCGTTACGCACACCTGGGATGGGGTAGACTGGCGGACGGCCCTTTACGGATATGTAGTGGTGAATAACGGAACAGGGGCCTGCCAATGTGTGGGTGCCAGTACCGATTATGATGTCATGATCACCCACGAGATGACTCACTCTTTGGGGATCAATCATATTGCTACCTCTGACGGCATCGCTAATATGAACCCTAGCTGCTGTAATGTCATCCAACCTCTGGATATTGAATGCCTGGATTATACTTATCTCGCGGCACTGCCCGTCGAACTGATTTCTTTTGACGGCGTACAAGTAGAAAAGGCCATTCAACTCAACTGGGCAACGGCTCAAGAGTCAGATAATGAAGCCTTTATTTTGGAACGCAGCAGCAACGGCAAAGACTTTGAAGCCTTAACTACTGTGGAAGGGGCTGGCACTACACTGACTTCGCAGCGTTACCATCACCTGGATCGTGATCCTCAATTCGGTACCAACTACTATCGCCTCTCTCAAGTCGATTACGATGGTAGTCTGACGGTGGTCGAGTACGTAGCGGTCGACTATTTTGATGGGCAGAAGATCCAATTATCCCCCAACCCTTACCGCGGCGGCCTACTGAATGTGGACATCAGTTTAGAAAAAAGTGCAGATATGGATATTCAGATTTTTGATATAATGGGAAATTCCGTATTTTCGAATAATTATCGGCTGGATCGCGGTCAAAATAGCTTGCCGCTGAATCTCGACCACCTGCCTGAAGGCACCTATATTTTGCGTACAGGCCAAAAGAACAACCACAAAACCCTGCGTTTTGTCAAGATAAATTGATGGGTACTTTTTGCCCATCAATCTTCATCCCAACAACCGTGCGAGCCGGGGCTGGCTTAGTTCAGCTCCTGCTCCTAGGGGATGGGGAAAGTCGAATGAATTCTAAAGTAATAACCTACTTATCTCTGGATCAGCGAATAAAGCCTTTACCGCCGAATGTGGGCTGGCCATCAAATCTTGCGCAAAGAGCAGGCGCAGCTCCGCAGGCAAATAATCCAAGCTCAAGAATGCTTTGACATTAGCCAGTTGTGCGGTGGTTGGCGCAGCTTGCTGTAGTTGTTGAGCCAGTCGGATACAGATCGCCGAGAGTAGGTCGCTGCGTAGTAGCTTGCCATTGGTGAGTGTTCGCAGGGGCTTCGCCACCTCCCGCTCAAAATCCAGACTGTCCAGAATCGTCTGCGGACCCGGTAGCCGCCCCATTCCCTGATCCAAAAAATCCATAAATGCTGCCACCGTATCCGTATCCAGGCAGGCTTCTCCCAGCATTTGTACCAATCCTCTCTCCACTTCCCAGCTTTCAATTGGGGCTAGGGCTTCGAAGAATTGCACCAGCGTTCGAGGGCTACTGCGGTGGCCTTCGGCGACTTTGGGTTGAGCGAGTACGAAGGCGATGCAGCGCTCGTCGATGCCGCGCTGGGCGGCCCAGCGGGCCCACTGAGCAGCGTCGAAGACCATCGTGACGTGCATCATGCGAGTGAGCAGGGCTTGATCGAGGGGGGTGACGGTGTAGTCGCCCTGGTCGGGATTGGCGGTGAGGAGGATGTGCCACTGCGCGGGGAGTCGCCAGCTGTGTAGCTCGTAGTGCTGCAGGAGCTGCATGATGCCATTGAGGATGCGCCCGTCGGCTCGGTTGACATCGTCGATCAGTAGGATGCCGGGGCCAGGCTGAGTGGGAACCCATTGAGGAGGAGCGAAGCGGGTTTGTTGGCCATCGATTTGGGGCATACCGAGCAGGTCGCCCATCTCTTCGAATTGAGCGGGGGCCAGGTAGGCCCAGGCGTAGCCTCGCTCGCGGGCATAGGCTTCGACCAGCTCGGTTTTGCCGAGGCCGTGGCGGCCCCAGATGCAGAGCGGTGTTTTGTGTCGCCCTCGGCGCTCCGCCTCCGTATTGACAGTGATGAGGTGGTCGAGGAGCTGGCGCAGCTCGCCAGCATGGGCAGTACTACCGTAGTTAGAAGCAGGTGCTTTCATAAGATTAGTACAAATTAAACGATTCCATTCGTTATTTCTGGAAAAAATGATCTGAAATAAAGAACTTGGAACTTCTAACAAAAAATCCATCCCATCCGGAAGATCATACATATTGATATGGATGCCTTTTACGCTTCTGTAGAGCAGCGGGAGGCACCGGAGCTGCGGGGCAAGCCCGTGGCCGTTGGGGGCTCCAGTAAGCGAGGGGTAGTGGCTTCGGCTAGCTATGAGGCACGGCGCTTTGGGGTCCGTTCTGCCATGCCTAGCATTACCGCTGCACGGCTTTGTCCGGGGTTGATTTTCGTCAACTCCAACTTCGAGCTGTATCGCCAGATTTCTCATCAAATCCGCGATATATTTCATGAATATACTGACCTGGTGGAGCCTTTGTCGCTAGATGAAGCCTACTTAGATGTAACAGAGAATAAGAAAAACATCCGATCGGCTATTCGCATCGCCCAAGATATTCGGCAGTTGATCTATGCGCGAACGCAGTTGACGGCGTCAGCGGGGGTTTCTTTTAATAAATTTCTGGCAAAAATTGCCTCCGACATCAACAAACCGAACGGGATCAAGGTTATTCTTCCGAAGGAAGCCGAAGCCTTTATCGCAGAACTGCCGATTCAGAAATTTCACGGTATTGGCAAAGTCACGGCGGAAAAAATGCAGCGCATGGGCATTTACAAAGGCGCAGACCTCAAAAAGTTGAGTGAAATCGAGCTGGTGAAGCGTTTCGGAAAGGTGGGGCGGCATTACTATCGCATCGTTCGGGCGGACGATCAGCGAGCTGTCAATCCCAATCGCATTCGTAAATCCATTGGCGCTGAGCGTACCTTTTCGGAGGACCTGCGTACCCTCGAAGCCATGAATGGGCGGCTAATTCCCATCGCAGAGCGGGTTTTTGAGTACATGAAAAAATCGCAAAACTACGGGCGAACACTGACCGTAAAAATCAAAATGGCCGATTTTCGCATTATCACCCGCTCCAAAACCTTTTTGCGGGAGCTGAAAGACCGCGAGGTGTTCCTCAATGTCACGACCGAATTGTTGGCCGAAAATTTCACCCCCGAAATGGCTGTACGGCTGCTGGGCGTCTCGGTCTCTAATCTGATGCACGATGTGAAAGGGGAGGGGGGCATCCAATTGGAACTGGATTTTGACTATTGAACACCGAACTTACGGAGTTATTTAAATTATAAGGACATGTCCGATCAACGTACCCTGGTCATCTTTGACATCGATGGCACCCTCTTATTCTCCAACTCTATTGATAGCCAATGTTTTGCAACGACCTATGAGGATCGTTACGCCCGTACATTCCCGACCATCGACTGGCGCAAATTTCCCCATGTTGTCGATACCACCATTTTCAATGTTGCTTATGAGCAGGATTTTGGCGTTTTGCCGACCTCCGAAGAAGTGCACGCCTTTCAGGATGCCTTTGTTTCTTTGATTCGGGTGGAGCGACAGCGGCAGCCGGAGGCCTTTCAGCCGGTGCCGGGTGCGCGGGAGGCAGTCCTGCGCTTACTAGCTGACGAGCGCTACTGCGTAGGCATTGCGACGGGAGGCTGGCAGCGTCCAGCGATGGTCAAGTTGGGCCACGTCGGCATTCCGACCGATGAGCTTTGGATGAGCTGCGCCGATGGCCACACCACTCGGGAGCAGATCATCGAGACCGTACTTCGTCGGGGAGAAGCCGCGCCGGTGAGTATTGGACATACCGTTTATGTCGGCGATGCGGTTTGGGATGTCAGTACCACCCGTAACTTGCAGATGCCCTTCATCGGTTTGCGGCGCAAGGGAGATCATGAGGTGCTACTAGATATTGGAGCACAGGTGGTGATTGAGGATTATTTGGATTATGAGCGGTTTTTGAATTTGGTGGCGGGGGCGCAGCCTCCTGTGGCTGTTAAGCCCAGTTGAGCTGAAGCTTTGACTTTAATTATTTTAGAGAACCCTTTATTACTGCTATATTATTCATCGTTGTAGAACAATTTCAAACTGAATAAGCCCTGCGTCGACCTCTGCTCTTTGGAGTTTTCCATCCTTATAGTAATAGTAATTCTCTCGTCCTTTTGGATTAATCTTTTTATAAGCATGCTCTCCCACTGCGTGGAGGGAGTGGAAGTTTCCGGTTTTTTCAGAAAAGGAAGCTGCAAAACCAACTGGCTCCTGAAAAAGGAGTAGGATTTCTGGGTAGTCTATGGTAATAGCAGCTTCCTTTTTCTTGCCTTTATGCTCAATTAAATATTTATCCTCTATCCGTGTGGTTTCCGTACGGTCATGAACTTTACCGTTGACCTCAATAATTACGCTAGCAGCGTACAACTGATCGTGTTGCATGTCAACTTCTACCCGGTAAAAAACATTCACCTTATGTAATAGGCGTACATTGAGATGGGTCGTACTTGTATAGGTCGTCAACCCATTCTTTCGAGTTTTTACTACCGTTAATTCTCCAATCGTTTTTTTATTCCGCACTATATTGAAGTAAGAAATATCGGTATTATCGAATTCAGGGGTATGAATGAAAAGGCTTAGGAGTAGGAAAAAAAGATACATAAGAATAAGATTTAGGAGGTATCAGAATTAATTATCCATATGATTGTTCATTGCGTAAGTTATATCAGATGGAATAGAAAGAAGTTACCCTATGGTAATTTTTCTCTTACTCTTTGTTCATAGATTTGTAATAGAGGATTTGACCATTTATTAATCCGCAAATAAGATAATATGAAAAAGCAATCTATTGGACTAACGCTTAGTGGAGGTGGATCAAGAGGTTACGTGCATATCGGGGTACTAAAAGCCCTTGAAGAGAGAAATATAAAGCCCGACATCGTTTCAGGAACGAGTATGGGGGCAATTATTGGCGCATTGATCGCTAATGGATATTCCTCAAAGCAAATTGAGGATTGGGCGGAAAGCCTGAAGCGGAAAAGTATTTTCCATATTCGGGGGCTGCATCTGGGGCTTTCGCCGCATAAGCATGTCAGAAAGATTTTAGAACAATTATTGCCCCCCACCTTTGAAGCGTTAAAACTTCCCTTGTACATCTCTGCGACTAGCCTAGAGCGTGGTACCCATAAGGTCTTTTCCTCTGGTCCTCTCATTGATGCTATTCTCGCCTCGATTTCCATACCTCTTATTTTTAAACCAGTAACCATAGAGGGGGAACGATATGTCGATGGTGGATTAGTGAAAAACCTGCCCGCATCAACAATCAGGGACAAGTGTGACTTCTTGATTGGATCAAACGTAAATCATCTGGCCCAATCATTCGAAACAGAAAAGACGATGCATCTTTTTGATCGATGTGTAAGGATTATGATTGCTAATACGCTCGTAGACGAGGTGGACAAGTGTGACCTTTTCATTGACCCTCACAATGATGCGATGTGGAATATGCTCGATTTCTCAAAAGTTAATGAAGTCGTTGAGTTGGGTTATCGGGTTGCACGAAGGGCTTTGGAAAATTCCTATATTGATGAATGATGCGAAGTTATTATGCTTTGAAAAATAGCTAAAAAT
>JBCDGZ010000239.1:0-6570 GCA_038750655.1 Bacteroidota bacterium | reverse complement strand
CTCAATTTGCAGCAGGGCAGTAATAGCATCGTCATCAAGGTCAGTAATGCTGACGGTAGCGATCAGGATCAGGTTGCTGTTCGGTTCAACCGCGTAAAAACGCCACCGCAGGTGAGCATTACCAGACCAGCGAACAACAGCACGACAGATCAAGCTACCACAGCATTTGAGGCCAACGTACGCAATGTCAACAGCAAGAGTGATATTCAATTGACTTTGAATGGTCGCAATTTTAGCAACTTTAGTTTTAGGAATGAAAAAGTGACCGCCAGCCTCAATTTGCAGCAGGGCAGTAATAGCATCGTCATCAAGGTCAGTAATGCTGACGGTAGCGATCAGGATCAGGTTGCTGTTCGGTTCAACCGCGTAAAAACGCCACCGCAGGTGAGCATCACCCGCCCGACGAATAATAGCACGACGGATCAGGCAAAGACCGCCTTCCAGGCAACGGTGCGCAACGTCGATCGCAAGGGCGACATCCAACTCACCTTGAATGGACGTAATTTTGGCAGCTTTGACTTTAGAAAAGGGCTCGTTACGGCGACGCTCAGCTTGACTGAAGGCAGTAATAATATAGTGATCAAGGTAAGTAATCAAGATGGCCGAGACCAGGATCAGGTGACGGTTCAGTATCGCCGCAAGAAAACGCCGCCGAATGTCAGCATCACGCGGCCGGCGGCCAGTAAGAGCAATTCGGATCAGGCGGCGTTCAGCTTCCGGGCGACGGTGAAGAATGTTACCCTCAAAAAGGATATTCAGTTACGGCTGAACGGTAAGCAGACCAATAGCTTTAAGTTCAATAACTCACGCGAGGAGGTGACGGCTACCTTGAATTTGAAGCTGGGCAATAATGAGGTGGTCATCAAGGCGAGTAATGGGGATGGAAGCGATGAGGACCGAGCAATGATCTTGTACCGCCCAAGGATGAACCCTCCGACGGTTGAGATTACGTCGCCCAGCCCGAAGGGCAGTTTGCAGACCAATAAGGCTACGATAGAAGCCAACATTGTTAATGTGGAGCGTAAGGAGGACATCGTTTTTACCATCAATGGCAAATCGTCTAAAGACTTTAGTTTCCGAAAAGGTAAATTTAGCGGTCCTGCGACCCTCAAACTCGGTCAAAATCAGATTGAGATCAAGGCCAGTAATGATGCCGGTAGTGATACGGATAAAATCACGTTGAGCTACAGGCCGGTATTGGAACCTGATCCAGTCGTGAAGTTTACCGACCCTGCCAGACCGGGAAAGAAGGTGACCACCAATCGCTACAACTTAAAAGCTAGCGTCTTGAATGTCAAAAGCAAGAGCGATATTACCTTTAAGGTTAATGGAAAAGTGAGCAAGAGTTTCTCCTACAACAGTCGATCAAAGGCTTTTAGTGCAGTAGTTGGTTTGAAGAATGGCCGCAACAGTTTTGAACTCATCGCTCGCAATGCAGCGGGAGAAGCCAGCGCCTCAACGACGCTCTTGTTGGAGCAGCAGATTGACATAGCAATCAAAAAGCCTAAGATTGGCAGCTTCAATATCTCTGCGCCGATTGTCAGTCCATTATCCCCCAATACCGCCAAGATCACGGTTAATGCTACGCTGATTAACATCAGCAGCCGCGATCAGATCAGCTTTACGCTCAATAATAAAGCCATTACCGACTTTGACTTCAATACCCGATCGGGGCAATTCACCGGTCGGGCGTCATTGACCCGAGGAGATAATGTGTTGAAATTGAAGGTAACGAATAAGGACGGGACGACGGAAAAGGTGGAGAATATCGTGTTCTAACCCGGTATACGTAGCATAGGTCTTCCTCTACCGCTGCCGAAAATGGGCTCCTCCTGTTTTCGGCAGTGCTCTTTTATTTGTTCTCATATCCCAGTTGGCTAAATAAACTCGCCTCGCCCTTCAACCAAATTGATTTGGCCATTTCTGCTATCCATCTTTCCTTCACCAAGGCATTGACCTGCACCCTGGAATCTCCCCAGCCTTGCCCTTTCCACATCGGCTGGCTATCCCAGTCGGTATTGATATAGGCCAGGGCTTTGAGGCGATCATTGGCGTAGAGGCGATCGAAGAGGGGCTGGTACCAATTGGCCCAGTGGGCTTCCCCCTCCCCCGACGTTAAATCCACCTTCGGCGTCGCCTCCGCGATCATCACGGGCTTATCGTGCGCCTCGGCAAAACGGATCATCCGCTGCCCCATCTTATTCCCCCCATCAAACTGCGAAAAGGCTACCCAGTTGACATACTCATCCCCCGGATACCAATCGGCAATATTATCCACATTCATCCCCGCCGACTGCCAGACATAGGCGGCATTGCGTACCTGCTCTGCATCGAAGGTATGCACAATCTGCCGCCAGGCCGCCTTATAGGCTTCCGGCTCGTAACTGTTCCACTCGCCTTCAAACTCATAGCCGATGCGGATCATGATGGGCCGTTGCTGTTCTTTGACCCAAGCGGCGAAGCTTCGAATCGCCTGGTTGTGCTTCCCCGCGGCAATAGCCTCTAGCTCTCCAACGAGGTAGAGGCCGATGACGATGACGCAGTTGGCGAAGGTGGTGTCTTGGGCGTAGAGGCGGGCCAGGACGTGGCCGGCGCCCCAGCTGTCGAAGTGGCGCAGGCCGTTGAGCTTGGGGAGGGAGGTGTAGGTGGTGACGCCGGCGGGGGGTGGGCCGGGGAGGTGGTTGAGGTAGCCGTGTTGGTAGGTCGGCAGGCCGCCGACGGCGGCGAGATCTTGGCCAATGATGAGCAGCTTTAGGGAGTCGGAGGGGGCGAACTTAGGGGCGCCGAAGTCGGCGCTTTGCTGGGCGGATAGGTGGAGGGGGAGAAGGAAAAAAAGGGAGAGGAGGGCGTATTGGTTCATTCCAATCAGTTTGAAGTGCTGCACGGTGAAGAAAATTTTTCAAGCTCAAAACACCTTTAAAGATAAGGCATTAGCGCCTAAAAAAGCAAGAGGCTGGCGAGCGCCAACCTCCTGCGTGAGAGAGTTGTACTAGGGAAGAATCTTCAATTGTATACATGAATTTTGAGAGAGATAGAGAGCGTTTTAGTTTTCGGTTCTTGAATTAGTTTTCGTTAGAGACGAAAGCAAAGACGGGCGTAGTGTCTGCATGTTTCGTTCTAATATGAATTTCGTTTTTTATCTTTTCTGCATCCTCAATCATTTCTTTGAATTGGATGAATTCGTTTCTTTCCTCATAGGAGAGTTCTAAAAAGTCCCAAGCCCCATCAGCCTCATCAAAGAGTAGAATCGTCACCGAAAGGCAACCCCGGCTGTACTGCTCAGAAGTATCTCTGAACTTCACCTTATTGAGCTTGGGCGGAGCAATGATCTGGAATTTGATATTTTCATCTTTTACCAGCAATACCGTATCCTCACAAATCCCGTTTCTTGCCGTACTCATCATCAGTTCCTCCGCTGGTTCCAGAAACTTGTACCCTTCAATCGGTACTAGTACACTTGGATCGTGATAACACAACGGGTTGAAATTAGAGGGACGATGCAAGTATGTATAAGGGCAATTCATAGCCAACCCACCGTCAAATCTTCTTTCAAAATAAACCTCGTCACTATCCTCATAGCACAAAGTCGTCTTCGCCAGCACCTCTGAATCATTGTTTATGGAAATGATAATGCTGAGGTCTTCCCAATCGGTCTGATCGCCATCCGTTTCGTAAGCAAAGCGGAAATGGTGGCTGACAAAGCGTCCTTGATCCACCTCCAATATTGCATCATCCCCCAAAATCACCTCTGCATCAATAATTAATTTGTTGCCAAACTGTGCAGGCTCGTAAATTTCGAGGCATTCCCGGCTAGCAACGGGAACCAGTAGATAGAGGTCAATAATCGCCTGACCTTCCAGACGGCACCAGTAAGTGTAAGGGGCGTACATCTTGATGTCTTGATTCATTGGATTGTAGTGGCACATAACGAAGTATTTAGGAGTTAAGATGGTTGCGATTGATTTTTGGTGCTCTACATTTTCTTGCGCTACGTCATTTCAGTTTTGTAAAAAAGCTCCCCGCCGTCGCATCATTTTCTTTACGGTGATCAAAGTATCAGTCCATTAGTACTCGAGATACCACATTGAGGAGCGAATCAAAATAGTTGCATATCTATATTTAATTCAAAGGTGCTACCACACTTTTGCAGTAGTTGGTGTTCCAAAGATCGGTCTTTTTGACCTTTGAGAAATACAGTAAATCTAGTATTTGGATGACTAATAATAGGTATGAAAAAATACCTAGATATACCTACAAGTAAGTAAGTATAAGATGGGGGTTCCTAGTTGTTAAAAAGAGTGGAAGTAGTGGATAGGTAAAGGGGCTAAATCTGCCTATTATTTATTTACCTTATCACAAAGATTACAATCGGTAACTAAAGCCACCAAAGAAGCCGTATTGGTCACATCAAACTGAGATAACCTGGCCAAAATATTACGACGATGGGTATTGACGGTTAATTCAGATATATTATTGAGCATTTTACCAATTTCTTTGCTGCTGTGTCCTTTAGCGACCAGGCAGACGATTTCAAGTTGGCGCTCCGTCAGTGTCGCCAAGACTTCTTCTCGTAATTTTGTCCGTCCCTCCTCAGGGCTTTCATCATAATCTCGGTAAGGTACTTTGATCACAATTTCACCATTGGCCACCCGCTTAATATCTTCGATCAGCTCATCTGCACCGATATTTTTACCGACAAAAGAGGCCCGCAGATCGAGGGCTCTTTTAACGTAATCGTGTCTACTATGTACAGTGAGAAACAAAATTTTGGGGGCTAATCCCTTTTTATTCTCCAAGATTCGTCGGGCCGTCTCAATGCCATCAATTCCAGGCATATCGATATCCATCAGGATGACATCCAGCAGCTTGTGCTTGGTGCGTTCAAGGCATTGCTCGCCACTGTTGGCTCGCCCAGCGTAGCTAATGGTATCACAGTCGCGAAAAATTCTGACAAACCCATCGATCATCACATTGCTATCGTCGACGATAAATACCGAGATTTTCTTCTGATTTTCTAACATATGGTTAATTTAGAGAGTATTAATTACTCTGCAAAATCGCAGCGCCGCTCAGCGGGATATTCACTACGATCGTTGTTCCCTTACCCATCTCTGAGTCCATATTAATTTCTCCCTTTAGGTCTTTCACTCTGGCCTTCACACTGCGCAGGCCCAAGCCCGGCTTGCTATTGGTGTTAAATCCAATGCCATTATCCTCAATGATAATTACGAGTTCATCGCTTATCCGAGTCAGATCGACAGAAACCTTCGAAGCCCGGGCATGCTTCCGTACATTATGCAGCAGTACATTAAGGATCTTACTTACCTCCGTTCCAATTCTCTCATTGATGCTTTCATCAATCTCATGGACAATAATCTGAGATTCAATATCCTCCCGCTGCAGCTGATTGATGTCAAACTTAATATCATCGAGCCAATCCAGCGGCTTGGTTTTCAGCTCATAAGCCAGCTGTCGTGTTTTTTCGTACACTTTATCGGTAATGCTCATAGCGATGTTGAGGCTATTGAGCATGGCTTCCAGGTCATGGGTATTTTTCTTAGCAATTTCTATTTCTCGTTTGATGGCGACGGTCGTAGGGCTGACGTCATCGTGGAGCTGTCGGGCGACCTTGTCCCGGCCGAGTTGTTCGCCCTTGAGTTTGGCGGTGATGAATTCGAGGTCTTTAGTTTCGATGAGGCGTTGGAGTTCTTTGGCTTTGGAGCGGCCGGTGCGGAAGAGGAAGAAGAGGCCGGCGGCGCAAAACAGGATAGCGAGGGCGAGGATGATGTTGATATAGAATTGGCGTTGGATAACAATCTGCGACTCCACATATTCACGCTTCGCCTTTTCTTGGGCTAATTTTTCAGTTTTCTCTTTCTCGTTGATACCGTTATTAATATTGTAAGCTTTCTTCAAGAAGTGCAATGCTTCTTTAAATTGACCATTACTTTCATAAATATTGGAAAATAGAATTGCCCCTACTCTTTTGTCACTTGGCCCGCCAATACTATCCTCTAGTATTTCCTCTACCTTTATTCCATAAAAAGTCGCGCTATCCACGATACCGCTATTCACAAATAGAATCCCAAGATTAACGTAGGCATCCCCTAATAGTAGGTTGTTGCCAACTTTCTCGGCTAGTTTTGCACTCTTGTAATAATATTGTTTAGCTTTATTAATGTTATTCAACTTGAAGTAAGTAGCTCCAATACTATTATTCAATTGAGCCAAACCGTGAGTATCCCCATATTCTTCATATGTGGAGATAGCAGAATTAAAATAGTTAAGTGCAGAGGAATAATCTTCTTTATTAACAGATATCACTCCTAGATTTTCCTTTATTGTCGCTATTCGATACGGATCATCAGACAGTTTACTCTGTGCCTTTCTATACCAATTTTCTGCCTTTTCCAATTCCTTATCAGCTTCATAAACGTTAGCCAAGTTAGTATAAGCCATACCTTGTAGGTAATAGTTATCAGTCGTATCGAGGATTCCGATTGCTTTAAATGAGTACTCTAAAGCATCACCATAATTGTTTTTCAATACTTCTAAAGAAGACATATTATT
>JBCDGZ010000238.1:0-6682 GCA_038750655.1 Bacteroidota bacterium | reverse complement strand
TCCAAGCCGCCGCCCTCAACCATCGCGATGTATGGATACAAAAAGGCATGTACCCCGGTATCAGCTATCCCGCCGTACTCGGCTCCGATGGCGTTGGCCAGCACGAAGGGCAGTCCTACATCATCAATCCCAACAACAACTGGGGCGGTGATGAGCGGGTGCAGCATAAGCACTATCACATCCTGGGGCTGCCCAGCCAGGGCACCTTCGCCGAAGCCGTACTCGTCGACGCCGATCGCCTCCACCCCAAGCCCCCCCACCTCAGCGATGAAGAGGCCGCCGCGCTCCCCCTGGCCGGCCTTACCGCCTACCGTGCGCTCTTCAGCCGGGGGCAGCTGCAAGCGGGCGAGCGGGTCTTGATTTCGGGGGTTGGAGGAGGCGTAGCCCTTTTTGCCTGCCAGTTTGCCATCGCAGCGGGCGCCGACGTCTGGGTGACCTCCGGATCGGAGGAGAAGATCACTCGGGCGGTGGCTCTTGGGGCCAAAGGCGGCGCTAATTACAAGACCGAGGACTGGCCAGCGCAGCTCAAGGAGCAGGCCCGCGGCTTCGATGTGATCATCGACAGCGCGGGTGGAGCCGGGTTTGGCGAGCTGGTGAAACTATGCCGGCCCGCAGGGCGCATCGCCTTTTACGGCGGTACGCGCGGCAAATTTCCGCCCCTCAGCCCTCAGCTTCTCTTCTGGAAGCAAGTTTCTATTCTCGGCACGACCATGGGCAGCGACCAGGATTTCAAGCAGATGGTCGACTTTGTCACGCAGCATAAAATTACGCCAGTTGTTGACTCCGTTTTTGAACTCAGTGAAGGGCAGAAGGCTTTTGAGCGGATGGATCAGGGGCTGCAATTTGGAAAAATTGTGTTGAAGGTGTGATTGGACTTCACGGTGGCTTCGGCCTGCTGACCTTCCTTCCGCAAAGCTGGTTGTACATGATTGGCCTTATCCTCTTGGAGTGCATCGGCCTCTCTTACTTACTAGATAAGCGCTGGTTCGACCTCGATGCTGCCATAAGTGCTGCATTAGCAAACATCGTCAGTGCCTTAGTCGGAGCTATCGTCTCTATGTTACTAACCGGTGGCTTTGTTTTAGTTATCTGGTTCCCGTGGACCCTGTATGATCATATCCTTGGCGAAGGGATGGGAATGGCTATGGCTATCATAACCATACTGGCATTTTTACTCACCTTGAGTTTAGAGACTTGGATCAATTACAGCAGATTGGGAAAGGTTTTTTCTAAGAAAGAAATCCTACGCAGCACACTTATTATCAATTTGATCAGCTACTTTGTGGGAGCCTGCTTATTGCTAAGCTATGGATAGATTCGTATGGATAAAACCCTTATCTTTATTCATAGCTATTTACTTGCTGATCAACGAATCATAAAAATGAGTGCCTTAGAAGACAGATACATCGATCCTCTTACGGATTTTGGCTTCAAAAAGCTTTTCGGAACCGAGCCGAATAAGATACTACTGATTGATTTTCTCAATCAGATTTTACCCCAGCAGCACAAAATCCAGGATTTAAGCTACGCCAATAACGAAAAATTAGGATCGAATGACCTCGACCGAAAGGCGATTTTTGATCTGTACTGTATTGGAACATCAGGGGAGCGATTCATCGTCGAGATACAAAAAGTCAAGCAGAATTTTTTCAGAGATCGAAGTATTTATTATGCCTCTTTCCCCATACAGGAACAAGCGAAGAAAGGCTATTGGAACTACAAGCTAGAGCCTGTGTATACAGTTGGAATCTTAGATTTCATATTCGACGACCACCGAAATGAAGAACGTTTACTTCATATTGTAGAACTAAAGGACCAGGAGTGTAGAGTATTCTACGATAAATTGAAATTCATCTATATCGAACTGCCCAAGTTCAAAAAGACGGAGGAAGAGCTAGAGAGTCATTTCGATAAATGGTTGTTTGTGTTCAGGCATCTATCTAGGCTACAAGATCGACCCAAGCAATTACAAGACAGAATCTTCAAGAAACTATTCGAAGCTGCCGAAATTGCCAAATTCTCACCCCGAGAGCGACAGGCTTACGAAGATAGCCTGAAGTATTATCGAGACCTTAATAATGTGATCGATACTTCAAGAGAGGAAGGTAGAGAAGAGGGCTTAGAAGAGGGGCTGGAAAAAGGCAGAGAAAAAGGCAGAGAAGAAGGTAGAGAAGAAGGACGGAGTGAACGAAATATCGAGATCGCTAGAGAATTAAAGCAAAGTGGAATTGCCATCGAAGTCATTCAAAAAGCGACGGGCCTAGCCAGAGAGGAGATCGAAAAACTCTAGTATGTCCATACGATACCGTCCAGTCACCTCCTCCAACTGGCCCGACCTCGTTCAACTCTTCGAGTCGCGAGGAGGGCCGCACCCCTGCTGGTGTATGGTCTGGCGAAGAATGGATAAAAGCCTGGACTCCAAGGGCAAAGCCGCCAAAAAAGCTTCCCTGCAAAGCTATGTCGAACGCGGCCTGCCGGTGGGCCTACTCGGCTACGCCGCCGATGAGCCCGTCGCCTGGTGCTCGGTAGCGCCGAGAGAGAGCTACAAAAAACTGCAAGCCAATAATAGCCTGCCAGGTGTCTGGTCGCTGGTTTGTTTTTACCTCAAAAAGGAACATCGAGGCCAGGGCCTTACCAAAGCGTTGATCCGCCAAGCGATGGCCTATGCCAAAGATAACGGCGCTCAATACCTAGAAGCCTATCCTGTAGCCGCCGATTCTCCGAGTTATCGCTTCATGGGCTTCCGCCCTACCTTCGAGCAGCTAGATTTCGAATGGCGCGGAATGGCAGGCAAGCGCAGAAACGTAATGCTCACTAAACTCTAGTCTTCTCTTACAGCCACTTCTGCTGATGTACTAGCTGAATCACCTGCGCTCGGTTACTGACATGCAGCTTTTCGTAAATGTTGGAAACGTGCTTCTTGACCGTTAAGGGAGAGATAAACAGCTCTTCGGCGATCTGACGATACTTCTTACCATTGACCAATAACTTGAGGATTTCAATTTCTCGCTTACTGAGGTCAGTCGCTTGATCAATGGAGTTCTTGCTGCTCTTTTGAGGGCTTTCCCGACCCACCAGCATGTTCATCGCCTTGCGGGCGATGGCAGGACTCATAGGAATACCGTTGAATTCGTAGACATTACGGATGGCATCGACCAGATTAGTATGAGTATCTTCTTTGAGCAGGTAGCCGTTGGCACCGAACTTTAGCGCATCGAAGATTTTGTCGTTGTCCTCAAAAATGGTGAGTACGATGTAGCGGATGCTAGGAAAACTGACGCTGCCGTGGCTAATGGCAGCGATGCCATCCATCTCTGGCATTTCTAAGTCCATGAGGACCACATCGGGCAACTCCTCGGCCAGCTTACATTGTTCTAGAAAGTCGCGGCCATTACTGGCCTGCAGGACAATGTGGAACTCTGAATAGCCGTACAGTTTTTCGATAACCGTTCTTCGGTTGATTTGCCGATCATCTACAATGCCGATTTTGATCTCCATAAGCGTTATTTTGTGAGCATTAGCCGATACGCTGTTCCTGCAGCACCAGATTCGCATTGAAGGATAGCGCCAATTTTCTGGGCCCGCCAGTATACATTTTGCAAGCCATTCCCCCCGGATACCTGATCAGGATCAAACCCTTGGCCATTGTCCATCAGCTGAAATTCTAGTTGAGGGGTAGACTTAATGTTAAAAACAATGCAATCCCCACCAGCGTGTTTAATGGTGTTGTGAATAATTTCTTGTAAAATGGCTTTGATATGCACTACTCCGGGAGCCTCCAGAAGGACATCTTCACCAATATCTTCGTTAACAATTAGATTATAGCGGCCTTGGTCACCGATGAGGCGCAGAGCGAACATTTTTACGCCATCGATCAGCTCGGTGAGGTACATTTTGCGTTTATTCAAGACCCAGATCGTATCGCGAAGGCTAGCAAGAATATCTTCCGCATCCTTTTGCATTCGTCCCAATTGTTGTTGCTGTGCGGTAGAAAGCTCCGCCGCTTGTAGCTGCTGAATATTGGAGATCAGTGCGGTCGTATGGGCTCCCATGTTATCGTGTAGCTCGCGGGAGATGCGCTGCCGCTCAGCCTCTAGCTCGGCCTGCTGCTGCTGTCTTTGCAGTAATCGCTGCTGCTGCCAACGGCGGTAAAGCCACCAACTGACGACAATAATCAGGCTGCACAGCAGCAGTAAGAACAGTATAAACCAGCCTCGTTGGTAAAACGGCGGTACGATGAGCAGCTGCAGTACCTGTTCCTGCATCATCGGTTGATTAGCTAGACCTAGCCGGAAGCGGTACTCCCCCGGTGGTAGTTGTGGATAGCGTGCAGCCAACTGGTCGGTCTCCACCCAGTGTTGATCGTAGCCCTCTAGCTGATAGCGGTAAAGCAGGGGGCTGGACTGGGGCAGCAGCAGGTCGCCAAAATGAAAGGTGAGGGTATTTTGGTTAGAAGATAGGCGCAGCAGCGTGTCGGGATTGGATAATTGCTGGGGGAGGCGATCGTTGATGCTTAGGGCTGAGATGATCAAAGGAATACGGTCCTGAATGCGCTCCTCCGCCTTCGGATCGACGACAGTAATGCCACCAATTCCACTGAAATAAAGCCGCCCATCGGTGGCCTTCCAAAAACCATAGGAATTAAACTCCGTCGCCGAGAGGCCATCCTCCTTGCTGTAATTGCGCACCCCCCCACTACGAGGATCGATCCTACTCAAGCCCTGATTCGTCGAAGCCCAAACAAACCCCTGATCGTCGCTCAAAGAACCGTAGACATAGTTATTGCGCAGGCCCCGCTCCTGGTTGATCAAGCCCAGCGAATCTTCGGCAAAGTAGAGCCCTATAGAGGTGGCAACCAGCAGCCCCCGCTGCTCATCGCGACGAATATCCTTGATCATCAGCCCTTCGAAGCGAGGGTCGGGCTGGCATTGGCCCGCTTGGCAACGGAAAAGCCCGGTGACGGTTCCGACCCACAGCTGCTGCTGCTCGGCTAGCAATCGGGTGATGGGACTGGGGAAACAACCCAACTGCCGCAGACGGCGACCTTGCAAATCAAACTCGTAGTAGCATGGCCCTACGGCGACCAGCGGCGCCGCCGCCGCCCGATGCTCGTAAAACAGGTACAGATCGGTAAAGTCAGCGGCGGGCAGTTGGGACTGGAGGTCTTGGTAGTAGTCGGTCCAGCGCATGCTGCGGCAATCGAGCTTACCGAAAATGGCGCGGCCAGAAAGGACGAACTGGTCTTCGCCCAATGCTTCTAGGCCATTGAAGCCGGCAAAGATGTCTTTGGAGCGTAGGGGGGTGGGCAGCCTTAGCTGATCCGTGATTAGGTCGCCTTCGGGGCTGAAGGCCTCTAGGCCGCGATTAAGGACGAAGGCGTAGAGGCGCCCCTGGCTGTCGGTAAACAGGTTTTTGATGATGGCCGGAGGCTGTTGGGGGATTTCAAAAACAGAAAATTGGTCTTCTCCCAACGAACGGTAAAGTAAACCGAAGGGATCAACACCGAGCCAGATGTAATCCTGATGAATAAGGGCCTCGGTGAGAAAGAGCGGGGGTAAGACCTCACTGTTCTGATCGTAGGCTTTGATTTTTTTTATCAATTGCAAGTTTTCCCCCAACAAGTAAAGATTACCACTGAGATCGATCAAGCAAATACGGTTCTGATCAGTTTGCACCACCGCCTGCAAGATCGATGCATATGCCTCTTCCTGCTCGATTTCAATACCAGATGCAGTGCTGCGGGCAATGGCAATTTTCTCCTTCTCACCATCCCAGATTTTGCAAAGTAGTTTCTTATCTTCTAAGATGGCAAAAATATCCTGTACGACGGGCAGTCGAGTATTGTCTATATTATAGTACTGCTCCCCACGCAAATTGCCAACCCAAAGCCGGCTACTATCGGCATAGGAGTTATAAATCAAGTCTTGTTCTTCATCATACATCAAAGTCAGGTAATTCCCAGATGGATCAACCGTCGAGGCCCGGGCTGGAGCGATAAAACCGGGGACGTTAATGCTTTTGACCAACACTTCCCCACTCGCAGGATCGATCCATAATCTCCTAAAATGATGCTCAGGAGGTAGGCAATGTAGGAGCATACTGGTATCTTTTTCCAGCCATAACCGCTCTATACCATAGTTACCAAGAATATACAAGTCGCCTCCCGGTCCCATTTCCAGGTCATAGATAGCGATGTTGTGAATACCTCGATTAGCAGCTTTAAATCGGTATTTGATCAACTGCTTCCCATCAAAACGGTTGAGGCCGTCTTGGGTACCAATCCACATATAACCGCGATGATCAATTTGTAATGCACTGACACTGTTTTGACTTAGCCCTTGCTCTGTGGTGATGCTTTTATAGCCGAAGTTCTGTCCTGATAGCGGGGCAGACCGCAGGAGCAGCAGCAGGGCAGCGCCGACTGACAGCCACAGAAAGGGGCAGGGTATAAAAGCGTGGTATCTCATCATCTAATTTTCCCAAAAATCCAATTATTCTACGTTCCGGGAAATACCACCAAAGTAGTATTGAAGCGCAGTGGCCCTCCTTCTCTTTTTGCAATGAAGGTAAGTGTTTATTCATTTTTAAGCCTACTTTCAAAGCCTTTAAGTGCAAATACCCCTGAAAGAATAGCAACACCAATCCGTAACCAATGAAGGATCAACCAAGAGTTGAGTTTTCT
>JBCDGZ010000237.1:0-6691 GCA_038750655.1 Bacteroidota bacterium | reverse complement strand
TGTGGTTCATCCTTCTTCAAAATCACAAGCCCTCGACCAACGGCGGCGGGTTCGAGGACGGGCCTACCGGCAAGGTGGGGGTTCCCGTCGCTCGCCACGACCACAGCCGCGTGCGTCAGCCCGGAGTCCGCGGATATGAGAGTCCTTTCAATACGGAAATATCAGGTGTGGAATAGATCGTTTGTTGTATTACAAAACCTTTAAAAGGTATAAAGGCTAAACAGGTAATACGGTCTGTGAGACAGACGATAAAATTAGAGGCATGTCGATCTTAATAAGTCATGTGAATATACTTAAAAAAGATAGGATTCTTTAAGCAGCACTCAAAAAATCTAATTTCCTTTTTGCTCCTCCAACCATTGATTAACATGTCGCTCAATACGACCTTCGATATGATTGGTATTGGCCTTGATGAAAGGCTTACCCGTAATTTGTTCGTAGAGTCCGATGTAGCGGTCGGTGACTTGTTCGACAAAGGAATCGGGCATCTCGGGCATCATTTGTCCCTCTAAACCCTGAAAACCATTGGCCATCAGCCATTCGCGAACAAATTCTTTGGAGAGGTGCTTTTGCTTCTGCCCTTTTTGTAGTCGTTCATCGAAGCCTTTGCGGTGAAAATAACGGGAGCTATCGGGCGTATGAATTTCGTCAATGAGGTAAATGACGCCATCTTTTTTCCCAAACTCATATTTGGTATCTACGAGAATCAAGCCGCGCTCGGCCGCCATCTCGCTACCCCGCTGGTAGAGGTTGCGGGTATGGGATTCCAGCTGTAGGTAATCCTCCTGGTTGACAATACCTTGAGTAATAATTTCTGTACGGGAAATATCTTCGTCGTGCCCTTCCTCCGCTTTGGTCGCGGGAGTGATAATGGGAACGGGAAAAGGCTCATTCTCTTTCATCCCCTCGGGTAGTGGAACACCGCAAAGGGTCCGATGTCCCGCCTTGTACATCCGCCAGGCGTGCCCAACGAGGTAGCCGCGAATCACCATCTCGACCTTAAAAGGTTCGCAGGCCATGCCAACGGCCACATTAGGATCAGGAATGGCCTCCACCCAGTTGGGGACAATGTCTTTAGTGGCTTCCAAAAAATGCGCTGCAATTTGGTTGAGGACCTGCCCTTTGTAGGGAATAGGGCGGGGTAAAATATGATCGAAGGCCGAAATGCGGTCGGAGGCCACCATGATCAGGCGCTCGCCGACGGTGTAGACATCGCGCACTTTTCCTTTGTAATAATTGGTCTGATTAGGGAACTGGAATTGGGTTTGTTGAATAGCAGCGTTTTCTAAAGACATAGAATCAGATTGAGAATTTGAGTTTTTGTAAAAGTAATAGTTCTTCGACAATTCCTGTGTTTTAAGATATACAATTATCTTTAGCACACACCAGTAATCTTTCTATGAATCGCCTTTTGCTCCTCTACAGTCTTCTTCCTTTCTTGTACGCCTGCAACAGCACTCCGCAAGTGCCCCCCGAACAACTCATTATCAATTTTTACCAAGCGTGCAAAGAACAACACTATGCCATTGTCAACGATTATCTATTGCCCGATCCCGACACCTTGGTCATTCCTGACAGCAACTACATGCAGCAGCTTTACAACTTCGCCTGGCAACAAAATGGCCATTTTCAAAAGGTAAGTTTTGATTTACTCAATGATCAACCTAAAGATAAAGCCTTGTATTTTGAAATAGATAAAATTACTAGGGCTACAGGAAAGTTGATTTATGGAGAACCAGTCCTCCACTCCTATCCGCCCTATCAAACTGACCCTGGCGTCTATAATGTAGGAGCCGCCATCCGTCAGCAACTCCGAGTCCTCCAATCTTCGGATAGCTTTTCTGTTGAGTTTTTGAAAACGGATTTGCGCGCCGTTCCGCTCTATTATGAAACGGCCAAGGCCAACCTCATCAAAGTGGAGATTAAGAAAATTAAAAATGCTATTGAGCAAAACAGTGATACCTATTTCTTGCTGGCCAAGAACCTCCCGCGCTACATTTCAGACCTTTCTTTGTCTGAGAAGGAGAAAAATAAGCTCCTGCGAGTCAACGAGCAGGCCCGCCTGGCTGTTAAAGATTACATCGCCTATTGTAACAGCCTAACCTTTGAATATTTCGACAATGAGTAAGCTTTCGAATACTGATCATGCTCCCCAGCAGCCGATGCGTCGCCTGTTTCGCTACCTGGGCAGCTACAAGACCCAACTCTGGACGGCCAGCCTATCCAGCGTCATCAATAAAATCTTCGACCTGATGCCGCCCTTCCTCGCCGCCTGGATCATTGATACCGCCAGCGGGCAGGTCCCCGCCTGGATCGGCCGCTGGACCGGCTACACCGATCCTTGGACCATCATCATCTTCCTCACCGTCCTGACCCTGGCCATCTTCGCCTTCGAAAGCTTCTTCGAATGGCTCTACAAACTAGGCTTCATGCGACTGGCACAGCGCGTACAGCACGACCTTCGCCTCTTCGCCTACAGTAGGATGCAGGAGCGAGAGATCGCCTTTTTCGAAGAACAGCGCACCGGCAACCTTATGGCCATGCTCAACGACGACATCAACCAGCTCGAACGCTTCCTCAACAACAGCTTCAATGAAATCCTGCAGCTGATCATCCTGCTCCTCTTTGCTGGCTGGTCGCTCTACATCACCGCGCCGACGCTCGGCCTGATCGGGATGCTGCCCATCCCGCTGATCTTCCTGGGCAGCCTCTTCTACCAGCGCAAAATTGCGCCCTACTACCGCGCCATCCGCGAGGCCGTCGGACAGCTCAGCAACCGGCTGGAAAACAACATCTCCGGGATGCTGGTCATCAAGAGCTTCACCAGCGAGGCTTTCGAGCGGGAGCGGGTGAGCCAAAGCTCGGCAGCCTACCGCGACGCCAACTTCCGGGCCATCTCCTGGAGCGCCAGCTATATTCCAGTGATTCGAATGCTCATCGCACTAGGCTTTGCGGCCACCTTGCTGCTGGGCGCCCAGCAGGTCCTCAGCGGCAGCGGGCCGTTGACCGTCGGTGGGCTGGCCTTCTTTGCGATGATGATCCAACGCCTGCTCTGGCCGATTACGACGCTGGGGCGGGTTTTTGATGAATATGAGCGAGCGCGGGCCTCGGCCCGTCGGGTCTTTGGGATGATCGATAGCCCCAACCAGATTACCAGCCCGGCGGAGCCAAAGGAGCCAAAAGCCTTTCGGGGGCACTTGCAACTGGACCAGGTCAGCTTTGCCTATCAGGCGCAGCAGCCGGTGCTGGCGAGTATTGACCTGGATATTCCGGCGGGCAGCACTATCGGTATCGCCGGCCCTACGGGCGCGGGCAAAACGACACTGATCAAGCTGCTGCTGCGATTGTATGATGTCAATGCGGGAAGTATTCGATTCGATGGAGTGGATTTGCGGGAGATGGATTTGCAGCGATTGCGCCGGCAGGTTGCGCTGGTGAGCCAGGATGTTTATTTGTTTCACGGAACGGTCTTCGAAAACATTGCCTATGGGCTGCCAGAGGCGGATGAGCAGGCGGTGATTCGGGCGGCCAAGAAGGCGAAGTTGCATGGGTTCATCGATGGGCTGCCGGATGGCTATGCATCCATTATTGGCGAGCGAGGCATTAAGCTCTCCGGCGGACAGCGCCAGCGGCTGAGCATCGCCCGGGCGATATTGAAGGAGGCCCCGGTGATTATTCTGGACGAGGCCACCAGCGCAGTGGATACGGAGACCGAACGGGCCATTCAGCAGAACCTAAAGGTACTGACAGAAGGCAAAACGGCCATCATCATTGCCCACCGGCTATCGACGATTCGGCAGGCCGATCGCATTATCATTCTTAAAGATGGAAAAATAACAGAATCTGGCACCCACGATGCCTTGCTTGAAGAAGGAGGAATTTATGCCGACTTGTGGAATGTGCAGCTGGGAGTGCTGGCCTAGATGTACTTCGCTTGATTGCGGTCCATTAGAATATCCTTTAATTCCTTAAGATAGGCGTATTCTTCTGGCATCACCTTGCGAAAAGCTTCTTTAACGGCGAAGTAAGTGCCTTGTTCCAGATCTGGAAAGTGCTGCTTGATCTGGTTCTTTACAATTCTGACGTCTTCTTTGATGATGGCGCGCACCGAAGGGATTTCGTGCCAATCGCACTCGATAGCCATAGCTTTACGCACTTGGCCGTTATCTTGACGAAGTGGCTCCAGCTCAATCATACGATCATTGACGTTCAGTTGAGGAGCTTCCTCCCCTTTAATGGTTCCGGTAGGAATTTGCCAATCATCAATGCTTCCATCTCCATTATTTACCAAAAAAATCTCAAGTCCTTTCTTATTAATTCGGTAAATAATTACCCTTGCAGAATCTAAGACATTCATAATTATCGTATGCGTTTATAGTCTGGTGCAGAATTATTGATGATCTAACAGTTAATTCTTCAAAAAGTTACTTTGAATACGGACAAATTTACAAATTATGGTATTTATCCCCCCATCACAGGGTATAAACTTTGCGTTTTTTGCGTTTTTTCTGCTTCTCCCCTTCTTCCGGCAGGGCGTCCGGCGCAGGGATCATCGGCTGGGCCCAGTTAAAATCACGCAATAAGCTATCGAGCTGCAGCTGCATTTGACCATCGCCAAAAAACTGCATCATCTGCCGTTGCATCTGCTCCACCATCTCCTCACTGAACAGCTGCTCACCGAAGCCATTCAAATCATCACCTTGAAAAAACAAAGTGTCGATGCGGATCATGCCGTTGGCACCGAAGCCCATCTGATCCATAAATTGCTGCATTTGTTGCTCCATACGCTCCATTTCTTCGGCCAGTTGCTGGTCGGTCATTTGGGCTTGAGTGCTGAATGTCAAGGCAAAAAAGCAGCATAGGGTAAGCATAAAACTCTTCATAAGACTATTTTTTTACAGGAGGCAATTCATTACCCACCATCTCTAAGATAGACATAGATAAGAGTAATGCCTCCTCCTCTTGTGTAATTTTTTCGTTCAAAAATTGAAACGCTCGCGTGTTGGTGCTCATTGTCTCGCTGGGCTTACTTAGGCTTCCCAATTCCCGCTCTCCCACCACCACGGGCAAAAACCCACTTACATCATCCCTATTAATGCGAGCAATCAGCCGATTGGTGCTGGCGCTATATAAAAGGCCACCGTTTTTAAGTTGACCAATGAATTGATTATCGATATGAATCTGAACGCCATCTTTGCGGATGCGATAGCTGAACTCGTGATGAGAGGTGCGAGCATAAAGGATGGCATTGGCTCCGCCAGCGAAGTAGCGTTTGTAGGCGTAGGCAATCATGGGCTCGTGATAGATGGAGGTAAAAACCCCCTTGACGGAGGTAATGATCCCCTTTTTCAGTACCCGATTGGTTTGTTTGAGGGAAAGCAGTTCGAGTTCATCATTTTGCCAGGGCACCAGTTGATCCACCCAGGGTTCAATTTCGGACCGTAGTTTAATCAGGTCTTGCTTAATTTTGCTATTACTAGGCTGGAAATTAACCAGTATTTTATACAACAAGTAGATGCCGCCAATGGATAGGGCGGTAAATATCAGTACGGCTAGTAAAATTATAACGATTGAACTCATCCTCAGTACATTTTCGTAGTGCTCATTCTTCGCCGCTGCGAAGGTTCAGTTGGATATTATTTTTTTGAAAATCCTTAAACATTTGCTGTCGAGTGGATAACGCCACACGATCCTCATTGTTCATTAGGCTGAAATTTGCGTCTAAGAGGGCCTGGATTTCCTGGTCAATTTTTGCTTGTGATTCCCAGTAAGTATTGGATTCACTGCAAATGTCCTCTAATAGTTGATCTTTGATTTCGATGAATTCCTCCCGGAAAAGCGGGCTTTTTGCGGCTGCGGCTTCCATGTTGATCATCAATGACTTATGGATATTCTGTCCCAACAGGCTGTGCCCTCCGTAGTCCCAGGTTTGCAAAAACCAAGAGGGGTAAAAATACTCCATGCTATCGGTTGAATGCAGCTGTAGACAAATATCGATGAATTCATCGTCGGCCTGCTCCGCAGTGGTTTGCGCCTTGGCCTTCCAGGCTTTGAAGTTATTGAACAAATAAGGCTCCGTGCCTTCGGCCACAAACTGAGCCACATAGCCCGGCAGGGCCAATTCCAGCCAGCTCAGATCCGGGTATTGCTCCGGGTCCAAGCCCACCACTCGCCGTCCCAGCTGCTCCACCATCCGATCTCTGAGGCTTCGCCCCTGACGAAAGACCGTGCGAAACGCTTCACTGTCGTCAATCTGCCCGTACTGCTCGCGGTAGGTATTAATGGCGCTGGCCAGGTCGTTGCCAAAAAAGCTGCGCAGGCGGCCCTGCTGCAACTGGCGGATGAGCGCGTTGGCGGCGGCGTCTTCGTAGCGTAGGCCGGCCGAGTAGACCCAGCCCACGGTGCCTTCGGCCGTCTTGACCTTCACCCAGGGCTCCTCGTACTTGACGCCTCGCAGTTGCACGGGGCTACTAAAATCGCTGACTTCGCCAACTTCGGTCACCTGGCTGCCTTCGACTAGGCGGGCCAGCTCTTTACCGGTCTGCCCCGGCTGATCGCGCAGCCGCAGCTGGTCAATGGTTATGGTAAGGGCGACGTTTTGGATAGGCGGAGGGGGAGCGACGGGTTCGGCAGGGGCTTCTGTTGGGGGTGTAGAAGTAGCGGGGTCGCTGCCGCAGGCCCCCAGCAGGAC
>JBCDGZ010000236.1:0-6710 GCA_038750655.1 Bacteroidota bacterium | reverse complement strand
CGCTATTCTTTAAATTGTCAAAGTGGAAATTTATTATGGAATCTGCAAGCACAGTTGGGACGTCGTGACTTCTATATAAAGACATTGTGTCATTGTCTGAACATGCAGGTAAGTTCACAACGATAAACCGATTTGTGTTTTCTTCTATTGAGCATCCATTCTCAGTAAGTACATATGGGTTTGATAAATAGTCAAAAGTTTTAATTATAACATTGATTCCGTGTCTGTTCTTTACTCGTATAATTAGATTCCAAAGTTCTAGTTCTTCATCGTCTAATAGGAGTTCTGCGCTATCAATAATACCGGACACCATATCATATTGACAATCAACCACCTCCCCACTTCCATCCCCATCCCCCTCAAACAACCCGGCTACTGCAACAGGGTCGTCTATCAAATCCCACTGCCATTTGTGGAGTCTGCCGCCACCGGCATAGTCCATGAGGTTGTCGGTGGCGCTTTCGGGTAGGGTGGTCTCCTGCCAGGGATGCTGGAGGTGGTAGGCGCCGTGACCCAGCTCATGACCGATCAGGCGGGCGAAGGCGATGGGTTCTGTGGGGGCATTGTTGAGATACAGGAAGCCGAACTGGCGCTTGCGCGGCATAAAACCCGCTTCATCGCCAGCGAAAGTCTGGCAGACGAATAGATAGTAGGTGTCTTCGTCCAGGTCGGGGTGCTGGTCTTCGAACGCTTCGATGATGCGGCGCAGCGGCTGCGGATAACTGCGCACACCCGATGCCTGATCCGGAATAACATCGACCCCATCGACCTGAAATGGGGTAGGGTAGACCGATAAGTTGGTCTCCACAATGGCCGGCCGATAAATGCGCTGCAACTCATCTGCCAAAGTCGGATCGTTGAGATCGAAACTGGCAGATGCCCCATTGAGGGGAACCAAAACCACATTCAGCTCTTTTTCAGGATACTCGACCAGGGCCAGCTGACCAGCGATAAGGCTTTCTACCTCCGGCCCCGATCCGCCACCCAGCCCATCAGCAGATGATCCGCCATCTGACGGACGGACCTGGCGGGCATAGACCGTTGGAGAGCTGGCAAAATCGACCGCCAACACCCGATCATCTCCCATTGGCGTAGGATTGCCCACCTCGCTATCGAGGTCCTGATATACAAATCGGACCGAGTCCAGCGGACCTGCCGGATCGCGCCTGGCCTGTACATAATCGCTCTGCCCCTGAGGTACCGACTTCCAGGCCACGGTATAGGGCCGTTCGTCTATGTCGGGCACTTGAATATACCAGTCGCGAATATTCATCTCCGGATAGCTCAGCGTATCATAGCCGTAGATCATCTCTTCAGCCGGGAGGAAATCGACCTGATAGTCTGCATCGTAAAGGGCCGACTGCAATTCCTCCAGACCGGCAATGACATCCTCGATCAGCTCTTCACAAACCGACTTATCGACAATATCTGGATTGGTCAGACAATCGATGGCTTCTTGTAGTTGATCCTGAAGCTCTGGCGGAAAATTTTCCGGATCCTGCTGCATGAGTACCTGCAACTCCTGAAGCGTAGCCAGCATATCGGCCACATCTTCTACCAACCCCAGAGCGGTAGACAGATCCTCGATCGTACCAGTGAGATTGCTCAGCAGATCCTGGGCGTCGTTTAGAGTATTTTGGAGATCCGTCACCAGCTCTGCCCAGGGTGGTACGGCTTCCAGCTCTCCGGCAGTCAGCCGACAATTTTCGTTGATCTCTATGGCCGAGAAGGTGAACTCGACCAGGGCTCCGTTCAGATAGGGAACAGCCGTTCTGCCTCGTCCGGCCCATGGGGAAGACAGGCTGGACACCTCCAGAATTTCCATCTTAAAATCAGCTACCCAGATGCTGTCGCCGGGCCGCAGTTGCTGCAAAAGGGGAGATGCTTCGAAGGGCAGCAAATCGCTTTGGTCTCCGCAGATGTACTCGAATTCGCTATCATCGCCCAAGCGATCACAAACCACCGCAGTGGTGGTAAATGTCAGCTCCTCGCAGTTGGTCGCCTCGCGATTACAGATGGGACAAAGCTCGGCCACATAGGTCGTGTTGGGCGTGAGCTGGTCGAAGCGAAAAGACTCCATCTGACCAATGATCCCGGGCGATTGCGCTAGCCAGACGGAACTGCCTTCCGTACGCAGACGGAGCCGAAAACTATCTATAGTGGCCACCTGTGGAAGTCCCCAAAAAACCTCCGCCCGGTCGTGAAAAACATACCGGCTATCAAAGCTTTCCAGCACCAGCTGTTCGCAGAGCGGAATGGTGATGTCGCGCGTTACACAAAGCTCCTCCTCCCCGCACGGCACACAAAAAGTGATGGTATAGGTCTGCCCGGGTTCCAGGCCGGTGAAGTCTTGATTTTGGCCCGATTCTGCAGGTCGATCGGCAATCTCCGGTCCCTCGTATTCGGGACTGATCGCAATGTCCGGCCCCGGCTCCAGTACCTCTGCGGGCAACTCAGACCAATCGATGCGAATGCCATCTGGCGGCAGTGTTGTGATGCGCACAAGTTCCTCAATTTCTGCAGTGGTCGCGCAGCGAAAATCAGTCGTTCGAAAGCTGTACTCGACGCAATTTTGACCTGCCCCTGCCGGACAATGTGCGCAGATTCTGGCCACGTAATCGGTGTCTGGGTTTAGACTTCCGCAGGTGGTCTCCTGGCTGTTAGGCGGCAGGTACATGCTATCCATCCCGATATGGATGCTGTAGTGATCGGTCCAGGTGGGGTCGCTGGTCCAAGAAAACTGTACGGAGGTCGGTGTGATCTGGCCCATCTGTGCCAGAATATTGGGGGCACAGCTGGCCAGGTCGGGCATCTCGAAGCTTAGGAATCGGCACTCAGGCACAGTATTTCCCGGACAGGGCGCGCATACATACACGTAGTATTCGTAGCTCGCTTCCAGGTTGGTCCAGGTGTAGCTGCCCGTACTGGAGGAGGGTAAGTCGGGTGGCGAAGATTCCTCTTGCCCAGAAGAGCCAAAGGGCGCTTCACTGCCTATGGTTCCGGCCGATGTTCCTATTGAGGAGCTCAAATAAGCCGGATCGTCCATAGACCCCAGATCCAGGGTGTGCGGCAAGTCATTGGCGGGAGTCCAGCTCAAGGACACGGTCTGCTCATCGATCAGCTGATAGGTCAAATGGCTGGGCATGCCGCAGGGAACGGGTGGCAGATCGGGCTCGGGCGCTACCATTCGAAACCGTCCGAGCTCAGAGAAACCATCGTTGATAAAGCGCTCTCTATCGGCCAGATCGCTGGCTTGTACGCGCCATACGTAGTTGACGCCAGCTTCGAGTATGGGGTCTATATCCGTTAGTAAATAGCTGGTGTTGAGGGTGTTGATCTGTACGAGTGGCGGAACGTTCTCGATCAGGAAATTATTGCCGAAACCTAGGTCGTCGGCCCATATTTCCAACCGGTATTCGGAGGCAAAAAAATGCTGGGGCTGCCAGCTGAAATTGATGGCCTGAGGCGTACTCGTACTGACATCGGCAGAGCTGGAAACGGAAGTGGGTGCCACTAGCAGGGGAGGCTGGTGCAAGTCGATGATACCCATTCCGCAAGCGGTATTTGACACCGGTGGGCTAGCCAGAAAATTGAGGTCGAATGCCGCCAAACAGATGGTCACCGGACCTGCCGGAAGCTCGTTGCCCAAAGCGAGGATGCGTTCGCGGGTGGGCGGATCCAGAAAATTGAGATCGAAATATGGCCGCAGATCCTCGCCTTGCAATACGAGTGGCAAACCACGGGTGAGTTCTACAACCGGCGCAAAAGTAGGATCGCCCGGCAGCAGTATCCGCTGGCCGCCAGCCTCGATGCTGAATTGCAATCTAACGGCATAAGTGGGCCGCTGATCTGTAGACACCAGCGTAGCCAACAGGCGCCCCGGCTGCATATAATCTTCTAAATACGGACTTGGATCAGAAAGTGAAACGGAAGCAGTAACGGGCGATTGGCCATAAATGCCGGTCAGACTCAGGGCGAGTACGAATAGCGAAAAAAATATTTTAGTCGTAAAGGATTTCAAAGTGGTAGTTGGTGTAAGGGTGGGTGTAGCAATTTTGCCGCGATAGCAATCCTCCTAAAAGCCGGGCTAAAGTAAGATGGGATTTGAGAAAAAACAAATGTAGCCTAAAGAAGAGTGTCTCCTCTTTGTATTGTAATAGCCTTCAATGTAATCGAAGGTCTCTAATCGGGCATCCTCAACGTTTTGGAAGATGCCACCTTCCAACAGCTCGGCTTTAAAACGGCTGTAGAAGGATTCTGCCTGTGCATTGTCGTAATGGTTGTCACGACGTGTCATACTTTGTTTGAAGCCAAGATCAGACAGCTTTTTTCTGAATGCCTTAGAGCTATACTGACCGCCACCATCTGTGTGAATGATCAAACCTTTCGGGTGACGCCTGGTAATGATAGCTTTATTGAGTGCTTCTAAAACCAATGTCTCTCGCATATGGTCGGCCAGTTCCCAGCCTACCAATTTTCTAGTAAAGCCGTCTTGGAAAGTCGCCAAAAAGGCAAATTTTCCTCCTTCAACAGGCAAGTAAGTAATATCACCTACGTAGACCTCGTCAGGAGACTGGATCGGTCCATAATCTAGCAATAGATTAGGGCTTCGTCGCAAATTTGGGTGACTCCTTGTCGTTTTTGGAACAAAGCATTTAGGCTGAATGGCCTGTAAGTCGTGCGCTGCCAAGACTTTGCGAACCTTTGCACGACCAACTTTAAATCCAGCTTCTTTCAACTCTGCAACTAAGCGACGAGTACCATATCGACGCTTATGATCCTTGAAAACAGTAACGATCTGGCTTTCTAATTCATCTGGTGGCCTAAACACCGCATCGCGTTCGACACGGTCATAATAACTGCTTTTACTTATTTTCATAAGCTTGCAAAGCAATCGAACAGCATGAGCATTTTCATGATCTTGAATGAACCGAATCCGGTCTAGTCTGGACGGCTGAAAATGCTCAAGGCTTTTTTTAAAATCGCGTTCTCTTCTCGAAGCTGTTTCATCTCTTTACGCAGCTGGCGAGTCTCTGAACTCGTAGTACTTGAACCGGTTTTGGAAACTTTCTTCCACCGATGCAGTAGGCCTTCACTGACTCCTAAGGAGGAAGCTAAGTCCCTAACCGAACGGCCGTTTTCCATTTGACGAATGGCTTCGGCTTTAAAGCTTGCATCGTACTTGCGATATTTGCGACGAGGCTTGGATTCTTCTTTCATCGGACTGAAAATTAATAATTTTTTCTGTCCGGCTCAGGAGGACCATCTCATAGGTCCAAAACCGTTCGTTGGTGAGGAATTAAACTTAGACATACACTTAGATTACTTTTACAACCAACTTGGAGACAGAGTAGACATAGTTAACAAACTGAAAAGTGATCACGGTTTTGAATGTATATTTTCAATACATGCTGAAACAGAAGACGCAGGCCTTGGTTTCGACTTGAGCAATATTCAATTGGACTTCATTAGCAGAATTTCAACTAGGTTCAGCTTTTTTTTTCACAGTAAAGGATAAACTAATTTGATAAAATCACAATTAGAGATGATTGAAAATCAACACTTAGAAAACTTTACAATAATCATCTTATGGCCGACAAAGATAACTTCGACGCCGCAGTCGTATTTCCAGGTGGTGTATTCTCTGAAACTGATAGACACAGCAATTGTGACTTTAACTTAGTCCTAAAAAATGGTGAAGTATATTTTGGCATATTCTTCACCATTAACAATTTGAAGCTTTTGCTTGAAAAAGAGGAATTTGATGGAGTGTTTTGGTCTGAAGAGCTCGTCATCCTTAGAGAGATTACACCAGTCTATATTGAAAGGGCGATCTTACAGTTATTGCATGAAAATATGCACCATAAGATCCTTACTCGGACAATTGACAACAAGGATATTTTTGAAACTTATCCTTACCTGGAAGAAACGGCTGTTTTTATACATATCCCAAACGAAAAAGCCTTGCTTTAAATGAATGAATGAATCGGCTATCGATTGGCTAATTTCCTCCCATTACTATGGAGTATTGGTCCAACTATCTCCATAAAGACGGATATCAAAATATACAATCACATCCTTTGGTACGCCGATGAAAAAGAACCCCTTCCACTACCTCACCTTCGCCTGTCTGCTGACTGGCGGTATAAGCTTGTTTGGTTTATTTTACGGAGCACCAAGCATGGGGATAGGATGGATAACCTTTGGATACTGCACCCAGGCTCTAGGGCTAATCATCAACTTTGGACTTGCAATATTTTTAGTTAAACCTGAAGTGGGTTATTCCAAACTATCCATGCAATTGGCGTTCGTTATTCCAAGCTTGTTTTTATTATTGTTTATAATAATTTCAGCTCACTAACCCCCTACCTCCCCTCTTCAATCTCACCCAGCAAGACCTCTACGGCTCGGCGCAACTGCAGATCTTCGCCATTGGCTTTGCTGTCGGGTAGATTATCGACTTCGATATCGGGGACGGCGGGGCCGTGCTCCATATTTTCGCCAGTGGCCTTGACATACCAGGCGCGGAAAGGCATGCGCACAAAAGAGCCATCCATTAGGCCAGCACCACCGGTCGAGATGACCGCCCCGAAAGTAGGCTTACCGACCAAAGTACCGATGTCTAGTGTCTTGAAGGCATGAGAGAAAATCTCGGCATTGCTGTAGCTGTTCTGATTACAGAGTGCGATCGAAGGCCGCGTCCAGCTGCT
>JBCDGZ010000235.1:0-6827 GCA_038750655.1 Bacteroidota bacterium | reverse complement strand
GTGTAGATTTCGATCAATCTCTTATGGGTCCGCAACTGAAACTGCTCACGAGATTTTTTATTGACGTGCGGAGAACGGAGCACGGTAAAAATCTTCTTTTCAGTGGGCAGCGGAATCGGACCGGTGACTACAGCGCCACTATTGCGCACAGTCTTCACGATTTTCTCCGTTGACTTATCAACCAGGTTGTGATCGTAAGAACGAAGCTTGATTCTGATTTTTTGATTCATAACCCTTTTTAAATAAAAATTATATGTTGAGATTCAGTCAGCTACTACGCTTAGCAGCTGACTGAATACCTCATTTACGCTTTAACAGTACCTTTAGCTTTCTCGATTACTTCCTCAGCGATACCTTTAGGTGCTGGGGCGTAGTGAGAAAATTCCATTGTTGAAGAAGCACGACCAGAAGTAATGGTACGTAAGGCTGTTACATAACCAAACATTTCTGAGAGCGGAACTTCTGCCTGGATAGCAGTCGCACCACCGGCACGTCCGTCCTGGCTCTTAGGCATTCCACGGCGACGGTTGAGATCACCGATCACAGAACCGATGTATTCATCCGGAGTAACAACCTCCAGCTTCATGATTGGCTCTAGTAATGCAGGCTTAGCCTTGTGAGCAGCTGCTTTGAAGCCCTCCTTCGCACATAGTTCGAAGGCAATTGGCTTAGAATCCACAGGGTGGGTGCTACCATCATAGACGCGTACTTTCATACTGTCGATGTTGTAGCCAGCCAACACACCATTGTCCATCATAGAATTGAAGCCCTTTTCAACAGAAGGAATCAATTCTTTTGGAATAGATCCACCAACGATAGAGTTGACAAACTGTAGTCTCTTCTTGCCAGACTTGAAGTCTTCACTTTCGAGGAATTCCTCATCGGCAGGTCCAAGTTCGAAACTCATATCGGCAAACAGACCAGAACCACCCGACTGCTTCTTAAGACGCTCACGATGATCAACAGAAACCGTCAATGCTTCTTTGTAGTTCACCTGTGGTTGTCCTTGGTTACATTCTACTTTGAACTCGCGCTTGAGGCGATCAACGATGATCTCCAAGTGCAACTCTCCCATACCGCTAATAACAGTTTGGTTGGTATCTTCATCGTAGCGAACGCGGAAGGTTGGATCTTCTTCAGCCAGCTTAGCCAGTGCCATACCCAGTTTTTCTACATCTTTCTGCGTCTTAGGCTCAATGGCTACACCGATCACCGGATCAGGGAAGGTCATACTTTCCAGGATGATTGGCTTACTAGGGTCGCAAAGGGTATCCCCGGTACGAATATTTTTGAAACCGACACCAGCTGCAATATCACCAGCCTCTACCCTACTCACCGGATTTTGCTTATTGGCGTGCATCTGGTAGATACGAGAGATTCGCTCCTTCTTGCTAGAACGTGTATTCAGAATGTAAGAACCAGCATCCAATGCTCCAGAGTAAACGCGGAAGAAAGCCAGGCGACCGACATATGGGTCAGTAGCAATCTTGAAAGCCAGTGCGGCAAAAGGCTCATCTACATTAGGCTTACGAATAATAGCCTCCTCAGTATCAGGGTGTGTACCTTCAACCGCCTCGATGTCCAATGGAGAAGGCAAGAAAGTACAAACAGCGTCAAGCAGAGCCTGTACACCTTTGTTTTTAAAGGCAGATCCGCACATCATTGGGCAGATCGACATATCGATAGTCGCAGCGCGGATAGCAGCACGCATTTCTTCAACAGTGATGCTATCGGGGTCTTCGAAGAATTTTTCCATCAACTCCTCATCGTACTCAGCAATTGCCTCTACTAGCTTTTCTCTGTATTCGGCAACCGTGTCGACCAAATCCTCGGGGATAGGCACTTCTTCGTAAGTCATACCCTGGGTACTATCATCCCAGATGATGGCTTTGTTGGTCATCAGATCGACGACACCTTTGAAGGTTTCCTCCGCACCGATTGGAATTTGCAGTGGAATAGCATTAGCCCCTAGTTTTTCTCTGACATCATTAACAACGTTCAGGAAATCAGCACCAGTGCGATCCATTTTATTGACAAATCCGATACGGGGTACCTTATAACGATCAGCCTGGCGCCATACGGTCTCAGACTGAGGTTCCACACCAGAAACGGCGCAGAAAAGGGCCACAGTACCATCCAAAACACGCAGTGAACGCTCTACTTCTACAGTAAAGTCAACGTGACCAGGAGTATCAATGATATTGACAGTGTAAGTATCGTCCAACCACTTCCACTCGGTCTTAGTCGCAGCAGAGGTAATCGTAATACCTCTTTCTTGCTCCTGCTCCATCCAATCCATAGTGGCAGCACCGTCGTGTACTTCACCAATTTTGTGGCTCAGCCCAGTGTAATACAGAATACGCTCGGTAGTTGTCGTTTTACCTGCATCAATGTGGGCGGCAATCCCAATGTTTCTGGTTAATTTTAAATCTTTTCCCATGACATCAAACTGATTACTTGTGTTAATTCGCTAATTTATATTATTAAATACTTAATAATCAAACAATTACACTCTAAAGTGTGCGAAGGCACGGTTGGATTCTGCCATCTTGTGCGTATCCTCTTTACGCTTTACAGCAGCTCCTTCGCCTCTGCTTGCAGCCAGCAGCTCTGCGGCCAGCTTCTCAGCCATGCCCTTGCCGCTGCGCGCTCTTGCAAAGCGAATCAGCCATTTCATACCAATGGATACCTTGCGCTTTGCACGAATTTCAGTAGGAATCTGAAAAGTAGCTCCACCAATCCGGCGGCTGCGTACCTCAACCTGAGGCATAGCATTATTTAGTGCCTTTTTCCAAATACCGTGCTCATCTTCTCCGTCAGCCCTTTTCTTGATAATATCCATAGCATCATAGAAGATTCGGAAGGCCGTACTCTTCTTACCCTGCCACATCAAATTATTCACAAATTGCGTTACCATCGGATCACCGTATCGAGGATCGGGGGTGATTATTCGGAGTTTTGGCTTTCTTTTACGCATTGGTATATAAATTTTTTAAAAGTCGATATCCAAAATTAATTAGGCCTCTATTTCTTAGGACGCTTAGTTCCGTACTTCGAACGGCTCTGCAGACGATCATTCACACCCGCCGTATCTAATGCTCCACGAACGATCGTGTAACGCACACCCGGCAAATCTTTCACACGACCACCACGAATCAGCACGATAGAGTGCTCTTGCAGATTGTGGCCTTCTCCAGGGATGTAAGCAATCACCTCAATACCGTTCGTCAATCTTACCTTCGCAACCTTACGCAGGGCTGAATTTGGCTTCTTTGGAGTGGTTGTATATACCCTTGTACATACCCCGCGCTTCTGTGGACAAGCGTCCAAAGCACGAGATTTACTCGCCATTACAATCTTTTTTCTGCCTTTGCGTACCAGTTGATTAATAGTAGGCATAATTCTATTGAGTTATATTGTTGTCTATGAAACCCCTGTCGGGGAAGTAATAATTTTTTGATTATGAGGCGTTTATAAAATGCTTTACTACGAGCATAAAATGCCTCTCTCAAAAAGCGATTGCAAAGATAGCACTATTTTCCAGTAAAACAAAGGGGTATTGAAAAATATTTGGGCCTAAAAGGGCCTATTTCTCTAACAAAAAAAGCATCTTAGCAACTGCATTCAGAAGCCGCTTTTGGCTTCCCTCGAATATTTTTTCACCTACATTTTACAGCCAATGGCTATTACCATCCGAAAAGGACAAAAGAAAGACCTCCCAGCCGTGCACCAACTGGTTTGCGAGCTGGCCACCTACGAAAAAGCCAACGGCGAGGTCACCGCTAGTCTCGAAGACTATGAACAAGACTTTGAGGCCAATATCTTCGAAACCCTGGTAGCGGAAGAGGAAGGAGTAATATTGGGTATGATGCTCTACTATATGACTTATTCGACCTGGAAAGGCCGTATGCTCTATTTAGAAGACTTCGTGATTACCCAATCTCAACGGCAACGCGGCATTGGTCAGTTGCTCTTTAATGCCTTCCTCGGAGAGGCTCGTAAGAAAAAGGCGGTGCTGGCCAAATGGCAGGTTTTGGACTGGAACGAACCGGCAGTACGGTTTTATGAGAAAAACGGTGCTCAGATTGAAAAGGAATGGTGGACGGTAAAGGTATTTATGTAGGCGATATAAGTGTCAGAGAATGAGCAAAAGGGCAAGTCTAAATACTAATAATACGAAAAAATTATTGTTTGTAAGCTCCTGCCAGTCAAAACTTTACCAAAGTTAAAGCGTAGATTGGTTGTATAAAACAAAATAAATCATTACCTTTAAATTTCAAAAATCAAGTAATCTGCGCATTTATAATGCGTTTACAAAGATATAGTGTTTCATAGTGTGAGGGGTAACCGCTTCGGTGGTTGCTCCTTTTTTCATTATGCTCCACTAATTTTCCCTTCCCAAGAGCCTACTGGCTACACCAGCAATGACCGCCAACCGCTCTTCCGGCAGGCCGGTAGCCCGCAGACTATCAAACGCCCGCTCCTGATAGCTGTTCATCAAGTCCTCCGCCTGCCGCCGCACCCCCAGCTCCTCATAAAGCGCCTTGACCTGGCGAATCTTATCGGCCTCCTCGGCGCTGCCGTCCTGAGTCCGAATAGTCATCAGCTGGCGCATACGCGCCTCCGTCGCTTCGTCGGCCTCCTCAAAGGCTTTGAGCAGCAGGTAGGTCTTTTTATTCTGTGCGATGTCACCGCCGACTTTCTTGCCAAACTTCTCCGGGTCGCCGAAGGTATCCAGGATGTCATCTTGTAGCTGAAAGGCGATGCCGATGTTGAGGCCGAAGGCCGCTAGCCGCTGCTGATCGTCGGGGCTGGCCCCGGCGATGAGGGCGCCCATCTCGATCCCCGCGCTGATCAGCACCGCCGTTTTCTGGGTAATCATATGCAGGTACTCGTCGATCTGTACGGCCGTGCGGGTTTCGAAGTCCATATCCAATTGCTGGCCCTCGCAGACTTCGACTGCCATTTTGCTGAACAGGTCAACGAGTCGGTAGCTGTTGTCGGCATTGGCCGAGCGAAGTAAGTACTGATAGGCCAGGATGAGCATGACATCACCAGAGAGGATACCGGCATTCTGGCCGTATTTGGCGTGGACGGTGGGCTGGCCCCGGCGCAGGGGAGCCTCGTCCATGATGTCGTCGTGCAGCAGGCTGAAATTGTGGAACAGTTCGACGGCGTAAGCCGCGGGGAGGGCGGGTGTAGGATCGTCGGTAAAGAGCTGATGGCTCATCAGCAGCATCAGCGGGCGTACGCGCTTGCCGCCGAGCGCGAGGATATAGTTGACGGGGTCGTATAAGTTAATGGGTTGATCGGTAAAACGATGGTCCTGAAGGTATTGACCGAAGATCGCTTGCAACTGTGTGTATGTACGCATGATGGTTGAGTAAAAAAGTATGTCTGATGCGAAAATAACAAAGATACAAAGGCCCATAACTTTAACCCTGCTTTGGGCCGCCTTTTTGCCTAATGTCGGGTGATAAGCGTTAATTGTTCAACACCACCGAGCAAAATGCGTGATTCGGCTGGATATTTGCAGATAAACAGATGAAAAGCCTTTAATCGCATATGGTCTTATCAATTTTGGTAATGTATATGCAACCTTTAATGACCGAAGGCGTAAACTCATCGAGTTAATTATTTTTTAATATGATAAAAAAAACCAGACCCGTGAATATCCTACTTATCGAAGATAATCCTGGTGATGTAAGGCTCACACAAGAGGCCTTCAAAGAGGGGCAAATTGCCATTGATCTCAATGTGGTGATGGATGGTGTTGAAGCGATCAAATATTTGCGCAGACAAGATCAGTACGAGTCAGCGGTGACGCCTGATTTGATCCTGTTGGACCTCAATCTTCCCAAGCGGGATGGTAGAGAAGTGCTGCAAGAAATTAAGACGGATCAAAACCTGAAACGGATTCCGGTCGTTGTTCTGACAACATCAAATGCCGAGCAGGACATTCTCAAGAGTTACAACCTGCACGTCAATTGCTACCTGAATAAGCCAGTAGATTTTGACAAATTCTTTGACATCATTCAGAAGATTCAAGATTTTTGGCTGGACACGGCAATTCTGCCGACTATGGTTCACTAATTACGGTATAGCGGTCTGCTCCTCAAGGAGCATAATTAACAAGCTTTTTCTATTATCCATCCCTCTCCTGCCCCAAGGCAAAAGTGATTTTCCTTCGCCGCACATAGGCGACTTTTTTCTAATGTTTATCCAAGCAAACATTTGCTACTTAGCTGTTATATTCACATATTACAAGAGCATCTGAAATTTTTTCGCGTATTATGAATCCTAAGTCAAAAATTACTATTCTGCTGATAGAGGATAATCCTGGTGATGCCAACCTCATTAAGGTGTACTTGAGCGAGTCGTCCGTCAAGCATGAGTTGCTTCACACGGATACCCTGTTCGACGGATTGGAAATCATCAGCAATCAAGAGGTCACGTTGGTCTTACTCGACTTGACGCTTCCCGATAGTAGTGGATTCAAAACCTTATCAAATTTTTTAGAAAAAGTCCCTCGCATTCCAGTCATCGTTCTAACGGGCAGCCGCCGCATCAAACAAACCCCGCCCTAAACCACCGCGTAAGGCAAATTCCCCCATCAACAGGAATAGCGGGATGATGGAATACTCCCACCGAACGAAGTTGGCAAAGGTCTCAGCCTGCAGGGCAAAGTAAACACCGCGCAGGTTGCCATCGACCAAGCCAAGGCCCAGCAGACCTACGCCAAATAAGCACAGGGCCAGCGGGATGCGGATCGCCGCAAGCAAAAGGACAAGCCCAAAGCCTGCAAAGCCCCAGATCAGATCAGCGTC
>JBCDGZ010000234.1:0-6831 GCA_038750655.1 Bacteroidota bacterium | reverse complement strand
GCATATTCGGGATTTAATTTTAGCGTTTATTCATAGAACTCTTGAGTAGTACCAATGTTCGGTGGCCGCTATAAAAAATAGAAGGATTATTCTTCAAACTCCTTTGAACGTAGGAAAGAAAATGAAGTCCAATGTCTAAGAATTTTTCAGGGGAATATCAAGGGACAAAATTTCTTTGGCTATAGAGTCGCTACTAAATCGCCGGCTTGGGTACAAACTGCTGGGGATCGTAGAAAAACTGCTCCCGTTTGATTTTCTCTCCTTCCCATTCCTGATACGCCATCTCTTCGATTTCCGTAATCGAATGGTCCTTCCACTCGAAGCGGAACTTCCAGCGAATGGCTACCTTGTTGTCGGATTGAAAATAGGGGCGGATGCATGCCGATTGGACATTGAGGGCGCGGTGCAGCATCTTACGCTCGTTTTCGATGAGATTGGGCAGGCCTACTCGGGGGTCGTTTTGGTTTTCTTGAATGGAAGCATCTTCGGTGTAGTATTGGGCGATGACCTCATCGTGTGGTTGCTGCTCAACGGCTTGGATAAAGGCTTCGAGGGTTTGAGGGGAGGGCATAGGGGTTGGCTTTGTGACTGGATGATGATAACAGTTGATGAACGATTCAGGGGCGGTCTAAGTTCGTTGGGAAAGGATATTGATGAAGCAGGCTGCCTAGCCCTTAAAAGTTGCTAACTCCGCCGTCGACATACTTGGAAGAAATTCTGTGATTCGATAATCCGCCAAGTCATGGGCGTAAAAAGGATCGTCTTTCAGGATGGCCAGCAGTCTATTTTTATCCTTCAAGTGACTCAATATGATTCCTCCGGTTCTCGGAACTTTCTTCCCAGATAGCAAGAAAAAATGATTGGCGTACTGCTTTTTGAGATAGTCTACATGTGCTGGTAAATACTGATCTACCACCTCTAGCTCCACTTTGTAAGTAATATCTATAATGAACATTTGGGCGCTTTTTTTATTCACTAATCTAATCTTCCTTATTGGGTCTTAAAGTGTCTAGCCCATTCTTTAGCCCAACCTTCTAGAGGCTTGAGCAAGTCGAAGAGTTCTTCTCCTTTTTTTGTAAGTGCATACCCCTCCATTGTTCTTTCGATCAAAAGGGCCGTCGTCAATTCCTTTAATCTTTTATTCAGGGTGGTCGGAGAGATTGATTCGCACCGTTCTTGCAGGACTCTGAATGTACAACTTCCTTCCTTTAACCGCCATATGATTCCCATAGCCCAACTTCTACCTAACAAGTCGAAAAGGGCCATGATATGATTCCCCGATTGGGAACCTCTTACGGGTTGGCCTGGTGTTGGAAAGGACATAATGCTTTATTTTACTACTAAATATGTAGCAAAGCTACTAAATGTGTAGCAAAGATACAAGTGCTTAGATTTTTATTTCATTTCGATCCGGCTCGGCAGACTAACTCTAGCGACATTGGGGACAGCGAAGGGACATCTTCAGACTTATCTTTAACGAAATTGGTAAATTTTGGTAGAATTTCTTTTCTTAGTAATAGCCTAACATTGCAGAGAAAAGATACTATTCGTTTGGTCTACTTGTACCCAATAAAAAAATGCCTTATGAAAATTTTTAGCTGGATTGCCCGCATCATCGTTGCTTTTATTCTCCTACAAACTTTATTTTTCAAATTCACCGGCGCCCCCGAGAGCGTTTATATTTTTGAGACGGTCGGTATGGAGCCTTGGGGCCGCTACGCCAGCGGCATCGCCGAACTCATCGCCGGTATCCTTCTGCTCGTTCCCCGCACCAAAGTCATCGGCGCGGCCATGGCCATCGGCGTCATTTCCGGCGCTATCTTTTTCCACTTCACCAAACTAGGTATTGAAGTGAAAGGCGACGGCGGCCTGTTGTTTTTTATGGCCATTGCTGTTTTTGTACTCTCGCTGGCGCTGCTGTTCCTACACCGTAAAGAGGGATTGGCTTGGATTGACCGTCTTCGGGGAGTAGGGGCTTAGTTGATCTTTGTAAGAAAAAAAACGCCGTGTCCCTTGGCAGGAGACACGGCTCGGACTAAAAAGGTTGTTTTTTTACGAAAAATTAATTCACCGACCACACCGAATAACTATTCGGCGGACACTGAATCTTCACCCAGCCCCCGGACTGCGTCGTCGGATACCAGCCCGAATGCCCCGTGAAATCCTTGATCTGCGTACTGTACCAGTTGGTCGGCACCCAGCGCTCCTGCCAGTAATTGGCGTCGTTGAGGTAGACGATTAGGCCGGGATTGCCATTGTAGCCGTTCCGGCGAGCGACGTACTCGTCGTTGTCAGAGTAGAGGATCGAGGTGTTTCCGGTCGCCAAGTTGTTGTGAATCCAAATCAGGTTATTCAACCGTCCTTTATCCAACCACTCCTCATAATCGCGGTAGAAAATACAAGGGTAGCCCTCGTGGGTCAGGATGTAGGCATAGGCCAGCATCTTCTCCCAGATTTCGTCCGTATCGTGATTGGCCACAAAAGTCACGGCTCTGAAAGGGTTGCGCTTCCACATCATATCATCATTGAGCACCGCCAGGTTATTGCCATCAAAAGCATCATTCATTTTGTAGTAACAAGCAAAATCAAAGACACTACTGTTGGCATTATTGGCCCACCAGTTCAGATAATCTACATTCGAATCCCACAGCTCTCCGACGGAAAACCCACCGACATTGCTGTTCCAGGTACTCACCACCGAGGGGGCAAAACCCTTCACATAGTCAAAGCGCCAGCCGTCGAAGCCCAGCGTATTCTTATAGTATTTCCCCACCCCATCACTACGGGTCCACAGCCAGTCCTGCACAAAAGGATGGTCGTGGCTCAGGTCCGGGAAGCCACCAAAGATGCCTTCATCATTGTTGCGGATGGCATTGGGGTGAAAGTGGTGTTGCGTGCGCAGAAATTTACCCGAAGAAACACTGGTAAAGTCCGTCCAGGTCGAGTCACTAGTATACTGATTGAACTCCCGTCTCGCCCCGCTGTTGTGGTTGAGCACAATGTCGGCATAGACTTCGAGGTTCTGCGCGTGCGCGGCGCTGATCAGCCCGGTCAGCTCCGTCTTCGAGCCAAAGCGTGTTTCAATCGTTCCGTTCTGGTTGTAATCGCCAAAGTCAAAGTAGTCGGTCGGGTCGTAGCCCATCGAGAAGGGGCCGTTCTGGGCCTTGGTGCAGGGCGGCAGCCAGATCGAGCCAATCCCCGCGTTCGACCAGTCGGCCACCTTCGTCGTGATGGTGTCCCACCAGGTGCCTCCCGCGGGCACATCCCAGTAAAAGGCCTGCATCATGACCGGCCCGCCGGGCCCGGGGTTATTGCTCCGCGAAGTAGCCCCCAGCTGTTCCGCATTGGCCGCATCGAAGGCCCGCCCGTCGTGGTTGGTCACTTGTCGAATGTCAATGTCGTTTTTTCCGGGCACTTCCCCGGCATCGTGTAAGGTGGTCTCCTGTTGGCAGGACCAGCAAAACATACAGGCTGCAAAAAGCAGCGTCATCCATAAAGATCTCATGCTTAAAATAGGTTTTTGGTGAATAAACTTAAGCGTCGGTCTTACCGATGAAGCGACGTCAGTAGCGTGCAGCACCTGATAAGAACTGAGTATACGGTGGGATGTTTTGAAGTAGAAGGGGAGAGGTGGATCCTCGTTGGTGTTTTTATTACACGATGTAAGGTACGGAGATTATGGGAGACTCTTCACCACCTGCTGCATAAAAATTCCCTTATCCGTACGAATTTTCACCAAATAATACCCCTTCGGAAGCGCCTGTAAATCCGCGATAGAAAAAGCACCCGATTGAGAAAGCTCGTCGGCCATCCAGTGGGTCCGGCCCCAAAGGTCGAGGATTTCGATGCTTTGCAGCTGCTCATTTTTAGCAGATTCCACGGTGAGGCTTTGCTGGAAAGGATTAGGATAGATGGATACGGAAGATTGGGCTTCGATGTTACTCGTACTGGTGGTGGAAAGGAGCACCCTGGATTGGTCTTTAAAGAAATTCCAGATTTCTTCGTTGGCGCTGATGTCCTCGTTGACATTGCCCGTATTGGGACCGGTGAATAACTGCCCTGGCCAGGCGTGCCCCCCACCGAAAATCTTGTAGTGCTGCAACTCGGTGACCGTACTACAGGTGGAGTAAGTGAATTTGCGTACCCAGGAATTATCGCTGGTGGAGATATTGGGGAAATTAAAGGCACTAAAGGCGTTGGTACAGCTATTATTACTCAACCATATGGCGATCATCTGTTGGGTAGACAGCACCCAGCCGCCGGTTCCCGAGGCCATTCCTCCGGTGTAGGTCGGCACCAGGGCATCGGCGGTTCCGTTCATGATGAGAATGGAGAGGGGCGTAGCATTATTGCATTCTTGCACGACGCTATCGGGAAAGGTGGCTGCGACGGTCGCCACTGCCGCTAATCGATCGGAGAGGCCGCAGGCCAGCCGTTGGCTCATGTAGCCCCCGTTGGAGACGCCCGCTGCGTAGATCCTGTCGGCATCAATGTTATAGTTGGCCGAAAAGGTATCAATTAAGGCCGAAATAAAGCCCACATCGTCGACACCCATCGTGTCCGGCACGGTGGTTTGGCGGCCATCCGCCCAGTGGTATTCGGGGTTGCCCGAACCGTCTAAGCCGGAGAAGACGCCCTGAGGGAAGACCAGGATAAAATTAGCGGTATCTGCGACTTGGTCAAATCTGGTCATCATAAACATCCGCTGGGCGTTGCCGCCGCCGCCGTGCAGTACAAAGACCAGCTCATGGGCTTGAGCGGGATTGTAGCCCGAGGGGATAAACGCCAGGTATCTTCGTTGTAAGCCGTCGTGGGTAATCGTACCGGGGAAAGTCGTTTGCGCATACGTGGATAGGCCAAGTAACAATAATAAACTTAGCATGAAGATGGACTTCATTCTCGATTGGTAGAGAATAGATTTCATTTGATAATGAGGTTTAGTGTGATTTGTAAAAAATTATTCATGCGTTAGACTCTTGTTCACATCAGAGGTTTAATTTTAATAAGTAGTTTGACGGAATTATCGCTAAGCGATTTTCTTTAAGATTTTACAAAAGTGCTTCAAAACTTCCTTACAGTCAGTTTATTCAGCAATTTTGCAAAATCAAAATAGCTTATCAATAATTTGTTTCCGTCTCTTATGATCTTTATTGAACTTTTCTTTTACGTACTCCGTTACCTACACATCATGACGACAACAACACCTACCTGCGCCCATCTTTTCAATCGTATCACCTACGAGCGATGAGGCCAATGGTATGGTCAAAAAAGCCCGGTAGGTGTAGCACTTACCGGGCTTTTTTGTGTGTAAAATGGTGCGTCTAGCTCAATTGGTAGAGCGCCAGCTTGTGACGCTGGGAGGTATCGGTTCGAATCCGTTGATGTACCCTAATTTTTTGATTCGGAAGCGTGGGATCGTGGCCCACGCTGTCCGCTAAGGCTGCAAAGAACCTTTCTCTATCGTGTGGGAATACTCCGTGTTGGATAGTACAGGTGCAATAGAGGGCTATTTATTAACGCTGTTCACAGCGGTGTCGAACGAACTGGCAGAGGATGTTAATAGCAGCTGCCGATATGTGGAAATGGTCGTTCTACAGCTCGTCCTATGCCGTTTTGGCTCTCGCCTTTTCGATAATCATCTCTATCAGCCTTTCAAACGGAATGATTTCAACCGCAAAGCCTTCTCCCATCCGCACAGGATGATTTTTTAATAAGTCAATATATCGCTTTGCCTTTCTTTGTAAAGCCACAGGATGAAAATTGACCTTCGGGTGAGGTAACAGGCAAAGAATTTTGATAAACCACTTGGCTCTTTGGGTATCTGAGCCTTTCAAATGACGGTAGCTATAATGCTGCACGGCTTCAATGCGGTCGATAAATTTGCCGCGATTTGTAACGAGGTACACCAATAGTTCGGCAATTAGAATATTGATATTACTTCCTTGTTTGTCTTCTTGAGCTTTAAAAGTATCATTAATATATCTGCTAATCCGAAAAGGTCGATTCAGCTGTAGAAATCCCATATGTGCCAGGAAGTGAAGGTAGGCTTCAACTATAATGAAATGTTGGCGTAAGTCCTCAATTTTACAACGCCTGCTCTTTTGGCATAGATCAAACGCGATTTGATATTGCTGCGCATGTAGAGCATTCAGAATTTTATAATATTGAAGAGTGTAAGCATTATACGGTTTATTTGCTACATAAAGCTCCGCTTCCTCGTAGCTTATCGCGGCCTCTTCATATTGCCCTATAGCCGTTTGAGCCGTTCCCTTATTTCTTAAAAAGAATAGATGATGAGCTGGATATACTCCGCTTTTTCCTTCAAAATATTGAAGGGCCTTCGTACAATCAGTAATTATTCGTAAGTATTCTCCCTTGTAAAGATTATTCAGAATGTTGATAGTCCCTTGATAGACTTTGAACTTAATACTCTCTCCTTTTAACTGATTAATTTCACGGACGGTCTCTTCTAATAATTCAGGTTTAACTGTGGCGTGCATCTGCTCCATAACAATTTGATAAAAGTAATACTCAGCTTCTTTTTCTACATTATAATTACGCAAGTACTTTTTTACCTGGCTGGCATAGTGTCTGGCACTTTTGATATTTCTGCTCTGATAAGTATGGTGACGATGTAATATGCTAGAAAGTTCGCAGGCTAAATAGGAGAAATCGTATTCGATAGCTATTTTATAGGCTTGCCTTATGAGCTTTATACCTTCTTTTCTTTCGCCTTGAGATAAAAATTTATGCCCAACTGTAAATTTTTTTTGGCATTCATCAAATTTTTTTTTGACCGTAATTCCGCCTTTTGATGTGCTAATTAGAACT
>JBCDGZ010000233.1:0-6913 GCA_038750655.1 Bacteroidota bacterium | reverse complement strand
ATTGGCCAACTTGCCAATTCCAATACTATTCGAAGCCGTCATAGCACTTTGGTAGCCAATACTAGTGCTATAAGCACCCGCTGCACTGATGTAAGTTTGATAGCCCAGACCAGTAGCCCGCTCCCCATCGATGGTAATTTCATTCCCTACACCACTACCGTATTCTCCTGCTCCTGAACTAGAAAAACCGAATAGGGAGACAAAACTATTACCGGCCGAACTATTGGCTCCAGCTAAAATGACATACGAAAGGGTACTATCGGTCAAATCAGCATTAGCTCCAACAATAGTATTCAACCGTCCTTCAATATTATTGTAGCCTGCTTTATAACCGATCATCGTATTTCCATTGGCACTGCTTGTAAGTCCTTTACCACTATTGTACCCCGCCAGGCCACCGACGAAAGTATTATGAGTAATATTTTCAGATAATCCACCAGCCCCCGGACCAATCATGGTATTAAAGCGAGCAGAACCCAGCGAGCTGCCTGCACTTACTCCCATCAGGGCATTCCCATATCCAGTTGTCAATCCATAACCGGCAGCCCCAATACCATATCCGGGAGCATAGTTGCCGACAATTAGATTACCCTCCGCTGTCGTATGATAGCCCGCATTATGCCCAATTATCAAATTGGCTTTACCAGTGCTGTATCCTGCATGATGTCCTATCATCACTAAACCATCCGCATTACTGGTAATGCCATTTCCGGTATTTTCTCCAATCAATACATTTCGATCACCATCTCCCTCTCCACCGGCATGATGTCCAATATTCACATTATTTCTAGCTCCATACAGGCTGTTGGCTTCACCTATGAATCCACTATTCACGCCTATAGATACTGAATTAGAAATAAGATGCATGCCCGCTTTAAAGCCTATAGTTACAGAATTAGAACTCGCGCGATAGCCCGAAAGAATCCCAAAGGCGGTTGTCTCATCTCTTGCATCGGCATGAAAGGTGCTGTCGCCAAAGCCCGTATTGTAATCATCTTGGACAGCGAGGCTATTGCCGGCGCCGGCGCCGCTCATTTCATTGCCTATTTGTGCCCAGGCGGGTGCAGCCAGTAGGCTGTATAGCATTAGATTTAAAATTATTTTTTTCATGATATTTTTTTTGATGTCTTGATCAATTTATTCTTCCAATGCCTTGATGGCGGCGGCCAATTCCAGCAATTCGGCTTTATAGTTATCTAATTGAGCATTTTGCTCTTGAATCACTTCTCTTTGCCTTTCTATTTGAGGCGCTAATTCTTGCAGGGCCTTGACCAGTGGCACGACAAACTCCGCGTAGCGCAGGCCATAGCGGTCCATGTGCGCTCGATAGTCAATACCGCTGAAGGTAAAGTTGGATTGGGCGGCGGCCTGCTCTACTTCCTGGGCAATAAAGCCACTTTGGAGGCCGTGATCGCCGAAGGTCAGTTGATAAGTGACGGGACGGAGTTGGCGGATAAAGTCCAAGCCAATGATATTTTCTTCGATATTGGTTTTGAAACGTCCATCAGAGAGGGCGGTGAAATCTACAGTTCCGCCGATGGTAGCAGTAGAGTCATTGCCGAATACGATTTCGTGATTGCCGCTGACGGAGGTCCCGTAGCCAATAGCGGCGGAATTGTAGCCGGTAGCGGAGGCCCCGCTGCCCAGCGCAATGCTGTAGCCCCCACTGGCCAAGGCATTCTTACCAATAGCAATGCCACTGTTGTCCGCCGAGCTGGCCTGATAGCCAATGCTGATGCCACTATTTCCAAAAACTTCACTATCGTAGCCAATACCGATACCGTAGTCTCCATTAATATAGCTCTCCCTACCTATACCAATAGCGCCTATTTTCCGAACTTCTACCTCTTCCCCTATGCCCACCGCATATTCTTTCAGCGCAGTAGCATTGTAGCCAATTAAGGTAATATCATTTTCATAAACCGTACTATAAGCTCCGATGAAGGTGTTGTTATCAGCATTCCTATTCAAAGAAGTCGACCCGGCATTGGCGCCAAGCCCCACATTGAATTGCCCCTCGCGGTTACTATAGCCGCAACTGTCTCCAACATAGGTATTATAATTGGCAGTCGTTAGTCCTCCGAGTCGATTGGTTTCCCAGCCTGCACTCCCACCGATGCAAGTATTATAATCAGCGTGTTCGATATTGTAGCCTGCATCATAGCCTACGCAGGTATTCCAGCTCCCATCCTTTACATCTGAGGCCGCATCATAGCCGTAAAAGACATTATGAGTACCTGTAGTTAATTGGGCACCTGCTCCATAGCCTTGGCCGATAGCGATATTAAAACTTCCGCTGGAACATTTGTAGATATTCGTTCCGATAAAAATATTATCTCGCCCGGTCATGTCAACAGCACTACTACTACCGTTGATATGTTCTCCAATGATAATATTGTTAAACCCAGTCGTTACCGTCTGGCCAGCCTCTTCACCAATAATAATATTATGGTGGCCGGAGGTATTGTTTCTGCCCGCATCCGATCCTAGGAATATATTATCATGACCAATGGTGTTCGCCTCTCCGGCACGGTGGCCCATAAAAATATTTTTATTTCCCGTCGTTGTATTGAAGCCTGCTCTGTAGCCGACCATAACAGAACTATCGGCAGTGGTCAAATTGTAGCCAGCCTCATAGCCCATGAGGGAATTATAGGAACCCGTGCTGAGATTGACCCCCGCTTCTTCTCCATAAATCGCATTCCCCACCCCTGTTGTAATCGCAGCCCCCGCATTCGTTCCAACCGTATGGTTACAATCGCAGTAGGGATTTTCGTAAGGACCAAGGTCTACTATGCCCTCTTCTTGCTCAATTCTAGGCTGGTTCAGGATATCTCCGGCGATGCCGGCGATGGAATCCAATTCGCTGCCATTGGCATCTAGATCCGCTCCATTATCTCCCGCGTTGATGGCAGGCGAGCCATCTTGTAAGCGAAAATCACCGTTGGCTGCATCTTCAAAGAGCGGATCGCTATTGCTATTGTTGCCATTGTCGGTAGTCCCAGTAGGTAGGTTACTCAAGTCACGGTTGACAATGGAATGAGCGATGTAAGTGTTACCTCCGCTGGTCTCCCACTCATCAGTACCATTTTGCCAGACGATGCAATTGGTCAGATAATGATTGGAAAGATCGGAACAGCGAAGGGCATCGCCATCAGCAGAGGCGTTATTGTTATAAAAGGTGCAATTGGTAAACATGGCGTGCAGGTCGGCTCCGTCTTTTCCCCAGGTCGTAACCGCTCCTCCATTGTTATCGGCATTATTGCTATCAAAAATACAGTTGATGTATTTAACATCACAGCGATTCCCGTTGAAGGCAAAGTTGTACGCTCCTCCCCCATTATGGCCTCGGTTCTCTTCAAAAATACAGTTGAGGTAAGTCGTCTTCAAGAAGGTGCCGTGCGCGCCGTTGTAAGCACCGCCGCCTCTTTGCCCGCCGTAGTTATTGCGGAAAGTGCAATGAGAAACGGTCAAATAGTCCTCGGTATTTCTGTTGTGTAGACCTCCTCCTCTTTTATTGTTTTTAGAATTACCATTGTTATTGCCGTAGCCATCCTGGATCGTAAAACCGTCCAGTGTCACCTCATCGGTGATTTGATAGGCATACACAACATTGTAGGAATTGCCATTGGACCAATTGCCGTCCTGGTTAAGTTCGCCGCTCAGGATGGTGGTATGGGTACTGGGAATGGCCTGGGTCCTGCTGCTCTCAACTCCGCTAAATCCTCCGTAGACGCTCACCCCGCTCACCAGTTTGAAAGTCGACGAACGGCTGTTGTTAGACTGGCCACTGCCCTCATCGGGATAATAGGTGCCTTCGGCTACCCAGATTTCGTCGCCGCTGACCACCGCAGCCAGGGCATCTTGCAAGTAATTGTAGGCATCCGTCCAGGAGCTGCCATCGTTGTTGCCTGCGGCATCCGCATCGACATAAATGACCGATTGTGCAGAGAGGGTTCCTAAGGAGAACAGTAGGAACAATAGGTTTAAGGTATATCTTTTCATGTCCTTATTTTTTAAAATTTATTGGATGACCAACCGCTGGACGGCTGCTCCGATTTTTACGAAATAGCTGCCCTTGGGGAGCTGGGATACTGCATATCTTTGATTGGTGGCCTGTAGTTGGAATTCTTCGAGAAATTGTCCACTGGCACTAAAGATTTCCACCCAATCGCCAGCGCTGGCCTTCTCGATGATGATGAAGTCCGTTGCGGGGTTGGGGAAGAGGGTAAAGAGGCCCTCTTGATCGTTGAGGTTGTTGGGCAGCTGATTGCGAGGGTCGGCCTCGGTGGGATCGTAGTGGGTGAACTCCGCCGGCAGGCCTACGGCATCGTACCGCCGAAGCACCACCCCGTAGCCGTCGGCATCCAAGGTTTTACTTTCCTCCTGCGCCCCATCCTGCCAAACAATCACCGACTCGGCATTATCCCAAATGGCGATGGCCGGAAATTGCTGGAAATAATCCGTCGTGGTGTTGACGGCCTTCTCCGCACCATTGGCGATGCCTTCCGAACTGAAGCTCTGGTTGTAGACGCCGGTGTAGTCGCCATCTTGCCCGTAGCTGTCCCAGACCACGGAGAAGGCTCCGCTAGCGGTCATGGCCACATCGGCATGGTCCTGTGCGCCAGTAGTAGTGGTATTGATGGAGAAAGGATTGCCCAGCGTCGCTCCGTCGGCGTAATACCGTTGGCCAAAAATACCTTTTCCGTCGCCGTCCGCCTCACTGTCAGTCCAAACAACGACGTAATTGCCGCGCGCATCCATGCTCAAGGCCGGGCTGGTCTGCTGCCCCGCAGTCGAAGTATTGATCAAAGTTTCGCCGCCCTGGGCCACTCCGGCAGCATCATAACGTTGGCCGTAGATGCCAAAGCCATCGTCATCCTGCCCGTAAGATTGCCAAACCACCACAAAAGCGCCATCGCTGTGCATAATAACATCGGGGTAATTCTGTACCTCGGCTGTAGTCGTATTGACCCGAAAGGCCGCAGGGGCGGCCTCACCGTTCGCACTGTAGCGCCGAGCGTATATATCGCCATCATTTTCCCAAACCACCACATAATGCCCTGCCTCGTCTATAGCGACCTTGGGCATCGCCTGCCGGCCCGCTACTTCTACGTGCACCCGCTGGTTAGCACCTTCGGCCACCAGATTGCGGTTGTAGCGTTGAACATATATATCCCAACCTGCGCCATCTTGACTATACGATTGCCAGACGACCACCGCCTCGCCAGCGGCGTTCATCGCCACATCCGGGAATCGCTGGTCATTTGCGCCGGCGATGTTCACCGCAAATTCGCGCTTTTGGACCTTACCGTCCTTTTGGTGCACCTGGGCGTAGATGCCATAGCCCTGCTGATCCTGACCTTGGCTTTCCCAGACCACAAAGTAGTCCTCGGCGCTGTTCATCGCCACCGCAGGGCGCTGTTGGTTATTAGCAATAGTACTGTGGGCAAGCATCTCCTTGCCCTTGGAAGACAGTTGTGCCTTTAGGGACACCGGCTGGCCCCAAACCGCCAGGGCGAGTAGGAGCATCGGTATTTGGTAGATTCTTTTCATTTTACCGTCTTTTAATTTGTTTGAATACAGTTGTAACTCTCGACGGTAAAACTCTTACATTTCGATTATTCGAAAATCACATTTGATTCCTCCAAAGTGTGATTTTCGCAGAAAAAATTAGCGCAAAGTGTGTTGTAGGGTTCGAAAATTAGGAAGGGAAGCCGATAATCCTGAGTTTATCGGCTTCCCTTCTTAATTCGCATTAGTCATTCTTTCCTCTACAAACTAATCCACAGCTACGGTCGCATTGCTGGCCGCCTTCCTTTGTTGTAATTGCGCTACCTTCGCTTTAAGCTGAGCAATGGCGCTGGCGTAGTACTGTAGCTTAGTCTCATTTTGGGTAATTTGGGCCTCATTTTCCTTGTACTCTTCATCCAGTTCTTGCACCGCCTTGGTCAGAGGCACCACAAAGGCGGCATAGCGCAGGCCATAGTGATCCTGCTCATGCTGCGCCTTTTTGACACCAGAAAAATCATAGCCTAGCGACTCCGCAGCCGCTTCTACTTCCTGAGCAATAAAACCAGAGTAGCGGATGCCTGGCTGGGCGTTCAATTCATAGGAAACTGGACGTAGGGCATCAATAAAGGCTAAGCCGGGCACGTCCTTTTTGACGGCTGTCTTGTAGCGGCCATCGGAGAGGGTGGTCCAATTGACAGTGCCGCGGATGGAGGTGACGGCGCTGTTGCCGATGGTGATGGTGTGGTCGGTGGTGACGGAAACGCCGTTGCCTAAGGCGACGGAATTGTTGCCGGAGACGCTGGCGCTGGGGCCGTAGGCAATGCTGTAGTTGCCAGTAGCGCTGGTATTATCTCCGATGGCAATGGCCTCGGTATTGTCAATATTGACACTGGTCCCAATACCGACTGCATAGCTATTATCGATGTCCGCCTGATCACCGATGCCAATGGAAAAGTTGCCACCAGCGACATTAAATTGATAGCCCATACCAACACTCCCATCGGAATCAGAGTTACCATCATAGCCCAGCCCTACACTATATGGCTCTTTTACTTCTGTAATGTATCCAATAGAAACCCCGTCATACTGTGCTCTCGCCCCCACTCCTAAGCAAACCGCATTTCTTCTGGTCCCCCAGCCATCAGCGTAAGAACCTACATAGACTGTGTTTTGAGCATCTCTATCATAGCCATCATCACCGGCTAGATAGCCAATGATTACATTTTTATCTCCTTGTACATAATAACCACTTTCATAACCAGCAAAGGTATTTCCCTGATGATTAATCAAACGTTTACCGCTAACAAAACCTAATAAGGTATTATAATCACCGTCTTCCAGATCATCACCGGTCTCTGAACCTAAAGCCGTATTAAAAGTCCCATCTTTAATTTCTACT
>JBCDGZ010000232.1:0-6917 GCA_038750655.1 Bacteroidota bacterium | reverse complement strand
GGTACGGAAAGTATTCTTGAGGGTATCTCCCACCTGGCTGGCGGCATAACCTGCGCCTTTGAGGAATTTAGCCGCATCTTTGGCCGCCGTGCCAAACTTATTCTTGAGGGCCTTGCCTACATCGCTGGCCAGGTAGCCGGCATCTTTGAGCAGCTTAGCGGCTTGCTGCGCACCCTGATTGAAGGTATCCTTGAGGGCTTCGCCGACTTGCTCGGCACCGTAGCCGATGTTCTTCATCACCTTAGCGGCCTGGGCAGCGGTGGAGCCGAAGGTATCTTTGAGGGCTTCACCGACTTGCTCGGCAGCGTAGCCCGCATTCTTGAGGAAGCGAGCAGCATCTTGAGCGGCGGTGCCGAAGGCACTCTTGAGGGTCGCGCCGACTTGGGCCGCCGTGTAGCCGGCTCCTTTGAGGAATTTGGCCACATCGCGAGCCGCCGCACCGAATTGGCTTTTGAGGATGTCGGCAATTTCAGTGGCGTTGTAGCCGATTGCTTTCATCAGCTTGCTGACCTCTTGGGCCGCCGCGCCGAAAGTATTTTTCAATACATCCCCCACCTGACGCGCTGTATAGCCCGCATCTTTGAGGAACTGGGCCGCCTCTTTGGCCGAACTACCGAAGACATTTTTCAAAGTCTCCCCTACTTCTTTCACCTCATAGCCCACATCTTTGAGGAATTCGGCCGTCTCTTTGGCTGCCGTACCAAACCCTTCTTTCAGGGCCTTACCGACCTCTTTGGCTCCATAATCCAGGGCCTTGAAGGCTTTGGTTGCCTCCTCGGCAGTGGCATCAAAGCCCGCCTTGAGGCCCTTAGCGAGGTCTTCAGCAGCTTGCCCTACGGCCTTGCCGACCTTGATTAGACCATCTTTCGCGGCATTGAGCCACTTCTCGATGGAATCGAAGAACTGCTTGAACAGCTCCCAGGCGTGGTTGAGGATGTACTCTCCGATGGCCTTGGCCAGAGCAGCAAAATCATCGGGGGTGACCTTGATGGTAATGGTGGGTAAGTTGATTTTTAGGCTCTCCCAGTGGAAACTTCCTTTGATGGTTTGTGAATACCCGTTTTGATTGACTTCGATTTTCGTGGACGCTTCAAAGCCCGTATCCAAGTCTATCGTACCCAGGTTGACCCCAGTGGTAGGTTCTTTTAATTTAATATCAATATCCAGATCGACGCCCATGCTTCCATCGGCCTTGAATCCGTCGGTCTTGACGGTGAAGGAGGCTTTGAGGAAGGTCAGGCCATTGGTGACCGAATAGAAGAAAGAGATGCCGCTGGTGCTGACTTCTGCCTCTAATTCCATCTTTAGCAGGTCGAGGAAGGAGGCGCTGACGCTGGCGTAGAGGAACTTCGGCCCTAGGGTGCTGAACTGCAAAACGGGGCCTCCGGCAGCTACCAGAATTTCGGTTTTCGTCTCCGGTGGAGTTTCGTTGCCGTTAAAGTCCAGCAGCTGACTTTGGTTATCGACCTTGATCCACTTGCCGTCTTTCTTCTCAAACGTATTGCTGAGTTCTTCTCCTTTTCCAGTTACGGAAAGGATGTTGACATTGCCGGCGTTGATGTGGATGGGAGCGGTTTGGAAATGCCCTTCGATACCGGAGAGCATATTGATCATTAAGTGAGCGCGGGCGGTGAAGCCGAAGAGGTTGACGTTGCCATTGAAGCCGAAGCCTGGGATGGCGGTATTGCCATCGGGTAAGGTGGTGGGGGCTTGGCAATAGTAGAAACCGACTTCGGTGGCGCGGATGCTGCGCAGGATAGCGGGCAGATCGGGGGCGTTGTCGTTGGTGAAGACGGTGAGGGCGGTTTCGATGTCGATTTCTGCCAGTTCGAAGGTGAGCAGGATAACATTGACAACGGGCGAGGGGGCGGCGGGAATGATTTGCAGGACCATCGCCATTTCGTTGGAGGACGGGGCTTGATCGCCGATGGCGAAGCCTGTCTGGAAACCGAATTTCATAGCTGGCGGGGCGAAGGTCGCTCCGATAATCATACCGATGCTGTTCAGCTGTATGCCCTTGATGCCTAAGGGTCCGAGCAAGTTGGCCGTTCCCACACTGCTCGCCGTCGCGCCTTCGGCATCAGGATCATGAGCCGAGACCATCAGGCGGGCGCTGACCTCAACGGGCGAGATCACCAGTCCGCCTTCGGCCAGCAAGTTCACATCGTTCATTTCCACCATCAATCCCCCTACCAATTGCAAACCAAAAATCGGCAGAATATCGATACGAATATGCGGATCGCGGAATTCCAGGGCATTGGAGCCGATCTTGAATTTGATACTACTGTCCAGATTAGCGCGGAAATGCAGCGTGCGTCTGCCTACGGCCGCCTGCAACAGCAACTCTTTGAGCTTGGTGGCCGACTGAAGGTTTTTCATCGAAGCATCTTCTGTATCGTTCAGATTGATGCGCGCGGTAACGTTGAGGCCCTGGCTGAGGGTCAGGGCTTGGTCGCTGACAAAGGGCTCGGTGGCCAGCGTCCCGGTGTTGGCCAGCATGGGCAGTTGGGGAATCACGAGGTTGGAGACCTGATCGCTGGATACGATGAGGGCCGTCTGGCGGAAAGACATAAAGTCAGCGCCGTTGAGTTCGCTGCCCAGACCGGGAATATCGGAGAGCTTGAAGTTGGGTGGAAATTCGAGGCCGAAGACGTAGGCTCGTTTGTTGCTGGTGCTCGAGCGTTGAGAGACGAAGAAGACTTTGCCAAATTGTTTGGAGGCGGCCATCAGGCGCAGCGACTTCGAGGAGGTATCGAATTCGAAGGCGATGCTCTTGAGGGTGACTTCGAGGGCATCGGGGAGTTCGATAATTTCCAGACCGAGGGCCTTGAGCACATCGTTGATACCCAGGGATTCGTCGCCTTTGGCGGCCCAGGCGGCACTGATAGTCTTGTCGCCCTTACCCATTTTATACCCAATACTAAAAATCTGCCCGGCAATATCCAACTCGCCGCTGACAGAACCGGTGAGCTGCTTAGCGCCCGTTGTCGCGTCGCGGGTGACGTTAAGGTGGATGGTGGCAAATACGTCAAAGCTGATGTCACCGATGGGGAAGTCCATCTTGCTCATGCTCTCCCCGCTGAGTGCAAAGTTTTTGGTCTTGGTGTTGACTTCGGCGGAGAGGTTGCGTAATTGAACGCCAGGAATATCGAAAGGGAGCTGGATATTCAGCTTGCTGATAAGTTCTTGTACTAGGCTACTCAGTGAGATGTTTTGGTCTTGGCCACTTTTGCCCGAGAGGTTCCAGCCGGCACCGGCGGTGGGCAAGGCAGCCTTGAGGAATAAGTCGATGCCGGCGATGTTGAGCTGACCAGCGAGCAGTCCGGTAGTCCGCCCCGCTTTTTGATCCACCTCAATACTAATGCGTTTCAAAGCGAGGTCCATAATGCCGGGGAGTAAGGCCCAATCGCCAGCGACACTGAATTTAAACTGGTAATTCTTGGCCTTGGGAACAGCATGGAAGTAAAGACGCTCGGCGACCAAGTCTCCGGGAAGATCAATACTGGCTCCGGTCAATTTATTAAAGCCTGCGATCAAGGGAAACTTTTCGCCCTGACGCATTTGCGCCACCAGATCAACGCCGTCATCCGTAGTTACAACCGCTTCCAGATGAACAGGGGTGGTTGTAGCAATACTAAAAGTCCCGCCGAGCAGCACATTGATCTTACGTTTAGCCGCTGGGCTGGGATTCAAAACGGCAATGCCCACTTTAATGTCTTCCAAGGTCAGCCGATCTTTGATAACCTCCCATTGGACAGGAAGACCAATAGAAAAATCAACGCGTCGGACCCTCTTCGTTTGGGCATCAATGATAGCACTGAAATAATGCAGCACCGCTTTGTTAATCACCCCCAACTCCTGCGGCAGCTTGATGGCATTGGCCGGAAGACCAAGGAGTTCATTAAGAGCCGCCAGACCATTAGACAGCGTCGCACTATTATCGGGCGATTGTCCGTAAAAGTTGAAAACAGAACTGCCCGGATTTAGCGGAGAAGCAACTTCCAAAGTCACCGGACGAGTTGCTCCAATCACAATATTCCCCACCGCCTGCAACTCCGTCTGCTGATAATCGCTCACCGGCGGCTCCACCCGATGGTAACGCTGTCGAAGGTCAGTGATCTTGAGCGGCCCGAAGTTGATGTCCTTGACGGGAAAGCTCAAGTAGAGGGAGAAGTCGGGCATACTATCGCCAGGGTGTAAGGTAATAGAGCCCGAAAGGTTGGTCGACGCATCGACTGGGAATATGGTACTCATGGTAGTGGCCTGAAGGAAATTTTCCGGGAAACCACTAAAGTTCAGGCCTTTCTTGAAGTACGGCTCTTTGGAACTCAGGCTATTTTTCAAAACAAAAAATGCCGTATGAAAATTCAAGTCGGTCAGCGCAGAGTCACCATAGTCATACTCTCCAGGTTGCCCTTCAACGGGCTTAAGACTGGGCGGCAAATTGGGGAAACTGTCTTTGAAATTCCAGTTGGGCGGCAGCTCAATTCTCAGAGCAATTTTTAATGATCGGACAGTCGCTTTAAAGATCAACTGGGCCGAGAGATTTTCAAGCCCCATAAAGTCTACCTTCCCTTTAATAAAAAGGCCCTTCCCTCTGACCGTCATCTCGCCGATCGTAATGAGGATATTATTGTTGTGAATGGCGTCCAGCAATTCGGCCATTTCAGGGAAGAGGGCATCGTTCAATATCAATTGCCCTTGTTCATTTATATTCGCATCTATCGTTGCTTTAACTTGTGTGATGTCCATTGATTGGTGTTTTTGAAATTTAAGGAGAAGCCGCGGAGCGGGTTGTTAGATGGAAGTCTTCAGATGGCCTTTTGATAATCAAACCAGGTGAATAATGAAAGCCTCCGGAAAATGATCGGACATCGGTAAACCAGTAGCCGGTACGATGCGTACTGATCTGGTATTCGCGATGAGATAGTCCAAGGTGTTGCCACTCTGCTGAGTCGCATTCGGACTAGACACCCACACCCCCTCCACCGGCTCTTCCGTCCGATGATCATCAGGATCCGCATTAAAATCCCCCACTACCGCCCACAGATCAGACTGATTAGAGACCCCCGTAATCTGCGCATTGCTCCAATTAGAAGCCCTAGCGGCACCAGCCGAAGGAGCATGGATAGAATAAATCCGAATCGATCTTCCACTCCCCGGATCACGCACCTCCACCCAGGGCAAGCCCCTCGGGTATCGCGGAGCAATCCGAGCAGCGGGAGAAGGCGTTTGCACACCACGCCCCACGAGTTGATCGGGCACCATGCAAATAATCGCGACCCCCAAACGGGTTTCTGCATCATTCGGCCAATAAATACAAGTCCCGGTGTGGCGACCAACACGTATGTTTCCAATTCGACTCCCGGCGGCATGGGGAGGATGGGGCAAATCTTGAACATCCGTCATACGGCTCTCTAAGTCCCCAGTTTCTTGCAAACAGATAACGTTAGGGCTTCCAAAGGTGTGGGAAAGTTGACTGACTCCAGGAAAGTTAATTCCGCCCTGCATATTCCAGGTGGCAACGGTGATCGGCATAGATCGATTTTTTGGTGGTAAAAAAATGCTTAACTAGGCCATAGCTGACAATACAGCTAGGCCATTCCTATAATCTATGATGTATCTATCTGTTGGAGACAAAACCGAGGATCAAGCAAGCTGCTCTTCCCCGAACGCTTAGTATACTTGTAGATGCTTACCCTGTGAATAGTATATCGAAGCTCTAAAATAGCATTTTAACGCATTAAAAAAAATAAAAATGTGAAATTATTCTGATGGGAATCATTTTCCGCTGCGGGCTTGCATATCAAGCAGATATTTGTCATCTTTGCGTTCCGCTAAACCGCCGAAGTGGTGAAATTGGTAGACACGCACGTTTCAGGGGCGTGTGCGCTCGCGCGCGTGGGGGTTCGAGTCCCCCCTTCGGCACTCTCAGAATCAAGCGATTACATATTGAATTATGTGGTCGCTTTTCTTTTTATCGAAAATTATCAACCTATTATCAAACGTTTCCTGTGCTTATACGGTGCTTTATGGCTTCATTCAAACCTTTACTTTGAGCCTTTATGCAAAGCAGGTATTTCCACGCTTCTCCTCATCTTGACAAGACGTCTCATTTCAGGCAATATTTCCGACGTTCCGTCCTACCCTTGGTAATACTGCAGGAGATAAAATTCCTATTCAGGCACTTCAAGTTTTCTATCGCCATTCTGATATTACGCCCACCATTAATGACCAATAACAGTTTACTACCAGACAGGCTAATGATGCGCTGGATTCAGTACCGGATTTTTGGAGGAGACAACTCTTGTAAGCTACTAATACCTTAACCTCAATACACCGTAGAGGGTATAGTTTTGTCTGGTGTAAAATGGCCTAGTTTCAATACGCCGAAGCAAATGAGTAGACCAAGACATTGCAGCCGAACAGTCCAGGCAGTATTATAGGCTTCGTTTCAATACGCCGAAGCAAATGAGGAGACCAAGACTACACTACTAGGCTTAACACATCGATCCGCCTTCGGGTTTCAATACGCCGAAGCAAATGAGGAGACCAAGACATTTTTTCATATGAAAAAGTTTTTAGCCGCATTGCGTTTCAATACGCCGAAGCAAATGAGGAGACCAAGACGCAGACCAGCCAGAAATGCCTGCAGATATGCAGGTAGCAATGTTTCAATACGCCGAAGCAAATGAGGAGACCAAGACATTTATACCCTCAGAACAAAAGACGGGTTGGTCACCGTTTCAATACGCCGAAGCAAATGAGGAGACCAAGACACCGGTGCAGCGGTCAATGTGGAGGATTATCGATACCGTTTCAATACGCCGAAGCAAATGAGGAGACCAAGACTGCAACTTCTTTCATCCTACTGGAGGAAAGATAGAGTGTTTCAATACGCCGAAGCAAATGAGGAG
>JBCDGZ010000231.1:0-7055 GCA_038750655.1 Bacteroidota bacterium | reverse complement strand
TTCAATTTTTTGTTCGGCCAAAACCACCAAAGCACTGCCTACTTAGGCATTTACGGAAATAAAATTTCTAAGAGCAAAGCTCGTAAGTTGAATTTTGAAAATACTACGGGTACTTATTTGACAAGCGTGATTCCGAATACGGCTGCGGCCCAAAGTGGCTTCCAGCCTTTTGACTACATCTACAAGATTGATGATCGCGAGATGGAATCTCATCAGCCTATTAGAGCCTTGCTGGCGAATTACCAGCCCGGTGATAAGGCAATGGTTTATTTCATTCGCAACGGAGAGCCGATGCAGACGGAAGTAGAACTGGGGGTTCGTGACGGGTCCAAGCGTAAGCATCGCGATGAGAGCGAAGATCCCTTTTTGGGGGTTAGTGCGAGCCACGGCAGAGTCCCCGAAGGAGTGAATGGCGTTCGGGTAGATATTTTAGACAACTCTACCGCCGAAGAAATTGGACTGCAAGATGATGATATAATTACAAATGTTAACGGATACCCTACACTAGATTGGCACGACCTCGGAGCGGCTATTGATGCGATGGAAGTGGGAGAGGAAATTGCGGTCACCTATCGTAGGGATGATCAGGTCGTTACGGCCACTGGACCGATAAAGTCGGAGGAAGAGACAGAGGAGTGGCACAGTAACGAAGGGAAAAATTCAGGCCAGGCGTCGGATAATGAGGAGCAAGCGAGTGATGAGGCAGTTCAGGCATTAGTTGATTGGGCGAAAGCCATTGAGGATATGGAAGTGGAAATGGAAGCGGTGCCCGAGGAAGATGCAGAGCAGATGAAGAAGGAACGGGGCATCGATATGCCTTTGGTACAGAATCTGCAAATCGATCGCCTGGCCATTTTTCCTAACCCTAACGAAGGCCTGTTCAATATCCGTTTTGAATTACCCAATAATGGATCAACCGCCATCCGTGTCTTTGATGCTCGGGGACGGCTGGTCTACACCCGCGACCTCGGAGCTTTCTCCGGCGACTTTAACGATCAGATAGATTTGACAGCTAACCCGGCTGGTACTTACTTCTTAATGGTGCAGCAGGATGGTTACTCGATTACACGAAAAGTATTGGTCTCCATGCCTTGATGATGATTGCACAGTAACACCGAATGATTACGATTTGAATAGATGGTAAAAGATAGAGAGGCTGTCTCCACTGCGGGGGCAGCCTTTTCTACGTCTGATAAGCACCCTGTTATCTCATTCAGGGAGGGAAAGGTATACTGAATTGCTCCGAAAATGCTTACCTTCAAGGTGTAAATCTTTAGCATACTATGCCATTTCACTTTTTTTCATCCACTCTCGTTTTTCTTCTACTGTGGCTCTGCCCAACGCTCTGGGCGCAAAGCCCCGTTGATACTGTTAACTCCATTCTACAAAATCCATCGCTTACTGATAGCGCCCGACTGCAACAATTAAAAGATTTGGTTTGGGCCAATCATCGCAATGCCCCAGAAAAGGCGCTGCTCTTCAACGACAGCGTCGTCGCTTTCAGCCAACGAATGGGCAATATCGATGCCCTGAATGTTAGCCACTACTACTATGGAGCGATTTATAAACACGCGGGCTACTACGACAAGGCCATGTCTCATCTCCAAACCTATGCTGCCTACCGCGATTCGACCAATAATCAAATGGGGGTTGCGGATGCTTACTATCAGATGGCTGTAGTAAAAGAGCTGAGCGGCGAATCTGATCAAAGTCTTGAGTACTACCATCGTGCCTTGAGCATCTACCGAGATTTGGAGGACCCCAGAAGCATCAGCTTTACCCTCAATGCGATGGGAACAATTTACAAACGCATCCAGCAATACGATAAAGCCATTGGTCTTTACGAAGAGGCGATGGCCTTGAATAAGGAGCATGAGCAATTGAGTGAGCTGAGTTATAATTATAACAATATCGGCAGCATACATGGGGTGCAGGGGCAGTACGATACGGCGTTGGTGTACTTTACAAAATACCTGGACTTGTCGCGAGTATTGAAGGCCGACTACAATATCGGTCATGCGCTGGAGAACATCGCTCGGGTTTATCAGGGGAAGAAGGAGTTTGTGCGGTCGCTGGATTATTTTCGACAGAGCCTGCGGCTGCGGGAGCAACTGGGCCATAAGCCACAATGGTCGACTACGCTGAGTTCGATGGGCAAAGTACAGATGGATTTGAAGCGCTACTCGGCCGCGATTGGTTCTTTGGATAAGAGCTTGGCGCTGGCAGAGGAGCTGGGATTAAAGCCGCAGATGCAAGCGGCCTTGGAGGGACTGAGCGAGGCTTATGGGGCAAAGGGACAGTACCAAAAAGCACTGAGCTACCACCAGCGATTTGCGGCGCTGAAGGACAGCATGCTCAATGAAAAAATTACGCAGCAAATTGCGGAGATGGACGCTCGTTATGAGAGTGCTCAGAAAGAGCGGGAGATTGAATCCCTCAGTCAAGAAAATCAAATTCAGCATTTAGAATTAGAAAAAGCTTATCGCCAGAATCTGCTCATCGGCCTGGGGCTGCTGGCTGCCTTGCTGATCGTAGGGCTGCTCTTTTATTTTTTCCGACAAAAACAAAAGGACAATGCGATCATCCGTCAGGCTTTGAGTGAAAAGGAATGGCTGCTGCGAGAAATTCACCATCGAGTAAAAAACAACCTGCAAGTCATCTCTAGCCTGCTGGACTTACAATCGATGTACATCAAAGATGAGCAAGCGCAGGCAGCCATCCAGCAGGGTAGGGACCGGGTGCATTCGATGGCCCTCATTCACCAGAATTTATACCAGGAGGAAAATTTGCTGGGCGTAGAAATTCAAAACTATTTCGATCAACTCATTCAGCGGCTTTTCCATTCCTACAACATTTCGCCACAACGCATACAGCTGGAAACGGCTATTGAAGATTTGCACCTGGATGTGGATACCTTAATTCCATTGGGCTTGATTGTGAATGAGTTGGTGAGCAATGCCTTGAAGCATGCCTTTCCCGACGAGCGCGAGGGGCTGCTGAAGGTGAGCCTCAAGGAGGAGGACTCGAGTTTGGTGCTTGAAGTGGCCGATAACGGCGTAGGCTTTACCGAAAATTCGGCGCAAGCTGTGGAGAAGAGTTTCGGTTACCGTTTGATTAAGGCGTTCAAGAACCGACTGAAGGCAAGTTTAGATATTCAAAATTACAATGGTTCGAAGATTCGTTTGCAGATTGCTACCTACCAAAAAGTTGCCTAGAAAGCATCACCGCTCAACCTATTGTAAATGCCTACACCTACACAAAAAATTTTGATCGTTGAAGACGATGCCATCATCGCCGAGAACATCGACGCCCGGCTGAGGGCCGTAGATTTTAAAGTCGCCGGCATCGCCTACGACAGCGAAACTGCCATTGATATGCTGGCCAACCGGCAGCCCGACGCAGTACTACTAGACATCAATATCGCAGGTTCCAAAGACGGCATCGAAGTCGCCGAGATCATTAACCAACATTATCAAATCCCCTTCATCTACCTCACCTCCTATTCCGACAAGGCTACCCTGCAACGCGCCAAAGTCACCATGCCCTACGGCTATATCGTCAAGCCCTTCAACGAGCAGGATTTGCTGAGCGCCCTCGAAATGGCCCTCTATCGTCACACCCAGCAGCAGCAGTCCAAGACGCCAACCATAGAAGCGGTCAACGCTCATCTCCTTCATCCCCTCACCAAAAAAGAATTCGAAATCGCACTAGACATTTGCGAAGGGCTGACCAACAAGCAGCTCTGCGAGAAGCATTTTGTTTCCCTCAACACCATCAAGTACCACGTCAAGAACCTCTACATGAAGCTCAATGTCCACCACCGCCCGGCCTTGATGAAGTGGATGCAGGCGCTTTGAAAACCACCCGCTGGGGTGGGGTGTAGTCTCCTCTTGTAGTTTTCCTTTGTTGCATTCTTCATTATTAAAGATGCCTTATCAGCATTTTTAAGCTCAATCATTTGCACAATGAAAAGTCATTTTACGCCTATCTTATTGTTACTTTTTTTTAGCCTAAACCTAAAGGCAGATGTAATCTCCTGGAACGGTGGCGTCGGCAGTTGGGATGACCCCACGTCCTGGGATGCCGGGACCGTCCCCAGTCTGGTCGATACCGCATTCATCGGTAGCGGTAGTTTGGCGAACATTCCGTCTGGACTCCATACCGTCAAGCACCTCATTGTTGAAGGGACCTTACTTATAGACGCTGCGGCGACTTTAGTAATCAGTAATGCTACAGAGACCGGCTTGTATATTGGGGGAATCTTGCGAAATTCTGGTACCCTGCTCATCACTGGAACGGGCTTATACGCTATTGAATGCGAAGGTAATTTTGTCAACCTAGCTGGTGCTACCTTTATTGCAGACAGCTGCGAGAGAGGCGTCCTTACCGAGCCGGGTTCGATCATCCGTAACAGTGGCCAGATGCTGGTTGATGAGATTAATCACCGGGCCTTTGAAGTCGATGGCTATTTCCTCAATCGGGCCGGTGGCCTCATTGATGTCTTACATACCAGTGGTATTTGGTTCGAAGGCGGTTTTGATAACTATGGTACCGTGACTATTACGAACTCCAGTAAAATTGCGATTAGTTGTATCAATTGTGATTGTATCAACGAAGTAGGTGCAAGGATTACCGTTGATAGTGCAGGTTTGCAGGGTATCTACACGACACAGTTGTTTCGAAACAAGGGGATCATAAAAATTGTAGATGCCGAAAAGGACTTGTTGTATTCCTACACCGGAACTTTTCAAAATGGCACCACTGGTGAGATCACGCTTGAAGGAGCCAGTGAAACCGGAATTAAAATGGTGTTATCAAATTTTGAAAATCGGGGCCAAGTGGTACTAGAGGCCAGTCTCACGCAAAACGCTATGGAGTTGCAGACCAGCTCTCTGGATAATATCGGGGAATTGCTGCTCCAGTCCACTGCGCCTACAGTAGTAGATGACATCTCCTTCCTCTACAACCACCCTTGTGCCACCTTACAGCTCAAAGACAGCCTGATCAATGGCAATTACATCGACAACGAAGGCTGGCTGCGCTATCATTCTGACAAGCCCTTTAGCAACAGCGAACTGTTCTACAACAGCGGCGTCATAGAAGACCTCAACGGCAACTTTGACATCACCACCTTGACCACCCATACGGGCATTCACCTCGCCCCAATAGCCGGCCCGGCCACCGTTGGCGTTCCCCTTCCCAACGCTCTTGGGCTAGGCAGTCTGGCCAATTTCACCATTTACAATGACGACTGGTATACAGCGGAAGATCTACTCACCCCAGCTGGCGATTACGATCCCTTGCTCAATGAGTTTACGCCTAGTGCTGCTGCCGACGGCTTATCGACCTTTTACTTGGGCATTCGCGATGTGGCCAACAGCTGTAATGAGATCTTTCAGATAGCGGTCGTTGGTGGGGTAGTGGCGGGGCCGGTTCGGCCGCCGTCGGGGCCTTTAGGGGGGAATGGGCTGGTGGTGGCTCATCAGGAGCCGGAGGCGGTGGAGGTCTTCCCCAATCCGGCGGCCGAGCGTTTCGAGGTCCGGTCTACCGTCCCCTTCGCTCAGCCGCTGCACCTAGCCATCTACGACTCGCAGGGCCGGCAGCTTGTTAGCCAGACCCTTGCTGCCGCAGGCCAGCGCAGGGTTGAGGTCAACCTAGACGCCCGGCTCCCCGCGGGTATGTACTGGCTACGGATTGCCGAAGAGGGCCAAGCGCCCCGTACCCTACGTTTAGTGATTAATTTATTATAAGAAGGCGAGCAGGGGCTTTAGGGCCTCTGCTTTGACTTTTACTCTCCTCCTTTCTCTTCCCGAATGACCCCTTCTCCTCCGCTCCACAATTTTGCACTGCTAAAAATCATGGTTGCAGGTGACAAAAGTCATTCCTACCCCGGTTTTTATAGTTGATCTTTGTACTAGATATGAGGAAAACGATCTTTCCCTCTCTTGCCTGCCCAGGATAATTAGTACTCAAACGGACAGTATTTCGGTATTAAGATCATATTTAAACATGGTCTAACTATTCCCTTCAAGTAGCGATAAAGATTAGCTGGTGTGCGACGTCCACTTCCACCACTGTAGGTGGTCCAAAAAATAATCGGCCAGGTCTTGCATATTAGCCCTATCTTACATAACTTTGTCGCGCTTATTTAGCAAAGGCCATCAAGCCAGGTGAAGTGGGTGAGTGGCTGAAACCACCGGTTTGCTAAACCGGCGTACTCTGAAAGGGGTACCGCGGGTTCGAATCCCGCCTTCACCGCAGAAGAGATAACCGCAGGGGGTGCCCCGGCGGTTATTTTTTCCTCCGCTTTGATTGACATTTCATTTAGAAAAGTTTACCTTTGCCACGCTTTAGAGCGAAAGTGCTTCGGGTTGGTCCTTTTTTTGTAGGATTGATAGGAGCCGAAGGCCTGGCAGCAGGCTTTGTTTATTAAGGACATTAGAATCGGGGTATAGCGCAGTCCGGCTAGCGCACCTGCTTTGGGAGCAGGGGGTCGCAGGTTCGAATCCTGCTACCCCGACTTGATTATCAAGGAGTTATGACGAAAAGTTGTAACTCCTTTTTTGTTGTGTAACACATTCGTAACACAAATTATCTCTTTCGTTAACCTCACTTCAAATTATTCCTTCCACATAGTTTTATTCGCACGAGTAAATATTAGCCTTTTTTTCGTATTAAGTCATTTTTTAATATCTAACTCATCGGAGTATTAGATATGACGATACATTCACTCATTCCAATTGATACGAAAAAACATGACACTTTACGAAAAACGAGTTTCCTCCTTTCTCAACTATTGCAAATATGAAAAGAACTTATCAGACAAGACGATTAAAGCTTATACAATTGACCTTAAGCAATACAAGGCAAAAATTTCCAATACCGACTACGCAGATGAGATATTTGCCAAAACTGCTATAAAAGAATACCTGTATCACATTAATAAGTTATACAAACCTAAGACGATCAAGAGAAAGATAGCTACCTTAAAAGCTTTTTTTTCCTTTCTTGAATTTGAAGACCATATCCAGCAGAGTCCCTTTCGGAAGATTAGA
>JBCDGZ010000230.1:0-7207 GCA_038750655.1 Bacteroidota bacterium | reverse complement strand
CGACCCTGGCTTTGTTCACGCTTGCGTTTCTCCCAGGAATTGAGGCCGGATGTGTCTACGCACTCAACTTAAGAGGCGAAGTTATGGAGGGAGGAAATATGTTATCCTGGTCAACTCAACAGGAAACCAACAATCACTTCTTTGTTATCGAGCGCTCTTACGATGGTATTCACTTCGAACAGGCCGCAAAAATTGAGGGCGCTGGCAATAGTAAAACCACCAAGCAATATCGCTTTCTCGATATTACCGCCGGAAACTCACGAACTTTTTACCGCCTTGCACAAGTCGATTATGATGGAACTACGGCCATCAGCCACACGGTCATTGTTTCGCTGCAAGATGCCCAACATATCTTCGCCATTACTGCGGTCAACTCCGCAGTCACAGATCGCTACTTCACGATGACGCTGAATGTCAATGTAGACGATGAGATGGAATACCGCGTGATGACTAAGATGGGAGATGTGAAGAAAAAAGGCAGTACGCCAGTGGTCAAAGGCATGAATGCTATGGCTATTGACTTGGAGAAAATGGAAGTCGGCACTTATCAACTGGCGCTGAAAATCCGCAATGAGATTGAGGTAATGATTATTCAGAAAACAGATCAAAAAGTAGCCCCGGATGTCAATTTGGTTACGAAGGGCGATAAGAAATAAGGTTTTCTCCTAATGAAAGCCACAAAGATTTAAACGATTAGGAATTAGGGTAAAGTAGTTATTTAATTGTTGAGGCTGTCCTTTCGGGCAGCCTTTTTTGTATTGTGGGTTGTTCTTAGTGGAGAGGAAGTTGTGTTTGTGGGAATTATGGGGTAAATTAATAATCCGGTTGTTGATTGATGGGTAGAGGATGTGCAAAAGTGGGAGGGACCCGCCCACTTCGCCGCCACCGCCGATCTCCCCTGCTCTAAGTTCGGTACTGAGCATAAACAGCCAGTCCGTGCAGGTAGAGATCGCAAGAATTCCGGTTCTAATGATGGCATTCTTTTTCTCCAAAGGCCTCTTAGAGAAAAAGGTTGTATGTCCTGAAGTACTAAAGTACCTCGCTCAAACCGCTAAAGGGAATTGCCAAAGTGACCGACTGGCTGGGTTTTCTTACTGTACGATGGCAATAGTCGAAATGCAATCACAATATACAACAAATTGTTTATAAAACAAAATGAACATGCTTCCCCTTCGGGTATTTCTATTGATCCTCTTCTTTGCTGTAACCAGCACCAGCTCCGCGCAAGTCCAACTACCTCCGGCATTTACCCAAGCTTTACAGCAGGGGCAGGTCGAGTTTTTTAGTCCGGTGGAAAAGAATTTCAAAAGCCTTAGGGTGCGCCCCAATAGCCTTTGGCCCTACGATATGGCGATGCGCTCGCGGAAGCATAAGCTGGAAATGCGCTACAGGGTGATCCCCAACCTGGGCTTGCCCAGCAAGGTACCCCACGTCAACTGCCTGAGTATGGCTTCCAGCCTGGCGACCAATGACCAAGACCAACAGATTGCGGTACATAAAATTACCCCCCAACAACTGAGCGAAGAATACAATGCGGAATGGGGGGCCACTGTTTTCTTTTGCCCCAAAAAGACGTTCTCTAAACGGCGCTATTGTAAAATGCTGGCCCTCTATGCTACCAATAAAGCCACCATCTACGTATTCTACCTTTTTGATAATCCCGATGCGATCGTCGAGCAACCCGCTCTAATTCGCTTCGAATCTTAAATTAAGCCCTCCCCACCCTAAAGCCAACTATTCAAACGTTTCAGCTACAGAAAACTAAAACCCATAGTGATATGTCAACTAAGGCTCCCCTTTCTTCCCTATTCCTGGCCATCATTTTAGTCCTTTCATTCACGACCAACGCCACAGGACAACAACTCCAAGAACGCTGGCTGCTCTGGCATCTCCCTGCTTTAGACACGGAGATAAACGGCGTAGGCTTAAGCATTATCGCCAACAGCCTTAAATACGAGGGCGATAGCCTAACCACGCGGCTCAATGGCCTGAGCGTGGAGCTGCTGGGGGCGGGTTTGTTTCTTCCGCTCAGCCCTGGCGAGCCCCTCTATACGGAGCCTTCGGCCTTCTACCAAGACCCTGTCCGACTAGATTCTTTAGTCCATGCAGCTTCCGATTACAAGAACTACCAAGTCAACGGCATTGCGATTGCCGGAGGCGGGATTGGGAGTCCTGAATTGGTGGTGAATGGCCTGGCGCTGTCTGGATTGTGGTCAATGACGGGGAAAGTTAGTGGTATCGTCATCGCTCCTTTTGTCAGCATGAGCACGGCAACCAATGGAATAGCCATCGGGGGCATTTACAATAAAACCATACAATCCAAGGGCCTGCAAATCGGGCTGATCAACACCACGAAGCGATTGCGAGGAATCCAAATAGGTTTGATCAATCGAAATGAGAAGCGTACCCTACCGTTTATCAATTGGAATTTCGGCAAAAAATCGGGACGCAATAAAACAGATTAGTAGCGTAATAGTGCCTTAGTCCTGTCAATTCGAGCGGCATTACAGCATAGTAATCACTTTTTTGTTATATTTGAAAGAAAAACGCATTGTTTTGATCTATCACCACAGTAGGAATAAATAATGCGAAGAGAGAATATAACAAAAGGCTTCACTTCCCTGATTAGCTAGATTGGTCTACCCCTATTGTCGCTCCTGCCCCTGATGATTGGTGGGTAGTGTTTATTCATCATTCATCATACGAATCCACCGCCTGCTCCTCAAAAAAACAAGCAATATGAAAACGATCATCGTAGACAATGAAATCCCGGCTCGCAACTGCTTGCGCGCCATGCTCCAACTCCATTGCCCCAACATAGAGATCATCGCCGAAGCCGACGGTGTCCAAAGCGGCCTACAGGCTATTCGACAACACCAACCCGAGCTGGTCTTTCTGGATATTCAGCTGGATGACGGCTCCGGGTTAGACATTCTGCGCCAAATTGACGATCGAAAATTTCAGGTTATTTTCGCCACTGCCTATGATCAATATGCGATTCAGGCTTTCAAATTTTGTGCACTGGATTATCTCCTCAAACCCATCGACTCTAGTGATCTAATTCCGGCCGTAGATCGAGCACGCAAGACGATTGAGAAAGACGAATTGCAGCTCCAATTATCCATTCTCAACAGTAATATGTCGCTTTCTAAAACCGAACAGAAAGTCATCCTCAAAGATGCTGACAGCATTCATATCGTCGCCATCAAAGAAATCATTCACTGCCAGGCCGAAGGCAGTTATACCCGCTTTTACCTCGAAGGGAAGCGGCAGCTCTTGGTCTCTAAGAACTTAAAGGAATACGAAAATGTATTGAAAAATTACGGGTTCTATCGCCCTCATCACTCGCACCTGGTCAACATCAACCATATCCGTCGTTTTGATAAAATCAATGGAGGAAGTTTGGTGATGAAAAACGAGCAGTCGCTGCCCGTCTCGGTGCGCAGACGCGAACAGTTGTTCAAATTGCTGGCCGGCTTTTCGGTTCTTTAAAACAGCTATTAACTCAGCCCAAACACTTATCAATCGACAGAATACATCTGTCAAAAAGCTCAACAAAAGACCTACAAGTGCCGTTATCTTGTAGTCAAACAGACCACCAATTAGCACAAAAAGTATTCTGTACAAGGTATCAACACCTTTACGTTTCAAAGCTAGTTGTCGAAAAGGGAGCCTCGGGGCTTCCTTTTTCTTTGTCCCCATCGGATCATTTTTCCTATATTAGAACAGACTTTGCGTCATTTTCTTCGTTTTGACGTCTTATTAAAAAAGCCTGAATTATGACAATTGCCAATTGGTCACAAATCGATCAGCTACTGCTGCGCTTTATCATCGGCCGGGTGAAGGAAGAGGCGCTGGCCAGAGATATTCTACAAGAGGTTTGGCTGAAGACGCAGCTCAAGCTGCCCCAGCTCAAAGACCAGAAGCGGCTGCTGCCCTGGTTATACCAAATCACCCGCACGACGATTGCCGATCACTTTCGCAAACACCAAAAGGAGTCCCTACAAGCCCTCCCCGAGTTAGACATTGCAGAAGAGGCGGAGGAAACCATCGGTCAGCACGAGTTTTTTAGCCTCTGTGTTCCTGGTTTCATCGATCGGCTCCCCGAAAAATACCGGGAGGCACTGCGGCTGGTAGAAATTGAAGGCCTCTCACAGAAGGAGCTGGCGGAACGGCTGCAAATTTCGCACTCTGGGGCACGTTCGCGGGTGCAGCGCGGGCGAGAGCTGCTCAAAAAGGCGCTGTTGGACTGCTGCCAGGTGTCTACGGATGCCTACGGGAATGTACTGGACTTTGAACCTCGGTTCCAAAAGAAGAAGTCCTGATTTTTAAAAAAATAATGCATCACAAAATCAATCCCTCCGTCTACTGGGTAAATAAATCAATTAAAAACACAAATCCAATGGCAACTCCAATCAAAGAAATTGTTAAGCAAAAATATACCGAAATCGCTCAAGCGGCCTGCGGCTGCGGCCCTTGCTGCTCCTCCGATGAGATCAGCAATTTTAGCGAAAACTATAAACAACTAGACGGCTATGTCCCCGAAGCAGACCTCCAACTGGGCTGCGGCATCCCCACCGACATCGCCCAGATCAAGCCCGGCGACACCGTCCTCGACCTCGGCTCCGGCGCGGGTAATGACGTCTTCGTCGCCCGCCAGCTCACCGGCGCGACCGGCAAAGTCATCGGCGTCGATATGACCATCGCAATGATCGAAAAAGCCCGCGCTAATCAGGCCAAGCTAGGGTTCCACAATGTCGAATTCCACCTCGGTGAGATCGAGCAACTGCCGCTGGAAACGAATAGCATCGATGTGGCCATCAGCAACTGCGTGATGAATCTGGTGCCCGACAAGGCTAAAGCCTACCAGGAAGTCCACCGGGTGCTGCGGCCGGGCGGGCACTTCAGCATCTCCGATATTGTACTGCAGGGCGAACTGCCTCAGCAGATGCTGGACCTAGCCATTCTCTACACCGGCTGTGTCGCAGGAGCTATGCAAAAGGAGGCTTACCTGCAAACCATCAAGGCGGCCGGCTTCGAGACGGTCGAAGTACCCAAAGAGCGAGAAATCCAGCTTCCCGACGCCTTTCTGGGCGAGCACCTTGGTGCGGAGGCCATTGAGGCGTTTAGAGCCAGCGGCTGTAAGATTCTCAGCGTAACAGTGAAGGCACAGAAGACCTAATAGGCGGCTGCACGCTACGGCCAGTTGATCGAAGGGCAGAAAGGAGGGCCTCGGCACGATGCTTGACTCGTAAAGTAAGAATTTGTAACATTGTTACAGATTCTTACTTTTTTCAAGACGCCTAATTTCAACAACAAATGTACATCCGCATCCTCATCATTCTACTCGCCGTAGCTTTCGTCTACATTCTTTTTCGACTATTTATGCATCAACCCAGTTCAAAAATCTGCCAAAGATGCGCCGGCAGAGGCTATTGGACGGGGACCCGCGGAGAGAAAAATCACTGCAAGCCTTGCCGAGGTACTGGTGAGATGGCCCTTCGTTAATCTACGAAAATGGCCCCTCCGGAAGCTTCCGAAAGGGCCTGTACGCTAATTTTTCTGATGTTTTAAACTGGTGTGCTATTTATTTATTATCCTTAAGTTTCATAAGTATGTAAACTGTAGCGCTATTGAGCCATTAGAAGCAGCGTTTCTTCGAAGGTTCCCACATCCATAAGCTGAATGTCATCACAAGTAATGATCTGCATATGTGATCCAGGAGTAATGGTAGCCGTAACGATGGCGACAAACAGTTGACCGTCACACTCAATAACTACGACAAAAGTAACCGTAATCCCACCCAGTGGCCAGTTGCCACAAAGTTGGAATCTACCACCTCCAAGATTATCCATACCAAACGCACTATTAAGGCTGTTGACGTAGATATTCGCATAGGAGTTGTCCATAGTGATTTCGCAAAAATCGGGGCAATCGATGTACAGATCGACACATTCTACGGGCTCCCCTTGCAGGTTAGCGAGAATATCAATATTGATCCAGCCCAGAATTTGCTCAATCAATGCCTGGTAGTACGCCGCATCGTTGCGATTGCTAAGACGCACCACTCTCACCTTCTCGCCCGTAGGCTTCCAGATCACCTGATCGCCAGTTTCTTCGCCGTAGAACAGTTCCATGCCTTCTCTGGCGCCGCCCGTATTCTCGGTAGGCAGCAACAGACGCATATCACCTTGGCCATCCACGCTCAGCTCTTCACCATCCTGGAAGACTTTGATGAATACTTCCCCACCAGATTCGAGGATATTCAACTCGCCGTCATAATCGGCCATCGTCTGTTTTTGCAGCAAAATCATGTCTTTAACCGAGTAAATTTCGATCAATTGAATCTCAATCTCCCCTCTGACGCGCTCACCAGCGGCATTAACCAGGGCGTTGTTGATTTCAATAATGGTTCCTTGCTCACCAACGGCGTGGTAGGTACCTTCTCCCAAATCAGCAACCTGAATACTTTGGGTATGATCTGCCATGTATTGGTCGAGAGCAGATACTTTGTCAGTAGTAGGGGCAACAGGAGTCGTCGTTTCTTTGTCACAAGAGTAAAAACCCAGCGATAGGGCCATCAGAAAAATAAATCCGAATAGTAATTTTGATTGTTTAATCATGATAAACGATTTATAGGGTTGGATAATTAAGTCTAGGCAATTGCTTTGGATGCGGAGCAATTTGCTGGTGGTACGCCCGGAAGTGATCCAGACGCAGCTGTAAACGGCGCTATGTTAAACTGAGTGGAGAAATTCTGAGAGTGGAAGCTTTGTGCATCTCTATAAATTCGAAAGGCTGCTAATGTGACATTGGGAAAAGCTATTTTTGTTCAATGCCCTTGCAGCAAGGGTAAAATGGAATGGCCTTACTCTTTTTTTTTATTTTTTTTGAAAAAACGAACTACACCTCAAATCTCTGATAATAAGCACATTAGAGTAAAATATTTTCAACAAATAAAAATTAATAGTATTCGATAAATAAAAATTATTATGGAATTTAGTCCAATTCACCGTCTATGCAGGGAATGTTGATCATCTACAGGTACCGATGGATGATACTTCTTACACTTCTTGCGGCTTGGATGCAGTAGAATGAATGGAAAGATTGTATCTGTAGAGCAACCGACAAGCCGGCGGTGGTGGCTAGGGTGGGTTCCCTCCCAAAGCCCCAAATATTATTTATCTTTACCCCATGTTCCCTAATT
>JBCDGZ010000229.1:0-7297 GCA_038750655.1 Bacteroidota bacterium | reverse complement strand
TTGCTTCCAGCTCTTCTAGCAGGGCATCCATTTCCTCTGTTTGTAATGATGTAGACTGGGTAAATTCCGTAGTAGTCGATTGTGATTGATGCAATTCCTGTACGGCTTTGACCAATGGCACAGTAAATTGACTGTAGCGCAAGCCATAGCGGTCCTGCTCGTTCTGAGGTCGGTCGATGCCAGAAAAATCATAGTCGATGGCTTGGGCAGCTTGGGCGACTTCCTGAGCAATGAAGCCAGTGTAGCGCTCGGTTCTTGCCCGCTGACCATCAGTAGTCAACTCATAGCTCACTGGGCGCAAGCTTCTAATAAAATCCAAACCTGGAATATCTTCATTCACTCCTGTCTTCAAGCGACCATCCGAAGTCGTGGTCCAGTTGACCACGCCACTGATGGACATAATGTCCTCATTTCCAATGTTGATTTGATGATCATTAGCTACTGCAATGCCATAACCGATGGCTGTGGCATTAGTGCCGCTAATGGTATCTGAAGCGCCCAGGATAGTCGAATAATCCCCCGAGAGATCAGCTGTCGAACCGATAGCTACCGCTGTTGTACTCTGGACATCCGCTAGATAGCCAATTCCAATACTACTCGATCCGGTCATAGAACTTTGATAGCCCATACTGGTGCTGTAAGCACCCGCTGTACTAATCTGGGTTTGGTAGCCTAAACCAATAGCCCGCTCCCCATCAATTGTAATTTCATTGCCTACCCCACTGCCGTATTCTCCTACTCCTGTACTAGAAAAACCAACTAAGGACAAGTAATTATTACCGCCCGAACTATTGGCTCCAATTAAAAGAACCCTAGAAAAGTTATTGCCGGTCAAATCAGCATTGGCCCCTATGATGGTGTGTCGTGATCCTTTGTTATTGATGTAACCTGCTTTATAGCCAATCATGGTGTTGTCATCGGCAGTAGTTGTATTTCCCTTACCACTATTGTAGCCCGCTAGGCCACCGATAAAAGTACTGTTATCAACGCCCTCAGATAATCCTCCGGCACCTGTACCAATCATTGTATTATATTCGCCGTAAGCTAAGGTGCTGCCCGCACTTGCTCCCATTAGAGCATTCCCAAATCCAGTCGTCAATCCATAGCCCGCAGCACCAATACCATATCCAAGCGCATAGTTGCCGACGGCTATATTGCCCTGTTTTGAACTATTATAGCCTGCATTATGCCCAATCATCAAGTTGTAACCGGGAGAGTGGTATCCTGCATTGTGGCCTATAGCCACCAGGTCATCTCCGTTGTTTATACCCTTCCCGGTATTTTCTCCAATCAAGACACAGTGATCACCATCTGCTTGTGGAGTTGCATAGTGACCGACATGCACACTAGAACTTATTATCGGGCCTCCTTGCTGCTTGTGAGTATATCCACTATTGACACCTATACTCACACTGCTACTAGTCGAATACATGGACGCTTTGTAGCCTAAGGATACGGAATTAGTGTAGGAGCGATAGCCTGCAAAGACTCCAAAGGTGGTCGACTTATCTCTGGCATCAACGTGAAAGGTACTGTCACCAAATCCGGTGTTGAAATCATCGTAGTTATCAATACCCGTACCCGCACCTGAGCCACTTATTTCATTGCCAGTTTGTGCCCAGGCGGGTGCAGCCAGTAGGCTATATATGATTAGATTTAAAATTATTTTTTTCATGATATTTTTTTTGATGTCTTGATCAATTTATTCTTCTAATGCCTTGATGGCGGCGGCCAATTCTAGCAATTCGGCCTTATAGTTGTCTAATTGAGCCTGTTGCTCTTGAATGACGGCGCTTTGTCTTTCTAGCTGCGGCTCTAGCTCTTGCAGGGCCTTGACCAGTGGTACGACAAACTCCGCGTAGCGCAGGCCGTAGCGGTCCATATGCGCTCGATAGTCAATGCCACTGAAAGTAAAGTTGGCATCATTGGCAGCTTGCGCTACTTCCTGAGCGATGAAGCCGGTTTGCAGGCCGTGATCACCGAAGGTGAGCTGGTAGGTGACGGGACGGAGCTGACGGACAAAGTCCAGCCCGATGATATTTTCTTGAACATTGGTTTTGAAACGGCCGTCGGAGAGGGCGGTGAAATCTACGGTACCGCCGATGGTGGCGGTAGAATCGTTGCCAAAGACGATTTCGTGATTGCCGCTGACGGAGGCTCCGTAGCCGATGGCGGCCGAGTTGTAGCCTGTGGCAGAAGCCCCACTGCCTAAAGCAATGCTGTATCCACCGCTAGCCAGTGCATTCTTACCAATCGCAATCCCGCTGCTATCCGCCGAGCTGGCCTGATAGCCAATGCTGATTCCACTGACGCCCAAAACTTCACTTTCATAACCAATGCCAATACCGTAAGCCCCATTAAGGTAAGTTTGGTACCCCACGCCAATAGCGCCTGTTTTAAGAATATTGGCCTCACTCCCTATCCCCACACTGTACTGCCCCCCACCAAAAGCATGGTAACCAAGCAATGTAATATCACTTTCATCCAATTCAATATAGGCCCCAGCATAAGTGCTCTTATCACAATCATATCTAGTGGAGTAATTAGGACCAGCATTGGCGCCAATCCCTACATTGAACTGTACCTCATAAGCATAGTACCCACAGCTATCCCCGATGCAGGTATTGTAATTCGAATTATCGGTGCGGTTTGCAATATTGTTGTGATACCCTGCATTTGAACCGATAAAAGTATTATAATCTCCATGTTCGGTAAAGTACCCTGAATTATGACCGAGACAGGTATTCCAAGTCCCTGCACTTATATCTACTCCTGCACTATTCCCAAAAAGGACATTATAGGTTCCCGTGGCCAAATCCGTACCGGCCCCAAAGCCTGCACCAATGGCGACATTAAAGCTTCCGGTGGTACATTCGTCTATATCATTTCCAATAAAAATATTATCTCGACCGGTCATTTCAACAGGATTATAGTAATCTTCGAGATGCTCGCCAATGATGATATTGTTAAATCCAGTCGTCACTGTCACCCCAGCCTCTTCACCAATCAAGATGTTGTGGTGACCTGTGGTATTGTTTTTACCGGCCTCAGACCCCAGGAATATATTATCGTGACCAAAGGTGTTCTCCTCTCCGGCAAGGTTTCCCACAAAAATATTATTGTTTCCGGTCGTCGTATTATAGCCCGCTCTATAGCCGACCATGATGGAACTATCGGCAGTGGTCAGGTGATGGCCAGCTTGATAGCCCATGAGAGAATTATAGGAACCAGCGCTGAGATTAGCCCCTGCTTCTTGTCCATAAATCGCATTCCCTACACCGGTCGTAATCGCCGCCCCCGCATTCGTTCCGACGGCATGGTTGCAATCACAATAAGGCTTTTCGTAGGGACCAAGGTCTACAAGGCCCTCTTCTTGCTCAATTCGAGGCTGGCCCAGAATATCCCCGGCGATGTCAGCAATGGAATCCAGCTCACTGCCCGTACCATCTAAATCGGCTCCATTATCGCCCACATTGATAGCGGGTGAGCCATCCTGCAAGCGAAAATCGCCGTTGGCCGCATCCTCGAAGAGTGGATCACTATTCTTATTGTTGCCATTATCCGTAGTACCCGATGGCAGGTTATTCAAGTCGCGGTTGACAATAGAATAGGCGATGTAAGTATTACCAGCATTGGTTTCCCACTCATCATTACCATTTTGCCAGACGATGCAATTGGTCAGATAATGATTGGAAAGAGAGGAACAACGAAAGGCATCGCCATCGCCAGAAGCGTTGTTATTGTAGAAAGTGCAGTTGGTAAACATAGCGTTCGGGTCTCCTCCACTTGTCCCCCAAGTCCTAAGTCCTCCTCCATCGACATTGGCCTTATTATTATCAAAAACACAATTGATGTATCGCACCTCACAGCGATTACCATTAGCCGCAAAGTTATAAGCTCCACCGCCATTTTTCCCCTCGTTATCTTCAAAAATACAGTTGAGGTAAGTCGTTTTCAGTAGGGTATTGTGAGCACCGTTGTAGGCACCGCCGCCTCTTTGTCCACCGAAGTTGTTCCGGAAAGTACAATGAGAAACGGTCAAATAATCTTGGGTATTTCTGTTGTGCAGACCTCCTCCCCTTTTTTCGTTGCTGCTACCATTACCGTATCCATCTTGGATAGTAAAACCGTCCAGTGTCACCTCATCGGTGATCTCATAGGCATAAACCACGTTGTAGGAATTACCATTATTCCAATTCCCATCTTGGTTAAGTTCGCCACTCAGTATGGTCGTATGGGTATTGGGAGCAGCTTGGGTTCTGCTGGTCTCTACTCCGCTAAATCCGCCGTAGACGCTCACCCCGCTCACCAGGTTGAAAGTCGACGAACGGTTATTATTAGACTGGCCGTTGCCCTCATCGGGGTAATAGGTGCCTTCGGCTACCCAGATTTCGTTGCCGTTAGTAGCCGCCGCTAGAGCGTCTTGTAAGTAATTGTAGGCATCCATCCAGGAGCTGCCATCGTTATTGCCTGCGGCATCGGCATCGACATAAATGACCGACTGCGCAGAGAGCGTTCCTACAGAAAGTAGTAGGAACAATAGGTTTAACATATATCTTTTCATGTGCTGAATTATTTGATACCAATTGCGATTCACTTCATCGCAACTTGGAGCTTTAGGTGATTATTGGATGACCAACCGCTGGACGGCGGCTCCGATTTTTACGAAATAGCTGCCCTTGGGAAGTTGAGCAACTGAATACTTTTGATTGGTGGCCTGCAGCTGAAATTCTTCCACAAACTGCCCGTTGGCACTGAAGATTTCCACCCAATCGCCGTCGCTGGCCTTATCGATAATGATGAAGTCCGTTGCGGGGTTGGGGAAAATGGTAAAGAGATCGTCCTTGGTGGTGAGGCTGGTGGACTGCTGGTTGCGAGGGTCCGCCTCGGTGGACTCGAAGCGGGTCAACTCCGCCGGAAGGTCAACGGCGTCGTAGCTTCGCAGGACCACCCCGTAGCCGTCGGCATCCAGGGTCTTGCGCTCCTCCTGCGCCCCATCCTGCCAAACAATCACCGATTCGGCATTGTCCCAAATGGCAATGGCCGGAAACTGCTGGAAGTAGTCGGTGGTCGTATTGACCAGAGTCTCGGTTCCATTGGCGATGCCCTCCGCGCTATAGCTTTGGTTGTAGACACCGGTGTAGTCTCCATCCTGCCCATAGCTGTTCCAAACCACCGAGAAGGCCCCATTGGCAGTCATGGCCACATCGGCATTATCCTGCGTTCCGGCTGTAGTGGAATTGACCTGGAAAGGATTGCCAAGGGTCGCTCCATTCGCGAAATACATTTGGCCCAATATCCCTTTTCCATCGCCATCCGCCTCACTGTCGGTCCAAACGACAACGTAATTGCCGCGCGCATCCATGCCCAGCGCCGGGCTAGTCTGCTGTCCCGAAGTCGAAGTATTGATCAAGGTTTCGCCGCCCTGGGGCACACCGGCTGCATCGTAGCGTTGACCGTAGATGCCAAAGCCATCGCCGTCCTGCCCGTAAGATTGCCAGACCACCACAAAAGCACCATCGCTGTGCATGACCACATCAGGATAATGCTGTACCCCGTCCATCGTCGTATTGACCCGAAAGGCGGCGTGGGCCTCCTCGCCATTCGCACTATAGCGCCGAGCGTATATATCGCCATCATTTTCCCAAACCACCACATAATGCCCCGCATCATCTATAGCGACCTTGGGCATCGCCTGCCGCCCCGCTACTTCTACGTGAGTACATTCGTTAGTCCCTTCGGCCACCAGATTGCGGTTGTAGCGTTGCATATAAACATCCCAGCCAGCGCTACCCTGGCGGTACGATTGCCAGACGACTACCGCCTCGCCGGCGGCATTCATCGCTACATCCGGAAATCGCTGATCATTTGTCCCATCGGTGTTCACGGCAAATTCACGCTGCTGGACTTTTCCGTCTTTCTGGTGCACCTGGGCGTAAATGCCGTAGCCCTCTTGATCCTGGCCCTGGCTTTCCCAGACCACGAAGTAGTCCTCGGCGCTGTTCATGGCCACCGCAGGGCGTTGCTGGTTATTAGCAATGGTACTGTGGGCAAGCGTCTCCTTGCCTTTCGAAGACAGCTGGGCCTTCAGGGCTACCGGCTGACACCACAGCACTAAGGCGAGCAGGAGCATCGGTAGTTGGTAGGTTCTTTTCATAGGTGATTTTTTTAGCATTTGGTTCTAATTATGTTGACGACAACAAAGCTATGGGGGACCTATAGCAGAAATCTTGAATAAGTTCAAGAAAACTGCTTGGAGGAAAAAAGGTAAGAGCTACTGAGCAAATGGTAGCTCAGGGAAAGGAATCTAAGGTTCGGGAGTGAAGTCCAAAAATCAGGAAGGGAAGCTGATGGCTCTGAGTTCATCGGAGGGCATGATGCCAAATTCTTGTTTGTAGATTTTGGAAAAGTGGTAGTGGTTTTCGAAGCCCAGTTGGTAAAGGACTTCCGAGACGGTCTTGACCTTGCCGCTCTTGAGAATCTGGCGCGCCTTGTTGAGTTTGATAGAACGCTGGTATTGCTTGGGAGTCAGGCCGCTTATTTTTTTGATCTTTTGCTGAAAACCGTTGTAGGACATATTGATGAGGGGGGCGATGTCTTTGAGGATAAAACTGGGATTGGCGATGTGTTCGACGATCAGGTGCTCTACGGTTTCTAGCCATTGGAGGTCGATGGCGGAGAGCTGTGGAGTCGCCTTGCCCTTTTGTTTGACAGCAGTGCCAGGAGTGGGCAAATACCTATTTTGATTATTGGCAATTAGGTTACCCACTCTAGTGATCAGTTCCTTTTCGTTGAAGGGCTTGGTGAGGTAGTCGTCCACGCCGATCCGCAGAGCGTCGAGCTTGACGTCCATGCTTTGGCGAGCCGTCAGCATGATCATGGGAATGTGGCGCAGTTGGTCGTCGCCTTTGACGGCAGTGAGCAGTTCGATGCCGTCCATGATGGGCATCATAATGTCGGAGAGGAGGAGCGCGGGCAGGGGGCGGTCTTCGGCTTTTAGCCAATCCAGTGCGGCTTGGCCGTGCTCGGCGGTTTGCACTTGGTAGTTGCTTTGCAGGACGCTTTCGATGTATTGTCGGAGGTCGGCGTTGTCTTCGACGACGAGTATGGTGGAGCGGCCCTCAGTGGAGGGGGCCGGCTCTGGAGTAGGGAGGGTAGTCGAGACTTGGGAATTTTTCTCTAAAACCGCAGGTGAAGCTTACGTCACTAAAGTGGATGCTTTTCAAACACGCTCGCAAAGTGTTATGAATAATTATCTAGATACTCGAAGTGCCTCGTTTGAAAAACGTGCACGAGT
>JBCDGZ010000228.1:0-7441 GCA_038750655.1 Bacteroidota bacterium | reverse complement strand
CTGAAATACCACGCCAAAATATACCGTTCGCAGCTGCAAATAATTGAACATCCGCTGGCTATAATCTGAATTATAGATGTCAGAAGCCTGGTTTTTGGTGTTGAGCAGGTTGGTGATATTAAGGAAGGCCACCATAGACATACCTCCCATAGGAATGTAGCGACTACTGCTGAAGCTCAGGTTGTTGTAGGCATTGAACTGTTCGTTGTATAGATCGCTAGTAAACGTAGGGATGTAGGCATTCAGCGCAGGATCGAAGTCGGCGCCGATAATGGGATTATAATAGCGTCCTGGCCGTCCGATGTACGACAAGGCGGCATTGATGATAGCAGGATTGTTATAATTGATCGAAACTTTAGCAAAATAATTGAAATCGTTGGGGCTTTGGAAGACTTCGCCTCCGCTGTTGATGGTCTGGTGCAAATAGGTATTGGCTAAGGAGACCGCGACAAAATCCGTGAGTCGTTGTCTGATGAAGAACTCAATCCCCATCGTATTGATTTCATTGAAAACCACGACGTCTTCAATCGATTGAGCGTTTCGGCCGGATTCAGATTTGACAAAGAAGGCTCCTAAGATTTGCGTCTTTTTGCCCTCATAATTGTAGTCGAGCGCCAACTGGGTACTGTTCAGCAAGTTGAAAACCGTATTGCTGTAATTGGGCGTCGAATAGTTGGAGTAGCGTCCGCCACTGAGGAGGAAGCGGTGGTCGTCCGCCGGTTCGTACTTGACAGAGAGCTGAGCACTCAGGTAGCCCACTTCATCGAAAATAGGGGTGTTGCTGCGCAAGCCAGTCGAAAGGCTTATTTGATCGTTAACATCCCAGTTGCCGTAGGCGTAGGCTTCCAAGTTATGCTGGTTCAGCGCCGTGTCTCGGGGAAGGCTGGGGGCATCAGAATTGACGGCATAGAAAAACTCTGGTACCAGATCGTTGAACTCATAGTCCCAGTTGTTGTAACTAGCACCGAATTGTACACTGGCATCGTCGTTGAGGAAAATCTTATAATCAATACCCGAATAGAGCTGAAGGTTATCCGTATTCGAGATGATGTTCCCGAAGGTAAAGTCCTGTGTACTCCAATCTACTAGGGTGCTGACCCTAAAAAAGCTCTTTTCCCGCTTCCAGTTCCAGTTGTTGATGGTGAAAAAGCGTTTTTTAGAAGCGTCAGATACCTCTTCGACGGTAAAGATATTGGACTGGAAATTAGAGTATTCGTCGATGAAATAGCTGAACGAATTGAAATAAGATTGCTTGCCGGTGCTCAGTTTGAGGTTGAGTCCTACATCCTTAGTTCCAAAATCTTTAAGCCGAGGTAGATTCGCATCATTAAGGGCTAGAAAGGCATCGGCGAATTGGAAGTTGCCGTAGAGTTGGAAGAAATTATCGTCCTTCAACTTTTGGGAAACAAAGGTACCTACGCTGGCTAATGAAGTAGAGACTTGCACCTGGTTGTTCTCCAATTCCCGATTGGTTTCAATTTCGATGAGGCCCGCCGAGGTGTTGCCGTAGGTCAGTGGGGGGTTACTGGCGTAGACGTATTGCTGGCGGATGATTTCGGCATTGAACAGGCTAAAGTTACCCAGCCCATTGAGCTGGCCATTGCGTACTGGGTTGCGGATTGGTGCGCCGTTGACGACTACGCGCGAGCGGTCGCCGCCGCTGCCCCGCAGGACCGGATTGGCCGTTTCGTCGGCGTTGGTCGACGAGGGGAGGGAGGTGAGGGCCTTGAGCGGATCGCCGGCTGCCACCGGATCGAGGTAAACATCCATCTTGTCCATCTTGACTACCGAGAATTTCTCGGAGATCGGGTCGCCTGCTTTGACCACAACCTCGCGGAGCATATTGTCGAGCGGCTGTAGGGAGATGCGCAGGACTTCGCTGCCGAAGGCAGAGAGGGGCAAGCAATTGACTTTAAAGCCTAAGTAGGATATACAGACCGTATCGCAGTCCGAAATTTCCAGGGTAAACTCACCGTCGAAACCTGTAGTCGTCCCCTGTGTGACATCGCTTTTGCAGTAGACATTAGCTGCAAAGACGGGCGTTTTCTGATCACTCTCTGTTACAATACCTTGCACACTAGTATCCTGTGCCCACGCGCAAAGCAGTTGCCCACAGAGCAAGATCGTAGTAAATATCGCTCTCATAAGCCCGACTATTTACCTACCAACTTAGTGGCCAGCTTGCTGATATTATAATCATCGGGGAACTCGGCAACGGCTGCTTGATAGTGGTTTTTAGCATTGTCCCAATCCTCGCGTTTGATGTACAGTTCAACCAGGAGTTTATAAGCTTCTCCTTTGCCCCAAGAAGGCAGATACTCGTTCTTCATCTTTTGCGAAGGCAATTCTATCGCTTTGAGGAGATAATCCTCCGCTTTTTTGCCACCGCCATATTTTTCGGGGGTGTAATAATCGCTGTTTGCTGCTACATAGAATGCTCTGACGTTACTTTCATCCAGCTCCATCGCCTTTTTGACATTCTTTTTGACTTTCGAACTCATGATTCCCGCCATCATACCCTTGCGGAATTGAATGGCAAAACTTTGCAGCATGGCCATCAGCGCAAAATCTTCAGAGTTCTTGTTCTTGATTTTATCCATGATGTCAATGCCCTTATCAACTTCTTCTGCAGATTTCAATTTGTCACCCTTCTGCATGTAGTAGATGGCATAATAGTACTGCAAGTACCCTCTCCAATAATCGATCAGCGCATTGCCTTTGGCGGCACTGGCCTCTTCCAGTTTGGCACGTAAGGCAATCAGTTCATCGTCTTTTTTGGCCACGACGGACTGTACAAAAGTGTTGTAAATTTTTTCCTGAATGTTCTTGATATCCATATCATCGAAATTCAGCATCGAAGCATAGGCAGTGTAAGGCTTGCCGTAGGCAGGCTCGTTACAAGAAGTCATACCTAAACTGGATATCAGCATCAGACCTACTAGGAGCATTAAATTTTTCATACGTATATGTTTTTGATTACGTTGATAAAGGTAATTATAAGGACAAACCAAATTGCGAAGTGGATGTACCATTTAGGGCTAAAAAGGTATTTGTTATATACTTTTTTGTAAACAGCCTTGTAGGGCTGCCGGGTAGATCGTACTTCACTGCTCACCTTGTCAAACATATTGATGATGATGAAGTCAGAATAGATGGGGTTGGTTTCAATGATCATTTGTATGCAAAGTGCAATCAATAAAGGTTTGAAATCAACGCCAAATAGCAGTACAATGGCAAAGATAGAGAGGGTAGTCGCAAAACCAGACATCAGATAGAGCGTCCGCTTGTTTTTTTCTCTAGGCCAGTTGACAGAGACGAAAACGTGGGGGAAGGGGACGGTTGTAAAGCCCACCTTCTTGATCGGCATTTGCAGTAATTTTGCAGAGACGATATGCCCCAACTCGTGGACTGTGAGCAGCAAAAGCAGAAACACGCCCACCAACAGTATGGTAATTATATTCATCATCTTGTGTAGTCTACTTTTCTAAAGAGGTAATAAAAAACGGCTACAGGAATAATCATCCATAGTGTGATACTTACTAAATTGCAAGGCTCGGATCTCAGGAGGTGTAAGATGTCGTTGAGCGGAAGTACATTGGCTATTGTTTCGACATTAGGGTTGAAGTCACTAATGTTGTAGAGTGCGTTACTGGTAAATAACATCAAAAAGTAAATAATGTTCACTATACTATACTCAGAATTCTTTTTGATGTTGCCAAAAGATAAGGTAAGTCCAACGAACGAAAAGATCCAAAGTCCAACAAATAAGCCTAAAATGACACTTGGTATTTGCGCAGGGCCAATCATCTGACCGGAGATGAAAAAGGCCGCTACATTGAGAAATAAAAACAATCCAATCAGCATAATGAAACGATTGAGTACCATACCTACGAAGTAGGAAAGGATGTTCAGGGGCATCTTTTTCATCAATCGAATGGTTCCGCCCTGATAAATGCGCTTGACAATAGAGCCTACGCCAAACAGCCCGTTGGCAGCGATGGTCATCGCCAGAACGCCGGTTAGCAGGAAGGTAGCGTAATCTTCGTCGTTAAAAACACCGAAGATCAGGTAAAACACAGTGTAGATAAACAGCGGGAAAGTCAAGGCCCAGAAGAGCGCCGCTCGGTTGCGCGACAGTTCCAGCAGATTAACTCGGAGACTCAAATATATATTTCTAACCATGACAGTTATCTTTTTGAAAGCGAGAGATAGTAAAAAACATCTTTGACCGAAATATCCAGTATCGAGTAGTTGAAGGTGAACTTTTTAATCTGCTTTAAATTGACATTTGGAGTCAGCAGAATATTGAGCTCTTCATCTTTTTCGTAGTAATTATTCTCCGGCAACTTTTTGACCAGCTCCTCATTGCGTTGCATCACCAGCTTTTTCTGCGCCGAGAGAATATTGTTTTTCTCAGATGGTACAAAGGGTTCGCAGAGCATTTGGCCGTGGTCCAAAAAGAGGATTTCGTCGGCGTATTTTTCTGCAAAACTCCAATCGTGCGTAGCGAGGATGGTGGTTGCTTCTGCTTTTTTGATCTCCTCCCAGATTTCTGGAATGATCGTTATATCAACATTCGCAAAGGGCTCATCCATCACCATCAACTGGGGGTTGTGGAATAGTGCCAAGGCTATGGACAGTTTCTTTTTTTCGCCAGAGGACAGTTCGTAAATAAAGGAATGCTTCAAGCGCTCCAAGTCGAACAGCTTGATCAACTGGTCGAGGTATTGGCCATCCGAGCGGTAGAGTGACTTGTAGAAATCCATCAGCTCGTAGATGTAGAGTTGGGGAAAAATGTGCTGATTGTTGTACACTACTCCCACATGGTTTTTGAATACCTTCCTTTTGTTGAACCCGTAGTTGATGGACCCACTGCTGGGTTTGAAATCAGCAAGAAGCAGCTCCAGCAGGGTCGACTTCCCGGCCCCGTTGGGGCCGAGTATCGCCAGGGTGCTGCCCTTTCTGATATTCAGATTGATGTTCTTGAGAATATCCTTCCCGCGGCGTACCAGCCCCAAATTTTCGACAGAGATAAAGGCACTCATATTAGGATCTTTTTTTACCGAATACGATCGGTGTGAGTACAGTTTCGTAGTTGCCGTCAATCTCTAAGTACTTGTTAATATCGTGGTCCATGTAGGCACCGGCCCAGCATGATCCCAATCCCATGTGTTCCATGACCATGGACATTAGGTAGCCCACCTGACCACATTCGAGCATCATGAAACGATAGGCTCTTTCGCCGTATTTGATGGCTTGCCTTTCGATCATACCAGTGACGAAGATCACGCCGCAGGCCGACTTAATGTCGATGTAGGGCTCGACGATGAGCATCTTGCGCATCTCTTCGAGGTGATTGCCGTTGCGAATCGAAATCAAGCTGTTATCCAGTTCATTGAAGTGGTAGAGTCCAGCACCGATATGCGTATTGAACAGCGAAACATAAATTTCTAGCGGATACAGGCCGCCCGCCGAGGAGACGTTTCTGTAGCCCTGCATAGACCCACTGCTGGTAGGCTCACTTTTGGTGACGCCGTAGCTGTAGTAAAGCATATGCTGTAGCTCATTGAAGGAGAGTTTATAGTCTTTGTCGAACTGCCGGACGCTGCGGCGAGCGGTGACCTTTTCGAAAAACTCGTCGGGTTCCTCCGTTAGGGTTTCCATATCGAAAGGAAGGCTTTCTTTGCCGTAGTATTTCTTGTAGGGCTTGGTTGCCCGGTCCATGATATAGGGATCGGTGAAGTAGCCAATGGTCTCTCCTTGCTCTCGTGCGGTGAAGCGGTCGAGCTTAGAGTTTTCGTGGTACAGCATTCCCAGCAAATCTGTAATCTTTTGAGTACCGTAGAGGCCCTGATCTTTACGCCGGAAATCTTGCTTTATTTTTTGAATATTCATTTTTCTAGCTTTTAAAAATTAAGAACAAAGAGTAAGGAAAATGTCCACTATGGGAAGGGGTGCGGCATCTTGTTGATGGTGCTGTAGTCCGCCTTGCCGTAGCCCATTTTTTCTGGTACCTCGTACAGGCGCTTACCCCCCCAGAAATACACCGAGTAACCTCCGGCCATTTGGATCAATTGAGGGATATATACCTTCACACTGTAGAAGCCGAGCTGACGCGCATCAACTGTTGTAAGGTCCTTGAGCAGTACGTTGTAGTTGTGCCTTTTGAAGACCCGCAATGCGTCCTTAATCTTTTCTGTTTCGGTGCGATTGTCCACCTCGTACATATCCACATCCTTGTCTGGTTCCTTTTCGAGCCACTTGTTGAAGACGACTTTCTTCTCTGGGCGCATGTGGTAGTAGATAGAATGATCAACAAAGTTGATGATCTTGTGGTAGTCCTCATCGGGTACTTGACCGTTGCGCTCGCCGATCAACCAGCGGAAGTAGGGAGCAGTCTGGCCAATTTCGCGGATGACACGCTTCATCGCTTCGGCCAAAGTACCTCGGGTGGCAGAGCCTACGGTGATGAAATTGCCATAGTCGCTAACGCCCTCGCAGATGGCAAAGATGCTGGGTAGCTCCAAGTCATAGGTGACATCGAAGAAGTGCCACTTGAAAGATGCAGGGAAACGCTCGTTCAAGTAATCTTTGATTTCCTTACTGATCTTGACTTTCGGGGGGACAATATTATTGGTCCAGGTGATGACAAAGCTGTCGCGCTCGACACACTCGTACAGGGCATTCAGAACCGCCTTGTAGTAATTCGTATGCGCCGCTAGGCCCGTTGAATTTCCAGCCGTAATAAAGTGCTTATCTCTGGTGAATGGCATGTAGATGCACTGCGCTGGACAGTAGACTTCCTTTTGATCCACCAGGTCGATAGTTGGACACCAAGTCACTTCTGTATTTTCGTCGAACTTCGTAATGTTGAAGTTTCTTTCCTTGTAAAATTTGTATTGCTCATCGTGGAAGAAAGCATATTCCTGGGGATGAACGGCAGGCTTGTCGAGGTTCTTGTAAGAAGAAACAATCCCTTCGTTTTCCGGGAAGAAGATGGGGGTGTAGCGTTCGATAGTTTCGCCCACTGTAGCCATGATGGCTTGTTCCCAATCCTCATTACATCCGCCACTTCGACCTTCAAATTTCTCTCCGTGCAAGTACTTTGAGTTGCAGGGCCAGATGCCAAAGTTGATCATACTTGGATCATGGGACATCCGAGGTAATTTGATGGTGTGAGAAACAATACCCAGCTCCGAGGAGATGAGCTTTTGACCTTTGATTAATTGTGCAATACTCATGATTTATGGATACTTATCGGCTCAAGCCAGGGTGAAGGATGGAAGACGTGATTCTGATTGCAAGTTGGGCAGAAAGGTACTTTGAGCAAGTCATGGGTATGCGTCTCAAAGGTGACTGCGTTGATGGTCACTAGGCGCTTCCAGCAGCGAGGTACCGCCCACATTTGGAAAAACTTACTCAATTCGAGGAAGGCGAAGTT
>JBCDGZ010000227.1:0-7465 GCA_038750655.1 Bacteroidota bacterium | reverse complement strand
TTAACATTCAAGTCTTCGCTGACTTTCTCATCATCATCTCTTACTATGAAAGCTGGCTCCACGGAATTGAGGGGAGGAATGATGCTGCGGCCTCTAAGATTTTAAGATTGGAAAGAAAATTGCGAAAAACGGCTATCATCCGCATCCTTAAACAACTCCTTCCTGGTATGCAGAAACTACTCAAAACGATTAAAAATGCCTGCAAGCTTCCATTGTTTGCTAAACAAAAAAGAAGGCTACAGTTCGTCAGACTATACAATTATCTTACGGCCGATGAAGTCTGGCAGAAAAAGGGACAGCTGCTGATTGGTTGGGTTAAAGAGCAAACCCAATGATTTTTCATAATATCACCAACGCCTCCCGCTCAATCTCCACCCCTTCCTCATCATAAAACACCACCTCATACTTCCCCTTGTCCAGCGCAATCGGAATTTTGCTGGTGAAGGTAGAGCGGAGTTGACCGCGCTGCTGCGCCCCGCCCTGCGCATCGATGATCGCAAAGCTGGCCGAGGTCAGGTCGGCGGCGGCGCGCCATTCGATGTAGAGAAAATCGGCAGTATTGTCGGTGTAACAGTCGAAATCAGGGACTTGGAGGGTAGTGAGCTGATGGGGGTTGGGGGGCGGAGTATCAGCGGGGGGCGTCGTTTGTGCCGTAGCGAGCTGGAGAGTCAGCAGACAAAGGAGTAAGGGGTACAAGAGTGGTTTCCGTTTCATGGGTTATAACATTAAAAACAATTGTATATAATTAAAGGTACGATGTTTTTCGCGATTCACCAATTGTATGAACGACAAGAGGACAAAAAAAAGTGCCGACCTAAGTCGACACCCTCGATTCTAAATTCAGGAGTACTAACGGACAATAGTTATCCTATAGTGCATTTTTAATAAGCTTCTGATAAAATCATTTCGGCGTTACGTTAATTTGGTCATTGAATTTATGTAGGCATTATAAGACACCTCCAACATTAGACTGTGCAATGTTGGAAACAAAAAGAAAAACTGGTGTTGGACTTCTATCAAGACGGGAAGGTGTACTTTAGAGGTCTGCCCTGCGATAGAATACCAATAATATGATCCAGACCTAAGCATGCAAGCTTTAGGTCAGTATAATTTAATTAAGGACTAAATACTGTTTTGTTTAGCTGTGAAAAGTGCGATAGCAAAAATAGAGGGATATGAATATGTACTTGATTTCACCGAGTGGAAGTTAGGGTGAAATGATGTCTTCTACAATATTAATTTTTTTTGGCATAAATGTCAAATATTTTACATAAAAATGCGAGGCGGCGCAGCATGGGTAGCTCCACCACCTCCAATCAAAATGTAGGTCGACCCAATGTTCAAGACATCGGGCGACCATGACGTTATAAAGACAATCTTGCAGAATTGTATTGTAAGTGAGAAGCTTCTACGACTAGACGCCGCAGTGCTTCTGATAAGCGATGCCAAAGCTCATCGGAAAAACGGTCAATACATTTTACCGCAGCTCGGAATGCTGTAAGAGATGGATGTTTTGGAGATTAGTAGATTACAAGGACAAAATCTAATATGGCTCAAATAGCTGATTCCCTACAGAAAAAGAGAGAACTTCGTTTTTGAGCTTTACTTCGTACATAAAAGATGGACAATAAAAGGATGTGGAGCAGGTATAGTCTTATTGGTTCTTAAAAGTGCTGTAACCAATCATATTACAATTATAATTTATTTTGCAGAGAATATCAAGAGGGGACTGGATTATTCATCTAAACAAAAGCCCCCTGTTGATTATTGGTTGGCACCTAAATTCAGCAGGGGACTCGAATCAAAATGGTCTATTAAATAGTATTCTACTTATTCGATCTCATAGCTTTAATATGTCAATATATTTGGATAAAACGGAGGCCAGATCACAGAAATTTGCTCGTCGGGCCTATAGTTGTTTTCATAAAAAAATCCAGGTAGTTACTATTCAGTACGGAAGTTGGGCGGTGGATGGTTGCGTGGGTCTATAGATTTGTTGCGCAGTCAACTGAGCGATGAATAAAGCCCCCTCGGCAGAGAGATGACCATCCTGGGGCACATACAGTTGTTGTTGCTGGGCGGCTGGCAAGGCAGCAATGTTGTTTTGCAAATTATAGTAAGTCATTTTTTTCGTGGCAAAAAAAGCATCGTGATCGAAGGGCGTTGTGCTAGAGGCATCAGGAATTTGCTGGATGCGCGGGCAGCGAAGGACCATCAGCTCTCGCCCCAACTTTTGCTCGGTCTGCATCAAGGAATCAAAAAGGGCTTCGGCGATCGGGATGGCCTGCCGCTCGCAGTATTGATGGTAGCAATGATTGATGAGCTGACTCTGAAAGAGGGTGCTTCGCCCCAAAAAGCCCAGCGCGCCATCGGTCGGACTGCGAGGCTTTAGCCGCCCCGCCTCCACTTTAAAAGCAGGCTTGCAAGCCACCCCCCAGTAGAAGGCTTCGACCAGCCGAGAGATGTCATCATCGATATACAGAATGATCACCTGATCAACATCCAGCTGCTCTCGGTATTGTTGGTAGGCCAGGTACATTTGATCCAGCCCCCAGGCAGGCACAGCGATATTGAGCACTTCTACTCCCTCCCCTAGCCTACGTTGGAGTTGTTGGGAAATGGTGAGAGAGTCGGGGAGAAATAAGCCGAACAGGAACGAATCACCCAGGAGCAGAACGCGCCGCCGCCCGCCCTTGGGTGGCAAATCAGCAAAGTCGCTAGGATGGCGAAAGCCCTCCGCATTAATGCCGTAAGCAATGTGATGAAAAGCAGGAAGATAAAAACGCAGTTGCTCCCGCTGCCGGCACACCCAGCCCAAAGCCGTATCGACCTTCACCCAATTCGTATCCACCGGATGAATCTGACAAGCCGCTTCAAACTTCGCCGCATAGGTCTGCTCATAATAACGATAATCAGGATAGACCAGCCGGAAGGTCAATTCACAGCACAGCAAAAGGGCAGCCAATACAAGCAGATTTATTCCAAATACTTTAAGGGTCTTCATGATCATCCTAGTCTGCCCGCAAAGATAAAAATAGTGGATAAAAACAGCCGTGCCTCTTTACCAGAGACACGGCCTAGACATCAATTCTTTTTAAAGCAAGAGGCTTAACGCATTACCACAAATTTCTTTGCGTAGCGTTGTGTACCTGCCATCAAATGAATGAAATAAAAACCTGGAGCCAATTGGCCAGTTTCTACAGAAAGCCGCTGTTCTCCCTTCACGCCCTGCAACTGGCGCAGCTGAATCGTTTGGCCATTAAGGTCAGTCAATAACAACTGCATATTCGCATCTGCATCCAAAGTGAAGGCTACCGTCAGTCGGTCCCGAACTGGATTAGGGAACAGTTTCATGTTGTCCAACTGAACACTTGGAGAAGCCACTCCCGGCTGATTGCGATCGCTCGTTGTTTCTGCGGGGGTCTCCGCTACGGGCTCGGTGTAAACCACTAGAGGGCCTTGGCTATTCGCGGCCGTAGTACAACCGGAAATATTTACCTCATCAATGTACACCCAATCGGAATTACCGGAAGCATCGCAACGGAAACGCAGACGAGTATTAGCGGTAAAAGGTCCAGGGATAATGACCGTATCAAAATAGCGTTGGTCATTGACAAATTCATCATTGAGATTCCATTCTTCAACGGTCGTGTAATTCACCCCGTCTGTAGAAACTTGTAGCCAGAAATCTTCATTTGAATTGTCCATACTTCTTGGATAGTAAGAAAAGTCAACGGTCAGTTCGTCGTAGGTAGAAAGATCAAGTAAATCGGTGGTCATCACCGACGTGCTGGTATTGTCTCTGAGTCGTACACAGAAAGTACCTATCGCATAGGCGGCATCATTAGAACGGCGACGACAATCTGAACCGCCATCATTCCAAATCCCCCACCCCGATTCAAAATCGTTGAAGTCAATCGTAGTATAAGTACAACTACCACCACCAGCGTTAACCACCGCTGAGGCTGTTGCTGTACAACCATTGGCATCCGTTACCGTGACATCATAGGTGCCCGCGCTCAATCCAGTAATCGTCGCTCCACTGCCACCGTTGCTCCAACTGTAACTATATCCTGGCGTACCTCCAGAAGCCGAAGCCGTCGCCGTGCCATCTCCTGCACCACTATCATCTGTCGTACTGGTACTGGCCGAAATCGCCGATGGCTCTCCAATGCTAACCGAAGCCGAAGCCGTTTGTCCACCACTATCCGTCGCCGTTACCGTGTAAGTACCTGCTCCTAGCCCGCTAGCGGTAGCACCACTGCTGCCATTACTCCAACTGTAAGAATACCCTGGTGTCCCCCCAGCAGCGGTTGCTGTCGCCGAGCCATCCGATGCCCCATTACAACTGGCATCATTACTAGAACCAATGTTCACGGACAACAGAGGCGGCCCCTCGACCAGCGTCACACTGCCCGTCGCCGTACACCCCTCGCTATCGGTTGCCGTCACCGTGTAAGTACCCTGCGCCAGTCCACCAATGGTCGCACCACTGCCACCATTGCTCCAACTGTAACTGTACCCCGGCGTACCTCCGGAAGCCGAAGCACTCGCCGAACCGTCCGAATTACCATTCGTAGGATTGTTTCCGCTCACACTAACCGATACCGCAGAAGGCTCATTCACTGTCACGGACGTACTGGCCGTTTGACCAGCCATATCAGTCACCGTTACGCCGTAGGTTCCCGCCGAAATACCACTGATGGTTGGCCCCGTTTGTCCATTACTCCAATTGTAAGAATAAGGCGAAACCCCACCGCTGGCCGAGGCCGATGCAGAGCCATCACTTCCTCCATTGCAGGAAACATCTGTAGAAGAGGCAGTGATGTTCACAGGTGTGGGGCCAGTAGGAACACAGAAGTTGGTCGTCTCGGAGGAGGTGAAGCTGCCGCCGCTGGCCAGCACCGTACCACTGGCATCATCAGTAAGCGAGTAAGAACCGCTGCCGTAGGCACAGCAAATTCCGTCGCCATAGGAATCATAGATATTGAAATCAAAACAGCCATCGGCTACACACAAACTTTCAATAACCGTCGAACCGTCAGGCTGACTACCGTAGGTCCCTCCAGAAGCGATGACACTGCCCCCGCTGTCTCGGACATCCCAGCTGGTTTCCTCTGGATAATTATCCAATACGATAGTCAGGGTCAAGCCATTGGTGCCCGCACTAAAGGAGGAGCTGGCATCATCGTTAGACGCATTGGTGTCCGTTGTTCCGTTAGGATTACTGGTAGAGACCTCAAAAGTATAGCTGCCACTGCCAAAGCTAATGGTGGGCAAGGTGACTGTGGTAGAACTGCCACTAGCCAATGACCCCGTCCAGTTAAAAGTATTAACAGCACCACCGTTCAATTGGTAATTAATGGTTACAGAGCTAAGGGTATTAGAGCCAAAATTGTTGAGGATAACTTCGGGAGTTGCGCTGGTTGCGCAGATTGATCCAGCAGGGGAATTGATGGCAGAGATACCAGCATCGTCGGGCGAAGAAGGAGCAACCGATGCTACAGCTGCTTGTGCATTGACGCGACCATGCCCCAGCTCACTGGACCAGGTGCCATTGGGCTGTGCACCATTATTGCCGTAGGAATAGCCTCCTACTTTATCACAGGTTCCTTCGATGGCCGCACGGGCCTGCGCCTCCGTCAAACCAGAATTGGCCGACAGGATGAGCGCCATTACTCCAGCAGCATTAGGGCAGGCAGAAGAAGTTCCGTTGAAATTCGAAACATAGTCGCCGGAGCTATATCCATTAGATCCAGAAATATCTGTAGCATAAATTTTCACGCCAGGTGCAGCAATGTCCGCATTGGTGCCAAAGTTAGACCCCCACCAGGTTTCTCCGTCACAAGAAGAAGGGCTCTTGCGCTGGTTGCACATGCTCATCGCAATGACGGAAATAACAGGTGCGTAGAAGGCGGGATAGTTCACCGCGCCATTGTCATTCCCGGCGGAAAACAGCACCGGAGCACCGAGTCCACCGCGACCGTTTTGTACCGCTCCATCGATTGCACCGTTGATGGCAGAGGAGGAGCCACCACCGCCCCAGGAGTTGCTGAGGATGTCAGCACCGGCAGTTTGCCAGGACCAGTTGAGGGAGTTCGCGATCCAGGAATTGCTGGTGATCCAGTTGCCCTGGGCATTACTGTAGGCAATCCGTACAGGGATGATTTTGCTATTGTAGGCGACGCCAGCTACCCCCAGGCCATTGTTACCGACGGCAGCTACGATACCCGCGCAGGCCGTTCCGTGGGCATCGTCCCCCGAAGGGGCACCGCCGCTGTTTTGGCCAGTAGCATCATAGCCCGGCAGCATGTTGGCCACAAGGTCGGGGTGGTTGAGGTCGACGCCCTCATCGAGGATGGCCACTTTGATGGAGGCAGAGCCGGTGGTCGTTCCCCAGGCGTTGAAGACTTTCATATCAGCACCGGGAGTACCGCCGTATTGTGAGGTATTGTTGCCATCATTGTTCAGCGACCATTGGCTGCCGACAAGAGGATCGTTGGTGTTGTGTCTTTTCATGATCCGTAGGAAGTCGGGCTCGGCGTAGGCAAAGGCACCAGATTCGTGAAGCGCGTTGGCAATGTAGAGCGCATTACCTGTTGACTGGCTATTGGTCTGCACATGGTAAAGTAATGGATCAAATTCATTCTGCGCGACGACTTCTGCTTCGTAGCTTTTCACCATCTCTGCCAATTTAGCATAGTCGCCCTCATTGCGCAGCCGAACCAGCAGTTGATCCGTAATCCCGTGTAAAGTACCATCAGCATGTAACAAAAAATGGTTGGCGTATTCCACCATTTCACTCTTTTGTAAGTTCTCTAAAAAAGCAAGTACCTCCCCATCGTCCCCCAGTTGAGTCAGATTGGCGATGGTCACTTGAGGAGCAGGTAAGACGTTACTATCTTCTAGCGGTAGCAGTGCGACTTGTTCGGCAAAAAACTGTTGTTGGGTTTCAAAATCTGTTCCGGGTAAAAATTTAATCAGTGCTTGGGTTGTAGAAACCTGAAGGACAGTTTTGCCTTCAGGGGAGTAGTAAAAATTTTGGGCATAACTACCGCAGGCCATAACTAAGAATATGGCCACGATTAAGGATAGTTGTCTAATCATGGTGTTTAGATAGTTTAGTTAAAAGGTCGATTTAAGCATCAATAGGAATTAAGCATTTGCATTGCTACAAATGAGAAATAATCGTTGTCTGGAGAAAGGTCTGGCGGATAATCAGTTCCCGTTCTATGGCGTTATTTAAACTTTGAGGGAAATGTGTAGAGTGAATGGTACGAAACGTATAATAATAAGCAATTATATAATTATATTTTAAGAAAACCAAAATAATTGACCCTACAATTTCACAAACCTCCCGGTCTAGCTGCCTAAATTTCCTTATTTTCAACCTTTGTTCAGTCTTGAAAAAACACCAAGCCCAAAGTCAAATACTAACTGCTACAAAGTTTAGAAGCAATTTTTT
>JBCDGZ010000226.1:0-7576 GCA_038750655.1 Bacteroidota bacterium | reverse complement strand
TATATATTTAATTTTTAATTTAAATTTTTGCATAATTTGTTCTTCAATGCTGCATTTTTCACAAAATCTTTCCTCACACCTCTCGTTCATCGCAGCTTGGGTTAGATCATGTTTAAACTTTGAGGATCTTAATTATTTCATCAATTGTAAGACTTCTGCTGCGATTTTTTTCGCGGCCTCAGCTCTCCCCAGCTGTCGAATATGCTCCGAAAGGGCTTCCTGTTGTCCCGCATCCTTCAATAAAGCCAATGCTTGGGGGACCATTTCCGCCTTTGCTTGCACATCTTTGACCATAATCGCGGCCTCCTTTTTCACCAGGGCCATCGCATTGTGGGTCTGATGATCCTCCGCCACGTTAGGGGAGGGGACTAGAATGGCGGGTTTTGCGGCCAGGCAAAGCTCTGAGATGGTCAAAGCGCCTGCGCGGCAAACTACCGCATCGGCCATGGCGTAAGCCAAATCCATGCGATCAATGAAGGCCCTAATCTGCACATTCGGCAAAGCCGCTGTAGCCGTCTGCTGATACTCCTCGATGTAGAGCTTACCTGCCTGCCAAAGCACCTGCACCTCCTCTGCTGCTTCCAGCGCCGCCGCACTGGCCGCCATCGCCTGATTCAGCGTACGTGCGCCCAAGCTGCCACCAAAAACCAGCAGCGTCTTCTTCCCGGGCGCAAAGCCGAAATGCTTCAAGGCTGTTGTGCGCTTTCCTTCGAGCTGCAAAATGTCCTGACGAACCGGATTGCCCGTCATCACAATCTTGCTGCTCGGAAAGTAGCGCTCCATCCCTTCGTAGGCCACACAGATGCGCCGGGCCTTCGCCGCCAGTAACTTATTGGTAACGCCAGCGTAGGAGTTCTGCTCCTGTAGGAGGCAGGGAATCCCCATGCGCGAGGCCACACCCAAGGTCGGACCGCTGGCATAGCCACCGACACCTACTGCAGCCTGTGGCCGAAAGCGGCGCACAATCCAGAAGGCTTTCCACAGGCTGCTGAGCAGCTTGAAGGGAAAAAGCAGATTGCGCAATGTCAATTGTCGGTGAAAACCACTGATCCATAATCCCTCGATCGGGTAGCCGGCTTTCGGAACTTTTTCCATCTCCAGCTTGCCCTTCGCTCCGACAAAGCGAATATCAATTGTCGGTTCTTGTTCTTTGAGGGCGTTGGCAATTGCGATGGCTGGAAATACGTGCCCGCCAGTGCCTCCGCCGCTGATAATTACTCTCATTCCTGTGTAACTTGTTGGTCCGTCGTTTCAATATACCTGCTCACGCTGAGGATCATCCCAAAGGCGATGCAGGAAAAGATCGTCGAGGTTCCGCCCATGCTGACCATCGGCAGGGTCAGCCCGGTTACGGGCACCAGATGGACCGATACCGCGATATTGGCCAGGGCCTGGACGACCAGATAGAGTCCTAAGCCCAGCACCAGTATGGAGCCGAAGGCCTTGGGGCTACGCGTCACGATGCGTACGCAGCGGAAAAACAGCATCACGTACAAACCGATGATGAGAAAGCCGCCCAACAGACCATATTCTTCACAAATAATGGCATAAATGAAGTCAGAGTAAGGGGCCGGCAGATAATTCCGTTGCAAGCTATTGCCCGGCCCTACACCAAACCATTCCCCTTCGGCAATGGCGATCTTTGCCTGCTGTATCTGAAATCCTCCTTCCATGTTGTGGAAGAAATCGTTCATTCGCGTAATCCAGGTCTCTACCCGCACCACCTCCGGCCAAAATCGACCAATGATAATGAGGCAGGCAAAAACCACAATGCCCAAAAAGAGCAGTAATACGATGTACTTTACATCCACCCGTCCGATAAACATCATAATCAGGCAGGTCAAAAAAAGCAGCATCGCCGTAGATAAATCCGCCGGTGCAATCAGGCTGACGATGATCAGAATAGGCACAATAATGGGCAAAAAGGCACTATTGAAGTCCTTGATGTATTCCTGTTTGGCCGAGATGGCCCTGGCCACATAGATGATCAGGGCAATCTTGGCAAAGTCGGAGGTCTGAAAAGTCAGCCCTACAAAGGGCACCGAAATCCAGCGTCGAGCCTGATTAACCTCGACGCCGAATGCGATGGTGTACACCAATAGGGGAATAGAACAGAGCAGCAGCAGTGGCGCCAGCTTGGAGTATTGCGTATAGTGCAACACATAGCAGATGTAGGTCAGCAGCAACCCTCCACAGATGAAGATAAAGTGCTTGAAGAGGTAAAATTCGGTATTTCCGCCTCTTTCCTTAAATGCAATCGACCCCGTGGAACTGTATACAGACAGAATGGAGAGCATGGCCAGTATGGCTACGATCATCCAAATGGTGCGATCTCCTCGCAGCTCTGCGTATATTCTGTTTCCTATTGACATGTTCTTCTACTTGGTAATTAAATAATCCATTGGTTATGTGTTTTGCTCATTAGTAATGTTTGCTTGGGTCCGTTGGCACCTTTGGTGCTTTGGTGGACGGTTGACGGTTGACGGGTGTTTCGCGGTGCTCCGCACTGTTTAGGCGTCTCGCTTCGCTCGTCGCCTATCGGGTGTCTATCGTCTCTACTGCCTTCGGCTTCTTCTTGTCTATCAGGTTGCTCTACTGGCGCAGCTTTCTGCGCTTTTCTACGTCACACCATGTTTGCTATTAGTCGTTCATCTTCTATCTTTATTACCTTCTGCATCCGTCAAATTGCTTTACCAACACGACTTTCCACACTCTCCCCATCTGTCTACATTCCCCATATTCACGTTTGCCGTCCACCGTCCACCGTTTATCGTCCACCGTTTATCATCCACCGTCCACCCCCAAACACCGCAGGTGTCTCAAAGCGAAGCTTTGAACGCCAACACCGCCTCCTTAAACAACTCCCCCCGCCGGGCGAAATTCTCAAAGAGGTCGAAGCTGGCGCAGGCAGGGGAGAGGAGAACCACCTCTCCGGGCTGGGCCAGCTGGCTGGCAGCTTCGACCGCAGCAGGGCAGCTCCGCGTTTCGACGATCGTAGAGACCAAGGGGCCGAAGGTTTCGAGGAGCGTGCTGTTGTCTAAGCCTAAGCAGACGATGGCGCGTACTTTTTCGGCCACCAGGGCTTTGATTGGTTCGTAATCGTTGCCCTTGTCCTGCCCGCCGGCGACCCAGATGATGGGTTGCTCCATGCTGAGCAGGGCGTAGTAGACGGCATCTACGTTGGTCGCTTTGCTATCGTTGATGTAGGAGACCCCTTTGATGGTCGTGATCTCCTCCATCCGATGCGGTGCGTTGGCGAAGCTGTCGAGCCCTTGCTGGATGGCCTCCCGGTTGGCGCCGAGCTGGCGGGCCGCCAGGATTGCACAGTGCGCATTGAAGCGGTTGTGCGGGCCGTACAAGCTGGAATGGCTCAGATCGAAGCGCAGCATACTGTTGATGGTCAGGTATTGACCGTCGTAGTTGGGAGCACCGACACTCATCGTGCGGGCCGTTGGCGGGTGTTGATTCAGGTAGTCCTGCATGTAGGCATTCTCTTCGTTGTAGATGAAAAGATCGCCGGGTTGCTGGTTTAGCGTAATCCTGAACTTCGAGCGAATGTAATTTTCCATTTTATACTCATACCGATCCAGATGATCTGGGGAGATATTGAGTAGGATGGCAATATCCGGTCGATAGTCAACAATGCCGTCCAACTGAAAGCTGCTCAGCTCCAGTACGTAATAGTCTCTTTTTTGCGATGCGACAAGTCTGGCAAAACTCTGTCCGACATTCCCTCCAATGCCTACGTCCAGACCTGCTGTTCTGAGTAGGTGGTAAGTAAGATTCGTCGTGGTTGTTTTCCCATTACTTCCAGTGATCCCTATGGTCACTGAATCAGTATGTTTGGCCGCGAATTCAATTTCTGAGATCACCGCAATGCCTTTGGCTTTCAAATCCCGAATCAGGTCGATATAATCAGGGATGCCAGGGCTTTTGATGACCACAGCGGCTTTGTAAATGCTTTCCAGGCTGTGTTGGCCTTCTTCGAAAGCAATGTTGTTTTCTTTGAGTTCTATCTTATAGGCTTCCTTGATCGGACCTTTGTCTGATACAAATACAGGATAGCCTTTCTTTTTGGCTAATAAGGCTGCTCCGACTCCACTTTCTCCTGCGCCAAGAATTACTACATTCATTTCCATTACAACCTTACCGGATTTTCAAAGTGATGATGGTCAAAACCGCCAGAAGGATGCCGACAATCCAGAATCGGGTGACGATCTTGGACTCGTGAATCCCCTTCTTTTGGTAGTGATGGTGTAAAGGCGACATGAGGAAAATCCTCCGCCCTTCACCGTATTTTTTACGGGTGTATTTGAAATAACTCACCTGGATCATTACCGAAAGCGTCTCTGCTAGAAAGATGCCGCACAAGATCGGAATCAGCAGTTCTTTGCGAATCAGAATGGCCATCGCAGCAATGATGCCCCCGATGGTCAGGCTGCCCGTGTCGCCCATAAAAACCTGGGCGGGAAAGGCATTGTACCACAAAAAGCCTATGCAGGCACCAAGGAAGCAGGCCGAAAAGACCACCAATTCCTCTGTATGTGGCAGATACAGAATTTTCAAATAATCAGCGGCGATGACATTACTGGATACATAGGCCAGTACGCCCAAGACCGCCCCGATGATGGCACTGACTCCCGTAGCCAGCCCATCCACACCGTCGGTCAGATTGGCTCCATTGGAGACCGCTGAGACGACGATAATAACAATCGGAATAAATACGAGCCATACCAACTTTTTGGCATTGTCTCCTAAAAACCACAGCAGCTGGCAGTAATCCAAGTTATTGCCCTTGAGAAAGGGAACATTGGTCAATGTGGTTTTCACGTAGGCGATTTCAATATTTTGCCCGGGGACGTCCTCGTTAGGAACTTCAAATATTTCTACGATGTCATATTTTTCAATCGTACCATTTTCGGTTTCTTCAACAATGTCCTCATACTCCATTCTCACGACAATATCATTGCTGCTGAGCATAGCGATGCCGATAATCAGGCCCAGTCCGACCTGCCCCAGCACCTTGAATTTTCCACTCAGTCCCTGCTTATTCTTCTTAAAGACCTTGATGTAATCATCGATAAAGCCGATGACGCCCATCCAGAGGGTTGACAGCAGCATGAGGATGATGTAAATATTATCCAGCTTGGCGGTCAGCAAACACGGGAAGACGATGGCCATGATGATGATGATACCCCCCATCGTCGGCGTGCCCTCCTTCTCCTTTTGCCCTTTCAGCCCCAGATCGCGGATGGTTTCTCCGACCTGCTGCCTACGGATCATCTTGATGATCCGGCCGCCGAAGAGCATCGAGATGATCAACGACAGGATGATGGCCAGGCCCGCCCGGAAGGTGATGTATTGAAACAGCCGGGCGAAGTCTTCAAATGTTTCCTCGAAGTATGTAAAAAACCAGTATAGCATATCCGTTTTGTCCGAAGTACAGTCGCAGCAGGGGAAAACCACCTGCTGCTAACTGCTTATGAATCTGAGAATGATAATAGTCTACTCTATGCCAAGTGCCTCTTTCAGCACTTGTTTATCATCAAAGGGGTGACGTACCCCCTGAATTTCTTGGTACTTCTCATGGCCTTTGCCCGCAACGAGAATAATGTCGCCCTTGGCCGCCAGCTTGCAAGCCGTCCGAATGGCCTGCCGGCGATCGGTAATGCTCAACACTTTATCTTGGGCCTCCTCCGGAACGCCCTGCTCCATATCGGCGATGATCGCCTCCGGCACCTCGCTGCGCGGATTATCGGAGGTGATGATCACCTGATCGCTGTGGTTGCAGGCCGAGCGGGCCATAACGGGGCGCTTGGCTTTGTCGCGGTCGCCCCCGCAACCCACCACTGTGATGAGCTTGACATTGCCTCTTCTCAACTTGTCAATTGTTCGCAGCACTTTTTCCAAGGCATCCGGGGTGTGGGCATAATCGATAATTCCCATGATGCTTCGTTGGCTGTCAAAAACGTAATCAAAACGCCCTTCGGCAGTTTTGAGGCGGCTGAGGTGGGTGAGGATTTCCATTTCCTCCGCACCCAGCAGCATGGCCGTAGCATAGACGACCAGCAGGTTATAGGCATTAAACTCGCCGATCAGTCCCGAAAAAAAGAGGTGACCGTTGAGGTTCATATTTAAGCCCGTCAAGCTGTTTTCTATAACCTTTGCTTTAAAATCAGTTAGGGTTCTCAAGCTGTAGCGATGAACCTTCGCTTTGCTATTCTGTACCATGATTCCGCCATTGCGGTCGTCCAGATTAGTCAAGGCGAAGGCGGTCGCCGGGAGTTCGTCGAAGAATCGCTTCTTGGCCTCCAAGTAGGCTTTGAACGTGCGGTGGTAGTCCAAGTGGTCGTGTGTGAGATTGGTAAAGACTCCACCAGTGAACTGCAATCCCGCAATTCTTCTTTGATCAACAGCGTGTGAGCTGACCTCCATGAATGCGTATTCGCATCCCGCCTCAACCATTTCAGCCAAAAGGGCATTGGTGGTGAGGGGGTCGGGAGTAGTCATGGTCGTTGATATAGTTTCTCCGACAATCCGATTTTCGACAGTAGACAGCAGGCCAGCTTTATAGCCCAGCGCGCTGAAGAGTTGATAGAGTAGGGTAACGGTGCTGGTTTTACCGTTGGTCCCAGTTACTCCGACCAACTTGAGCTGCGAAGAAGGATTGCCGTAGTATTGGCTGGCCAGTACTCCAAGGGCATCGGCAGAATCGGCTACTTTTAGCCAGGCGATGCCTTGCTGTGGATGTTCTGGCAGTGTTTCACAAACAATAGCTTGCGCTCCTTTTTCAATGGCGGTTTCGATAAATTGATGCCCATCGGATTGGCTACCTCGAACAGCGACAAAAACATTGTCAGGCTCCACCATTCTGGAATCGAAGGCAATCCCGCTAATGGGCGCCTTCAATTCACCAATGGTTTCGCTTACGGTGATCGTGCTTAGTAGTTGATTCAATAGGATCTTGTTGATAGTGTTAAAAAGTGTTTCATATATGTGAGAGGTAAAACTCTCGTTTATCGAAGCGTAAGCTTTATTGTTTGTCCTTTTATTCTAGTTCCTGGAATGAGGGATTGTCGGACGACCTTTCCGGCGCCTTCGACTACTACGGTCAGTCCCTTATTTTCAAGGATATATAATGCATCTCTGAGGCCCATACCCGTGATATTGGGTACCTGATCTTCGGGCAGCGAACGTCCGTACACGTGAAGCGTATCGTTTTCGCTTTGGGTGATCGACCAACTGCGGTTGGTGCTGGGCTCGAAAGGTACATTTAGTTTATCGAGCAAAAATTCTATCTCCGTTCGGTTGCCGGCATCGGGGCCGGGAAATTTTCTTTTGGTATACATGGGTTTGGGGGCATCGTTGATGGCAGCTTGCAAAGCTACCTCTGAACGGAAACATTTATCGGCAATCTCGCGAAAAACGGGCAGTGCGACTTCACTACCGTAGATACCGTGGGCCTTCGGATCGGTAATCACCACAATGCAGGAGTAAATCGGAGCCTCAGCCGGGAAATAGCCCGCAAAAGAGGCGCGGTGTTTCAAGTTTTTCCGAGGTCTGAACTTCCGATAAT
>JBCDGZ010000225.1:0-7722 GCA_038750655.1 Bacteroidota bacterium | reverse complement strand
CCTTTCTTCAAAAGCGACTGCAAAGGTATAAACTATTTATCAATCGTGCAAGACCCAAGTGTATTTTTTTCTTTAAAAGAATACAAAGTTAAAATGCTTAAAACTTTGGGTGTTACAGGGATTGTTTTGCCGAAATGGATTGCAAAGATAGGGGCTTATTTTAGTTGCACAAACTTTTTCGCAAAAAAAATAAATAAATTACTAATATAGGCTGCTACTGGCATCCTGAGACTAAATAACCTATTTTTGTGCGGAAATTCAACCTCTAAATTTTCATAAGCATGAGAGCACCGATCACCACGGTAAAAAAACACAATTTCAGCGCTGGCCCAGCGATTCTTCCAGCTGCTGTCATTCGCCAGGCTGCCGAAGCTGCCGCTGATTTTAATGGCATGGGATTGTCTATCCTCGAAATCTCCCACCGCAGCCCTGAGTTCACCGCAGTTATGAATGAAGCTGTCGCGCTGGTTAAAGAATTACTCCACCTAAGCGATGATTATGCCGTCCTTTTCCTCACTGGTGGCGCCAGCAGTCAATTCTTTATGTCGGCAATGAACCTGCTCGATAAAGACCAAACTGCCTGCTTTGTCGATACTGGTACCTGGTCGGCTAAAGCCATCAAGGAAGCCAAGAAATTTGGACAGGTGAATGTTCTCGCCTCTTCTAAGGATGATAAATACAGCTTCATCCCCAAAGGATACGATATTCCTGCGGATGCCCGCTATCTTCACCTAACCAGCAATAATACGGTTTCTGGTACCCAATACCAGCAATGGCCAGAGACTGATCTTCCTTTTGTCTGCGACATGTCCTCCGACATTTTCAGCCGGCCAATCGACGTCAATCGTTTTGGCCTAATCTACGCAGGGGCACAAAAGAACCTTGGTCCTGCAGGGACTACGCTGGTGATTGTGAAGAAAGAGATGCTGGGTCAGGTGTCCCGTGATATTCCAACTATGTTGAATTATCAAACCCATATCGATAAAAACTCTTCTTTTAATACGCCTCCAGTCTATCCAATTTATGTATGTATGCTGACCATGCGTTGGATTAAAGCATTGGGCGGTATTGAAGCAATCGCCCGGATCAATGAAGACAAGGCGACACTGATCTACGATGAAATCGACCGCAATCCGCTGTTTAAAGGGAATGTAGCGAAAGAAGATCGCTCGCGGATGAACGCGACTTTCGTTATGGAACGTCCTGAGCTGGAAGCAGCCTTCCTGGAAGCAGCGACCGAAGCGGGCTGTGTTGGTATCAAGGGTCACCGCTCCGTAGGTGGTTTCCGAGCTTCGATTTACAATGCGATGTCAAAGGAGAGCATTCAGCTCTTAGTTGATCTAATGCAGAATTTTGCCCAGAAAAATGCTTGATTAAACTCATTTGGCAGTACAAAAAATCTATCTAGACATTAATGGTCGGCAGGTACCGGCCAAGATTTATCGAGAATTGCGGCGCAATGTCCGAGCTTCTATTGGTAAGAACGCCGCCATCCTTCGCATGCCTAGCCGACTGGGGCGTCAGCAGGAGCAAGAGCAGTTTATATGGTTTCAGAAGTGGGTGAAGCAGCAGCTAGAAAAACATGAGCATTTGGAAACCCGTTTTTTCGGACGACAATACAAGAGTGGCGACACTATTCAGGTAGGAGCGCGCAGCTACAGGCTGTTAATCGAATATTGTGATCGCAAGACGCACAGTGCCATCCTACGCAACGGCATTGTTCACCTACGCCTAAGCCGGGAGGACAGCGGTGCTCATTTACAGAAGAATATCCGCCACCTTTTGAGCCGCAGCATCGCACAGGATTTTTTGCCAGCAATCAGTCGTAGAGTACAGGAGTTGAATGCCTTGTATTTCAAGAAAGACATTCGCAGTGTGAACCTCAAGTACAATCAGTCGAATTGGGGCAGTTGCTCCTCCAGAAGCAATATTAACCTGTCCACTAGACTCTTGTTTGCTCCTGATGAAGTAATCGACTACGTCATCATCCACGAGTTAGCGCATTTGGAGGAAATGAACCATTCCAGTCGTTTCTGGAAGCTCGTGGCCGAAGCTATGCCAGATTACAAACAGAAAGAACGCTGGTTGAAGGTGAATGGGCCTAAATGTAATTTCTAGACAAAAAAAGCCGACCGTTGGAAACAGTCGGCTTTTTTCATGCAAATCTGCGGAAGAAAGCTATTCTTCTATCACCTCAAATTTGACTTTGGGCTGCACCTCTGGGTGTAGATTAAGCGTAGCTTCGTATTCCCCAAGAGTCTTCACTTCTTCAGGAAGAACGATCACCTTGCGATCCACCTCCACATTGAATTGCTCTTGCAGGGCATTAGCCATCTGGATAGCGGTAACGCTACCGAAGATTTTACCGCTGGTACCTGCTTTCGCACCAATTTTAAGTACTTTTCCTTCCAACTGAGCCGCAACTTCTTGATAGCTTCCCAGCATTTTATTTTGCATAGCCGTTTCGCGACGTCTCAGATCAGCCAGGCGACCACGATTCGCCTTATTGGCAATAATTGCTAGCCCCTGCGGGATCAGGTAGTTGCGGCCATAACCATCCTTAACGGTTACCAGCTCGTGCTTGGCTCCTACCTTATCAACGTCCTTCAGCAATATAATTTCCATGTCGAATAAGATTTGAATTGTTAAAGATTGGGTTATTTCAGCAAGTCCGTTACGTAAGGTAACATCGCCAAGTGTCTGGCCCGCTTAATCGCCGTAGCCACTTTACGCTGATATTTGAGTGAGTTGCCAGTAATCCGACGAGGCAAGATTTTACCTTGTCCGTTGACAAACTGCACCAGGAAATCAGGATCTTTGTAATCGATGTGGCGGATGCCGAATTTGCGGAAGCGGCAGTATTTTTTGCGCAGCTGTCCGATATTAGGATTGCTCAGAAATTTAATATCATCTCTAGAAGCCATAATGTCTTTTTTTTGAGTTTGAAATAATGGAATTCAACGAGGGCCTATTCTTCTTCCTCGCTGGCAGTTGGCGCTGCTTTAGTAGCTGGTTCTGCCTTAGCAACAGGTTCCGCTTTCACTGCTGGTTCCGCCTTTGGAGCGGGCTCTGCTTTAGGGGCAGGGGCTTTAACCGCAGGAGCCTTAGCACCGGAGTTTCCTCCCCTGGAGCCTCTAGAATCTCTGTTGTCCCTACGATCTCTTCTGTCGCGGCGGTTGTTGTCTCTTTCCTTTTCTTTATCCTTCTCGCTGTCCTTAGCTTTCTTCTTGCCGATCAGGCCATTGCGCTTGTCATCATTGTACTTAATGCCATATTTGTCTAATCTAACGGTCAAAAAGCGCATAATGCGTTCATCGCGGCGTAGTGCCAATTCCATCTTGGAGAGCATTTCTCCAGTTTCTACTTGAAACTCGATGCAGTAATACACCCCGGAGGTGCGTCTGTTAATAGGGTAGGCCAACTGGCGCAGTCCCATCTCGTCGATATGTACGATCGCTTTGGCCTCTTTGGTCAGCAGATCGACATAGGTCTGAGCTGTCGCTTTAATTTCATCGCCCGACAGTACTGGATCTACGATGAAAGTTACTTCGTATTGAATCATTGTGAAGTAATTAAGTAATGCAAGTTCCGATTCACTAGAAGAAAGTCAATACGTCAGATATTTGAATCACCACTACGTGGTTTACAAAATCTTCCTGATTCACTCTCGTTCATCGCAACTTGGTTTAAATAAATAAGTTAAAAAGTCAAAAACGGCTGCAAAGATAAGTATTTGCAGCCGTTTTTGCAACGATAAGAGGATTTTGATTATCGGACCACTCCTACGGTCATATTGCCGTCGTAATCTCCTTTGATCACCGGCGACTGGCGCATCCCAGTATAGTCCCGGACATTTTCGTTGATAAAGTCGAACAATTCACTGATCACGATGACTTTATTGCGGTCTTTATCCGCTTCGCCTTTGAGTCCTCGGATAAGAAAATGGCTAAATACGCCTTGCCGCAGGCCGCTGGATTCGAGGGAGGTTTCATTCGATTTAGAGGACATGATCAGGGCCGTTCCGGGCTGCGCCTGCGCCAAGGTGCGGTAGTACTTACTCAACGCGCTCTCCGTCGTTCCTTTCATGGCTAGCAAGCTGCCGGAGTGGCAGGCATCGGCAATACAGAGCTTGTACTTGGCCGGACTGGTCTTCAAAATCTGATTGATTTCTTCGTGAAATAGTTTATTGTTGAACCCATCGAAGTCGATGGGTAAGAAGGAACCTTTCAGGCCATGACCAGAGAAATAAAGCATGACCAGATCATTAGGCCCGGCCTTGGAGAATACCTCTGTCATGGTATTGACGATATTGGCTTTTGTGGCCTCTTCATCAATTAAGATACTGATTTGATCATCGCGCAGGGCACCGCCCTCTGGGCTTTTCAGAAAAGCATACATCCGATAAGCATCGTCGTCGGTGTAGCGCAGGGCGGGCATATGGCCGTAGGAGGATACGCCGATAACTACGGCCCAGACTTTTATTTCGGCTACTTCGGCCATCGTGGGCGCATCGGTGGCAGGCTTGCTGGCGACTTTGGTCTGCGCTTCGAAATCCTCGTCTGGATCATCGGCCCCCATGTAAGTACCATCTTTCCAATAACCAATCACCTCGCTACCGTCCACTAAATAGAGCGTACCTTCGCCATAGAAGCTGCCATTATTCCATTCCCCTTCATAACGTTCGCCATTAGCATAGTAGCAAATGCCTTTGCCATTAGGCAGGCCGTTGGTAAACGTTCCTACATATTTAGCGGCAGCGTCCTTGTATACATAAGTACCTTTGCCGTTCTCACAATCACCTTTAATGCATCCTTCGCGGCCCAACTCGGCCTGCCCATCACCAATATACTCACCATTGACCCACTCTCCAATGATTTTCTCTCCAGAAGCAGGATAGATAGTCCCTCGACCGTGGAGGTAGTTGTCTTTAAAATTACCGATGTACTTATCGCCATTGGTAAAGTACCAAGTCCCCCAGCCATTGAGCATTCCTCCGCGAAACTGCCCCTCGTACTTACTCCCATCCGCATAGGCAAAAACCCCTTCTCCATTCTCACAATCTCCACTGATACAGCCCGATTGAATGTCTGTACCATCATCAGCCCCCTCGACTTCCACTAGTTGGCCTTTCTCATCAATGGCCTGCCCTTTCATCCACAAACCACTGCGCTTGTGCCCATTAGCATAGGTTTTCGTCCCCTTGCCATCTGGATAGCGATCTTTCCATTGACCAGAATATTTACTGCCATCGGTGTAGTAACAGATGCCTACGCCATTGATTTCACCATTCTCAAAATCTCCGATGTACTTGGCGCCGCTGGGATAAACAAAGGTGCCCTGGCCATTCTGGCAGTCCCCTTTGATACATTGCGCCATCATTTGTGCAGAGAAAAATAAGCAGCAAGCGAGTAAGAGACTTGTTTTTATGGTGGTACTCATGTGTAGGTTGATTTTCCTGGTAGTGATGATATAATTGACTATAATGACCTAGTGTGAGGGATTCTAAAAAACTTCATCAAATATATTACCAATTTTATTGATATAGGTTACACCTTTTTAGCGAATATTTGAAACAGGCATATTATCGTCGTACTGGCCCGTCAGCGAGGGGGTCTGTGCATTGGCGGTATAACTGGTTACTTTGGTATGCACAAAATCAAAGAGTTCTTTGATGGTGACGATCTTATCCAAGTCCTTATCGGCTTCCCCTTTTAATCCCCGAATCAGGAAATGGCTAAAAATACCCTGTCGCAATCCTTGGTCTTCCAATGAGAATTCATCGCCTTTAGAAGACAGCAATAAGGCCGTACCTCCGGATGAACGCTCAAAAGCTTCGTAATATTTTCGTAAAGTATTGTCAAATGGAGAACGCATGGCGGTCAGGGTTCCTGAGTGGCAGGCATCGGCGAGGCAAATTTTGTGCTTGGCCTTGGTCTCCCGGAACAGCTCCTGGATGTCTTCGTGGTGTAGTTTATTATTGAAACCGTCAAAATCGACGGGCAAAAAGGAGCCGGGCAGGCCGTGGCCGGAGAAGTAGAGCAGCACCACATCGTTTTCGTCGGCCTTCATGAAAACTTGCTGCATGGCTCTCATGATGTTGGTGCGGGTAGCATCTTCATCGACCAGCACTCGCAGTTGCTCATCTTGCAGGGCACCGCCCTCCGGGCTTTTGAGGAAGGCGTAGATGTGGTAGGCATCATCATCGGTGTATTTGAGCACCGGCATGTGGGCATAGCGGGCAACCCCCACTACGACGGCCCAAATCTTCACCTCATTGCTGCGATAGACCGCTACCTCTTCTGTCGGCACCTGCTCATCTTTCGACTTCAAGTCCCCTACCGGCTGACCGTGATCCCAAATGGCTCCAAAAACGCGGCCGCTGGTGTAATGCATCACCCCCTCATTGTGCGGCGCATGGGCCCTCCAGCCGCCCACGTAGCGATCGCCATTGGCGTAGTAGCAAGTACCCTGACCTTCGGGCATACCGTCGATGAACTCACCGACCCAGCGGGAGCCATCGCTATAGGTGTAAGTTCCCATTCCATTACCACAATGCATCTGATTGCAATCGCGAAGGCCATCCGCTAGGACCACTTCGGTCCCGGCCGTCTCCGAAGTGCTTTCCTCCTTGGAGCTATTGCCCACATACTTGCCCGCCAGCCAAAATCCACTGACCTTCGAACCATTCGTTTTATAGAAGGCCCCCTGGCCGTCTTTGTAATTGTCTTTCCAATTACCGGCATAGCGGGCACCATTAGCATAAAACATGGTCCCTTTGCCATTCAGTTTTCCACTACTAAAATTGCCCTCGTAGCGATCTCCATCCTTATAATAGTAGACCCCCTGGCCATTTTGCAGATCGTTGCGCCATTGTCCTTCATAGCGTTCACCGTCGGTGAAGGTCATTTCGCCGTAGCCGTGAAATTTACTGCGCTTAAAATTACCCTGGTAAATATCGCCGGTGTTAAAAACCATTTTACCTTTGCCATCGCGGTAATGGTTGGACCATTGGCCAACATACTTATTACCATTACTGAAATATAAGATACCTTCGCCGTGGATTTTACCATTCCTAAATTGGCCGACATAGCGGGCACCGCTGGGATAGAGAAAAGAACCTTGTCCGTTAAAGCAATCACCGTTGAGGCATTGAGACTGAGCGGCTGGGAGGAAAGCCGTCAGGGCTACTACTACCAAACTCCATAATAATTTCATATTTACCTGGGTTTTAGTTAGGTAGCGGTGCGGTACTGATAGGCAATTAGATTTGAAACGATTTGTAATATGCGATTTGTAGTACTTACCCAAGTTGCGATGAACGAGAGTCAGCCTGCCGGCAGGCAGGTAAGGAAGATTTTGTGAACCACGTAGTGGTGATTCAAAATGAAGAGTTCTCTCGTCTGACTAACCCATGCTGTGCATAGTCAAGAGCCCTGAAATCATCAACAAAACTGTTCAGATCAGCTCTGGATGTTAGGATCCTTGCTGTTGGATAGATTGTAGCATTGTTTGATGAGGAATGATAATACCTGAGTCGACCTGTGGTCCGGTGTCTCAACACAACACCAAAACTCACATTAACCTTCAAAGAAAACTGAAGACCGTTCCAGACTCTCACTAGCTGGGTCTTCTAGGTTTTCATCACCAGACCCCACAAGCCTACAGTTTAGGATGTCCTGGTATCGCCTACGATACAAACTAGACCGGATTGAGCTCCAGTTG
>JBCDGZ010000224.1:0-7768 GCA_038750655.1 Bacteroidota bacterium | reverse complement strand
TTTTTGTTTATTTTTGATCAAATGAAAACTAACACATCGTTCATTTCCATACTTTCGGATTATGGGTTTAAAGTAACCTTTGCGGATGAAAGTGATACGCTTTTTCTGAAAAGATCATTACAAGCACTGACTCAACACAAGACTCCTATTGAGCAAGTACACTTTCTTCGGAATGAGTTTGAAGGGCAGACCAAAGACTCCAGAAAGGGCGTCTACGACCTGGCCTGTGAGGACGAAAGAGGGACTACTTTTATCGTAGAGATGCAGCTAGGCCCCTATAAGAATTACATTCATAGGTCCAAGTTCTATGCCTTCCAGAAGTTCAATACCTTTGTCAGAAAAGGCAATTACTTCTATGAGGATTTACCTAAGATTTATTGTGTTGGCCTCCTCGCCCGAAATCTTTTCCGACATTCCAAGCAATACTATCATTTCGCTACTTTGAAGAATCAGATTGGAGAAGAACTAGATGATCAAATCACACATATCATCATAGAAATTAGTAAATTTAATCTAGCGGTCGAAGATATTCAGTCTGACCTCGACAAACTTTTATTCCTCATGAAGAATTCAGATAAGATTCAAAAGAACAGTGATTTTCCTAGTTTCTTGACGGAAGATTGGCTGGAAAAGGCACTAAAACGCCTTGACGAAGGGAATATGACTCCTGATCAACGAATGTTTTACAACATGGCCATTGCTAAGAATGCTTCTATTATACAGATGGAGCAGGAGGAACGGGAAATTTGGCAAGAGGAAATTCTCCAAAAAGTGACGAAAGAGGTAAATGAAAAAATGACGAAAGAAGTACAGGAAGAAATTCGTCAGCAGGTGACGAAAGAGTTACAGGAAGAAATTCGTCAGCAGGTGACGAAAGAGTTACAGGAAGGAATTCGTCAGCAGGTGACGAAAGAGTTACAGGAAGGAATTCGTCAGCAGGTGAGCGAGGAGATTCGCATAGAGCTAAAAAAGGCGTATAGAGCGTTATTCCAAACCGCTCAAAAACTGAAAAACAGAAATATGCCATTGGAAGAAATCGCAGCAATTACTGGCCTAGACCTGGAAGCGTTAAGGAAATTATAAGCAAATAAATGGGTACAATTTATGTACAGTTACCCCCGTTCGATGCTTTTATCAAACTTCATCAAAATAATGCTTATGAAAATTAAAAATCTTTTCTTTGGCCTCCTCATTTTGCTCAGCGCAAGTGCCTGTAACAGTGATGACGATAGTATGACAGGTAATGACAGTGAAATCGTGGGGACTTGGACCATGACTGCTTTTAGTTACACCGGGAATTCAAGCTCAACTACATTTGGGCAGACCACTTCTACTGACTTCAATGGCGTAGGTAGAGATATAACCATGCAATTAGAGTTTAAATCCGACGGTACCTACACCTCTAGTGGTAGTTATATTATTGACCTTTCTTTTGGAATTATCGGCCAAAGCATTACCGTACCAATTACTTTCCAGGGTTTTATGGGGAATGGTACCTATGTGGTCGACGGTGATCAAATCACTGCTACCAATAGTGACAATGAGACAGGTACTTCCACTATTATCAAATTGGAGGGGGATGACCTTGAGCTGGCGTCTAGTCAAGATGAGACGATTATTGATCAAGGCTCTACCGTTGATTATACCATTGATGGAGACTTCATTTTTAGAAGACAGTAAAGTATTTTCCAGTAAAAAAGCCCGGTTGACGATGTCAGCCGGGCTTTTTTATTGTCTTGCAGGAAGATGATCTTACATCCCCATCCGCACCGCCTTCGGCGTCGAAGCCGCCAACCGGCCCTCCGCCTGATACAGCTTCTCGTAGTACTCATGCGCCATACGATCTGCATCAAAGTACGGTACCACCTGATTCATACTGTTCTTAACGACCGTCAACCACTTTTCGTGCTCATCGTAGTACATCGGCAAAATCTCAAATTCAAGCTGGTCCAGGAAGTGCTTCATATCCTGCGCATCCTGCTCGTATTCCGGCAAATTAGCGTCTACTAGCGGTACAATAAAAGAGTTGACACCGTGCTGAGCAAATTCGGGAATCCAGCCATCTTGAGTAGAGAAGTTCACCGAGGCATTCATGGCGGCGGTCATCCCACTGGTGCCGGATGCCTCGCGAGGGACGCGGGGCGTGTTGAGCCAAATATCGCTGCCCTGCTTGAGGCGCTTGGATAGGAATAGCTCGTATCCCACCAGCACTGCGCAGTTGTTGTACTGCTTGCTGAGGTGAACCAGCCCGTTGAACTTACTGATGGCATCGTAATCCATCGGATAGGGCTTGCCCGCCCAGATGACCTGTACCGGACGCTCCGTATCGGTGACCAAGCGCTCGAAACGCCGCATATCGCGGGTGATGAGGTCAGCACGCTTGTAAGGAGCGAAGCGACGGGCCCAGACGATGGTCAGTACCTTGGGATCGAAGATTTTCCCAGTTTGGTTGGCCACCATGCTGAAGAGCTTGCCTTTGAGCGTTGCTTTGCGCTCGACGAGGCGAGCGTCGTCGTCGTCTTTCAACGCTGCATCCAGCTGGGTATCTGCCCAGTATTTATGATTTTGTGAATTGGTAATCGAAATGATCGGACAGATGCTGTGATAGCCGCCCCACATCTGATTGGCGACCTCGCCGTGCATGCGCGATACGCCATTGGCAATCCGCGCTAGCCGCAGGCAACTGAGGGTATGGTCAAAAACATCCCCCTGCACATCCAGCATTTGCCGAACTTGCTGAACAGGTGTTCCACAGAAAAAGCCCATTTTATTCAACAAACGAATATCGTGCTTCTCATTGCCTGCTGCCACCGGCGTATGCGTAGTGAACACCAATCGCTTGGTCACTTCACTCATCTGCCCATACTTCTTATAAAGGTAGAAAGCAGCGGGAAGCGCGTGCGCCTCATTGAGGTGATAAAACTCAGGATTGTAGTTGAGCAGGTCCAGCAATTTAGCCCCACCGACACCCAGCAGTACACATTGTGCAACTTTAGTCTCTATGTTAGAATCGTACAGGCGATGGGTAATCGTACGAGCCAGCCAATCATTCTCTGGCAAATCCGTCGACAATAAGAAAATCGGCGCGGTACCAAAGACCTCAGGAGCGAGATACCAGGCCTTCACCTTCACAGGATGTCGATTGATCTCAATGTCAAAAGTAATCCCCGTATCTTGCAGGAAACTGTAATCTTTTTCAATAAAATGTGCCTTCATCGACTTATCGCCCTCGCGAACTTGATCGTAGTAGCCATATTTCCACAGCATGCCGATGCCTACCATGTTTTGCCGAAGTTCATAGGCCGAACGCATATGAGACCCCGCTAAATACCCCAATCCACCAGAGTAGATTTTCAGGGCTTGATCAATGCCAAATTCCATGCAGAAATAGGCGCCGCGCTTCTTGTACAAAGGATTGTACGGATAAGGATGCTCGAAATTATTGAAGTTATTCATATTAGTAAGAGTATGCTTGTTTATTCAAATGAACTAGCTTAGTGTAAAGTTTACAATTTTTTATAAAAAAAGAGGTATTAGGACTAATTTTTATGCAATCTACTGGTAGAGATACTAAATAACAGTTTGCAGACAAGGGTAAGTCATTTGCTCATATTAAAACTAAAAATCATGCCACACTCCTACTCCCGGGCACAATATTGGTAGAAGTCGTGGATCAAAAGCAGGCTCCCTTGCCGAAAATGATTCCGTTCGGGCAAGCACCGACGCTGCGTCTCCACCAATCCTTCCTCCTTCTGCGCAAATTTGTACAAGGTACGACTGGTTTTGAAAAATCGATCGATCTCCTGTGGCGTCGGGATATTCACGCTACCGAGTTTCTTCATGGTCTTCTCGAAGGCAGGATAGTCAAAAAAGGTATATTCCAAGGGGTAGCGGAAGGCCAAATACAGCGCAATCATGCGATTATCCTCGTGGTAATGGTTATTGTCAATAGAGGCGATATGCTTGGTTTTGTACTGCCGAAGCAGTTCATCACAGCCTAATTTAAAGCGCACCACCCGATCCCCAATATCTTTGCGTTCGTCAAACAAGTCGCGGAACATCGCCCAAGCATAATCGGGTTGCAAGGCGATAAATTTAAGCATCATCGCCTTAGGTTGATAGCTCTGGTCCTTCCAGAGGCGGCGGGTTTGGCTGTTTTGCAAGCTGCGGTCGTACATGGCCGCAAAGTCAGCAGCGCCCTCTTCCCAGTGAGTTTGAAAATTGAGCTGTGCTTCCCACTGGTGGGCCTGCCGATAATCTCGAGCCTTTTTAAGCCATTGGTGGTATTCTTTAAAATAATACTGGATTTTCTTAAGCTGCATCTATCCTGGATTTATCAAATCGAGTAGAGGAGCAAAAGTAAGAAATTCGGAGGAACGCAAAAAAGTAGGAGTGAATCATTGCCAATGCTATTGTCCAAATCATTAGCGATCCACTCCTACAGTTGAACCTAAAAGCATAGATGCTTTATTGAAGCATTCCAGCCTTCATAGCTTTATACTGATTCGTTACTGCAAAATTGTTTAGTTTATTGATACTGCTGGATATGCGTATAGTAGAAAGGGGCTTGTGGTTTTCATTATTCTCATGGACTGTCTTGTTTAAAGTTTAGTACCCTGAGATTGGGAAAGGTAATAGTGGGGAGGAACTTTTTTTAAAAAAAAGTTCGAGGGGCTTATTTGACTGCTATAAGGTGGTTAAGTCGGGCCGATCCCAAAGCTCAAACACCCGGGCTAGGGCAGAAAGGGTATGTGGATGGCTAATTTGCTGGGCCTTAACAGCGGCTTTGAGTTCTGATAGCGGGAGTAAAAAAGGCTCGATGGCTTCTTCGGCGTCCAAATCCAGTGCGTGGGTGGCGGTAGCGCCGAGGGCCAGCCAATGGTGGCAGTAGTTGTCCATAAACACCGGATTCGAAGGAACGCAGCCTAAATAGCGCCATTGTGTGCTGCTGTAGCCCGTCTCCTCGCGTAGCTCCCGCTCCGCCGCCGTCCGGTGGGCCTCCCCCGGATCGACGATGCCACCCGGGCATTCCAGGGTCATCTCCTCCGTCCCAAAGCGATATTGCTTGCTCAGCAACAATTGCCCATCCTCCGCCAAAGCCACCACATTGACCGAATCCGGTGCCTCCAACACCACCATACGCCCAATCTGCCCATTGCGGGCATTGCGCATGTGGTCAAACCGTACCTTAAAAAGCTTCAGGTCTGGCCCTTCCTCCGAGCGAAGGCGCAGCCAGTTGGCATCGGTATGATCGTCACGTTTTTCCATCATCAATTTTTATGTTGTTGATCTCATTGCAACTTGGCCAGTCCTTTCAGTATCCTTCTCCCTCGGGAGCGAAACCCCGCCGAGCCCTGCTCCATCCCATCCTCAATCAGCAGCTTCAGCTCATCTGCCAAATCCGGCTCCTTCAGACAAATATTGTACAACACCGTCATCGCATGCACCCGGATGGCCACTGCCTCGGTCGGCGAAGCCAGCAAATCGAAGCACAGCGTAGCGGCCTGTCCCAGCAGCTCCTCCGGCAGCTCGATCTCCGATAAAAACTTCGTCGTACTGCGCTTCACCGCATCGTGCAGCCCTGGCCGCTCCAGGTTGTCCAAGACCGTCTTCAGGTGATGCCGCACCAATTGGGGGCGCACCTCCGCACAATGGCTCACCACCCAAGCCGCCCGCTGGGTCACTCGATACTCCTCCCCCAAAAATAGCCCCAGCAGCTCATCAAAACGCCCCTGATCATCACCGATATAGTCGACGATCATTAGGGTCTGGGCTTTGGAGTGTTCAGCTAGTAAAGCGGCTTTGATGTCCATTGTTGTTGGTTTTGCGCCTTTGGCGCTTTGGGTTGACGGTGGACGGTGGACGGTGGACGGTGGACGGCAAAAGTAGTGGTTTGTAGTAGAACGTAGTGGTACGTGGCTCCGCACATTCTCACGTCTCCCTGCGCTCGCCGTCTACCGTCGACCGTCCACCCTAACTGCAAAAGGCAGTCCAGGCCGGCCCTAGGCCGCTACGGCAACTCCTCATTAAAATATACCTTATAAAAAAACATCCCCCGTTGCTCATCGTAGCCCTTTTCCAAAAAGCGGTTACTAGCATCCGGGTTATTAAAATCCAGTTTGATTTGGATGTTGGTATCCAGTTTAATAGAATCCTTGATTTTGCGGCGGGCGCTGCGCAGCGCCTTTTGGGAGATTTCAAAATGCTCTACCCCATCGAGAGCAAAATCGCGTTGATAGTTGCGGAACTCCTCTTGCATTTCCCCTTCGGGAACCACCTTTTGGGTGAACTCGTCGACACTGAACTGATCGTTGCTATTGAAATAATCAACGGAGTTAGACAAAAATTTGATTTGCTCCTGTTTGTCCTTGGCAGGGATGATGACCTCTTTAGAAAAGGCGTTGCACAGCTCTAGGTAGGAGCGGGTATGAAAGCTCTCGTTGCGGATGAAATCGACGTTAAGAAAATGGTGCAGCCAATAGTCGGCATCGTAGCTATTGTTATCGATACTAAGCACTAGAAAGCCCTCTTCGCGATCGACATTGAGGATCAAGCAGCCCTTATCCAACTTGTCCACACTGATGCCTTCCTGCCTTCTAATGCGTAGGCGCTCGCCCTCTTCACGAACTTTAAGGAAAGCGTGTTTGCGTTCTGACTTGAAGATGCCGATGGCATCCACTAGCTCATCATCGACCTGCACGTCGCGAAAATGGACGACGTAGAGTTCTCCTGATTTGATATTGGGGTGGTCAGATTGGCGGTACAAGTGATGGAGAATATTCACCGATTCGGGCAGCAGGCGGCTCGGTTCGTCAAAGATGGCGCTGGCGAAGCCGTAAACCTCATTGTAGGTCAAATCGCTGGAGTGCCGGAAGCGGTAGTGGTCATCGACCCGTTTAAAGGGGCGGATGAAATAGTGCAGCAGGGTATCCTGCAATTGCTCATCAGCGCCGTAGACCGTTCGGGATTCAAAATTGCGTTCTGCACGATGCTTGTTGCCTACCCGATGGACAACCATATCTTCGTATTGAATATCGGTGAGTTTAATCATAGCACAATTTTATCGAATTCTGTCGATTATTTCGCTGTTTTTTTCGATTCGTTTGCTAAAGAATTTCTATAAATTGCAGAATCTTCCTAACTTTTGTTTCTAGTGTTTGAAAAATATATTCTCCAAAACTAAAATCTAGGCGTATGGGATTCTTGAATGATATGAAAAAATTGCTGTTCGGCGCTAAAGCCGTCTCTAAGTCTGCTGCGGATAAGGCCGCCGAATTTGGTAAAGAGGCCAGTGAAGATTTGGCGGAAAAGACGGGAGACATTGTCGATTCTGTCAGAGATAAGGCGGAGGACGTCGGCGATCAGGTCTGGGATAAAACCAGCGATATTGTCGAAAAAGCTAAAAATATTGCCAAAGATGTGGGTGAAAATCTCCTGGATAAAGCGGAGCCTCACTTGGACAAAGCGAAGGATATGGCAGAAGATGTGGGCGGTAAAATACTGGATACTGCTGAAGGCTTGATGGGTAAAGCCAAAGGCGTAGTCGAAGATGTGGGGTCGAATATTATGGATAAGACGGAAGCGCCGCTGGATAAAGCCAAAGGCGTGGCGGAAGATGTGGGCGGTAAGATTCTGGATACGGCGGGAAGTTTGATGGACAAGGCCAAAGGCGTAGCCGAAGATGTCGGCTCAAATATCATAGATAAGACGGAAGCGCCGCTGGATAAAGCCAAGGGTGTGGCGGAAGATGTGGGCGGTAAGATTCTGG
>JBCDGZ010000223.1:0-7864 GCA_038750655.1 Bacteroidota bacterium | reverse complement strand
GTATTGATGACTCATCTCCTCTCTAGTTTTTTTCATTCGTATCGTAATTAATCATTTTTATTTTATAATCTTTTTTAAACCTATTAGACAATGGCAGTTTACTCTGTAAAAAATCAGTGGGGTGGCTCTTCTGCTCCTTGGCATGACGGTGGTTCTTGGGTACTTGGTGCTCGTGATAACCAAAATGTAGTCGCAATGGACATCAAATCTAATGATGGCGGGCAAACTTTTACCGGAACAATGACTTACGAAGGCGAAGGGCCGATAGGTTTCAAAGCTACCAATGTAGCGGGCAACACCTACACGGTAGAGAACCAGTGGGGCGGCTCCTCTGCCCCTTGGCATGACGGTGGAACCATGTTGATCGGTGGCCGCAACCAAAAGTGCGTTCAGCTCAACTTCACCTCTAAGGATGGCAATAACCTGACGGGCACGATGACCTACGAAGGCGAGGGCCCCATCGGCTTTAATGCCAACATCAGCGAAGCCAATGCTTATATCGTGCAGAACCGCTGGGGAGGTACTTCTGCTCCTTGGCATCCCGGCGGTGTTTGGGTTGTTGGTTGTCGCGGCGGGCAGCACGTCGTTGCGGTGGATGTAAATTCTACAGACAAGGGCAATACCCTGACCGGAACCAACACCTACTCCGGCGAAGGCCCGATTGGTTTCAAAGGCGTACTCCGTGGGGACAACGCTGGCGGAAACTATACGGTAGAGAACCAGTGGGGTGGCTCTTCTGCTCCTTGGCATCCCGGCGGTACTTGGGTGATTGGTACGCGCTTCGGCAAGCAAAATGTTGTACAGTGGGCGGCCAAGTCTTCTGACAATGGCCAGACATTGGAAGGCACGATGACCTACGAAGGCGAAGGCCCGATCAGCTTCAAAGCGGAGTTGATTCAGGTGAGTGTGGAAGCCTAAACCAAAGCAAAATGAATAAGGAAACGGTATCGGGGATTGCTCGATACCGTTTTTTGTTTTTAAGCGCATTTCCATCACATCTGCATCGGCTCCCAGGTGATGAGTGGGCTGAGCTGAGCACCTAGCAGCTGGTTGGAGGGGACGGATTTACTTTTGTAGCGTCCCTCTCGGTAGAATTCAAAGAAATGCACATCCTCTCTGGCCTTGCCCACGATGAGTTTGGAGATGTCGGCGGTGTTTTGGACATATTCGCCATTGACTTTGAACAAGACATCGCCGGGGAGTAGCCCGGCAGCTTGGAGGGCTCCGCCGGGCAGGATTCGGAGCACCATTACGCCAATGCTCTCTCCGTAGAGATCGGGTTCTTCCATGCGTTGTAGAGACAATTCGAAAAATTGCCGCTGGACAGGGCTAAGTTGCGGACTCTTTAAAGCTTTTTGAAGGTAATATTTTACACCTTCTTCGTCTGATTCGAAGAAGGCCAGTACGGCTAGGGTGAGGAGGCCACTGGGTTCGGTAGTAGTAGTGTCGAGTGCTTTACGATTGAGGCGTTGTTTTTCGGCCAGGGTGAGCTGGTCGGGAGGGAGACCTTGCTCGGCGCGGTTTTTTTGGAGATAGGGATTACGGATTTGGCCGCTGAGGTTTCTTTGGGCTTTAGGAGCAGTTATGCGCACCAGTTCTTCCTCCGTGACCAGCGTCCCTTCTTGATATAGTTTATTCATTATGGAGTCGGCTTTGTCCATAAGCTGGTCTGCCTTAGGCTTAGTAGTGTCTTTGGGAGGGGAGATATTTTGGCTAATCAGGGAAGGGATGCCGGAGGCCTGCTCAAGCAATTCTTGTTTTTCTCGATGGAGCTGGGCGAGCCGTTGTTGCAGTTGCTGCCAAATCTTTTTGGGGGCTTTTTCGGAAATTTGGAAGTCGGCCATGTTAAGCGCATTGTTGAGCAGGTAGATGTCGGTTTCGTTTTGCAGCAGGAGTACAAATTCGGAGCCGGCCTTGGCCAGAGCGATACGGGCTTCGACGATTTTCTGTTGTTGTTTTAGGGTGATTTTTTGAGCAAAAGTTTCATTATTAATGGTATAGGAAAGCAGCTCCTGTAATTGTTTTTGCCAATCCAATAGTTGTTGATTTGCCTCCTTCAAATGATCATAGACGCTGGTAAACGCAGTAGCCTGCGCCTGATCCCGAAGGTTGAGTTTATAGGTTTTAAAGACATCGGTATTGAGGGGATACTCGTGTATGATCCGATCCAATTCCCCTAAATAATTCTCGTAATGCTCTTTGACCTTATGCTGATAATCACGGTTAAATTCCCGAGCCTCTCTTTCGAAGTAAGCCTTCGGCACCATCCTACTCACTCCCCAAACCAGGCCCGCCATCTCCGTACATCCCTCCAGCACCTCCTCCTTGATCACCTCAACCGCGACCACGGATTCCTGCTGCTTATCCCAAAACCCCAACCCAGAAGCCAGCACTCCGCTGGCGGTTGTTGCCAGGGCAATATAAAAGCCATATTTGAGAATTAAACGGACAATCGTACTGCCCTCCTTTTCGCCAAATGGCTGGATCAGCCCGGACCTAATGATCAAACGGTGAATCCCAAAAAACAGAAACAAGCCGATCCCCGTAACCAGAAAGGGGTTGAAAGCCAGCCAGCCTCTATTTGTAGTAGCATACAAAATCAGTCCGACCAAGGCCAGCGCCACAATGATGTAAATCGACCTTTTTTGCTGGGGGGCTTGGCGGATTGACCTTGGCTCAACAACTTTTTCTGCCAGTGGAGCCTCCTCCATCGCAGGGGACTTCGTAAACGCCTGCTTTTTATCCAGGTAATCCGCCACCGAGCGATAGCCCAGCCCAATGGCAAAGATATTTTGCGTACGGGTCTGCCCACCGCCCCTCTTATCCCGGAAGATTCTTTTGAACGTGGTCAGATCGATGATTTGCCATTTCTTATCCTTACTAACATCATGGGCGACATCATCCTTGAATACGATGCCACAGGCGATCGCCTTCTTCTTATCGGCCTTACAAGCTTCGATGACCTGGCGCTCCATATGGTCCAGTACATTATAGATGATTTGGGCGGGCCATGACCCTGGATTTTCGTGGCCATACTTCTCCGCAATATCCTCGGCAACCAATTTCCAGAATTTTCTCATTGGAATAGGGGTTTGGTGAAAAAATGGGGTTTTATCACTGTTTACCTGCGTTTTGCAGGTGTTTGCTCGTGTTTTGCTCTCGCCTCAGAAGTGGATTTCTTACTACTTGCCTTCGATACTAAACAACTGTACAGTCTTATTTTCGAAGAGTACTCTTCATAACATTTTAATGATCTGTTATGAAATTTTTAATGCTAAATCTGTTAATCGCCATGAGTTGCTTGTCCTTTGGCATCAGCACCCCATCGGCAACTTTCCATCATCAAATGGACACTTATGCTTTTGCATTCGCCTCACCTCAGGGCTTCATCGTCATGGAAGACGAGGTGATGCTTAGAGTGGATACAGAAACACCGGAAGACCCGGTGTCGACCATCCAAGTGTTCTCCGCTTCCGATGAGCTACTGCTCGAATTAAGTACTTGCCATACCCAGCAATGTACAGTCGACTTGAGCGTTCTGGCCGTCGGCAGCTACAAAGTGGTCGTAAAGACCAGCACAAATAGGGCTTTCTCTTCATTCGTACAGATTAGCTAGCCCTATATTTCACGAGGGCCGCAGCAATTATTCTGCGGCCCTAATTATTCATTTTTTTCAACCAGAGCCAATCCAAGGCATAGACCTTATCTTTTAGCTCCTCCATATTATGGATTTTTTTACCTTTAATTACCCAGGGGAGGAGCGTGAGGAAATAGATCAGCTTTTCCTTTCTGACTTCAGTAATCCAGTTTTGCTTGCGAATAAAGGCCTTCTTACTTTTTAGTTTGGTTAGAAAATTGTCATAATCATACTTTCCCGCTTGTACCTTTGCGCTAGTTATTTTGAGGAGTAAAAACTCGCTGGCTAGTTTATGAAATGGATCATCAAGCGCAAAATACCCGAGCAATGCCTCACAGGCTTCGTAGGCCTCTTCCAGCAATAAAATAGCCGCTCGGCTCAACCTCAACACATCCTGATGCCCTTCGGCCACCAAGCGTTTTCTATATTGATCACAAAATTGCTCGGCCCTTTGATGCTCACCTGCTATCAAACTGATGTTGATGTGATTTTTGAAACTGAAAACACTGATCTTACCGTCTTCGTGCAGCAATCCCCGCTCGGCCAGCCCATCCAAGATCGACAAATAGGCGTTGGCGTATTCCAGCTTTCCGTGATTTACCCGGCTGATGCAATAGTTCAAGAGGTACTGGTAGAATTCTTTTAATGTTGCCCGGTCAATCTCCTGAGCATGCCTAGGCAGCTTATCATAGAGCTTTTTGTAGTACACTTCGCTGGAAGAAGTCGACAGCATTTTAAAAATATCCAAATAGATGACCGCCTTTATCGAGGGGAATTGGCGAACATAGTCTTCAATCCAAGCCAGTAAGAGCGCATCATTATCCTCATCGGGGTTGTTGATGATTCGCTTTCGGTTGGCCTTTTCGCAGAGGAAGCGTAGCTTTTTTTCAACAAAAAAATGATCCAGCTTTTCTTCTAACAGGGTCAGCTCCCTATCGTCCTTACGAAGTATTTTCTTACCCTTCATCGTCATTTCGAGCAATAGGTATTCGTACAGTACTGCGTTGGGGTCCATCAGTTCTGCCAGGCGATTTTTTTCTTTTGTTTTCAATCTCTGTGCTGGTCTTTCCAAATCGTGTTCATTATAGAATTGAGTAAACAGCACGCTCTTCATGGGATGGTCCTCGATGAGTCGCATCGCGAAATAGCGCATAAAAGTTTGGTACAATCGGTGCTGTGTTCGGTTCCATTCTTGTTTTTTCTTCTTTTGATTTTCGGGCTTTGGAGTAAAATGTTTTTGGAATAAATGCACACTGTCAATTTTCTTTCTTTTTTGAATTCGTTGCAGTACTTCAAGAGCAATTTTTTTGTCCAATTCTGAAAGTTGATTACTGGACATAGATAAGAAGATTTCTAAATCCTTGCGGCTTGTGCCCTTGATAATTTTTAGTAAGGAAAAGAAATAGCTCGTGTGCATTTTGATGATTTTTTGCAATTACTTTTAAGTGTTTAACTGTATGCTTATGAGATTATTGTGAGCGTAATGCTTGTTGGTTTTTCTGCGCGTTTTCCGGATTGAGGTCAAAAAAAGAAGCGGATGCTCCGGTTGGTATGCCCTATCTTTAGCAATAAAGATAAACTGTAATCCTCTCTGATAATGTCATTTTAGACCAAAATATTATTAATCACCTATTAAAGCAAAAAAGGAATAACTATGATTTCAAAATCAAAAATACAACATTTAATATTCATTATTTTTATTTTGTGCGGCTTGTTTTCTTGTAGTGAAGATGAGTCACTCGATATATCTGGAAATCCTATCAACAATCAGAGCGATATTCCGGAGCAGCTGACCTACTACGACATTGACATAGACGGCGACATCTGGGGCGATTTCTCCCGCTCTGCCTGTCTGTTTGTTCGCCCTACGGTGACTACGCCGAGTGGCATCAATTTCAATAATGGGGTCAATGAGCGTGAAGTTGGTCTGATTTCGGGCTTCCCCGGCGGCAGCCCCGCTAAAGGGGCCATCTGGTATTTTACGAATACTGCTTTATGTCGGGACGGAAGCACCGGCTGTAATTCTACCCCCGTCAACGCCGCGCTCGATCTGGCAAGGGTAACGGTCAACGAATCTGCGGGCACCATCATCGTCAGGCTGGACGGAACGATATTCAACAACTCTGGTGCTGGAAGTACGCTGACCTCCAGTTTTCTCAATCACTTCACCGCCAACTCCGGCCTGCTGGCCACCCTCTACCAACTCATCGAAGGAGAAATACGCTTGAACTTTTCGGAGGAGGGCGACCGGGTTTCAGGCACCATTGATATGCGTGGCGTCAACTTCTCCGGTACCGGCACGGCACCCTACACCGCTAGCTTCAGTGGTCGAAAGGCGAACATCTCTGCCGCTGCCTGCCGCTAAACTCTATTTTTAAATGACCACTAAAAAAACGAAAATGAAACAACAATCCATTACCCTTTTTGCCCTTTTCTTCCTGGCCACCTTTCAATTAGCTGCCCAGGATCTGCCGATTGATCCCTCCAAATATCACCCCCTCCCGCTGCCCAATCCCACCGAAAGCAGCCATGATTCTTTGACAGGGGAGGAGCTTTATTTGGTGACCGAAAGCAAGTGGAGCGATACGCGAGATTCGATGCTAGTAGGGGAGAGCGACGAGGCCCACCCTGCCCAACAATCCATTTTCCCAGGCTACAACCCCTTCAAAGACAACAACGATCAAGAGACCATCCAATCGCAGGACACCGCCACCGCAACTGCCTACGTCTTCTCCAATCTGGAACCCGCGGATCGAATCAACGGCTTTCCCAACTATCCCTTCAGCGCCGTTGTCAAAATCAATATTGCCTACGAAGACGACTGGGGCGTGGTCACCTACGGCACCTGCTCGGGAGCTATGGTCGGTCCCCGCCATGTCATCACCGCCGGACACTGTGTGATCGATCCCCAAAAAAATAAAAAGCTGAAGTTTGGCCCTGGCTCCGTGGTCATTCCTGCTTACAACATGGGAAACGTCCCCTTCGGATATGCGCAGATTACTACGTGGTTATCCTTCAATGGATGGACCAACAACTCCAACTGGAACTACGATGTTGCCCTCCTCGTACTCGACCGGGATATTGGAAACCTCGTCGGCTGGCTGGGCCTGGGCTACAACGAAAACGAAAGCTGGTTTCTGGACAGCTGGAATACCCATAGCAGCATCGGCTACCCCGGCTCAGATGATTTTGGCAACCCCGTCTTCGAAGCGGGGGAAAGGATGTACGCCATGCAAGGCTATATGGATTGGTTCGAATCCTTCAACTCAACCTGCCATAATAATCTTGGCTTTCGTGGGCAGAGCGGCAGTGGCCTTTATTACAGAGATAACAATGACCGCTATGTGCTGGGGGTACTCAGCCACGGCAATGGAACAACTCCTCCTTACCATACCTGCCATACCGTACTGGACGAGCGGATGTTCGACACCATCCTGGATAAGATCAGGGAAACCACTGTAAGCTCCTCCGAGGGGCAGGCCCCCACTGAGGTCCAGGTCTTCCCCAACCCCACCAACGATTTGCTGCATATCCAATTCCCCCAATCCATTCAGGAACCCACAGAGCTGGCCATTTTCAATGCTCAGGGCATCTTGCTGGCTCGCCAAAGGCTCCCGGAGGGACAGCGGCAGTTTACCTATTCCATCGGTCGCTATGCGAAGGGGCTTTATGTGGTACAATTGCGGTCTGCTAGTTCGGAGCGGACGTTTAAGGTCTTGAGGCAATAGAAGGGGGTAGTGTCCTTATACTCTCTCGAAGAGGACACTGACCATACCGAAATTGTTCTTAAAAGAATAATCGCCGTGTCCCTTGCAGGAGCTACCGTGTACACACAGCGCAAAAAGTCCGTTTAGGGATTTTGACTGACCTTCGGTCAGTATCAAAATAGCCACGAAAGAGGGGCGGGTGGCCCGTCTGTGTAGTGTTTGAGCGGAGCGAGTTTATCCCGAAGGGATCCCTACGGGGCACAGACAAGATTTTTTGCTTCGTTTTTCATCGAATGGAAAAATGAAGAGGGACGTTAGAGGGGAAACGAATCATTGGCGAGGGAGCCAAAAAAATGTGTGTACACGGTAGCCCTTGCAGTAGACACGGCTCGGACTGAAGACTATTAAGGTGTTGAGGCAGTAGAGAGGAGGGAGAAGGCCGTTGAACCCCTAAATGAGAGCATAAAACCATTTTACTTCAATAGACCTTGATCTATAAAGCTCTGTACTTTAATAGTGC
>JBCDGZ010000222.1:0-7878 GCA_038750655.1 Bacteroidota bacterium | reverse complement strand
TCAGCTGCTCGAAGCCGCAGTCCTCTTGCATACAGCCTTCGGCGTCGGTGCGGATGACCCAAACGTCTTGGTCGCGCCGGGGGCCTTGGACAGGGTCATTGTAGGGACGCAGTACCTCACCTCCGGCAACCAAATCCCCATTGGGCAGCTCTATGATTTGAAACAGTTGAGAGAGTAGTGGCCAGTTTTCAGGCAAATCGGGATCAGTATCAGGCTCTACCAAAAATATCCGTTTCCAGAGTAGTTCTCCTTGTGGGGAAAATCGGAAAATGAAACCAGATAAGCCGTAGTCATAATATACAGATCTAATTAGTCCACAGCCTATAATATCCCCATTGGCCGCAATACCCAAATCGATTACGCCGTGAGTGACAATGCCTGGCTGGGTATCAAAAATGTAGGTCCATTTGAGTTCACCATCAGGAGCAATCGCCAGAATTTCTTCATTCCCTATGAATCCATTAAAATCTGTGATCATAGTTCCATCGTCAAGTATGGCCAGATTGCTTTGAGTATTATCAGAGGAGGTTGATTCCCAATTGAAAACTACTTGTCGCTCTTCATTCAATTTGATGAGCGCCTTATAGTCCAGGTTGAGTTGACTGATCGGATGCCTTTTGGTGTATTGATAGATAAAGGTCAATTGATTTTGTGGATCAATCTGAGCCTCGTGCAGCAATAACCAGTCCTCCGGTGGCTCAATGAAGGTGATGGTATCCAACGTTAAATCTTTATTTACCCAAAATAGTAACCCCTTGACCTTTTCTTGCCCCTCCCACAAATCCTCCCGATCCGTTACCTGACCGTAGGCTACATATTGGTCATTGTATTCGATCATTCCCTTGTTGAAATATTCGTGATAACGATCTCCAGGAATCTGTAAGTCTATTAGCCCCAGACTATCGCCGTCCAAGGTGGATTGGTAGAGCATATATTTTGAAAGATCGGGATAATCAAGTCCCGATGTTGTAAGAGTAGAGTCAGTGTAAACCGGAAAGAGCCCCGGATCGAAACCGCGTAGTAATGTATCAGCATGGATTAGATGACCCTGCTTATCCAAAACCAGCTGCTCCAAACATCTTGTACCTATACAGGGACCAATGGCAGAAATCCACAATTGATCATTAACTAACTCCAAGCTAGAAAGGAGTTCCGGCCGGTGATTAAAGGGATCATAAGTACGCGAAAAATAGTCCTGCGCTACCAGTATATGGCAGCAGCAGCACAAGTAGAGGAGTATAATTAGATTTTTCATTATTTGTAAAATTGAAATAGAGGAGTACGATAAGTTTGCAGATAATCGCACTCCTCCTAATTATTAAGGGACAACGACGATCTTCGTTTGATAAATTATTTTTTCCCTCTCATCTTTTATTTCTAACCAATACAAGCCAGCGGGCCAGCGGGCGCAATCTACTAGATAAGTATCCCCTATAATGTTACTTTGATCCAGCCACTGTTTTCCGTGTAGGTCATAGACCCTTAAGTGATGCATTACAGTCGATGAATTATTCTCAAAATAAACAATATGTTTACCATTCACAACTGGATTGGGAGCCGAATAGATGGTTTTGCCTTCCAGTTGACGATTTTGCTGACGGGGTAGGAATTCCTCCTCAAAGTCGGGAATATCCAATTCGACTTTCTCTCCGGTCAGCACTTCGTAGAGGGAGCGCGCATAACCACTGAGGGGGGCAGGCTTGCGGGCAAGCTGATACAAAAGAGCAGCATCAGATTCCTCTAGTACATACTCCTGCATATTGGCTAAATAATCCAGATTGAGCTGCTGAACAGTCACAAAGTCACTTTCCTCCTGGGTAGCTATAGCCAATTCATTGAGGTAAGTGCGGGCTCTCGGCAATTCCCCAAAATTCACCATCAATCCATAAGCTTGAATACGATAGTTGAATACCTTTCGATCGGCAAAAAAAGCGATGGTGGCTTCCTTATCCTCTTCCGATGGATCAGCAGTCAACAACTGTTGGCCAGCATTCCAGACCAAGCCATCAAGACAGCGTTCGTAGGCTGCCCGATCAGTGGGGCTTTGCGTAGTATCCCTCTTCAGTAGTTCAACACTACTTTCCAGCTGTTCGATCTCCTTCACCAAATCTCCAATGGTCTCGAAGGGACCTCGGCAAAGCTCGTCTACCGGATCGGTGGTAAATCCCGGTGAACCGCATTGTGCATTCAGGTTATCCAACCTACTAGAACGAATATCTATATTGATAGAGTTCTTAGGGAATTTGCAGGAACCAATAGGCGTCCCCTCTTTGACGTAATATTCTATAGAAGGCCCCATATTAAAAATCTCGGGTGGGCCTTGCGTAAAACAATTCCCTGCTGCGAATTCATCATCCCCTTGGGAAGGGAAAATCTCCCCCTGATTGACCAAAATGTCCATCTGGCGGTTGGACTCAAAGCAATTGTCCCAATACTGTAATCCCCCGTTATCAAAAACCGCATCGCTGCCAAAATCAGCAGCGTGAAGATTATTTTCCCGAATTTGATTCTCATAAAATCCTCCGGCTATAGAGCGGATACCGACCGTATGGCTACTGAAATCATTTCTACGAACTAGGTAATGGCTAACACCACTAAAAGAAGCTCCTATATTTCCACCAAAAAAATCATTATTTATAATTCTCACAGGAGTAATACTTCCGCTGGCCGTAGCATTCACCCCAATCTCACAACGAAACTCATTAACATTGGTACCAGCCTCCCCAATCTGTGGCGCAAAAGGAATCGGATAGGTCGTAATAATATCAACTCCTCTGGGCATATTCTCGAAGCGACAGCCATCATTGACGAAGACCTCGGTATCGTAGGGATGGATGCCTCTTTGCTCTAAGTCTCGGAAGGTGCAGCCTTTGAAAGTTACACCATTATCGGCCCAGAGGGTGACGCCTTCGCGCATTTCTTCGAAGGTGCAGTTGGTGAAGCTGGATTGGTCCTTGACTGTGCCTACGCCGTAGCGCATAAACTCTACTGCCCGTCGGCATTTTCGAAAGGTGCTGTTTTCCGCCTTGACCAGGCCTCCGTAGTAGTCTGCAAATGCGGGCCAGGGGTACTGGGTATTGGCCATCGAAATCGCAGTATTGGCGTATTCGATAATCGCATCATTTTTTAATTCTACATAGCCTGCAATGGCTTGAGGACCATCGGAGTAGCCCTCCACGTTGATCCCGTGCCACCACTCGCCGCAGCCCGTCAGAATGCCACCGTCTACAATGAGCTGGCCGCCCCGCTTGACAATGATATTGGCCGAAGGCGAGAAATGTAGCTCGCAAGTTACCGTAAGGGAGGCTCCTTCCTCAATCACAATATCTCCATAAACCCTCAAGTTGTTGCTCCATACTTCATCCGTGTCAATCGTCAAATCAAACTCCAGGGCATCCTCACACTCGACGAAATTTCGGACATGTCTTCCCATCAATGACAGGTACATCTCCCGAACCTGACAGCCCGTGAGGGATTTGCGCCGCAATCCACCGTTTATATTCATCACATTTTGATAGCAATCATCTTTGTGGCCTAAGGTAGGTAGGAATAAGTGGAGGTATTCGTGCAAAAATCCACCCACCGCAAATGGGGTAAAATTATTATTCAGATGATCATTCCCAATGTGCTTGATTACATTCAAATACCGCAAATACAAGTCCGGGGCATGCCAAGCGGCAGACCTGGTGAGGTCAGTGCTAGCCTTTGCAGAATACCATTGGCTGTTGTATATATTCTGAAAACTAGCAAGATTCCAGAGGGGCACCTCAGAACTTAGTAAATCCTCTAGTGCAGGCCCTTCGTTAGTGATGAAAATATCGATTGCTGGCTCATAGCCTTGCAAGTTCTTCACCCTATCTTTCAGCTGTTGAATGTAGCCGCTGGTTTGCGTATCGAGTGTAGGATCCGGATCATTCAGATGATCCCAAAGGTCCAGGGTCCGCATTTCCATGAAATTAGGAACGAACTCGATGTGAATATTATCATAGTGATCAGGAGCTTCCTGACAGGCACAGGACTCTTGAAGCAAATCCTCCATCCGACGATTCAGCTCACTGAAAATGTTATCGAAAAATTGCATATGCTCTGGATTGTCCAAATTAAAATTTCGATTACGTTGTAAATTCTGGACAAAGACCACATTGGTATTGATCCTCAACTTTCGCGTAATCCCCTGCGGTACCATATCATCGGTATGCTGGTCGATGAAGGCGGTAAAAGAATTTTCGCAGCCAGCTCTCGGACCAATATCCTCGGGAGGAACGTCACCGCTCATGCCGCATCCAGGAAAGGAGGGGAGCTGAGCAAACAGGGAAGAAGTCAAACTAAGGAAAAGAAGGAATAGTAATACTTTTTGTCTCATGCTCTAAATTTTTTTTATGAACAAAATAAATTATTCGTAACTTGTACACGTAGCCTGATAACACAAGCGGTATACACCGAATGAAATCGCAGTTGTTAATAAGAGAGTGGAGCGGACAAAAAACCTACCTCTCCGAAGAGAGGCAGGCTCTATTTAAACCATCTGAACTTTCCCACCAGTAAGGTTTCGCCTTAGCGACGTAGTCATTATTAGTTCTCAACTGGTGGACTTATGCAAAGCTCAGCAGTTTAAAAACATCATTGATGTACTTAACTCCTAATTGATACAAGTTGCGATGAATCGCAACTTGAATTCATTCTAATTACGAATAATTAGGCTGAACAAAGTTCAACAGTAGTTTAAAAATGGATTGTTATTTTTGGAAATGACTACGGTCCACAATATAGACAAAATCCCCAAAACCCACAATCTATTGACGTAGGACCCCAGGGATTTTGTGCGGGTTGGTGAGAAGCAGGATAATGACTACATCGCTGTTAGATCTTCTACGATAATTGTATCACTACTTCCTCCTGTGATGCTTTTCTGCTCTGCGAAAGTCAACACCTTGACCTTCTGCAAAGCATCAATTTTTGATAACATAAGGCAAATAATTAGGATGAAATAATGAGTTTGAAATTAGTTTTGATTCCTACCCTAATGTGAAAAAGGATGATCCTCGGCGTTAGACACGTATTTAAAATGTTACACAAGCATCGCACTCTAAGTGCTTGTCAATCAATAATCCGCTAAAATTTAAAGATGGAAAATATTAGATGCTACTTTTCACTTATTGAACCTTCATTGCTCCAACAAATTCAAGGCAAGCCAAGCGAATTTATCGCTATGGTACAGGAGCAGCACTACATCAGTGAAGACGCATTTGCCCAAAGAATTTGCGACAAAAAACACCAAAAATCTTACTACCGGGAATTGAAGTTTCGCACCCTAAATGTCCTCCAAGACCTCCTACTATTAAGCACCCAAAGAGGCATGAATCTCATCGAAAAAAAATTTAAAAAATGCCAAAAAAAATTTCTAGCCGGGCATATCTTACTCAATAATGGAGGACGGAAGGAAGGAGTTAGACTGATTAAGCAGGCTTATGACATCGCAGTAGAATACGATTTTACGCATTTGGCTTGTGAGCTGTCTAGTATTTTATTTCATCATTATACCTACCACAATAAAAATAGTCAGAAAGCTGCTCACTTTGAGCGAGAGACAAATCAGTTCTTAAGAGAATATACAGTTGAGAAAAAGACTGAGCAACATTTTAATAAAGTTATCAGTGCAGCTCATCAATCACAAAAAAAGATAGATGTTGAAAAGGCTATAGAAAAGATCAATCAGCTGAATGGAAAAAGTATAAAACACAAAGTACATAAGTACACACTAATAGTTATGCATAGGTTTAATACAGGTGATTACATACAAGTTATAGCGACGTGTAGAGCCGCTTATTCAGAGTTTCGTAATATACCTGGTGTATATGCAGCGCATAACCAATTCTTTTTAGCTAAAAAAGGTATTGCTCATATCGCCCTTAGTCAACATAAGGAGGCTAATAAATGCTTCAAAGAAGCCGCCCCCTACGCCAAAAAGAAATCCTTCAATGATTACCTACTGCGTTTTTACCAAATCATCAACTACCTGCACGCGGGCGACTATCAGGAAGCCTACACGCTTTTTCAGCGAAGCAAGACTTGTAAGCACGAGCTTTTGCAGCCACAGTTTCTGATTATCGAAGCCTACCTACATTTCCTCAAACATTGCGGGTACTTACAGTTAGATCATATCTTTCGATTGGGAAAATACCTCAATGAAACCTTCAAAGCACAGACAGATAAACGTGGGGATAATGTCAATATCCTGATCGCTGAGCTATTGATTTTGCTGACGCGCGACCGGGGGCGCTTCATCGACCGAATTGAGTCCATACAGCGATACTGCTACACCTATCTCCAAGGGCAGGATACCCGACGGGCTCGTTGGTTCATTAAGCTGCTATGCAAACTTCCGCGTGCTAACTTCAATGCTACTGATATTCAGCGAATCGCTCGAAAGGAAATCAGTAACCTAGCGCAATTCCCCATCTGCTCGGGCAGCAACTTCGCCGTCGAAATCATCCCTTTTGGACAGCTCCTCCCGATGGTGATGGCACAGCTCAAGGCCTACCGCGCCTGAATTGAAAACGGGCAACCAGCTCTCGCCAGCAACCCGTTTCACTAAATTTCCATTTCTTCTCGAAAAACGCTCTACAAAATGGGGTTGGTTTAATAATTATACTGCACTCCACGCCCTGTATTCGGCACCAATAGGATTTGAATTTCGGAGTTCTGGACTTGACCGTTGAGGTCGATGTCGCCGGGAAGGTAGCCGGACTGGCCCAGTTGTGGAAGCACACTATTGTAATCTGTATTTTGTACCTGTCCGTTGTGGTCAAAGTCACCGGAAGGTAAGGCCAAAATGCCCCCTATATCGACCACCCCGAGTAGTCCACCAGTGGTGCGGTCGGGACTACCGGTGAAATCGTAGGAGCCGGCCGTCTGCCCGAAGACAACGGGGAAAGCAGAAAGCACACCCAGGTGGTTTTGATGACGAATAGCTACAAAATAGGTATCTGGTAGTTTATCGAAAAAGGCTAAGGGGGACGCTCCGTCCAGGTCGACAATATGGCCATCGTTCCTCAGCAGCGCAGAGCGCGTAGCCACCACGACATTGGCATTGTTCTTATCCCGGATTTCAATGAAAACCCAATCCGTAATTTGGTTAGTGGTAAAGACGGATTGCGTTGTTGTCTCTCCACCGCCGCCGCCAGTATGAGGGAAGCCCATAGCCGTAAATGGCTCAGTGGTAGGAAGCATTCCAGCAGTAGCCAAGTCGGTACGCATCTCACCATTAGCAGCAACATAGCCACCTTGCAGGAAGACTTTAATGTCGGAGAGGACCGCATTTAACTCGTAGGGACCCAGGTCGATGCCATTGCCCTGCGGGCGTTCGCGGCCGTCTTGATCATCGGCAGGTGCGTCGACAAAGGTACCGGCATCCAGAGCAGGCGATCCGATGCTGAGCTGTAACTCATCATCAGGCGTTCCAGCAGTGTTGTCTGCACCATCTGCATCGACAAAGAGCGGATCGCGGCCAAGCAGGTTGGTAGTAGTGGCATCACAGACCGCCCCTGCAGGACAGCTAGCTTCCTCCAAAAGGCTGAACTTGACCTCTGGACTGCTGTTGCTATTTTCCATACTCCCCCCCGTATTGCCATAAAGAATACTATTTTCCAGAATCACATTCGAAGTCTCATTATAAAAGACACCTCCCAGCGTACGGGCAAAATTACCCGCAAAAGAACAATTCATAAAACGAGGCGTACTCGTACCATTGGTTCCATCGCTGTAAACCGCACCGCCATTATTCTCGGCCCGATTACCCGTAAACAGGGTATTGATGAAAAGCGGAGAAGCTGCACTTCCCGTCGTAGCGCCGTTATTGTAAACCGCCCCACCATTATC
>JBCDGZ010000221.1:0-7985 GCA_038750655.1 Bacteroidota bacterium | reverse complement strand
TTCCTTTGCCTTTTGACTGATAAGCAATGGAAATTTATTGATCGCCGTTCACATTTACACTCTCCAAAAAGCTAAATGAACTATGAGAAGGATAAGCCGGTTTCCTTTGACCATCGTTCTCGTTTTTCTTACCGCGGCAGTTTTCTGTCAGGGTGGGCCGCGTACCCAGGCTATTCGGGACAGCTTGCAGACTGTATTGCAAACGCAGGAAGGGCGTCACCGGATTCAGACCCTGATCGCGTTTTTTAACAATAGCTATCCCTATTTTCCGGAAAAATGCTTGGCGATTGCCGCCGAAATTGAGCAATTGTCGATAGAACACGGCGTTCGGGACACTGTCGCTTATGCTACTTACCTTAAGGCGATTACCTTCCGTGTACAATCCAAGTTCGAGACCATGCGTCAAAAAGCACTTCTTGCGCATCAGATGGCGATTGAGTACGAGATGGATGAGTTGATTGGCAATACGTTTATCACCCTGGGGGTCTACCACGAAAAGACCGGCATACTGGATTCTGCGATTCTATTTTACGAACAAGCCTTGACCTATGATGGGGTTGATCCGCTTAATGTCTACAACAATATTGGCTTGGCACTGAACCGCCGAGGACAATACCTCAGAGGTGTTCAATACCTGGACAAAGCTATGGCCATTGCGATTGAAGATGGGCAGAAGATGGCGGCCTCGATTATTTCAAATAATATTTCTAATGCTCATAGCGATATTGGCGAAACTTCGAAAGCCCGAGAATACGCCGAAAAATCACTGGTCCTAAAGGAGGAAATTGGTGATAAGCGGGGGAAGCTCTTTGCGCTGAATAACCTAGCGGTGATGGATCTTCCCCTGGAAGATCAGCGGCGCTATGCAGAGGAAGCCCTTCGTTTGGCGAAAGAAATTAAAGATTCGCTGTTTATTCGGCTGGGAATGGCCAACCTCGCAGGCGTATACCTCAGCGAGGGGTACCACGAGCAGGCGCTTGCGCTGGCCCTTCCAGCGTACTCGATGGGCCGGAAGGCCGGAAAGTTTGATTGGCAGGAAAGTATGATCAGCCTGGCGGAAATCTATTTAGCTAAAAAAGAATACATCGACGCGCTGCGCTACGCCAAACAGTTTAAAGAGCGGGTCGACGTATCTGGTCATCAACGGGCGATTATTCGCGCCAATACCATCTTGCTGGACATTTATAGCGGCATGGGGGACTACGAGGAATACCACAATCTGGCCGCCATTCATTATCCTTTTCTGGACAGTATTCAAACGAAAAGTGCTATTGATCGCTTGGCTTATTTGGATAAACAGTTGAAAAATATCGAACAGGAGCGGGAGATCGAAACCCTCAATCGCTCACTCGAACAAGAATCCATCAACCGCTATCGGATGCTGGCTTTGGGCCTAGTGATTTTTCTGGTGCTTTCCATCATCCTCTATTTCCGAGTCAAGCAGATTCGACTACAGAAATCCGTGATTGCCAAGGAACAGCAAACCAGCCAGCAGTTGGAATACCTCAATCAGGAAATTATCCGGGCTCAGGATCAGTTGATTGTGCAGGAAAAGCTGGCATCACTGGGGCAATTAACCGCCGGTATTGCCCATGAAATCAAAAATCCCCTCAATTTTGTCAATAATTTTGCTGAAGATTCGAAGGAGTTATTGGCAGAATTGAAGCAAAAAATCTCTGCGCAGTCTACTACAATCGCGGCAACAGAAGTGGCTGAAATCAACGAGCTTCTCCAAGATTTGACGCTTAATTCTAATGACATTCACAAAAATGGTGTTCGGGTAGATCGAATCGTCAGGAATATGATGGAGCATGCCAGTGTAAACAATAGTGTGCGTGTATCTACTTCAATTAACGAATTGGTGGAGGATAACCTCAACCTGGCCTACCACAGCTACAAGGTCATTTCCAAAGACTTTGACGTCCATATCAGCAGTGCACTGGCCGACTCCCTCCCTTCAACCAAGGTATACCCCAAGGAGTTGGGGCGCGTACTGCTTAACTTGCTCAGCAATGCCTTTTATGCCGTGAAGAAGCAACAACAAGGGGCTGAAGAAGACTTTCGTCCACAGGTCAAGGTGAGTACGGCACAGTCGAACGGAGAAGTCCTGATCCGAATATGGGACAATGGCATCGGTATTAGGGCGGAGCAAAAGGATGACATCTTTACCCCTTTCTACACCACTAAAAACACTGGAGAGGGGCATTCTGGCCTGGGGCTGTCCATCAGTTATGACATCGTAGTGAAGCAGCATCAAGGAAAAATTGAAGTAGACAGCGAACCTGGAAAATTTACGACCTTCACCCTGCGTTTACCGATACAGATTTAAGATTGTCGCATTTCAAAACAAAATTAGAAGTACCAACTCAGGATATGAAGATATTAATTGTAGATGATGAAAAAGACATCCAGCGCCTTTTTGAACAGCGCTTTCGCAAGGAGCGCCGCAGTGGATTAGTCGAGCTGCATTTTTGCTTTTCGGCCCAAGAGGCCTTAACTTACTTGCAAAAAGAGGATGCCAAAGACCTAACCATGATCCTTTCGGACATCAATATGCCTAAGATGAGTGGCTTAGAACTCCTTAAAGCGGTGAGACAGCAATATCCCGAATTACAGGTCTACATTATTACTGCTTACGATGATCAAGAAAAAAGACAGCAGGCGATGGAATTAGGCGCTACCGATTTTATTACCAAACCGATCAGTTTTAGCCTGCTTAAAGATAAAATTTTGCCTCAATGAAATGAAAATTAGAGCTGCTTATGAATAAGCCATTTACTAAAGAAGCTTACAACTATAGTCTATATGGAGCCCTGTTTGGCCTTTGTTTTCCTATCATCGCCACTTTGATCGAATCAGCAGAGCACTACAACAGTTTCGCCTTCTCCGATTTGTGGAATAGCCAGCTAAACTCTCCCTTGTTGTGGATCATCAATACGGCTCCTTTCTTTTTGGGGCTATTTGCTTTCTTCATCGGCCAGCAATTGGATAAGGTTAAAAGCCAGAAAGCGGAAATTCTTAGAACGCAAGAGCAATTGATTCTACAGGAACAAATGGCTTCGATTGGTAAAATGATGGCAGGAATCGCCCATGAGATTAAAAATCCGCTCAACTTTGTCATCAACTTCGCCGAGAGCTCGATTGAGATTACCGAGGAAATGGAGGAAACGCTGAGTAACCTGCGCAAATGCCTGCCCACTGAGGACTACGGATACTTGATTGAGCTGGTAACAGACTTGCTCCACAATGCTAAAGACATCCACAGCAATGGGGCCCGAGCCAGCCGGATTGTTCTGAGCTTGATGGACCACACCAGGGTGAGCAAAGGGGAGCACCAAAAAATCGACCTCAACAGCATGATGGACGAAAACGTCAAGCTGGCTTACCATAGCTTTCGGGCTAATCACCCGGAATTCAATATGGACATCAAAAAAGACTACGAGAAAGAAAAGACCTACGCAATGGCCAATCCCAATAGCCTTGGCCGCGTAATTCTCAATCTGATCAATAATGCCTGTTATGCGATGAGAAGGAAAATGGTGGAACAAGGGCTCTATGATCCGGTGCTGGAAGTGAGCATCAAACAGTTGGAAAAGGAATTGGAATTGGTCATTAAAGACAATGGCCCGGGAATACCGGAGTCGATTCGCCAGTCCATCTTTCAACCCTTTTACACGACCAAACCCGTGGGTGAAGGGAATGCGGGTTTGGGCTTGGCCATCAGTCGGGACATCATTGTCGCCGAGCATATGGGAAGTATTGATATTCAAAGTCAAGAAGGTGCATTTACTACTTTTATCATTCGACTGCCATTAAAGGGGGAAGATGAAGATGAGCTTACAAAAAGTCAATTGTATGTCAGCAAGAATCCTAGTCGTTGATGATGAACCTCAATTTGAACGGCTGATTGTCAGGCGTTTGAGGAAACCTGTTCGGGAAGGACAATACCACTTTGTCTTTGCTGCTGATGGTGTGGAAGCACTGGAAAAAATCGACTCGGAGGAGGAATTTGATATGGTGTTGGCCGATATTAATATGCCCAGAATGGATGGGCTGACGCTGCTGGCCAAGCTCAAAGAGAAAAGGCCACTGCTCAAAGTGGTCATTGTATCGGCTTATGGGGATATGAAGAATATTCGGACGGCCATGAATCGAGGGGCCTTCGACTTTGTCATCAAACCCATCGATTTTGCTGATCTCGAAATCACGATAGAGAAGACCCTCGACGAGGTCCGACTGCTCCAGCAAATTGAAAAAACCAAAGAGCTGAGCGTGCAAAATGCGCGACTGGAAGAACTCAATCGGCTCAAAACCCAGTTTTTCACCAACATCTCTCACGAATTTCGAACCCCGCTTACCATCGTCACCGGGATGGCGGACCAGATCGAGGGTAACGATAAGGCGCGCCGCCTCATCAGGCGCAATGCCGAAGATTTGCTCCAATTGGTCAACCGTATTCTGGAGCTGCAAAAACTCGATGCAGGACATATGCAGTTGGAATTGGTGCAGGATAATGTGGTCAAATATATGGAGTACCTCATCGAATCCTATCATTCGCTGGCTGCCTCGCGGAATATTCAACTGCATACGCTGAGCAATGAGTCGGTGATCTTGATGGATTACGATGCGGAAAAAATTAAGCACATCATTGGTAATTTGCTGTCCAATGCTATCAAGTTTACGTCCGAAGGAGGGCATATTTATCTGCAAATCAACAAGCAATTTCGCGAGGACGGGCAATTCCTGCAATTGTCGGTCAAGGACACCGGCGTGGGCATTGCTGAGGACGAACTGCCCCACATTTTCAATCGGTTCTACCAGACTAAGGCTCAATCTGAATCCTTTCGAACTCGGCAAGGGCAGGGCACCGGCATTGGCTTGGCCCTTACCAAGGAGCTGACGGAGTTGATGGGAGGAAGTATTCGGGTAGAGAGCCAAGAGGGAAAGGGCAGCCGCTTTGAGCTGAATTTTCCCATTCGCAACGAAGCGGTACTGCAGCAGGCCACCAGCTATGCGGCACTGCCTTCGCTAGTCGAGGCTCCGGAGGTAGGGCAGGAGGGAGGTGCTCGTTTGGCCTCCGACGGTCCTTCGCTATTAATTATTGAAGATAATCCAGATGTCGCAGAATACTTGTCTGCCTGTTTGCAGGACGCCTATCAGCTGTCGATAGTGGCCGACGGCCAAGAGGGGATTGATAAAGCCCTGGAACTCATCCCTGATATTATCATCTCTGATGTGATGCTGCCGAGTAAGGATGGTTTTGAAATCTGTGCTACGCTGAAAAATGATGAACGCAGTAGCCACATCCCTATTATCCTACTAACCGCCAAAGCGGATATGGACAGCCGCATCGGAGGGCTTAGCCAAGGGGCGGATGCTTATCTGACCAAGCCTTTTAATGAAAAAGAGCTGCGAATCATTTTGCGCAATTTACTAGCTGTGCGAAAAAAGATGCACGAACGCTACGCTGCTGAATTGAAGGCTGCGGACCGCCCAGCCCCCTCTGCTGACCCCAGCCTAGCTCGCGAAGATGCCTTCCTCCAAAAGGTCCGCCTCACGCTGGAGGCCCGCCTGAGCGATCCCGACTTCGGCATCCCTCAACTCTGTCGGGCCATTCAGATGAGCCGCTCCCAGCTGCACAATAAGCTCAAGGCCCTCACGGGCGTATCCACCTCCATCTTTATCCGAAACCTGCGGCTCAAGAAAGCCCGGCAACTGCTGGAGAACTCCGATCTCAACGTATCCGAAGCGGCCTACGATGTAGGCTTTAAAGACCCCAATTATTTCTCTCGCCTCTTCCTGGAAGCGTATGGATTCTCGCCAAGTAAGGTGCGCAAGTAGCTGTCGAATTTTGTTTAAAAAAAATTAGACGAGGATCATTCTGTTGGACATGCAAAGTGCTGTTAGGCAGACGATTAGGTGTTTTGTGGCTGCCGATAATTAAACAATAATCCAGTCCTTTTCTCTCTCCCTTGGACAATAGTCCGGTTCTTTAAAACAATAGTGAACGCCGAAACAGCAAAGACCCTGCATCTTTGTAGTGTAAGGCAAAAGAGCCTTATATCCTTTAAATGCTAATTAATATGATCAAATGGGAAGTGCGTGAGGAAGCGCTGATTGGCTTCCCATTTTTTTCTTTGACATGCGACTTGGAGGGGGGCGGTTCATTAGGCGTATTATTTTGGGGTCTCTAATGGCTGCTCCCGTCCTTCTAATCATATACAACCTGCTTTTAACATCCACCTTCTGTACTACCCAAGAGCACGGAAAAGACAGGATTTACATCGAAAGATAGAGAGAGTAGGTTGCTCTTCGGGATGAAGGCGGTAGATGGTGAAATCTACTGACTTCTCCCGCTTAAGATCAGTCTAACTAATTTTCTGAAATCCAAACACCAAAAAACCATTATGAAAAATCAACTTATCCTTTGTTTGTTGATCCTCGGCCTGGGCCTGACGGCCTGTCAAAAAGAGGAGAACAATGGAACTGCGGTAGATCAGGCCTTGAACCAAGCCCTGGATCAGTTGGCAGGAGGGAAGGGTAGTGCCTTTTTTCAGCTCCCTCAGAGTAATGATTTCAATAATATACCCCAAGATCCCAAGAACCCCCTTACGGCTGAAAAAGTAGCCTTAGGCAAGCAACTGTACCATGAGACAGGTCTGGCCCTGGCGCCCAAGATGGATGTAGGAAGAGGAACGTATTCCTGCGCTTCCTGCCACTTTGCCTCGGCAGGTTTCCAGGCGGGGCGCCATCAGGGGATCAGTGACGGCGGAGTGGGCTTTGGCATCAACGGTGAAGGGCGTACGCCCCATTCAGATTATAGCCTGGATAGCCTTGATGTGCAGCCCATCCGCACTCCTTCTGCGATGAATGGAGCTTACCAGGAATTGATGCTCTGGAACGGGCAGTTTGGGGCCACAGGAGACAACGTCGGTACGGAGGATCAATGGACGGACGGTACGCCGAAGGCCGTCAATCACCTGGGCTACGAAGGCCTAGAGATTCAGGCCATCGCTGGCCTGACCGTACACCGACTGGTAGTCGACGAGAGCATACTAACCGATTTAGGATACAAAGACCAGTTTGATAGAGTATTCGCCGATGTCAACACTGCTGACCGCTACACAGCGGAGTATGCAGGCTTGGCTATTGCTGCCTATGAACGAACATTGATGTCCAACCAAGCGCCTTTTCAGGAGTGGCTGCGTGGCAATTACAACGCGCTAAGTGAACAGGAAAAGAGGGGAGCCTTGCTCTTCTTTACGGACGGTCAATGTGGCAGCTGCCACACCGGCCCAGCACTCAATTCTATGGATTTCTACGCCCTGGGAATGAAGGATTTGTTCGAAAATCCCGAAGCAACCTACGGTGCAGATGTTGGATCGAGTGCCAATCTGGGCCGCGGAGATTTCACCAGAAGAGCGGAGGATATGTACAAATTCAAAGTACCGCAGCTGTACAACTTGAGCAACTCCCTATTCCTGGGGCACGGAAGTAGTTTCCGTTCTATTCGGGATGTGGTTGCTTATAAGAACGGAGCGGTTGCCGAGAATCCCAACGTACCCTCTGCTCAACTGGCCTCCGAATTCGAGCCATTGCAGCTCAGTGACGAAGAAATTGATGACATTACGGCCTTTATCAGCAACGCCTTGCAAGACCCCAACTTGATGCGTTATCAGCCCGCTAGTGTGAACTCTGGCAACTGTATTCCGAACAATGACGGGGTCTCGCAGTCCGACTTGGGCTGCCAATAAAAGCACAAAAGAATTTTATAGAATAACACAACTGGGTTTTTAGTTTTGGTATAGTCTTTCAACTATGATAGCGGGCCAATCGGGGGATTCCTCGGTTGGCTATTTTTTTGTAAATCCTCGGCTGCGGAGCCTCTTCCGCAAGTGTTAAAAAGTCTTAAGAAAAAAGGCTTCTTGAGTTCCTTTGGAGATAGGAAAACCTCAGGAATCGCGGGGAGTTGACGAAAAAAATGG
>JBCDGZ010000220.1:0-8084 GCA_038750655.1 Bacteroidota bacterium | reverse complement strand
GTAGCTTTTCTTTATCTTTGTAGTAGTACCTTGGAATAATTATAAGCTTGATCACTGAATACCCTCCTTTACTATTTTACACAGCGTTAATACATAAGACCGTCACATAAGATTTTAAATAACCGTAAAAGCTCTGGCCTTCAGAAATGTGACAAATTTTTTGCCGCTTCCTGATTATTCTAGGAATGGATTCTGGTCTTTTTAGACCTGTAAATGCGTAGATTTCTGGATTTTTCGCAAGAGAGAATATCCTAATACGTAAAAAATAGGGGGTCGAACCTTCACTACAGGATAATTTTTACAGCGGAATCGATCAGTGCTTCCATCTTGTAGGCGATTACTTTATATATAGAGCTGGAATTTTATATAACTGATAATGAGTGAGTTGCTGTCTTATTTTCCTAAAAAAATCCAGTTAAAACTTAGAACAGTGGCGTAGTTTTTGCTGTTTTTTAGTACTTGAACCCCTAGCTGGATTTTAAACGAATCAAACAAGAATATTTTTACGATAATTGTGACATAGAAAACTGAAAAACCAATTTTTTGACCAAACTACAGAGTGAATAAATGGCACAACCTTTACACATGAGACCCCCATGTTTCAGCAGTATTCCCATTGTTGCCCAGGCAATCCTTGTCCTAGGGTTCCTTAGTGTCTCTATAGCACCTTCGGCCAAGGCCGCCGCACTGGCTAATAATAATGCTGAAATTACTAGCGTTGTCCTCATCCAGCCAGACTGCGAAGAAGCCAACGGCGAAATTCGAGTCAGTCTACTCCGCGATGTTTCTAACTATACTTTTCAGTGGCAACCCAATCTGGGTACCGGTACTGAAAATATTAAGACAGACTTGGTGTCCGGCACTTATTCCCTGACCATCACGGACATTAATGATCCGAGCTGCGTCATCACCAGAAATTTCTATCTCAACAATACCGACGGGCCGGAGGCCTTGATTGCCTTTAGCCTCCCCGCTACCTGCCAGCAGAGCAATGGTCGCGTAGTATTAAGTCCACTTAATCTTAACTACCAGTGGTGTGACGGCGTCTTCGGAAATTTCCGCTCTGACTTGCCCGCCGGCCGCTGCGACGTAACCGTTACTGATCTCATGAACGGCTGCCTGAGCTACCTGGAAGTCGTTGTACCAGAGGGCAGCCCCTTGATCGTCTCCTCACAAATCCGGCAGCAACCTACCTGTAATCTGGCCGATGGCGAACTGGCTTGGATCGTCAGTGGAAGTTCTGGTAACCTGACTTACGAATGGAGTGATGGGGGAATGGGGCGCGATCGCAATGATCTTGCTGCGGGTATCTATACTGTTACCGTCACCGATAATGTTAACGGTTGTATCGCCACAGGGAGTGCTTCACTTACCAATGATGTAGCCGCTGCTAATACCTTTAATAACATCTCTTTTCAACGAATCAGCTGCCCAGGAGAGGAGGATGGGGGGATCAACTTCGACGTTGTCTTCGACCCGGGCTTCGCCTTTCCAGCAGATACTAGTCTCCTAGACGCCGACGGGCTGCCCGCCATCAACGGGCAACTATCGCCGGGCAACTACGAGCTGCAAATCAGCGACGCCAACGGCTGCATAACGGCGGCGGCCCGCCTTGAATTCACCGATCCCGAACCGCTGGACCTCAATGTCATCGTTACCGACATCGATTGCAACCGACAGGGAAGTATCGTAGTCGAGGTGAGCGGGGGAAGCGGTAACTATACCTTTGATTGGGGCGACCTGCCGGGAGCCGATGATCCACAAGATCGCCTGGACCTGGCCGAAGACACCTACGAGCTGACCGTGACTGATGATCAGGGCTGTAGCGTGAGCATCAACAATATTGTATTGAACGATATTTGCATCCCTGGCTGCCAGGCCAATGCGGGAACCATTCGGACCAACGATCCGACACTCGTTTGCTTGAGTGATGGGATTGACGATATTTTGAGGATGCGCGTAAGTGGGAATAATGGGAGTAATTATGCCTATATGGTGACTAGTCAAGCAGGAACTATTAGCCAATTCAATGCCAATGAATTAAGAATCGTTGGCCTACCTTCCACTTGCCTAGTATACGGTATTGCTTTCGAGCAACCTGTTTTTAATTTATCAATTGGTGCGAATATCGCTGATCTTACTGGTTGTTTTGATTTGAGTGAGCCGATTGTCGTCGAAAAGGTTACCGGAGCCGACTGTCCCCCGCCCTGCGATCCGCCCGTTATTGCCAACCAATCCGTGCTCTCCTCTTCTTGCGATAGCACCAACGGCCAGATTATCCTACAGACCGTTGCCGACCCCGCTATCTACAACTATCAATGGGACCCTGCGGTAAGTACTAATAACACTGCCAATAACCTCGCCACCGGGGTGTATTACCTCACCATCAGTGATCCGGCCAACTCCGCTTGCAATTTGATCGATAGCATCGCTGTAGGCAATGTCGATGGACCAGTTGTTGAAATCGTTTCTACTACACCGGCCAGCTGCGAGCAAAGCAATGGAACGGCGGTGCTTTCGCCCGCGGGATTCCAATACAACTGGTGCAACGGAAGTGTGGGCTTCAATGGCCTGAATCTGCCCGCTGGCAGCTGCTTTGTTACGGTTACTGATCCGGGCAGCGGCTGTTCAACGATTGTTGAGGTGCCTATTGAGGCGGTGCAGCCATTAGAGGTGGAAGTCATCATCGATGCACCGGCCGACTGTGGGCAGGCCAATGGGATGGCTTCGGTTATTGCCACAAATGGCAGCAGCAACTACACCTATGCCTGGAGCAATAGGATGATTACCTCTTCTATAAGCGGACTGGCCGCTGGCGTCTACGACGTCACGGTGTCAGATCGCGGGATTACGCGATGCTCAGAGGTCGTCACCTTTGTCGTCCTCGAGAATGTACCAACCGCTGAGTTTACCGCCGATCCTCTGATTTTCACCAGCTGCCCGGGCGAGGAAGATGCTACTGCTGTCTTGAGCACCATTACCTTTAGCCCTGGTTTTGTCCAGCCCTCGCGTACAGAGATTATGAATGAAGGAGGGGGGATTTTTGCCAATGGAAGCCTGGGGCCGGGCAGTTACTGCGCGCTAGTCTATGATAATAACAACTGCTTGGCTGGGGAAGCCTGCTTCGAAGTAGCCGATGCTCCGGCACTGGAAGCCTATTTGAATGTTTTGGCTGTCAGCTGCGATAGTTTGGGGGAAATTAGCGTGGTCGCCAGCGGCGGCGATGGCAGTTACAGCTACAGCTGGGGGGACCTACCCGCTCCCATCACCGATCCACTCCGCGATGACCTGGCAACGGGGCAGTACAACCTAACCATTACCGACGGTCAGGGCTGCACCGCCGCCATCAACAACATCTCTATCATCGACGGCTGCTCGCCTTGCCCCGAGCCAGATACCATGAATGTCGCTGTGCTGGCCAACGAGAGCCGCCTGGTCTGTGTACCAACAGAATTCTGCTACGATCGCCCCAGCAGCTTTTTCACCCTAACTACCGGCGGCCTGATCGGCAGTTCGCCTTTGGGAGACTGGGTGCTAGAAAGCGATGGTTGTGTGCGTTACAATGCTAATGATATTGTTGGGATGGGAGGAGATACGGTCTATGTTGTGGCCGGATTTAATGGCTTGCGAGATACCACCTGTATATTTTTCACCATTGTTGATGGCCCTGGCTTTGATCCTGGTCCAGATACGCTTTTTATTACGACTCAAGAGGAAACGCAAATTGACAGTTGCTTATCCACTTTGGCACTCACTGGCCCGTTGGCTAGTGCTGATGTACTGCAAAGCACTACTGGAGGAACCTTTACCATCCGAGCGCAGGACAGCTGCTTCAGTTATTTGCCATCTCCCGGAACAACGGGTAATTTCATCGATACGGCGCTAGTGGTGCTTTGCGATGTCAATGACATTTGTGATACTTTTCAACTGATCTTTACCGTGGTCCCCAACGGCTGCCCGGACTTTCTGACGATCGACCAGGACAGCGCCATCAGTTTTGACTGTAGTGTCCTGACGACCTACTGTCTGGATATTCCTTTGGTTGATATTTTCGATTATCGACTCATCATCGATGGGCAACTCTATAACGATATTTTCAACGGCTGCAATATCGTCACCATCACGCGTTACGATATGCAGGAGTTTTTAAGTCAATTTCCCAGTGGCCCTTACCAGCTGGATTCCTGGACGGTAGACGGGCAAGTCTTTTCCATCGATAGCTTCAATGATTTGGAGGAATTGGTGGATTCCATGCAGGTCTGGGACCCGGCGGGGAACTGGATGTACGATGGGACCCGGATTATTACGGGAGGAGCACCGGGCAGTATGTATGGGCCGCTTATCGGCCGTCAGGTAGGGGGGCTGTTGCAGGTGCGGGTTGATTTGGTGCCGCAGGATATTGCGCAGGGTACGGAAATCAATGTGCCCGTAGGGGAGTATGATTTGGTGATTAATGAGCTGGCAACGGCCTGTCAGGATACCCTTTCCTTGACTGTGGAGTGCCGATCTTGCCCTCCGAGTTATACGGGACCAGATCAATTGACTGCGATGGATTGCGACGGGCAAGCCGCACTTTGTCTAGAAATTGGACCGGCAGAATTGCCCAATTTTGAGTTTTTTGATAATGGAGCGATTTATACGGGGGTATTCAATCCTTGTCTTTTTGATACGACCTTTCTTTATGATGTCTCTAGTTTAACCTCCAACATGTATCGACTGGTTTGGGTGGTGGGAAATGATACCTTGCGATTGGCAAACTTCAGCTCTGTTCAGGAATTATTCCAAGAAATGGTCAACTTTGATCCGGCGGGCAATTGGCAGTTAGTTGGTCAGTTGATCGTCGGTGGGGCAGCCGGGACGAATTATGGGCCTTTGCAGGTTTCCCAAAATGGTATTCCTCTACCGGACATTGTAGCGACCTTGCAAACTACTGCGACTAATATTGCGTTACAATTAGATACGGGCTTTCACGAGGTAATTATCCAAGATACGATTACGGGTTGTGCGGATACGCTGAATCTACAGATTGATTGTCCTACGATGGAGATGCCGGATACCTCATTGATTGTTCTGGAAGGAGCTACCGATACCTTCTGCATCGATCTTAGCGCCTTGGATACATTAACGAGCATTCAAAATATTTGTCCCGGACAATCGGATGGTGATGTCAGTCTTGACTTTCTGAGCGAGGCGGGCTGCCTGGCCTTCGGCGGCTTAGGATTCGCCTCCGACACCTTCTGCATCGAAATCTGCGACTCTACCCTCGCCATCTGCGATACCGTCCAAATCGCCGTTGCCGTACAACCCCAAATCGATACCCTGCCCCTAATGATCAAACTGGGCTTCTCCGACACCCTTTGTCTGAATACCTCCGCCTTCCGTCAGCCGCTGGATACGATTTTCAATATTTGCCCCAATGCCTCGGGGCAGGAAGTGCTGTTCGACCTAATTGCAGCTGATTACTGCGTGGGGTATGAAGCACTTGCCCTTGGGACCGACACGGCTTGCATCGTCATCTGCGATGTGATGGGAATTTGTGATACCACCATTGTGACGGTCAACGTCATGCCGCCGGTGCCAGACACCAGCCGCCTTAATGTGCTGGTTGGTACGACTGAAGTCTTCTGCATGGATACCAGTGAATTATCGGGAGTAGTAGATACACTGTACAATATATGTCCTGGCAGCTCCGGTGTCTTTGTCGACTTTACCGTAGCCGGGGACTCGATCTGCGTCCGTTACACCGGGCTGGATATGGGCGTTGATACCGCCTGTTTGGTCTTCTGCGATGATCTGATTTGCGATACCACTTACCTGTTTGTCGAAGGCATTCGCGGAAGTCTGGACCCGCCGGTAGCCGTCGACGATGACACGATGACCATCAAGAATATTCCGGTCAATATTCGAGTGCTGCTTAACGATACGTTGAATGGCTCTTCGCCGGCGGTGTTTATCCTGCGGCCACCGACTGCGGGCAATGCCGTTATCAACCCCGATTTCACGATCACCTACCTGTCCGATCCAGAGTTTTGTGGACAGCGCGACAGTTTTGAATACATTTTGCAGACTTCCACTGGGGCCGATACTGCCGAAGTGAGCATATTTATCCAGTGCGAAGATCTGACGATATACAGCGGTTTTTCTCCCAATGGAGATGGAACCAACGATACTTTCCAAATTCCAGGTATTGAGAATTTCCCTAACAATAAGGTCTGTATTTTCAACCGTTGGGGCAATCAAGTCTTCTGTACGGATGGCTACACCAATCTTACCGCCTGGGATGGCACCTGGAATGGCAAAGACTTGCCGGATGGGACCTACTTTTATCTCATTGATGATGGTGCCGGGCGAAAGTTGAGTGGTTATGTACAATTGAACCGCTGATGCAAGAGAAGGTCTTTTTGAGGGGAGGATTCTGAGTTGGGGGGGTCTGGCTCTTTTTCTTCCTCCTTTTAAAGACTGTTACCAATGTGTGAGATGACCATTGGGGCCCATGCTAACTCGCTTAGTGTGGGCTTTTTTTTGCAAAGGCATGGTTTTTGACTACAATAAGCAGAGTCCCCCCTTTTGAACGAAAAATCCGTTTAATTCCCCCCCTTAATCGCTCAATTCATTCGAAAAAAATCTTTTTGACAATTACTGTGGATACGCAATTAGGAGAAGCAAAGACGACCATAGGAAGCCTGGCTGCCGTAGGTAGCTATTAATTTTTCTAATTACCTATCCTAAAAAACAGGAATTGTCAAAGAACAGAAAACGATACGCTGACAGGCTAAAGCAACCTGCAATCAGCAATATTTTCCCCTGAAAACATTAATGAGCTACGTATGAAAAAATTTACATTACTTATCATAGGTATTTGCTTTATGAGTCAATGGGCCTCGGCACAGCAAGATCCTATGTACACCAAGTATATGTTTAACAGTCTGGCCTTTAATCCCGCTTTTGCAGGCAGTCCAGAGTATCTGTCGGTACGACTGCTGTATCGGCAGCAGTGGTGGGCCCTGGAAGGAGCACCGACCACTCAGGCTTTTACCATCCATTCGCCGTTTAAAGAGCGGGTTGGTCTGGGGTTGAGTATCCAGCACGACCAGATCGGTGCGACCTCGACGACTTCGGCCTATGGGTCTTATGCTTATCGGGTGCAATTTGGAGAAGGAAAATTATCAATGGGGCTACAAGCCGGGATGATGAATTGGCGGGCTGATTGGAGTCGCCTGCGATTTAAAGACCCACAGTCTTTAGACGAAGCCTTTATGAATACGGAGCCTAACAAATGGCTGCCTAATTTTGGGGCGGGTCTATTTTACTACACCCCAACTTTCTACGTTGGCGCTTCTGTGCCTAATATGATTGAGCACGATTTGCGGGATGATGTGTCCGGTGATTTGGATGCTTGGGCGAAGACTTACCGCCACTTTTTCTTTACGGCGGGTGCAGCCTTTCCAGTGAGCGGTGATATGATCATTTTCAAGCCCTCGCTACTGATTAAGAGTGTGGGCCTGTTGAGCGACTTCAGCAGTTCCAATCCCAGCGACCCAACGGATGTCGGTGCCCCTACAGAGTTTGACATCGATATTTCCTTTTTGTTCTACGAGGCTTTTTGGGTGGGGTCTTCTTTCCGTTCCGCCTTCGAGGCTCGGCAGTTTGGCGGCTCCAGCTCTTTCGACTCTGTTGACATCTGGGCTTCCTTCTACATGATCAATGGCTTTCGAATCGGTGCGGCTTATGATTATACCCTGACCAAGCTGCAAAACCATGTACAAGGAACGTTTGAGATCATGCTCGGCTATGATTTCAACTACAAGCAGAAAAAGATCAATACACCAAGATATTTTTAAAACGTACTTTCAAAACATATTCTGAGAAAAACTAGACTTAACTACAACAAATCAAAGAGTCATCGCCTTCTGCCGGTATCGGTCAGGAGGCGATGCTGTTTTTAATAGATGATAAAGATAAATTAGGTTCATACGAATAATTCGCTGCTATTTATTACCTTAGCACTATTAAGTGTATCCTTATCAAATTAGTTTGGCGTATCACGCCCATTTCTACCCGTTAATCTTCCTCATTACTTTGTG
>JBCDGZ010000219.1:0-8247 GCA_038750655.1 Bacteroidota bacterium | reverse complement strand
ATTGGCTTTGGTGCAGCATAGATAATTTGGCTTTTTGCAGGGCGATGTCCTTTGGGTATCCCTTTTTCAATTCTTTATAAAAATGAGCGATGAGCTGATTGGAACCTTCCTGGTTGACGGTCCAGAGTGAAGTAGCAACGGAGCGAGCACCAATTTTAAAAAAAGCACGAGCTAAACTAAAGCTGCCTTTTCCTTGTGCATATGCTTCCACTCCCGTATTACAGCCTTCGAGTACTAGTAAGTCCAGATTGGGATTTTGGGGAAAGGCGTAGAGCTCGTGAGCAAACAATATTTCATCGGTAGTTAGGTAGTCGTCTTCCGAATGCATAGCGAGCATGGACCGTTCGGGGTGTTGATCATTGAACTGTCCGTGGGTATAAATATGGCAAATGTTACAATCAGAAAGGTGGTGGTATAAGCTTGATTTTTGATTGGGGAATTCCTTGAATTGATAATTTTGTAAGGCTTGTTGTAAAGCCGGATGTCTTTTGAGCGGAGCCAGCATTTCGTCTACTTCGGCAGAGCAGGGGCGAGGGGCTTTAAGGTAGTCGGGGACTTGGACTGCCTGTGCTTGAGGGGTATAAAAAAAGTAGGCTTGCTTGCCTTTTTGCGGTTTCTGTACTGCTGATTTTTTTTGCAGTTCTTGCCAAAGAGCAACCGAATAATTAATACTGATAGCGTACTTTTCTAAAAGAAATGGAAAGTGATTATAGCTACTAAATTCTTCGGCATTTTCCGGAGTAAGGATATTTTGTGGAAGAAGATCAAAGGGAATATTTTGAGTGTGTTTATCCGGAATAATACAGAGCCTACGAATTGTTTGGTCATCAATAAACGCCGTTAATTTTTTCGCCAACTCCAATCCTCTAGCACGAAAATTAGTATAGCTGGCATTCTGTAGATCATCGCAGGGGATGAAACGACCGTATATACTTTCTCGCCAAGCTCCTCTCCATTTTTCTAGTTCCTCTAAGGTGATTTCTTCGCGCCGAAGTTGGCATTTTTCACGAGTGATGTAAAAAATATAAAGCTGCTCTTTCGTTTGAAAATAAGTGACCAATGCTTGATCCTGGGGCAGTAACTTTTGAATAGTTACGATCGATATTGGCTGATCAGCATATAAAAGCTGGTGATAGGCTGGGGCCAATTTTCGAATTTGTGCGTATACTTCAATTAGCTGTTGTTGTAACGCGGGAGGATCGGTGTCGCTATTTTTTCCCTCCATAAATTGCGTTGATAAATGAGCAGATAATTGCTGCTTAATGGATTTTTCTTTTGCCAGTAACACCTCTAGTTGGGGAAGCTCTTGCTCAATTTTAAACTTCTTGACAACTTGGAGTAAATCCAAATTTTTACTTCGTTCCGCAAAATCAAAACACCACTGTAGATAACGCTGTTGTCCAGTTTCTTGGTACAATTGATAAGCCAGTTGTACTGCCTTTTGGCTGATGTCATTATTGTAAACTTCTTCCATTTGAGAAACCGCTTGCTGAAAAGATAAATCGTTCCAAAGCTGTCGATTCACGTAAGCAAAACGCTGATAGTTTTCTAAAGCGGCGTGTAAGTAACGCTGATGCGGTTGCAGTTGGGGAAAATGAGTTGAGGAAATAGCTTGGGGGGCTACATGCATATTGGTATCTGCTGCGATGCGTAGTAATTCTGCTTTCGCTTGAAAAATTTCCAGAAAACTATTTTCTGCGTATAAGGCGGTTAATCTTGGACTTTCCAGTAAATTTAGCGGAGCCTCATTCGGCAGTAAAATCTGTAATGCTTGATTGAGCGTAGTGAGGGATTGGAGAAATAATTTTTCCTTCTTTCGCAGCGAGGCTGGCAATTGTTGGCGATACTGCTCAGCATTCCATTCTAATTCGGCAATGGCTTCCCACTGATCCTGAAGATTGAGTTGAAAGAGTGCTTGTTGTGCGGAGTCGACCAGTACCTTGGCTCGAATGCGTCGCGGAATTGTTCTTGATAATGCTTTGGAGAGGTAGTCGCTGGCTAATTGTAACTCTTTCTCTGCTGCCTTACAGTGTTCTTTTGCTGTTTGTAGTTGTGCCCAATTCTTGCTACTACTGTTCTGCATATTAGCGCAAATATCCACACTTCGATTAATGGCTTGATGGGCTTTGAGGTGATGGACTTGGGCCAATAGTTTATAAGAAATACTGATCCATTGCTCCAATTCTTTGACCGGATGTTGGATCGATTGGAAAGTATCAATAGCATTCTTTACTCTGGGAATAATGGCAGCAAGTTGGTCTTTATCGAGGTCGATCTGCATCCAGTTGGTACTGCGCAGTGCATCCAGTAGCCCGTTGTGACCACTCATAGAATCTCGCAAATAAGCCACTGATTGTTCCAGGTTTCCTTGCACCTTAAAGCTCAGCGCAATTTGGTTGAACAGCACATCCCGATGCTCTGGTGTGCGGGCAAAAGCGAGGGCATAGTTGTAAACAGCGCGAGCGACCTGCGGCTTCCCCGTATTTTTCATCCGCTCGGCCAGCGGCATCATCAACTGGTTGATCAGATAGCTGTTGTAGTCGGCGGTCGCCTCCGGTGTCGCCTGCAACTCCCGCAAGAGGCCGAAGGCCAGCTGGTAGTGCAAGTCAGCCTGTAGAGGCTGCTGCTCAGCCACCAGTCTCGCCTTTTGCACCTGCCAACCAATAAATTTCAATCGCTCCTCAGAAGAAATCGGCGGCCTCACTTTGCTAGGAAGTTGTAAAATCGAATCTAGAAAAACCAATTTATCTTCCACCTTTCCCGTAATACCCAAGAGGGCATCGCTGAGTTTGATGTAATGCAGGGCATACCCATAAAGATCATCCTTTTGTTGGTACCATCTCCCAACTTGCTGGCCATAATACCGTAAACTATCCGGCTCCTCTTGAGCGATGAATTGCTGCATTTTTGTTTCATAGTGCGCCACCTGGCTCGCCATTGATGTCCCGTCCTCAATACGCTCCTGCTGCTGACAGCCTATCAGCAGTAAAAGCGAAAAAAAGAGAAACAGGATACGAGGCATTTATGGGGTTGAGCTTAAATTTTGTTTTATCAACATTTTGTGTTATCTTGAGTTTTCGTTTCGACTATTGCCAATGCTTTGTATGAAACAACTTCCGACCGATCGCTTTGGCAATTCCAGTTTACATACCTCCTTTTTCTTCGAAGGCCAAGATAGAAAAAGGATGCCATCATTTTGAGGAGTTCTTGCCTGCCTGCCGGCAGGCAGGCGTCCCGTAGCGTTGCAGGGCCTGGTCGTTTATGGCCGGGGATGAATGTGCGACGGACGGGGCGGCGGTGGCGGTGACTTGGGTGGGCCCTCCCAAAGCCCCAAACCCTACCAACTTCTAAAATCAATACTTTCCTAAAACCGAACCGCCACATAAGCCTCCCAACCTTCCCGCTGACGATCTCCCAAAGGATGATAATATCTTAACCCCACTCCCAAACCATGCCCCACAATCCCCGTACTCACTTCACCAATCAACTGATGCACCGCCCAATCGAAATCCTGATTGCTCCAATCGTATTCGCCCCATTGCGCGCCCGCTCCCAGACCCAGAAACGTAGTCAGATTATAGCGAAGCAGTGCCGTACCTTCTAGATAAAAATGTCGGCTGTAGGCTTCTTCTTGACCGGGAGGATTGGCGACCTTTTCGTTGCGGAGGTTGACTTCAAACTCTGGATAGAGGCGGCGCGGGGCAGGGGCGTAGGGCTTCAGGCTGATGCCCAGGATACCTCGGTCGGTGACACTAAAGGTGCTGTCGAATTTGACTTCGTCGAACTGGCCGAAGCGCAGGCCAGCGCGGATGCCCAGCCGCCAGTCGGCTCGGTAGCGTGTTTTTCCTTTGGTGCTGAGGGCCCCGAGGGTGTCGCGACCAAAAATGGTCTGGGCCTTTAGTACAATAGGGCGTTTCTTCAATCGATCTTTGCTTTCCGTGTGGGCTTCTGCTAGGATTACTCCTTGGGTATACACCCGCTCTTTTTTCCTAATTTCTTCCTCCTGCCGTCCCCGTAGATTAAAATTGCGATACAAAACGGTGACCTGCCGTTTACTTTCCTCCCACGATACTTCATAGCAAGGTTGGGTGTTTTGGGTATCCGATGAGCATTGAGCCAGCGGTTTAGCATTCGCCGGGATTTTCACCTGAAGAATCTGAAAACTGTAGAAATTCAGTTCCTTGGGAATAGTGAATTGTTGGAAAATACTGTCTTCACTTTTGCCACCAATATTTTCCAAATTGATAAAATAGCGAATGGGCATTCCAGCCTGCGGCATCATGTAGAAATCGATGCGACGAGGATTGGGGAGGATATTATTGGGATCATTAGATTTTGAAATCTCTATGGCCAACTTTAAACGTTTAGTGGTTACGCCTTGGTCGGTATGAACGGCGTTGAGGATGACCGTTCGCTCGGTGTCCCGAGGCATTTGTCGGCTAGCCCGGAGGTAGACAAAAAGGCCGCGCTCGGTTTCGCCGCTTTCCTCTGGCTGGCTGATATTCCAGCGTAAAGTCTGTTGCTGCGCTGCTCCACTTCGCTTTTTCAACTGCAAATCTTGCCAGTGCCTTCCGTCCATTATCGGTGGATGAAGGGAAGCCCAAGAGGCGGCTCCAACAGCTCCCGGATGCCCGCCAATCATGGAATCATCCGACTCAAAATCCTCGCTTTGATCCGCCGATGCCCAATCCAAAAAATCAAAATATCGGGCATCGTAGCTCAGCGCAATTTGGCCGTTAGAACTAGGGCGATATTTCAAACAAACCAAAATAGTATCTCCTCGGGCTGGGTTGCGTTCTGGGCTAATATTACCGTGTAGGGTCAAGTCCTTTTTTTTGCCTTTACGCTTGGACTGAAGGTACTGGGGGCGCTGCTGGCCCGGATGCCCTTGGGGAATAGTGACGGGGAAAGATTCAAATTCATTGAGGGGTTCCTTGTCGGGGCTATGCTCCAAACTGCCATTGGCAGAGTTGCAGGTGACATGCATGGTGATCTGATACTGCCCCGCTCTTTGGTACGGATAAGTCAATTCCCAGACCGGACGAAACTTCGAGAGTTGCTTGAGTTGCAATCCCTTCAATCCCTTGTCCTTAATGGTCGTATACTCCCCCTTACTGTCGAGCCGAACACTCCAATACACATAGTTGCCATCTCCCATCGGCAGCATTACCTTTGTCGTTGAAAGACTGGGAACGTCGGTTAGGCTGATCCTAAAAATGCCCTTGGTTCCATTTTGCAGCGTAATCCGACCAGATTGTGCCGAACCGCCGAGTGGAATAAGGCAGAGGAGGAGCAGACAATAAAGGAGGTTTCTCATAGTTTTCGCTTTTAATCAATCCATCCATCGGGACACAAAATTACCGAGAGGCGTCCAGAATGAATTTTGTTCAAGCTCGCTTTGGAGCTGTCGGGCCTTATCTTTGAGGAACGTGATGTTTTGGGGATGATCAATATAGGCCGTTAAATCCTCTTGGATATTTTCTCCCACGCCCAGGCGAGCCAGTAAGTAATGCCATTGCAAAGTCGGAATCAAGTCCAGCTCCTGGCTTTTAATGGTCTGAGCGAATAATGGGCTGGCGGTTTTAAATTGGTTGTTTTGAAAATAAATTTGCGCCCGGTAATAATCCGCCATCGGCATTGGTGTGGCGATACTATCCAGCACTGCAAGGGCTTTTTGGTGTTTTTGGTCAAAAAATAAATGCTGAGCACGAAGCAGGCGCAGTTGTGCTTCCTCGCCTCGTTGCTCTCCCCCCGCTGCCTTCGGATCAATCGGCGCTGTATCCAAATAAGCGCGCTGAATGTACGCCTTGTGAGAATGCTGACTGTAGGCATAATACCCCATTCCCAAAACCACCATTAATAACAAGGCCATCAATGCCAGCCCAAGGTAAGGAAAGCGAGTCGACGAAGGCGCTTCAATCGGCCCACTGCCCTCTGCCTTCGCAAATGCCTGAACAAGTTGCTGCACCTCCGCATCCTCCTCCAGTAGCTCAATCTCACTCGCCAGCGCCTGGCGCGCCTCCAGAGAGCGCCGTGGATAATCACCGTTCACAGCCGCAAAAACCTGCTGGAGCAGCTCCACTTCGCGGCGGTAGGCAGGGTCGCTGGCCATACGGGTTTCTAGTGCTTGCTGCTCCTGTGGAGAGAGCTGTTGGCGGAGATAGGCTTCAATTTGTTCGATCTCTTTTGGGCTGATATTCATTAGCAACGATTTTGGTTGGTTTAATTTGGGAAGTAAAGGGCAATATTTACAATCAGAAATCGAGGGTACTGCTTAGTGCTTTGATCTTGGTTAGGGCGCGACTGTAAGCTTTGCGTATCGCTACTTCACTGCTGTCGCCCATCGTACTGGCAATCGTTTTATAGGGATGGCCTTCTAATCGCATTTTGATGATGTAATATTCTTTAGGGCTGAGGTAACTGTTCATCCATTTTTTGAGTAACTGCATGCGGTCGGCCAGCTCAAATTGCTCCATGCTCTGATCGTCGGCGGTTGCCTGACGTTGGACAATTTCCATATGGCTCGCCGTGTCTTCGTAGATGTTTTGGGTCGCCTTTTTACCGCGCAAGCGCGTCATGCCGATCACCCGGCAGATCAGTTCATCCTTGGCCAGTGGCTGCTGTTGATGCTGCATCAGCTGCTCGTTAATAAACTCGCGGATGCCTTGGCCAGCGTGCTCCTGATACCAGTGGAGCAATGAGTCCAGATAAGCCTCATCCGGAGGGGCCGCCTCGAAGTAGGCGGGGTACTTGGGCGATTGTGATGGTGTATTCATGAGGATTCTTGATTAATTTTTGGGCTGTACTAAAATATCAATGATGTCGAAATAATGATAAATCAATGCCTTTTCTAAAGGCGGAGTAACGCTTCCCCGTTTGATCATTTTAATCAGCAAGGCTGAAGCCTTCCGGCAAATCTGATCCCCAGGGTCGCTGCCGATGTCAAAACGTTTTTCTAAAAACAAGAGGCCATAGGTACGAAAAGCGAGATGCAATCCCACATGATCCGTCGGTGCCTTCGGCAGCTTGTCAATGTATTTTTTGATTCCAATATTAAAGAGGAACGTATTGAGCAACACGCCAGTACTCAGCACCAATTCTTGCTTATTGATCTTCTTGTCCAGTTCAGCAAACATATCATTATAAGCTTGCTGAATATGATCTTCATCAAAAACGGGATAGCTTTTTCGAATAATCGATTCGAATTGCTGCCGATTCGCAGGCAGCTCATACAAGCCCTTATAAATCAGACGGCGCACCCGACCCTGCTTACAACACAAGAGGAGCGCCAGCAGCTGATCACGCCGACGACGGTATTGATTGAGTAATTTTTCCTGTTGAGTTGTAGAAAGATTGAGGGAGTACAATTGCTTGCGAAGCAGCAGAAAGTCGTTCAGGCTAGCCGTCGTCCCAATCTGCGTATCTGTTATTTTCTCAGATGCTGTAGGATAATCTTCTTGAGTATTCAGGATCGTCGATTCCGAGTAATTGCTCGCCACGGCCTGAAGGCTATGCTGCATAAAACGGTAGTACTGGTCGGCCCATTCAGAGAGAGGCACCACTGTGCTGTCCGCTTCAGGGCTTGAGGATAAAAGTTGTACAGCCTCCCAGATCAATCGCTCTTTAGGGGTATAAATGGCCATTAACCAGGGTTTTTGCTCGTTTTCTCATTTCCTCAGTTTTTGTTTACTACACTAATATAGCAATTCAAACAGAAGATGGGAGCTATTACAATTTTTATTAATAGAATTTTAACATATTTGTCACTTTGCTCTGCCTTTCAAGGAACATTTGTAGCGGATTAAGGCTACGGGAAGTTAATCTGGGGTGGGGGAGGAAGTGTGACTTTGTGGGGAGGATTTATTTGATCTGTTTTGGTCAACCTATTTTAGGACAAGACAATCAGGGAGCAGTATTTGGGGCTTTGGGAGGGAACCCACCCTAGCCACCACCGCCGGCTCGTCGCTTTCTCCACAGGCACAGCTTTTCTTTTCATTCTACGCCTCTGAGCCGCAAGAAGTGTTAGAATCCTCATCCATTGGTACCTGTAGATGATCGGAATTCTTTGCATAGACGGCAGGAAAGTAAAAATTCCATAATAATATTTATTTCACCAATATTTTATATTTAGATAATTTAGTGTAAGTGCTTGGCAATCAATTGACTGCTGGATTTAAATTTTTTAAAAAAAAAACACCAAAATACTCCTTTCCTCAACTTGGATGACTCGGTTGCTGCTAAAAAATT
>JBCDGZ010000218.1:0-8262 GCA_038750655.1 Bacteroidota bacterium | reverse complement strand
CTTTGCTGATCCCTTTCGATGAAAAGATTGCTACTGATTATTGGTCTCCTCCTTTTCTGCTTTAGCCCCACCTGGACGCAGACAATACAGGAACTGGAAAAAGAGCTGAGCCAGGCCAAAGATGCCCGCAGCAAGATGATGCTCAACTACCAACTGGCGAAGCAATATTTGAGCAAACGGCCCAAGAAGGCCGCCCGCTTTGCTCGCAAAGCTATTGACCTGGCCGGAGATCGTAGGCAATACAGCATGGCGGCCCAAGCCTCTTACATCTACGCCCAGAGCTACCTGAAACAAGGCGATCGTAAGAATGCCGAAGTCTGGTTCAAAAGCACCCTAAGCTATGCCAAGAAGGCCAACGACCCGGATTTGATCATCAAAAGCGTAGATGCGCGCAGTAAGCTGGCCATCCGCGAGCGCAAATACCGCCGGGCCTATGAGATCAATCAAGAGGCGTTCAATTACTTTAGCAAGCAGGGAGGGATGAGCGTCAGCGATATGCTGAATCAACTGGAGATTGATAAGGCAAAGTTGGAGAAGGACAAGTCGATCCTAGAGCGCGAACGTGGCCAACTGAGCAAAGAAATCAAGCGACTAACCGCCGAGCGCAATCAGCTCAGCAAAGACAAATCACAATTGAGGGAAAGCCACAAAGAGCTGACCGCCGAGAAGGAAAAGGTAGAGCAGGCCATCACCGAAAAAGAAGAGGCACTAGTCAGCATTTCGGAGGAAAAAGAGAAGGCAGAGCTGCTGGCCCAACAAAGAAATAAGCAAGTCAAAGAGCTGAATCGTGAAAACCTTGAACAAGAATACCTTCTCAATCGACAAAAGCTGGACCTGATGGAGGCCCAAAGTGCAGCCGATCGCAATCGCCTACTCTGGATTTCGGCGCTGATGCTGACCCTATTACTATTGGGGGTAGCGGGCTCGCTCTACGGCCGCTTTCGGGCCAAGAAAAAGGCTAATCGGGCACTGGAAGAGAAAAACAAAATTATCGAAGAGGAACGCGAGCGCTCCGATGAACTGCTGCTCAATATTCTCCCCGCTCCCATTGCCAAAGAACTCAAAGAGAAAGGCAAGGCTTCTACCCGCAAATACGAACACGTTTCGGTGATGTTCTCCGATTTTAAAAACTTCACCCAACTATCCGAAAGGCTAAGCCCAGAACAGCTGGTCAAAGAACTCGACCACTGCTTCAAAGCCTTTGACTTCATCATTTCCCAGTACGAGATCGAAAAAATCAAGACCATCGGCGATGCCTACATGTGCGCCCACGGCCTGAATGATAAAAATAGCCCTCCCAAAGATATTGTCCGAGCAGCCTTAGAGATACAGGAGTTTCTGGAGGATTACAAAAGTGAAAAAAGAAGGCTGGGCTTGCCCTACTTCGAAGCCCGTATCGGTATCCATACGGGCCCTGTCGTTGCTGGCGTGGTAGGGGTGAACAAATTCGCCTACGACATCTGGGGCGAAACGGTCAATGTCGCTGCCCGTATGGAGTCGGCCTGCGAAATCGGACGAGTCAATATCTCCGAAGCTACCTACAATAAAGTCAAGTACAATTTCGACTTCAAACACCGGGGTAAAATCGCCGCCAAGAACGTTGGAGAGGTCGATATGTACTATGTTACTGCTCCAGTCCCCGTGAGCTGAACAAGTCCCTTTTCTACTTGTTTTTGTTTAAATCAAACTTCTCTATGTCGTTTGATTACAGTAAATTGCCTGGCTTGTACTTCAGCAGGTGAGGCTTGGCGTACTTGACTTCCTTTTCAACAATTGAAAATATGAGTTTCCAACTACAATCTCCCTTCGTCCCTACTGGCGATCAGCCACAGGCCATTCAGCAATTGGTAGAGGGCATAAAAACAGGCGAAAAGGCCCAGTGCCTCCTCGGTGTCACTGGATCGGGAAAGACCTTTACCATCGCCAATGTTATCAAAGAATTGAATCGTCCAACACTGGTACTGACCCATAATAAAACTTTGACGGCCCAGTTGTACGGAGAGTTTAGAGAATTCTTCCCGGATAATGCAGTGGAGTACTTCGTATCTTATTACGATTACTACCAACCGGAGGCCTACATCACCGTTTCGGACACTTATATCGAGAAGGACCTGCAAATCAATGAAGAGGTGGATAAACTGAGACTGCGAGCCACTTCTTCGCTGCTCTCTGGCCGCCGGGACATCATTATTGTCGCTTCGGTCTCTTGTATCTACGGTATGGGTAACCCCGATGACTATAAAACGGGGATTATCCGCATCTATCAGGGCCAAACCATCTCCCGCAACGCTTTTCTCTACAAGCTAGTCGAGAGCCTCTATTCGCGGACGGAGGTGCAGCTCAATCGCGCTAATTTTAGGGTCAAGGGCGACACCGTTGACATCAACCTGCCCTATGTCGACTACGGCTACCGAGTGACCTTTTTCGGTGACGAGATTGAGGAAATCGAGCGCATCGAGCTGGAAAGCGGCAAGCGCATTGAGAGCATGGAAAACGCGGCCATCTTCCCGGCTAACCTCTACATCGCTCCGCGCGATCGGATGAACAGTATTATTCGGGATATTGAGGATGAATTGTACAAGCAAGAAAAATATTTTGAAAAAGAAGGCAAGCTGCTGGAAGCCAAGCGCATCCACGAGCGCGTCAATTTTGACTTGGAAATGATTCGGGAATTGGGCTATTGCAATGGCGTAGAAAATTACTCTCGCTTCTTCGACGGCCGCCAGGCAGGAACTCGCCCCTTTTGCCTGCTGGACTACTTCCCCGACGACTACTTGATGGTCATCGATGAAAGTCACGTTACGCTGCCTCAGGTTCGAGGCATGTGGGGCGGCGACCGCGCTCGCAAGCTCAGCCTGGTCAACTTTGGCTTTCGCCTCCCCTCCGCGATGGACAATCGTCCGCTCAACTTCGGGGAATTTGAAAGTGTTACCAACCAAATCGTCTACGTCAGCGCCACCCCCAGCGACTACGAGCTAGAGCAAACCGGCGGTCTCATCGTCGAACAGCTCATCCGTCCCACTGGCCTGCTCGACCCCCCGATCGAAGTACGCCCCAGCCTCAATCAGGTCGACGACCTGCTGGAAGAGGTCAGCGAGCGGGTCAAAAGAAACGAGCGAGTGCTGGTCACTACGCTGACTAAGCGGATGGCCGAGGAGCTGACCAAATACATGCTCAAGCTCGACGTCCGCTGTCGATATATTCATTCCGAAGTCGATACGATGGAGCGGGTAGAGATTCTGCGCGACCTGCGCCTCGGCGGCTTCGACGTGCTAGTTGGGGTCAATCTGCTGCGGGAAGGACTGGATTTACCCGAGGTATCGCTGGTGGCCATCATCGATGCCGACAAGGAGGGTTTTCTTCGCAACGCGCGCTCACTGACACAGACAGCCGGCCGCGCTGCCCGTAATGCCAACGGCATGGTCATCTTCTACGCTGATAAAGTCACTGACTCTATGGAGCGGACCATCAACGAGACCAACCGCCGGCGAAGCATCCAAATGGCCTACAATGAAGAGCACGGCATCACTCCGCGCACCGTCAGTAAGACCAAAGAAGAAATCCTCAACCAGCGCTCAATTTTGGACATTCGCGGCAAGAAGAGCAAAGCCTACATCGAACCCGAAGCGCCTAGTCTAGCCGCCGATCCAATCGTAGAATACATGAGCCGCGAACAAGTAGAAAAGATGATCGAGGCTACCGAAAAGAAGATGAAAAAGGCGGCCAAAGACCTGGATTTTATCTCGGCGGCGCAGTTTCGCGACGAACTCTTTGCGTTGAAAAAACGATTGAAAGAGGTAGTGTAAGGGATAAAGCTGTATTTTTGGGGTTTATAATACTTTTAAAATGGCAACACCAAGAACAGTCGCCTTCCATACCCTGGGCTGTAAGCTCAATTACTCCGAGACTTCGGCCATCGGCCGCTTGTTCGAACAAAAGGGGTATGGAGAGGTAAAATTTTCGGAAGGAGCGGATATTTACGTCGTCAATACTTGCTCGGTTACGGATTTTGCGGATCGCAAATGCCGCAAGATTGTTCGGCAGGCGCTGCGCAAGGCACCCCATGCTTTAGTGGTAGTGATCGGCTGCTACGCTCAGCTGAAGCCCCAGGAGATTGCGGAGATTCCAGGTGTGGACCTGGTGTTGGGAGCCTCGGAGAAGTTCCGCATCCTTGATTATATTGATGAGCTGTCGAAGGCTCCGGGGAAGGGGCTGGTGCAGGCCGGTGCGATTAAGGAGGTCAATGATTTTGTGAATGCCTTTTCCTTTGGGGACCGCACTCGATCCTTTCTTAAGGTACAGGATGGATGTGACTATAAATGTACGTTTTGTACAATTCCGCAGGCGCGGGGGCGTAGCCGCAGTGATACGGTTCTCAGTATTCTGGCTAATGCCGAGAAGATAGCGGCAATGGGGGTCAAGGAAATCGTGTTGACTGGAGTCAATATTGGGGATTTCGGGAACGGCACGGAAGTATTGGAAGGTATCCGACCCAAGAAGGAAGCCCTTTTTATTGATCTGATTAAGGAATTGGATGACGTCGAAGGCATTGAGCGTTTTCGCATCTCTTCTATCGAGCCAAACCTCTGCTCGAATGAAGTCATTGAATTTGTGGCCCAATCCAAGCGTTTTGCTCCGCACTTCCATATGCCCCTACAGTCGGGCAACAACAAGCAGCTTCGAATGATGCGCCGCCGCTACACCCGCGAGCTTTACGCCGATCGGGTAGCGACCATCAAAGCGCTGATGCCTCACTGCTGTATCGGCGTCGACGTCATCGTAGGCTTCCCCGGCGAGACAGAGGAAGACTTCATGGAAACTTATCAATTCATTAATGAACTGGATGTATCTTACCTCCATGTTTTTACTTATTCGGAGCGAGCCAATACGCCAGCAGCAGAAATGGAAGGAGTTGTCTCTGTAGGGGAGCGCCGAAGACGCAACGAAATGCTGCGGATTTTATCCGAGAAAAAGAAACGTCATTTTTATAATCAATTCGTCGGCCAAAGGCGGCCTGTGCTCTTCGAAGTCCACAAGGACAAAGCCCTGATGAGTGGTTTTACTGATAATTACATCAAGGTAGAACTGCCCCTGGTTTCGGATCAAATCAATCAAGTGGCGGAGGTAGCGCTGGAACGGATCAACGATAATGGTAGTGTAGAGGCGGCGGTGCAGCCTCATGCCGTCAGCTAGGTAAAGGCAATATCCTGCAAAAAAGCAGGTTTAATAACTGTTATTTCTCAAGACATCCGCCTATTTTTGTTGGCACATTAATACAAACAGACTATGGTTCCAGACCTCTCCTATATCCTTCACGCCCTCATCGGCACCAGCCCTGACAATGCCTTTTCGATTGTCAAAACTTTCGGCTTACTGCTGGTGATTGCCATCCTCTCCGCTGCCTATGTACTCTACCGGGAACTGCTGCGCAAGGAGGAGGAAGGGCTACTCAAACCGGTTAAGGAAAAAGTGGTCAAAGGTCGGCCAGCAACGCCTTTTGAGCTGGGCAGCAATGCCTTGCTTGGGTTCATCTTAGGGTTTAAGGGGGTCTACGCCATTCTTAATTTCACAGATTTCCAGCTCGATCCTGCGGGAGTGATTTTATCAACAACTGGACATTGGCTTGGTGGCATTGTGGGTGCTGTGCTCTTTGCGTTTTTGAAGTATTGGGAAAAAAATCAAGAAAAACTTGACCCGCCGGTTGTACAGGAAATCTCCATTTATCCTCACGACCGCATCGGTGACATGACCATTCTGGCGGCTATTTTTGGAATCCTTGGTGCTAAAATATTTGCCATTGTCGAGGATTTAGACTTGTTGGCAGAAGGTAAGATCACCATATCTCAATTCATTGATCAATTCTTCTCAGGAAGCGGCATGGCGGTGTATGGAGGTATGATTCTGGGCTTTATCACGGTTTACATTTACCTCAAACGCAAGAAAATTCCGCCTATCCACGTCATGGATGCGGTAGCTCCGGCGCTGATTCTTGCTCAGGGTATCGGCCGACTCGGTTGCCACTTTTCGGGCGATGGCGACTGGGGAATTCCCAACCCAGCAACCCGCCCAGGCTGGCTTTCCTGGACACCCGATTGGCTCTGGGCCTATGATTATCCCCATAACGTAATCAATGAAGGCAGCCGAATGGCCGACTGCGCCTATCGCTATTGCCACAAACTAGATGTGCCCGTTTATCCTACTTCGGTGTACGAATTCTTCATCTGTACCGCCATTTTCGGTATGCTATGGGCGCTGCGCAAGCGAGTTAAAGTCCCCGGCATGCTCTTTTTCATCTATTTGATTTTCAACGGGATGGAGCGGTTCTGGATAGAAAAAGTTCGAGTCAACGAACGCCACGACTTCCTGGGCATGCAGATGACTCAAGCAGAAGGGATTGCAATGACGCTCTCAATTATCGGTGTCATAGGTTGTATCATACTGTGGCAGAGGAGTAAGAAAAATACAGCTCGCAAAGCTTAGTCCTATGCTGCTAAAATCGGGCCTTTTAACGTTCTTCCTTTTGTTTATCTCGCAATGGCACACTGGGCCAAAGCAGCAACCCGAAATCGTGAAAGCAGCCCTGGATCAACCTACCGTTAGTTTCACTTTTGATGATGGCAATACCAATGATATCCTGACTTGGACTTTTGAAGAATGGAACGAAGGCATCCTGGCTAATTTGGATGCAGCCAATCTAAAGGCCATTTTCTTTGTCACAGGCTTCAATAAACTGGATCAAAAAGGGCAGTTTTTACTGAACAGCTGGGATCAGCGAGGACATCGACTGGCCAACCATACTTTTTCCCATCCTAATTATAATGACCCTAAAGTAACGATCGAAGACTTTGAGACGGAGCTGTTACGAACCGATAGCTTGCTATCCCCCTACAAAAATTCGATCTCACTCTTCCGCTTTCCTTATTTGAAAGAGGGAAATACACTGGAAAGAATCGATGGCTTCCGCCAAGCTTTACATAAACATGGTTACTACAATGGCCATGTGACCATTGATGCCTCAGATTGGTACATCGAAAGCAGATTACGCAAAAAAATCAAAGCAGAAGGGTTATCTGATCTGACTATTCAGGCCTTTCAAGACTTCTACCTGGATCATATTTTAGAGCGGGCACAATACTACGAGCAGCTTTCTTTCGAGCTGACTGGAAGGCATATCCCTCACACCCTACTCCTGCACCACAATCTGTGCTCCGCCCTTTTCCTCGATGACCTTATCCAACGTTTTCAGCAAGAAGGCTGGGCCACTGTCGATGCTGACCGCGCCTACGACGATCCTATCTTCAGACAAACTCCGGAGGTTAACCCTGCTGGCGAGAGCCTGATCTGGTCGCTGGCCAAAGCCTCCGGTAAATACGAGGACCAGCTCCGCTACCCCGCAGAAGATAGCCGATACGAAAAGCCTAAAATGGATAAGCGGGGCTTGTAAACTAAGACCAATCGGAATGCTATGAGTCGAACCCTCAGCATCCGTAAATACACCTTCGAATTTCTTTGCATATTCATCGCTGTGATCTCAGCCTTCGCCCTCAATAATTGGAACGATAATCGTCGAGACCGCTACTCTGAAGATAAAATTCTAAGAGAAATCAAGAATGGGCTACAGTTGGATTTACAAGATATTAGCGTCAATAAAAGCGGCCATCAGATGGGTATCCGCAGCTGTACCTTCTACCGAGCGTTGATCAAAAATGGAGCTGTTGCGCAAGATTCGCTGCCCATATTCTCCATCATTCTCACCCGGGATTTCACCTCCATTATGAACCAGACCGGCTACGAGTCGCTAAAGTCTAAAGGCCTAGAAATCGTTACTAACGACTCGGTCCGCATCCAGATCATCACGCTCTACGATTATTATTATCAAATCATCCGAAAGCTCGAAGAGAGCGTTCCAGAGATGCAATCCTTTCAGACTTATTTTATGGCCATCAACGAAGCCCTTGCTCCCTACATGGAATTCAATGAGCGCGGGGTCTTAAAGCGCATTCAAACACCGTTAAGATTAGCAGCCGCAGAGCGCAAACAGCTTTTGAGTTTCCTTTGGCGCATAGAAAGCAACCGGCTTTTCAAGCTGAATCGCTACAATTTGATTGAACAAAAGATTGAGAAATTGATCGGGGCGATTGATCGGGAGTTGGCAGAATGAGTGTTCGTAGAGAAAATAAAAACCAAATTCAGTCAATAGTCAGGTATTAACATTAGTTTATCGAAAAATATACAGCCATGTATTTTATTTGTTGATTTTTT
>JBCDGZ010000217.1:0-8441 GCA_038750655.1 Bacteroidota bacterium | reverse complement strand
TTGTATTTGACGGTATTTGATGCAAACCCACCTTTATTCCACGGTGTAGAAGTTCCTAACTGGCTAGTTCCCTAGTATTAGTTACTTGGTCACTGCTCCGGCGAGTAGGCTACGTGACCGTGTTATAAAATCGTAGTTGAATTTCATCTGTTCAATCAGACTATAATCGTCGTTTTGACGGGCAATATAACAGTCTGGAAACGATGTCTGCATAGTAATGTAAATCTATGGCTATTGGTTTACACAGCCACTGCTATAGGTCTACGAAAAATTCAAATATACTATTTGAGTAAAACAATTTTTTTTAATCATTAAAAACCCCATTTTATCATGGCAACCACAGAATCTTCAACAACCACCATTTCTGATGCTACAACAACTGTTTCATCAAGTTCAGCCGACACTGCTAACATGATTATTGTCTTGAACACTGCGGCCAATACCGTATTAAAGCAAGCTTCTTTTCCAGACGTTGACGTCGAAGGATTAGAAAACATTAACGACCACCTCACGACTGCACAGTCCCATGCCACCAACTGGATTGATACCTACAGCAGCGACGTATTGGCAACCATTCAGGGCGTTATTTCATTTGCGGAGACTTTTACTGCATTATATACCCCTATGTACACCAGTGCACAAAACATGGCCAGTGAGACCGCGTTTGATGACGATGAGATTGCAAACTTGATCGATGCAATTCAAGCCTTGCAAACTCAGGTGACAACTGAGCAAGGAAAAGTTCAAACTACCTACACAACCATTACAGACTACAAGACGAATGTCTTGGCGGACTACGACAATTTCCAGGATGACTTTAATACTGCCAACACTACACTTGGCGGAGATACAGGTGAGATTTCTCAGCTACAAGACAAAATCGAATCAGAAAGAAAAGCAATGACCAATGATGCGCTGATGATCGTCGGAGGGACTGTTGGTACTATCGCTGGTATTGCCTGTGTCGTTGCAGGGGCATTAGGTGAATTTGAAACTGGTGGCGTCAGTACGGGACTAATTGTAGGTGGGGTTGCTTTAATTAGTGGTGGTGTGGCAGCGACTACTGTAGGTAGCGTCAACTACAATAAAACCCTCAAGGATTACAAAGACGATATGACCACGCTGAGTAATCTGCAAACTGAATTGACCAACATCACTGCACTAAAAGGGCAGTTCAGTACCCTCACTGATCAGCTGGAGACCGCCAATACGGCGCTTCAATCTTTGGTTACCGCTTGGCAGCAACTGAACAACTCGTTCTCTTACATTGTAAGTGATCTTCAAAATCCAGAGGACTATCTGGAAACACTTCAGCAGAGTGATTCTTCTGCTACTCCAAAGACCGTTTCTATGATTGTTAGTGCTCAATTGTCTACAGCTAACGAAGATTGGAGCAGCGCATTGGATCAGGCTAAGACTATTCTGTCCAACTTGAATGGTACCGTATATCTGGAAACTGATGACCTGCCAACATCGGATAACATCCAAGCTGCCTACGCTGCACAGGCGGCTTAGTACTCCTGCTTAATCTTTAGGATGAAATAAATTGGAATAATGATGATCACGGAGAGCTGGGTATTTTACACCAGAGTACCCTGGCTTCTCCGTGTTCCAATGGAGCGTTCTAAAGTACAGCATTTGTTAAATAACCCTTAAAAACTAAGCATTATGAGTACAACAACCAGTAGTAATCTCAGTACATCGGCACAGGTGACCTCCGAGTCCATTAGTACTGTCGATTCGCAGATTGCCAGTATTTTGGCTACTGATCTTCCCACGATCTCCGTAAGCAGTATCAACCAGGATTTTGATGATACTAAAGATGTGCTGGGGCGATGGGGCACGACTTTGAAAGCAGAGCTGACTGCCGTTATGAAAGCCGTTGTCTCCTGTGCCGAGACTTTGGATGAAGAGGAACCTGCTATGGAGACCTTAGCGCAAAGCCAATTGACTGCTATGGTACAAACCTATCTGGCAACCGTCGAAGCTTTGAGTGAAAAGCTTGAGGAGGTGAACTCCGACGTCGCCACTTTTTACACGGATGTGGATGCTTGTATCAGTAAAATCAACACGGATACGAATGAGATCAATACCGAAATAGCTTCCTTGAACCAACAAGTAGCGGACGTGAACTCGGAGATCAAATCACAGCAAAGTAAAATCGACTACTACAACAAAAATCCCTGGAAATTGATCCTTGATGGCCTCACCATCGTCGGATTGATTAAAGATTTGGATACTTTGAACAGTACTTCCAAAAACCTCAAGAAAGAGGCAGCCCAATTAAACAGCATCAACGCACAGCTTGCGTCCTTAGATGCCGTTCAGGAACCTCTGGCAGAAATCTCGCCATCTCTCAGTGTTTTAAGTTTTGGTCTTTCTCAATTGCATACTTCGGTATCAGAGGTCAAAAATGCATTGAGTGAATTACTGGATACTCCTACCGTCCCCAGCCTTATTGCGGCGGAATTACAGAGTATTCAAGCACAGATCGATCAGGCCAGCACCTATGCACAGGGAGTTCTGGAATAATAACCCCTATTTATTTACATTAAAAAAAATCAAAAATGGATAACTCCTCAAAATTAGTGTTAGATACTACTCCAACAAAATTAAATCAATTGTTTGCCAATTGGACCGTAACCCGATCCAGTGTTGGTATCATCCAAAGACAACCCGATTTTGGATTGAGCTTACTGCCAACATTGCCAGACGACCAGGCAAACCTACGGCAACACGCTAACGATTATGAAGTCGACATCTCTGGTCAATTGCAATCGATCTACCAAATTTTCATCAGCGCCAACCGGCAATTCCAAAACATGGGTGCTCCTCTATTGGAAATGGCTAAGGCCCTAGATGCTTCCTCTGATTACAGTAGCGATAGCTATAAAGCCCAAAAAGAGCAGTTCAATGCGATCCTCGGAGAGCTTCAACGCGTAATCAGTATTGCAGACAATTCATCAAGTACCCTGAGCGCCATCACCAATGTGCACGCTGACCTAAATGCTTTTTACAACGAAAAAATAGAGACGGATCAGACCACTTTTGCAGAGGACTACACAACGGCTAAAGGGAAATATGCTAAAGACGTTGAAGCTTTAGAAACCAAGCTAGATAATTTGCAAGGGGAAATTGATGATTATAATAGCCAAATGGCACAGGGGGCCATCAGCCAGATTCCTGCCTCCATCGCATTTGGGGTCTCTATTGGGCAGGCGGCCAAGTCAGCAACTTCTTCGGGAGCTATGGTCATCAACATGGGCGTTAAAATTGCCAAGTTTGCGCTGGATGAAATCAATTTTGCTGAACAATACGACGAGCTGAATGATAATTTGAACTCCGCCATCGAAAGTTATGGAGAGACCATCACTGCGCTTGAGGACGAAGAGGAAGAAATGTCCATTCTCAAGACCCTGGCTAATCAGGTCGCTACTTTCTCCACCAAAATAACGACTGGTGTGGCTTACTTGGCGAGCATAGTAGAAGAGCTGACCCAACTCAAGGATGAGTTCGGCATCCTCATCGAACGCAATTCCCCAGAGACAGACAGCTACTTCGAAGATCAAATCCAAGGTGCGATGACCTACTGGGCTAGCCTGGCTTCTGATTGCCAGAAATACCTGGAGTCTGCCGTATCCTCCTAATCTGTTCTAATATCCACTGCGAGATTAAAACGTATGCACTTTTATTTTTGGCCGTTTGTAATGATAATTACAGGCGGCCTCTCTTTTTTTTTAAAATATTGCTGTTGAGCGCAAGTATTCTGCTTTTGTGGCTTCTAATGAGAAACGGTAGGGCGCCTTTGGCGCTTAAGGTAGACGGTTGACGGTCGACGGCAGCCGTGAAATACAGATAATACGTTCGCCGTGAACCGTCCACCGTCCACCGTCGACCAAAATGCCAAAGGCATCAACTGTCCACCAAAAGCGCCAAAGGCGCAGAAAATTATGCAGAAATCTCAACAATTCATCTTGCTGTTCCTCATCCTCGGCTGCTTGGCAGCAGTGATCGATCTGGAAGACCTCCCCAACTACGCCGATCAACCCATTCCCAACTACATCGATAAGGATAATACGCCGCCGAATAATGAGCTAAGCGATGCTCGTGCAGTGCTGGGACGGGTTTTGTTTTACGATAAACAGCTTTCGGCAAATAATACGGTCTCTTGTGCGACTTGTCATATTCAAGCCTACGCCTTCAGCGACACGGCGGTGGCCAGTGTGGGCGTCAATGGCACGACGGGGCGGCACGCCATGCGGCTGGTCAACGCCCGCTTTTCTACGGAAGTACGGGCCTTTTGGGACGAGCGGGCAGCCAACTTGGAGGAGCAGGTCACCCAGCCGATTCAGGACCACGCCGAAATGGGCTACAGTGGTGAGGATGGAGACCCTGGCTTGGAGGAGTTGATGGAGAAAATGGCGCAGTTGGACTATTACCAGCGGCTTTTTGAGTTTGTCTACGGCGATGCGGAGATTACCGAGGAGCGGATGCAGCTGGCGCTGGCGCAGTTCGTGCGCAGTATCCAATCTTTTGATGCCAAGTTTGACGCTGGGCGAGCGCAGGTGCCCAATGATGGCACCCCCTTCCCCAATTTTACCCATCAAGAAAACCAGGGCAAGCGCCTCTTTATGACGCCACCGCAGGTCAATGCCCAGGGCATCCGGGTCGATGGTGGGGCGGGCTGTGCGGGCTGCCACGCGCCGCCGGAGTTCGACATCCGTGCCACCAGCCGCAACAACGGCGTCATCGCCAGCCTCGACGGCGGCATCGACCTGACCAACACCCGCTCGCCCTCCCTCCGGGACCTAGTCAACCCCGACGGCGAACTCAACGGGCCGATGATGCACAACGGGGCCTTCCACAGCCTCCTCGAAGTCATCGACCACTACGACTCCATCCCCCGGGCGAACCCCCAGCTCGACAACCGCCTGCGCCCCGGCGGTAACCTGCTGCGCCTGCGTCTGAGCGATGAAGAAAAAGCCCAGCTCGAAGCCTTTTTGCTGACCCTCACAGGTTCGCAGATGTACACCGACGAGCGCTGGTCGGACCCCTTCGATGGCGATGGGCTGGTCATTCTCCCCGATGTGACGACCTCGACGATGGACTTGCTGGTCGAAAAGCGGGTAAAGATATACCCCAATCCGGTGCAAGATCAGCTGAGGGTTGAGCGGCCGGAGGCCCTGGCGGATGCGGCCATCAGCGTCTACAACGTTCAGGGGCAATTGTTACTGCATGATAGCACCCCCCGGACAAGTCTAGATGTTTCGGGTCTTCAATCGGGTTGTTATTTCTTACTGGTTGGTGAACAGCGCCTCACCTTTATCAAGCGTTAGTGTCCTGACGGAGCGAAAGGGATGAACGACAATTAATTTATTATTATTGATAGGAAAAGGCATTATTCCTAATTATCTGATTATCTTTAGATTGTAGTATCTATTTCCTTTCCATTTTAGCAGCTACTTTCCTCTCTGTTTCTCGCATGCTAGAATCAAACTGATTTACCTTGAAAAAAAAGCTTCGCGTTTGTATTATTGACTTGATTACAAACGCTGCCTCGAAGGATTCCTGGCGGCGCGTAATGTTTCCCAACTTTGCTGGCATCATGCCGCAAGTTATCGCTATCTGGTGTGAGCAGCAAGGCCACGATGTCCAGTTGCTTACTTTTACTGGGTTCGAGGATCTGGCAGAAGAAGTACCCGTTGATACGGATATTGTCTTCATCAGTGCCTTTACTCAAGCTGCTTTACTAGCTTATGCCCTTTCCAACCGATTGCGTTCTCATGGTGCCGTGACGGTACTCGGAGGGCCACACGCACGATGTTATCCTGAGGATGCCTGCAAGTATTTCGACTATGTTCTAGGCTTTACAGACAAGGACTTGATTAAGGATGTGTTGCAAGATTGCCACCAGAATCGTCCGGTAGGCGAGTATTTGGCCTCTCTTCGTAATCCCGGTAGCCTTCCGGGAGTTCGCGAACGCTGGAGATTTATCGAAGATGTACTGAAAAAAGCCCTTTTGCTAAGGATGGTACCTATGATCGGAAGTATGGGCTGCCCCTATACCTGTAGTTTCTGTATCGATTCTACGGTGCCTTATCAACCCCTATCAACAGAGATAATTCAAGAAGATTTACGTTTTTTCTTAACGAAATTTAAAAAGCCACTGGTCAGTTGGTATTATCCTAATTTTGGTGTCCGTTTTAATGAAATCATGGGGGCCATCGAGGAAGCTGTCCCCCCCGGAAGCATTCGTTTCGCTGCTGAAAGTAGCCTATCGCTATTGTCAGAACCGCATTTAAAAATCCTTAAAAAAAATGGCTTTGTTGCTATGCTGCCCGGGATTGAATCCTGGTATGATATGGGGAATAAATCGGGAACAGGTAGGAGAGCGGGAATGGAAAAAGTCCAAAGGGTCTCTGATCACGTGAATACGATCATGTCCTATATCCCTTACGTTCAAACCAACTTTGTTATTGGGCTAGATTGCGATGAAGGGCCAGAACCTTTTGAATTGACTAAATTGTTTGTTGATAAATGCCCCGGGGCTTTTCCGGGCTATTCGGTACTAACTGCTTTCGGTCGCTCCGCGCCGCTCTATCTGGATTATCAGCGTACCAACCGGGTACTTCCATTCCCCTTTCATTTTCTGAATAATAATCAGGCGATGAATGTTAAGCCAAAGAACTATGAGTGGCCGGAGTTTTATGAACACCTGATCGATCTGAATGCCTATACCTTCTCCTGGTCGGCTATCTACAAACGCTTTAAGAGTAGTCGTATGAACCTGCCGCGATGGTTGAACCTGATGCGGGCAGTCTCTGAGGGCTGGGGCCGACTAAAGTACCATAAGAAGGTGCTACACTTGCTGAAAAATGACCGGAAGTTTCGGGCCTATTTTGAAGGGGAGACTACAGAGCTGCATCCATTCTACATCGATATTATCAAAAAAGATCTTGGCCCATTATGGAAATGGCTGCCGAAAGAGGCTTTGCATCACGATACGAATGCTTATTTAAAGTCTGTGGAAGCATAAAATCATTGCTCACTAAATCAAACGCTAAAGCTGTTCCAACAGCCAGAGGCGCTCAGAGAGGACGGGCTCATTGCGAATTTCTTGCCGCAGATTGGCCCGTTTATCTTTCTCGTAATCACCCATCATTGTAATCTTGCGTACAAAGCGGATGATGTTGAGGTAATTTCGACGGTGATAATCACTGACTTCCCGTCGCCGAATAAACTGGTGGAAACTGTCCAGGTGAGAGACTAGCGATTCGAATTCTTTCAATTCTGCATAAATTTTGACCAGCAACATCTTGGCAATTAAGCTATTGACTAGGTCCTTGTATTCCGAACTTTGCAAATGCAGGAGGGCCTCGCCGTACTGCCGACGCGCATAGGCCAGCCGCGCCAGATTGAAGCTGATGGTCTGATCGCGCAGCTCCTGTTCCAGCTTCTCGGTAGAGTTTTGGATAAACCCATCGATCCATTCAAATTCTTGCAGCAGCAGCGCCAGGGCAATCATATTGTTGAAGGTGAAGCGCGGGATGTAGTTATTTTCCAACAAAATTTCCTCCTCTAATCCCTCCTTGTACAGCTCCCAAGCCTCGCGGGTAAAATAGCCGTCGCCCTTATTCATCTTGCGAATACAAAAGTTGAGGGCCAGTCGGTAGGGGGCCTCCAGGTCTTCCTTGGTGAATTGGTGTTTGTGGGCATTGAGCTGGGCTTTGAACTGATGGAAGTATTCTAGTTTGTCCTCTTCAGTTAGGAAGCGAAAGCAGTAGTAGTAAATAGCGATGGCCGGGATACGCATGTACCGTTCTTGCTCGATTACTTCCAGCAGATGATTGAGCAGACCGTAGTCGTAGTGGGTTTTGTAGACGGATTGGTGGGAGAGTTGGGCGCAGGCGTTTTGTAGCTTTTTGATGAGGTAAAGCACATCATTAGTATCCGAAATTTCTTGCAGATAAAGGTGCTCCGTTCTTTTGGTGCTAGACGCATACTCCATTTTCTCCATTTGCAGGCCCAGCATATTTTCGTAATAATCGGCATTGCGCTTGGGCTGCTCTTCGAGCAGTCGGGCTGTTTTTTTGACGCTGCTTTGGTAGCATTTGTTGAGCTTGCGGCGGCGGTAGATTTCGGTGAGCAGCAGTCGGGTAGTGAGTTTGTCATCGCGGCGATGGGTGATGACGAGGAATTCTTCGATGAGGGCCAGCAGGTCGCTCATGGTACCTCGGAGACGCAGGGGCTCATAGGGGGAAGCATCGGGGAAGGTTTTTTGAAAAACAAGCTCCTGGCTAGGGATCGGACGGCCTTTGAGGTGGCGATCGGCGATGCAGTTGAATAGGCGTTTGACGTCCTCGCGAAGTACGAAAAAGGGGGAGCGGAGGAGTTTGCGCAGTTGCCGAACTTCCTTTTGGCTCATTGTAACCAAAATATCG
>JBCDGZ010000216.1:0-8533 GCA_038750655.1 Bacteroidota bacterium | reverse complement strand
GTCGGCTAACAAAGAAGTAGGCGATCCTATGCCCAAGATGAAGTTCGATAAAACCATGATCGACTTCGGTAAGGTCAAAAAAGGCGAAAAGAAAACCGGCGTCTACCATTTCACCAACGTCGGCACCGCCCCGCTGACTATCGACCTGGTCTCTGGCTGTGAATGCACTACTTCGGACCACACCCGAGGGGCCGTTGCCCCCGGCGAAACCGGAAAAATCACCATTTATTTTGATAGCACCGAAAAAGAGGAGTCGGAAGTCGTTGACGTAGATGTCATCTTGGAAAACATCGATCCGGTAACGGAGACAAGTATTTTTGAGATTTTACAGTTTAAGTTTGAGTTGGTGGAGTAGCTCGACATCGTCGTCCCTTCGGGGCCTTTGGCATCCAATGCATCCCATCCAAAAAATAGTCCTCTCGCTTACTGGCCTTTTGCTGGCGGTCTCTGCCTTTGGCCAAAACCGGCTGCAGCGTCCCTACCAGCTCCAGCTCAATGCCGCCGGTGTCTTCATCAAAGCCTTCGGCAGCTCACTGGCTGAGCGGGACGTCAAAGACCTCGATGTTTTTGACTGGGCCTTACCGGGCGTCACCATCGGCTTCCATGCCAACCGCCATTGCTATTTCGGCTTCTCTTATCAGCCCTCCCGTCGCCTGCGGTTCAGAGAGTCCTGGGGCTTCACCGAAGCGGTGAACGATTTGGATATTACCCTTTCGCACGAAACGGGGACTTTTTACAACCTCGAATTTCGCTACAGCCCCTTTCGCTCCGGCTGGTACGCAGGCTTATTTTTTACCCATAATCCAGAGACGGTGTATCGGATGGATATTCGGCCGGTTGAAGAGGTGTTCAGCGTGGGAGAAAATAACTATGATGGAGAGTGGCTGGCCTTGTGGGATTTTAAGCGGGTCAATACCCTCGGGGTTCAGTTGGGGTTTAATTGGATATGGACCTCCGGACTGTCTTTGAACATCGGCTTGGGGATACCACTGGTGCCAGAGCCTTATTATGAGAATGTACGTATCCGATCGGTCAACCAAATTGGTCAGTTGAGTCCGGAGGATTTAGCCTTGGCGGAGGAGCGGATTCTCCAAACTTCATTTTATTATCCCATCCAGCTTCAATTAGGGCTGGGGTTCAATTTCACCCGCTGATTGAACTGCTGATTGTCAATTTTTGTTATTTTGCAGGACAGTGCTATTCAAATAAATCAAGCGTGAAATTAAGACTGCTTCTCTGTTTCTCACTACTCTTCCCTCTACTCACTGCGGCACAAATCAAACTGCCTCAGTCCGCTTATATCATTACCAAGCAACAAGATACGCTGCGCGGGTTTGTCAATGAAAAATCACTTTTTGAGAAAAGGGTGGTCTTCTTTAAATACCGGCAAAAGGATAAACTCTATCGCAGTTATCGCTTTGATGAGATCAAAAAAGTGGTCGTTCATCCCAATCACATCTACGTACCTAAGCGGGTAACGTACAAAAAAGAAGAGCGGCTGGTGCTGATGCGTGTGGCCCTCGAAGGGTACGCTAGCGTACTGTTTACGCATTTTGATGGTAAAGACAAATGGTACTTTTTAGAGCGTCAGGGAAAGCTCAGCCAAGCCAACCGCAAGCGTTTTGGCCGTTTTGCTTCGCTTTATTTTCTGGATTGCAATGGCTGGGAGGAGCTGCACAAAAATGTGAGAAAATACCGCTATCGCTACCACCGGCTCATTAAGATTACCCAGGATTACAACCGCTGTAAGCAGAGCGATCCGCCAACCCGCCTTTGGATTCCACCCGATAAACGAGGACTCAGCTATGGCTTTCGACTAGCGATGGCCTCCAATAAACTGCTGCTTCCCAAAGCCAGCTACTACGAAAACCTGGCTCCCAACGGCTGGTACCCCGGCGGAGGCCTCTTCCTAACTTTTCAAACCAGCAGCAGGGCCCTGATTCGTACGGAGCTGAACCTCATTCAGCGCGGAGCCGGCGATGAGGAAGTCAATGTTCCACCGATTTTCCGGGAGGAAGTCCGCTCAGATTTCGACTTCAACATTTTGCAAGCAGAACTGGCCGTAATTTTCCAGTGGCAACTCAGCCGCAATAGGTACAAGCCTTACCTGATTGTTGGCCCGGGGATTGGCCGCAACCTGGTTGCTGACATCGAGGAGACCAAAAACTGCGACGGCGTGATCCGCGAAGGCCGGGAGGCCAGCCTCCCCAATGACTTTCTGATCAGTCTCTATGGTGGAGGTGGCATCAGCATGCCACTGAGCAAGCAATACCGCCTATTCATCGAAGGGCGCTACGGGCTAGCTTTTACAGAAATGGAGTCCGTATCGGTGCTTTTAGACCTCTCTTTGCGCAGCTTTCAACTGGGAGTAGGGGTAATGCGGGAGTTGTGAGGCATCCCAACTCCTAGCATCAAAACAGGCTTCCCTGCTCTCCCTCCTGATGATCATAAGGCTGCAACAACGTTGGATCATTATTACGTACACTATTAATTCGGCTGGATACCGTATACGCCTTAAGTTGTTCGTCGGGGTAGGGGGCAATCATGCTCAGGACCGCTTCGGTGGGCAGCTCCTGGTCCAGCCAGAGGGCTTCCTGATCGGGCCGCAGGATGGCGGGCATGCGGTCGTGGATGGGCGCCATAAGGGTATTAGGGGGCTGAGTGAGCACCGAGAAGCTATGGATCAGCTCCCCGTCGGGCGCCTTCCAGCGTTCCCAGATACCAGCAGTACAGAAGATGCCTTCGTCTTTGAGGGTGATGCGATAGGGGATTTTTTTGCCCTCTCGCCGCTGCCATTCGTAGAAGCCATCGAAGGGCACGAGGCAGCGCCGCTTTTTGATGGCTTGCCGGAAGGCTGGCTTCTCGGCTACTGTTTCGATGCGGGCGTTGATCATTTTGCTGCCGATGCTTGGGGTTTTGGCCCAGAAAGGAATCAGCCCCCAACGAAAGAATTGCAGGTAGCTGGGATCATCGGCGGTGATGACGGGATGCCGGTGAGTGGGGGCGATGTTGTAGTTGGGCAGCGGTTGATAGCGTTCTCGATCTTCGGAGTAGAAGGTCGCTCGGAAGTGTTGTTCGAGGTCTTTTTCGACTTTGGTGAGTGAAGCTCGTCCGCACATAGAGCTAAGATAAAGAAAAAAGCCGCATATCCAGTGATGTGCGGCTTTACCGTTTGGGTTTAAACTAAACGGATGTCCATATTCTAGTTTAGTCTAATTCATAATATCTAATGATGGCTTTTACGTCTTTGTCGGCTTGAAGCTCGGGGGCTAATTCAAAAAGCAGTTTATGGGCAGCAAAATTCTCCATCAGACCTTCCCCCGTACAGTTAAGCGCCTGTACGCGTTGGCCTAGCTTGAAATGACATACTGCTTTACAATACTGGATTTCAGCTCCGATGCTATTGATTTCAGCATCTTCCATCAGCTCAATGGCCTCATAAACCCGTCCCATCTCTAGCAAATAACCGGCGTATTCCGTCCAATAGCTCGTTTGTTCAGGAGCGATTTCGATGGCCTTCCGGAAAAGAGGCAATGCCTTGTCCGGACGACCTAGTCGGTAGTAGGTGTTGGCGAGAGAGGAGAGGTAATCTTCTCTTCTGTCATCTATTTTGATGGCCTGCTTGTAGAAATGCAAGGCACTTTCAAGATGATTTTCTGCGGCGTAACACTCCCCTATGTGGAAGTAAACTTCATCGCTACGAGGGTCCATGTTGAGGGCTCGGAAGAAGTAAATCTTGGCTTTGGCTACATTCCCCAGGTACTCGTAACACTCGCCGACTTTAGCTAGGATGTCTGGATCACTATCAAAGTGCTCCAAAGCTTCTAGGTAGCATTTGAGGGCTTTGTCAAAGCGCTTCAGCTCGAAGCAGACCTCCGCATAGTCGCGATAGGCCAATTCAAATTTATCGTTGATGACGAAGGCGTATTCGAAAGCTTCGATGGCCTTTTCGTATTTATTCATGGAATAGTAAGCATGGCCGAGGTTGAACCAGGCTTGGTAGGCGTAGGGATCATCGTCCAGCAGTGCACGATGGAAATAGATGCTTTCCTCGTGCTTGCGGGAAAGCTCTACAGAAATCCACATCCGTTCCATTGCTCGTTGGTTAGCGGGATTTTCAAGAAGAGCTTGCTTGAGCGCATAGAACATTTGGTCAAATAGTTCCTGCTTTTCATATACAGTCGCCTCTTGAAAATGAATATCGCTTAGTTCCTCTTTCGTGACGTAATGTAGCTGCTTAATCTCGTATAAAAGCGACAATGCCTCGTGATAATTTTGGGTCATTGTCAGTGCCTTCGCCCGTAGGAATTTTAGTTCTTTTTGGTGATGACCGAAAGATTCTGCTCGGTCAAGAAATTCTAGTGCCAATTCAATTTTTTGGTTTTGTAGTTGTAATCGGGCCATCCTGATGTGGAGGTCCGAAGAGAGTTGATGTTGTGCCAATCCGAATTCGACGATTTGCAGCGCCTTTTCAGGAGATTGCTTTTCCTCATAAAAATCTATGAGTTGCAAAAATGCCGTTTCCTCAAGTTTCAATACCTTTCCTTTTTGTGACATGACCTCATACTGAAAAACCAGATCATGGAGGTCTTGCTGCTTGCCGAAATAGAAGTGCTTCATAGTGATAAGTTATGGGTCTTTGTCTGCTGGTTTACAGTTCCCCGAGTGTTAAAAAATAGTGTTTCAGATTCAATGTTTCGATAAAAATGCACATAGCGTCCACAATTATAATTTATAAGGATGTAATTATCAAAAAAATAGAAATTATTTTTTGATGTAATGTATTACAGTGAAAATGTGCCTTGAAATCAGTTTTCTCTTTTTACAGAGGATCGTGTAGGTCTGCAATCAGTATCGGGGGGGTAAAATCGATTGTAGGACATATGCTTAATTTGTGACATCGATATTGCGGTCTGTCACAACTCGTAATGTATTAAACGGAAGGCTTATTAATTGGTTACAGCCCGGGCCAAATTAATCCTCATTTTTTTCGGCTTTCAAATCCCGGTTGACGGCAATGCTGGCGTTCAGCTCAAAGCCAATCAGCAAGATGCTGGCGTTGATCTGAATCCAAAGCATGATCACGATGATGGTTCCTATGGAGCCATAGAGTTTGTTATAGGTTCCGAAATTATCGATGTATATGGAAAAGCCTAGGGTAGAGAGCAAGGAAAGCAAGGTCGCCAGCGAAGCGCCGGTGGAGAAGAGCGTGAATTTCTTTCGGGTGGGGACGCCCTTACGATAGATAATAGAAATGATGAAATAGAACAGAGCAATGAGCACCACCCAGCGAATGATGGTGAGGCCAACAGTATTGAGGTTGGGATGTTCGATGTATTCGCCCAATAAATAAATCAATTGGTCCCCCAGAATGATCAAGACTACGGAGGCTAGTACCATGAGTGCAATGAGAAAGGTCAGTTGAATGGCAATCCAGCGCTTTTGAAAGACATTGCGCTTGATGAAGGTCGATTGGTAGGATTTTTCAAATCCTCTCATTAGCGTCAACATACCGTTGGAGGCAAAGAAAATGGCCAGAAAAAAACCGAAGGAGAGCAGCCCCGCGCGCGGACGCGTCAGCAATTCCCGCAAAAAGTCGATGATGGTCTCCTCCTGGCTGTCCGGCAAAACCTCTCGCATCTGCGCCACCAGCGTATCGTTGAAATTGATATTTCCGTTGGGCAGCATAGACCACAGCTCAGAATTGGTAAGGTAGGGCAGGAAAAAGGGGACCAGCGTAAATAAGGCGATAGCCGTAGGAAATAAGGACAGAAAGAAGCTAAAGGCGATGGAATTGGCGCGCGTACCGATGCTTTCTCGCTGAATTTCATTGTAGAGAAAAACAAAAACATCGTAAATCGGCACCCCCAGAAAGCCTGGAAAGGAGTGGGTCTTGGTCCAATTGATCAGCGCCAGAACCTTGGGATGGTTCAATATACGGTCTTTGATTTCTTGAACGCTGGGCAATTTCTTCATTTACGTCATTCACTTTCTACAAAAAATGGGCGCAAGCACTCTAATAGAAACTCTGGACAGGGGATACTTGTTTTTCCCGTCGCTTCTAAAAACCCTAATTTTACCGTGGCCCCGTTGATCAATTCGGTATTTTCATTGAAAATCTCCATGTGAAAAGTAATGAATTGCTGGGGCAGCTTCCTTAGCGTCGTTTTCACCATCAGCAACTCATCGTAATGGGCCGGCCGCACAAACCGCATATTCATCGTCAACACCGGCATCAAGACCCCCAGCTCTTCTTCCATCCGCTTATACGTCAGGCCGAGGGAGCGCAGCGACTCTACGCGCCCCAGCTCATAGTAGCGGGCGTAGTTGCCGTGGTACAAAAAGCCCATCTGGTCCGTTTCTCCGTATTGTACGCGCGCAGAGGTCTGGTATTCGAACATAAGCGATGGTATTAATTGAGCGGCGCCCGTTCGATCGGGCAGGTCATACAATGCGAGCCGCCCCGGGCCCTGGACAGTTCGTTGGACGGCAAGGTGATGATGGTTTTTTCTAGCGAATCGGGGTCCAGCTGGCCGGCCTTGGCCTTCTTGAGCAGCTCCCGCGCCGGCAGGATTTTGTAGCCCATGTTTTCGAAGGCAATATCGGTGAACGGATTACGGTCGTAGGTGAGGGCCAGGCCGGGGCGCAGGGCCACCAGATTGCAGCCGTCCGTCCACTGCTCCCGCTCCTGATAGGGCGATTCGCCGTTGCCAGAAAGGATGAACTCCATGTTAGGATGAATCTCGGCGTCGAAAAACTCCTTGACAGAAGGGTAGGAGGCCAGGGCACCGTTCTTCCTATGAACCAATACATTGGACCCTAAACCATCAACGATGATTGGCTTGAAGGCCGTCAAATGATTGCGATTGACCTGCGTGAAAATGGTATCAATGTGCATGAAAGAGCGATCCGCAGGAATGTTGATTTGTACGACATTTTTGACCACATTTTTCTCAAATAACACCTTCTTCAAGGAATGAATAGCATGCTCCGTCGTCCGCTCCGAGCGACCGATCAGCAGGTAATCTTCGTGGATAATCATCATATCTCCACCTTCAATGGACACCGATTCCCCCTTTTTGGAAGGTGGAAACAGATCAACGTGATTGAGATTGATAATGCGGCCACTCTCACGCAATTCTTTGAAAATCGGGTGGGCCCAGAAAATAAACCGAGTCAAGAAATTTTCGCGGAAGCGCGCCTCCTTCGCCGGCTTGGTAATAATGACATGATCGTTGACCGTCACGGCGATGTCGCGGGTAAAGATGAAGTTGGGAATGGGGTCAAAGAGAATATGGTCATCGGCCTTTAAGTAGCCAGTGATCAAGACCTCCGTCAATTGTTGATTGTCCAAGGATTCCAGTCGCTGCTTGTAAGATGCCGGCAGTTCTTCGTATTCCGTAATCTTGTCCAACATTTCCTGTTTGCTCTCTTCATCGGCTTCCAGGGCCTGTCGGAGCAGTTCTTCGGTATATAATACATTGTCCTTACCCAGGAAGAGCCGGAGGACTTCCACAAACAGATCGTGCTCTTTTTGCATTTGGGGGAGGTGGACAATGTCATCGAAGAGCAGCTCTTCAGCTCTTTTCGGCGAAATGCGGGCGATGCCGCTGTCGGGGCGATGAACAATAACGCGTTTCAGTCGACCGATTTCGGAAGACACTTTTACTTTTTGAATTTCACTCATTAGGGCTTAAATTTGGGCGCAATTTCTATATAATTTTTCAAATACAAAAAAAATACCGACGAAAGGGCAGGGCGCTTCATTTGATTGGTTGTCCCATAGACAATTAAGTTTTAGTTTTACCCTAATTTTTATTACTTTGTAGAAAAATGAAGGGCCCTTTCAGGCGTTTTATCAAAGGGTTACCACAATAATCGCTAAAGATGTTCAAAAAACTAAAATCCTACTTCATTGTTGAAGATGAGGAGTTCGTCAAACAGTCGCAAAAAAAGTCTACCGAGCCCGAAGCAGATCAACCGCCAGTGAGCAAAGAAGAGGTAGAGGCCATTTCATCGCAAATCACTCCCTCCTCGTCCCAAGCATCCGCTGGTAAGGTCAGCACCAAATTTACCGACATCCTACTCAAAGCCATCGAAAAAAACAATATCGAGGGTTTTGACTACCTCGAATTCAAACAAGCCCTACAAAATTTGAAAAAAATGCCGATGGATGAGCAAACGCGCTTCCAATCGGCCTTCGCAATGGCCCAAACCATGAATATTACGCCGGCTCGCTTGATCGAAACGGCCAACTTCTACCTCGGAATCCTCAAGGAGGAAGAGCAGAAATTTGCCAACGCCCTGAGCAATCAGCGGGGGAAGCAGGTTGGAGATAAGGAGCAAAAGCTGATTGCGCTCAACGAAACGATTCAAGATAAAGCTCGTAAAATCGAACTCTTGGGCAAGGAGATCGAGCAACATCAGCAGCAAATGGTGAAGCTCAAGGAAGAAATTGATGGGGCTAGTCTGAAGGTGGAGACTACCAAAAATAATTTTGTAGCCTCTTATGAATCGCTGGTAGCGCAAATTC
>JBCDGZ010000215.1:0-8643 GCA_038750655.1 Bacteroidota bacterium | reverse complement strand
TTCACACCCTGTAAAGGCAGAGGCCAATACCAGCAGGTAATAGGACAGCTTTATGAATTTATATTGCATAATTATTATGGATTGCTAAGGTGTATTTAGCAGCTTCTCCAAAAAGAGAGGGGTTAGAATACACGGTACTTTATTTCTCTACAAAGAAAGAAGCGTACATCCGCCCGTTCTCTAGGCGGCCATAGTGTTTACTCTGCTTTCCATCTTGATACAATTGCACATCAAACTCAAATTCTATTGTTACATCCATCCCTTGTGGCTGCTCCACCTTTTCCAGCGAAACAATTCGCAAATAGGAATCAGGCTGGCCGCCTTCTCCGGTTTCTAAATTATATGGGGTCCATCTACTGCCGCCATATCCATTTTTTTTAGCATCATGGGTTATTTTGACTTGGACGTTATATCCCTCGGTTGAAGGAGTAGTAGGATTTCGAATAGGCAAGTCCCCTATTTGATTAAAATATTCATTAAATAAATCGTATTTACTTTTTGTATTATCGATGATTACAGGAGTAGAAATTTCAAACATTGGATGAAAGCCCATTTCATCATGGCGCAAAGCAATGGATAACCAACTACTGACTGCTCCTTGAGTGTTCCCACTTCCGACCGTAAGTTGTGGACTATTGGTGATAAACCTCGAAGTCATGGCCGTCCATGCCCAGTAGCCTCCCTCGCCTCGTTCGCCAATATTAAAGCAAAATTCTTGTCCTTCTAAAATTCCTTCCACATAGGAATTAGAAGTGATTCCATTATCACAATTTAAGTTGGCCTCTTGCACTACAGTTCTGAGGGAATCTTCTTTTTCACATCCTGTAAGGGTAAAGACTAATACCAGCAGGCAATAGGGCAACCTTATGAATTTATTTAGCATCATTATTCTTGATTGGTAAAATTCACTTACACCGTTTCTACAAATAGGAAGGCACCAAAACATCTTCTATTTCTCGACAAAGAAAGAAGCGTGCATCTGCCCGTTCTCTAGGCGACCATAGTGCTTATTCTGCTTTCCGTGTAGATATAACTGCACATCAAACTCAAACTCTATGGTAACATCCATTCCTTGTGGCCGCTCCCTTTTTGTCAAGGAAATAATTCGTAGATAGGAGTCCGGTTGGCCGCCTTCTCCGGTTTCCAAATTATAGGCTCTCCAACGAGCGCCAGCATATCCATTTTTTGTGGCATCACTGGTTACCTGAACCTGGACATTATATCCTTCTGTTAAGGGGGTATTGGGGTTCCGTATAGGTAGATCACCTACCTGATTAAAATATTTATTGAACAGTTCATATTTACTTTCGGTATTGTTGATGATAATGGGAGTAGAAATTTCAAATGTTGGGTGAAATCCATCCTCGTTGTGGCGCAAAGCAATGGATAGCCAACTACTTACCGCCCCTTGGGTGTTGCCACCTCCAATTTCGAGTTGCGGACTATTGGTGATAAAAGTTGAAGTCATAGCTGTCCACACCCAATATCCTCCTTCGTCTCGCTCACCAATATTAAAACAAAACTCTTGTTCATCTATGATGCCTGCAACATAGTAGTCAGAGGTGATTCCATTATCACAATTAAAATCTGTATTTCGCGCTGCAATTTCAAAGGGTTCTTCTTTTTCACATCCTGTGAAGGCAAAGGTTAGTATTAATAGCCAACAGGATAGTTTTATAAATTTACTTTGCATAATTATTATGGATTGCTAAGGTTCATTTAGCAGCTTTTATAAAGAGAGTACTGCTAAATGAACTTTTAGTTAGTAATTACCTAGCGATAATAGTTCGACTCACACTCGTGGAGGCTCCACTGCACAGATTAGTAGAGGTAATGGTTACCGAACCACTCGTGGATGCATCATTGAGTTGCACCATGATCCAATTGGTTTGAAGACTTTCTAATTGTTGGAGATTCGTTATCGTACCTAAAGATGGCGGAATACTAAAACTTATCTGCCGATTGAAAGGTAGTATATCCGTTACTATGTATTGAATGGAGACCATACTGCCAGGGGCTGCCCAAATGGTTGAAACTTGTGGCCAATTAACGCTCAAATTTCCAGCTGTTGCATTGGGTGAAGCTAAAGCAAACAAGTCAAATAATTCTGGAATGATAAAATCTGGATCACTCTCTGTACACAACGGTTTTGATGTCACCCTTATCCCCCCAGAATTAGGGTCAAACTGCCGAACCGTCAGCCGGGGCACTGTCGTAATAAAGGTCGCCGTTGAATTGCCTTCGGTTACCGTCCATTCCCAGGTATCTGCATCATCGCCACTGCCGACGACCTCCACCTCTACCTCTGGCGTACAAATCTCTTCTCCATCATTTATAATCCGTATAAAGTCCGCCTGCCCGCAGTCGCACTCCTTATTCCCGAATATGCCATTGAACAGGCCCACAAATCCTCCAACGATGCCTCCTATGATGGTGGCAGAAAGCTCCACCCCAAATACCTTTATTTCAAGCTCGTCTTCAAAGAAGAACTCAACTATTTCTCCTATAATGGCTCCCGTCCCTGCCCCTACGGTAACCCCCTGTATAACATCTTCCAAGACTTGACGGAAAGAGCAGGCTTGCCGGAAATTGATCGCGGCTCCGCTTTCGTATACTTTTGCTAAGTTATCCAGATACTGATAGACAATGAGCATCAAGGTGGCCTCACTAAAGCCACTGCCTTCCACGTCAAGCACCACCGGTACCTCCTGAACGTCTATTGATTGGAGTAAGCGATTCTTTTCCAGGCCGATAGCGGTCCTGATGTCTTGTAGATAATCGGTTGATTCCTGGTAGTTGGGCTGCGCAAATAGCTCGTTCAGCCGCTTTAATTCGGCACCTAAATATTCAGTAAATTTCTCTGCATCAACTTGACTGTCGATGTAGGCCTGGTAGCCCATCGCGTCTAGCTTACTTTGTTCGGTATCGAAGCTAGCGGCATAGGTCGCTCCAACCTCTGGCCCTAAAAAGTCGGACGCCGGGTTGCGCCATTCTTTTCCTAAACCATAAAGCATATATTGTCGAAACAATAGACCGTGACCAGCCGTGAAGGCTTCTAATTCATGTGTTTTCGTAGCGGTAGAACGTTCTTGGGCTAGCAAGGGCACAGAGGAGGTGGATGTATGAGGGTACTGCGGTGCCTCTTTTGAGCAAGAGCACATCAATAAAAGTAGCGTGGCTACACTGATTTGGAGGAATTTCATGTTAAATAGCTTTGAGATGATGAATAGCTTCCTCGTTGTACAACTCTGGATAATCAAATAATGATAACCGAATATCTGTAGAATCTAATGCCTACGCAAATTTATTGTGTTAATTGTTTTGTTAAATATTGTTTTATTGGGCGTTGTTTTATGAGAAAAAGCCTTGATTATGAGCTGTGCAAGTGGCTTACAATCAAGGCTTTAAAGGTAAATGCTACGAAATAAAGAGGAGAATTATCCCTTGATAAACAACTGTCTTTTCGTCCAATTCTCTCCAATGATCTCAATCAGGTAACTCCCCTGTGGTAAGGTGGCAATATTGACGGGATTATTGAATTCGGTAATAATTTGTTGTAATAATAGCTGACCGCTCATGGAATAGATGCTAAGGGTGCTGGATTGGGGGGAGGATAATTCAACGTTAAGCAGCTCTTGAGCGGGGTTGGGGTAAATTAGGAAGCTCTGGTCAGGTGTTACATCGGTTACGCTAGACAACATATCTAAGGTGATGAGTACGGTCAAGCTGCCGGTCAGCTGTACCTGCCCGTTCTGCGGGGTATAGCCATCTAGTGCGGCCTGATAATTTACAGTTCCAATTGAAATGTTGGGAATAGTAACCGTACCATCTGCCTGGGTAAGATACGTTGCCCCATTAACGGTCACTGCCGCATTAGCCAGGGCTTGGTTGCCATCCCCTACGATGAACTGCAGCTGATATTCATCCGCTGAGGTACACAAGGTTTCGGGGTTGGACAGTTGCCTGGCGGTAAGGATGTTTACCAACGCAGGTTGATAAAGGACCATGCGATCGAGCCGATGAAAAGAAGATCGGGCGTTGACCTCGATGTTGTAAATCCCCGGTTCATCAAAGTCTGCATAAATCGCGTGAGGTGCATGATCATAAGTCCGGGATTGCCAAGACCAGCCACTGATTGGCCCACCATAATTTTTGAAAAACCCATTGGTACTGCTGCCGTCCGGGCAGTTATAATCGGGGTCATTATTACAGGCCGGCCGAGGCTTCACCTGGCTGTTGTTCTCACTGCGGATCGCATAAAAATTATCCCCCTCAATTTTCAACCAGCTGTCATTGTGCTCTGTGGAACTATTGCCGAAGCCCACCCCAACACGCCAATCAAAAACATAGGTGCCCGGCGTATGGATTTGCACGGCATAATTCAGTACACCATTTCCAGTAGCATTAAAATGCTGCCCCCCTGTCCACTGGATATAGCTGTTCCCACTAAAGCCCCCCACCTCAGTGCTGCTTTCCCAGGATTCTGTCAAAATATTATTCTCCATTTCGATGACCACCAATCCATCCTGCTCTTCCCAAATCGCTGCACAGCCCGAGCCCCCCTCTACCGGCTTAAAGTCAATCTTTAGCCAGCGCCCCCGACTGAATTCCGTACCATCTGTAGCCACCTCTGCATATACTTTGATCTCATCTCCTTGCTTGACGGGGATATTGTAGAAGGTGTTATTGTAATTGGCACCCAACTCCCAGTCCAAACCGCTAAGCGGCAATCGCCAGTCTCCTAAAAAGTGCCCGTTGACGAATAGCTTAAACCGGGAACGGCCATCTTTCTCCCCAACACCGTGGAAGGTGATGTCATAGGTACAGCTGGGGCCAGGGAAGGCCTGGGCAACTTCCGCCGATTGGTGAGTGTTGGGGTCGACGGCTAGCAGGTCCGTTCCCGTGAAATCATCGAGGTAGAAGTTGGTATTTTGATAGGGGAAATCTCTGGAAAATAGCGTGATGGGCGTTTCGCAGGGGCCTCCCGTCGGCTCACTGACTTCAATGCTGCGTGTAGCGGTGGCGATGGCCCCGTCGTTATCCGTGACAGTCAACTGAGCAATGTAGGTACCCGGATCGAGGTAGGTATGACTCACTTCTCGTCCATTTGCGGTATTGCCATCTCCAAAATTCCATGCATAACTACTGATCGTACCATCTGTATCCACAGAGGCGGAGGCATCAAATTGAATGGCTAGAGGCGCTACGCCGCTGGTTCGGTCAGTTGTAAACTGAGCGGTCGGAGCGGCGTTACCGCCCAAATTTCGGGTAACCAATATCGCCCAGTCTTGATTAGTATTCGAAGGAGGCGCACCCAGATCAGCCATTGGCCCCGTCACTGTGCTGACTGCCCCTTGCGTAAAAATACCCGTGCGGGGATTATACCATTGTACCGAATAGGTGGCATTGTCGGGAAGCTCGAGGGTGCTGCTTCCTCCGTCTTTTAGGTAGATCGCGTAGGTTTGGCCCGGTTGGGCGAAGCACCAGCCATTATCTACCAAATCGTCTTGGGAATCCATAGCCGTGACCGGGAGTATGCTGAAAAATGACAGCGCATGGCGTACATAGTCCCAGCTTAAATCGCGACTACGGTAATCCTGCAAACTTAAATCTGACTCGGGCAGCTGATAGCCAAAGTAATACTCCACCCCGGCTCCACCAGCGATCAAATTGCCCCAAAGGACCTCCTTGCGGATGTCGTCCAAGTCTGGGTTACTGCCGTTGTAGCCTGGATAGCCGGGGTCGGGGGGAACCCCTGTATTGGCATTGCCCTGTTCATCATTGGCCACCACCCAGGCTTTCCCCGCAGCATTGGCATTATCAATCCAATCTCTGGTTGCGCGATGAACCTGGTTCCAATGAGTCTGTATGGAAGCGCCAGTATAAGCAGATTGATTGCCGACCAGTGGCCCATAAACGGCATCATGGTCGTTGGGGTAGGTATGAATTACCCGATGGTGATTGTAGGGATCTTGATCTTCGAACCATTGGGCCATCGCTCTCTGTTGGGCGGTGGTTTGGGTATTCTCTTCGCCAGTGTTCCAGTTGAGTGCCAAATGGTGGCCAAATCGAGCGATCAGTTCTCGGTAATACAATTGGCGTTCGATCCCTACATCGCCGCCATCCAATAACTGGTCATTTTCCGTTTCCTGGGTCTTAAAATGCAAGTACATCCCCAATTGATCGGCGTGTTCGAAAACGATTTCCCATTGATCCAGTTTGGAGCAATCCAACCGCCGGAAATTATTATTGGCGACATAGGGGAATACATTTTCATCATCTCCCTCAATATTCATAGTGAGAAAAGAAAACACATTGAGGCCCTTGGCCGCCAGGTAATTCACGGCGCCAATAATCTCCGTTCCTTTGCCATTTTGCCAGCTGGGATCGCCATTGTTCCAGTCTCCGGCGTGCGGGGCCCAGGATTTCCTTCGCCCACCGACGTTGGAGGTATTATCAAAATCTTCGTAGGCCAAGAAATTTTCGGGGGCATCGGCTCCTCCCTTGATGAAATACTCACCCGTTTCGGCGTACTGCAGATAGGACTGTCCGACGTATTGCAAGCGGCCCTTTGCTCTGTTGTCCCGGCCCGTTTTATCGGTATTGTCGATCGACAAGGTTCCTGTCTGTCCATCGATTGGAGGCACTGGTGTTCCATCGTTCATGTTGGTGCTGACTGCTATATTGGCTCCTATTCTGTAGGAAATGGAATAGTTCCAATCGCCGGTTTCGTCCGGGGCAAAATGCACTCGCCAGACATTGCCCGCGTTGGCGCTGGTTTCAGCGGCATTGCCATCAGCCGCGAAATAGCCCGGCACCTGGTAGCTTTTATTGCCCTTAGTGAAGGTGGCCACCAAGCGGTAATCCAAAAAGGGGTTAAGGCTGCCATCCAGCTCTGAGTAAGCCGGTCCGTCAAAAGAGAGGGTGATCTTATGCCATTTTTTGCGTTCGCCAGTAATGAAAACCTCCCCGGTCCCGGGGTTATTAGGTAATTCGATACTGACCACATCTTCTATCACCATGAAATTAATGCTCAGCTGATGCAAAACGGCACCGCTCGCATTTTGACCAGCGTAGGCCGTCGCAGTAAGCGTATGGCTGCCCAGCCCCGGCGTCCAGCTATTATAATTCCCATTACTATCGCCCGCCAATGCGTAGGGAGCGGTGTTTTCCATCTGAAAGTTGGCATTGCCGTCCCAGCCGAAGCGGACGCTGCCTACGGCTCCATTGACCACCGCCCTTACATTGAGGGCCGTCCCCAGCGCCGTTAAATTTACAACACTCCCATCCTGTAAAGGCATGATGTCCTGGTTGCTAGCGGCATTGACCAGAATGAACTGATCGATCGATTGGGCTTGAAGGAAGGAGGTAAGGAAAAGAAATACACACAGTAAAAAATAAGTAATACTGATCCTCATGGAATTCGTTTTTGATCAATTGAAGTTGATGATAAGCAATGACAACTCAATGATAATGAATAATCGCCTATTTCAACTTACGTGAATAAATGAATCTTTAGTAAAACTTATGAAGGCTGTGTAGAATGGAAAGGGGGATTGTACAAAAGGGGGAGTGGCCAGAAAGTTAAGCCAGGAGCATAACGCCTCTTTTGAGAAGACTATTGTGTGGGAAAGTAATTTTCTGCACTATTTCATTTTGAGCGCTCTGTGCTCAATCAAATGCGGAGGTGGGAGAGTCGAATGGCCTAGGGGTTAAATCGAAAGCGATGAAGGAAAGAAACACTTTTGGGTCGTGCTTCTTTTCTTCAAAGCTTTGGGGGACAATTTAGAATTACTGGATCAGTTTGAGAAAGTCGTCGCGGTAGGACGCTTCCTTGAATCTACCGCCGTATTCCATGGTCACGGTAGAACTGGTCTGATCTTTAATCCCTCGCGCGGAAACACACATGTGCTCTGCGTCAATAACTACGATGACATGGTCAGTGTTGAGTTCTTTTTTCAGCTCATTGTAAATCTGAACCGTCAGTCTTTCCTGTACTTGAGGGCGGCTTCCAAAATAGTCCACTATCCGATTTATTTTAGATAATCCAATCACCTTTCCTGTTGAAATATAACCCACGTGGGCTACCCCCGAAATCGGCAAAAAGTGGTGCTCACAGGCTGATCGGAGCGTAATATTTTTCTCAATCAGCATCTTGTTGTACTGGTACTTATTGTCGAAGACAGAGATTTTGGGTTTATTCTTTGGGTCCAACCCAGCAAAAATTTCCTTGACGTACATCTTTGCCACACGATAGGGGGTGCCTTTGAGGCTGTCATCTTTCAGATCGAGCCCTAACGTTTCCATGATCACCGCAAAACAATCTTGAATAATATCAATTTTTTCCTCATCACTTTTGTCAAAAGCATCGGGAAGCATAGGTGTTTCTATGCTTGTCATAACGTGATTGTCGCCTTCCAGTTCGATCCGTATTTTTTCTTGTATATGCATTTGTGTAATTTTATTGTAAACACAAACCTAAACATCGTATTCATTAATTTTGTTCAGCCGCCGTTCGATCTAATTTTTTCACGTCTGTAGCGCGTCTTCTAAATCTTCTTGCATTATTTTTTTTACTTTTATTTTTCTCCATTTATTGCGAACATCTGCCCATCAGAATGTGTTTAGTTTTAATAATCTAAG
>JBCDGZ010000214.1:0-8904 GCA_038750655.1 Bacteroidota bacterium | reverse complement strand
CTTGAAACTGCGTTCTTTTCCGTAGTACAATTCTTCCAAAGTATTAATGCTCAGGGTATGGCTGGTTCCGCCACTCGAATTTTTGAAGCGAATAGACGTTGGGGTAAAGCCTAAAATAGTATAATCATGGTTGGGTGTCTTCAGTGGAAATTTCATCTCTGGCTGGTTGGCCCAGTCTGATTTCAGTTGTTCAAAGGCATCCTCGAAAGGCAGCTGCGTCTGGTCAGGCGTCTGGGCATGACGATAATTAGAATTAGCCCTACTGCAGAGTTCTTTAAAGATACCCGATTTTACGATGTAGTTGATGGGTGCCCCTTCGGTTTCCGGCTCCGTTGGTTTAATCCCCTCGATAAAATCCTCATAACTTAGGCTTTGGTGAAAGGTGGTAAAAACAATCTGTCCGACCTCCTTTTTTTGCTCAAAGAGCTGTCTTAGTTGGGAGCGACTCTTATCCGCTAGCTGTAAATTTTCTTTGGGGGCGATGATTTCTAGCGCCTTATTGATGCTGTGGTAGGTCTTGCCAGTGCCTGGGGGGCCGAAGAAGATTTGATTCAGTGGCATATCTTGCTCATCGGCTGAATGAGAAGGCTGGGCTGCTGAAGTAGAGGCTGAACTGAAGGAAGCTGTAGGCTGTTCGTCTTGTTGTCTGATAATATCCTTGGCACGTTCTCTAATCACGGCCCACTCCAAAAATCGTGGAATGAGTTGATCAAAATGAGGCGCTCCCTCCTCAAATTGATAGATGGGAGTATCGGCTGGCCAGCCAGCTTCCATCATTGCTTCTTGTATTGCCCGTTCTGAGCGTCGTTTAGATCTTACGGTAGCCTTGTAGTTATCATAGATGCTGACCTGCCTATTTTCTATGATGTAATTGCGCGGCTCTAATTTGAGATTGGCCAATTGATTTTGCAGATGATTGGCCCCGATAGCGATGTACGTTCGGTTGTCATCGGTTATCGGCCGGAGAATGTACTGATAATGCTCTTTTTCAAATAGGTAGCCTTCATCCTTATCGCCATCCCATTTGCCGCCCCGTGTGCTGTATGCCTTATTCGTGACGCGCTTATACTGCCAATGATTGAGGGTACTGCCTTCTTTGAGGCTTCTTAAGTATTCTTTGAGCTGGGTGATAAGCTGCTGAGCATTCATATTGTTATTCTTTTTAATGCAAAATTAGGAAGAATAAAGAATATAATATGAAAACCTAGTATTTTATTTTCAAAAATAAAAAATGCGAGACTTTCCTCAGAAAGCCTCGCACCACGGAAAGCGCAGTAATTAAACTACAGCTTATTCCTTCACAAAAGCCTGCGGCGCTTTACGGCCGTAGACCTCCAAAAAGCGATAAGGATACTGCTCGGGAAGCGCACTCACCGCCGCCAGCTTTTCCAGCTCCGATTCGCTGAAATTCAGCTGCGTAGCTTGGAGGTTATCGTGCAATTGCTCCGGCGTGCGCACACCGATAATCGTACTACACACCGAAGGTTGGTGGCGCAACCAAGCGATGGCCACCTGGCTGTACGTCGCGCTGTGGCGCTCCGCAATCGCTCCCACTGCTTCCAGAATCGCCCAGTTACGATCGGTATTGCGGCGGGCCCAGGCCTCCTCCGTATGGTCGGGGTGACTGGCAATGCGGCCCTCCGTCGGGCGGTCCCCCGGCTGGTACTTACCTGATAAGAAGCCACCACCAAGCGGACTCCAGGGCAGCAGCCCCAGCCCTTCTTCTGTAAACAGATCGGTGTACTCGTATTCGATCTCCCGCTTCAGCAGGCTGTATTGGTATTGGGCGGCAACGAAGCGTTCTAGCCCTCGAGCATCGCTGGTGGCCAGGGCCTTCATCAGCCGCCAGGCCTTAAAGTTGGAAACGCCAATATAGCGCACCTTACCCTGTCGGACCAGATCGTCGACGGCGCGCAGCGACTCCTCGATTGGAGCATGGGTATCTTCGGCGTGCATATACAGCAGGTCAATGTAATCGGTATCCAGTCGTTGCAAAGAGCCTTCAACGCTGCGGATAATGTTATGTCGGGACAGCCCATAATCGTTGGGTCCCTGCTCGGTAGGAAAATTGCACTTAGTGGCGATGAGGACCTCCCGGCGCTTGCCCTTCAGGGCCCTGCCGATGATCTCCTCCGAACGGCCTGCATTGTAGGCATTGGCCGTGTCGAGGTGATTGCCTCCGGCATCGAGATAGTGATGAATCATTTGGGTGGCCACCTCTTCCGAAGTTCCTTTGTCCCGAGGGTCACCGAAGGTCATGGTTCCCAAGGTCAGCTCAGAAAGGAAGAGGCCAGAACGGCCGAGTCGATTGTACTTCATGTTTTGCTTTGAAAAAATATTAAGAATAAAGCGAATATTACCTAACTTTAACAATTGGATCAGCGATAGGTTTTGCGGGTTTGTGTGCTATCGTAGTATATCTAAAGGAGAGATGGCGATAAGAGAAAGTGCATAGCGAGCTGCTCACAAACGATCATCCGTAGGAGAGAGGAGGCCATAGTTCGGGGCTTTGGGTGGGACCCACCCTCAAAACCTCCGCCGCCAACCCCCTCACTTTTTACTTCGTCCAGATCATCAACAACATGGACTTGCTAAAGTAAGTGGGTCACAAGAACGCCTACAAAGAGTCGGCATCCGCTCTCTTTCTTGGCCATCGAAAAAGAAAAGCGGTATGTACTGAGGAATGGCTAAAGTCATCAAAGGGAAAATATTACGGGCTAGGACTTTAGCAGCATCAAGAGAGTTGTAAATATAACACAAATTGTTGAAACAAGCAAATTGCTTTAGCATAAGTTAAACGGCTATTGAATGAAGTTTAAACAGATCAGACAATTGGTCCAGGACAATGACTTGGAGGGAGCACTGGCGGCCCTGCAAGATGTCGTAACGGATGGGGCATTGGCAGACGAGTTATTAATCATTATCTCCAATTACAATGCGGTCAAAAGTAATATCCGGAAAAACCTGCTGGCTTTTGAGGAAGCGACGATTAAGGAGAATCGGATTCGGAACGCCGTCCTAGAATTGATCGATGCCGCCGAGACTGGAACGCCCTTGAAAAGCGCGCGACCGAAAGAGCAGGTAGCCGGGAAACGCAAGAGCTACTTGGCTTTGAAGGTGATGGTCGGATTGACCCTGGTCTTTGTTTGCATCATCTTTATGGCCATTTTGATTCCTACACTGGTCAGCTCGTCGGATGAGCCTACGGGGAGTGAGCCTGCATCCCCAACTTCGGAGACCCATAATAATATTAGTGGGAATGATAATGTACTGGTTGGTGATAACAATAAGATCATTGTAAATGAGGCGGAGCAACCGATTGATCCAACTACTGCCGAGATGAGTTTTCAAAACTACACCGAAGAATTTACCGAATACCTCCATAAAAATCCTGAAAAAGTAGCGGCTAAGGTCAATCTCAGTTTTGAAGATCCGATCGACTATTTTGATAAAGCCCAACTGCAATTTGTTAAGGAACAGCTCTATAAAGATGTTTTTAAAAAGGCCGCGGTACCGGGCAATTTTAAAGCCAGTGCAGTGAAATACAGTCAGGTCTTTTTTGCGGGCTTTCAAGAACGCTACAGCGGTCCGAACGCCGCACCGGAGCCTCCGATGTACTACGAGACCCTGGATGCCAAGGTGCTCTACAACGAAAATCAGGTGCTTACGATCCGAATTTCGGAAGATTCTTACACCGGAGGTGTACACGGCAATTCTTACGATAATTACTATACCTACGATTTGAAAACTGGCCAGTCCGTCACTAGTGGGGATTTCTTTCGGGGCAAAACCCAAAAACTGGTCATTAAACTCTTGGAAAAGGAGCTGATGGAAATCAATGAGGTCAGTACGCTGGATCAATTACAAGGTCTTGGCTTTTGGGAAGTTACAATTCCTAAAAATTTTTACATTAAGAACAAGACAATCTGTTTTGTCTATTCGCCCTACGAGGCGGCCGCTTATGTAAATGGTAAAAATGTGATCTGCCTCACGTATGATGATATTGCTTTATACCTCCATGAGGACTTTCCATTGTCTCGCCTTTTTGACTGATTTTCTCTCCTCTCTTCCTCCGAAATAAACAGGTTTGGAGTTGTTTTTGAGTACTATACACTGTGTATAGAAAGTACGGTAATCAAAAATAGGACGACAAATGGAGTTTCTGAAAATCAAGCAATTAATACAGGAAGATGATTTAGGAACTGCTTTGGAACAATTACAAGCGGTTATCAAAGAACCGGAACTGTCCAACGAACTCATCATCACCATCGCCAATTACCACGCGCTGCAAAGCGACATCAGAAAGGCTATCATCGAGTTTGAAAAAGCTACGATCGAAGAGAATCGCATTCGCAATACGGTCCTCGAAATCATCGATGCGGCGGAGAATGGTAAGGCCCTTAGAGGAGGCAAGCGGCCGAAGCGGGCCTATAAAAAGACCTCGACGACGAAGCAGCGGCTGGCCGTAGCAGGCATTCTGGTTTTGGGCTTTTTGTATGTCTTAGGGTCTGTCGAAGAGCTGCCGGAGGAACCGGTGGATAATACGGCTGCCTTGGGGCTGATGGATATGATGAATGAAATGGATCCTGAATTTGATGCAGCTTTCGCCAATGCTTCTGCCATGCAGTTCACCATCCGCGAATTTGCGGAGGAAAAACCGCTTAATGATAATCCAGCTTTAGGTAGAGCTGTTTTTTCTTTCACTTTTGAAGAACCCGTAAATTATCCCGATCAAGATGTACTGGAACGCGTACGCAGGTTGATGTATGAAGATATTCTTGAAACGGACTATCAGCCGGGGGGCTTCGAATCCAACGTTCAATTGCTGAAAGGAGCGCATTTTCGCCTCTCCGATTACCTTCATCAGGATGATCCCGCTATAGAGATTCGACACGAGGAGATTAAGCGTTACAAAGCCTCAGTGTTTTACGCCAATCAATCGGTATTGACTATGCGGGTGAAGATGATTGAACAATTTAGTGGTAAAGCGCCCACCATCTACAATCGCTATCACAGTTATGATCTGATCAATGGAGAGCGAATTACCTACGAAGATATTTTCCAACCCTTATCAGATCGCGGACTGTCCCGTAAGCTGACAGCTCGATTGATTGAGATGAGTGGGGCCTCTTCGTCCGAAGAGCTGCAAAGCCTGGGCTTTTGGGATACGCAGATTGTGCCGACACACAATATCTATTTCAATGATAATGGCGTATGTTTTATCTTTCAACCCTATGAATTGACGCCAGAGGAGAGCAAGGAAAATACGGTTTGCTTCACTTCCGAAGAATTGGACATCTTTTTCAATAAGCCCTTTCCCTATCCGGAGTTGTTGAAATAATTTCTCGCTATCTTGGCCTTCCCAACAATCTGGGCCGAGATATGCTCAAAACCATTCTAATCGTTACCACGGGCGGTACCATCGCCATGAAGAATGCACATCAGCTGCTGAAAGCGGAGGAGCTGCTGCACTATTTTCCTTCCTTTACCGGAATTGCTAATGTGGTGGTAGAAGAATTTATAACCATTAATTCCGCCGCCATTTTGCCCCAGCATTGGGTACAGCTCGATGCTTTGCTGAATCGGCAGCTGGCTCGCCCGGACATCGACGGCGCCGTCCTCCTACACGGAACCGATAGCCTCGAAGAGTCGGCCTTCTTTCTCAACCTCAGCCTCCAAAGCGCCAAGCCCCTCATCCTCACCGGCGCTATGCGCTACCTCGACGACCGCTCCTCCGATGGCTCCACCAACCTCTACAACGCCGTACGCCTGGCCGCTTCTCCCGCCGCTCATAGCCAAGGCCCCCTAGTGCTGATGAACGAGCACATCTTCGCCGCCCGCGACGTCCTTAAATACGACAACCTCCGCCTCCACACTTTCCGCTCCCCCTACGGCCCCCTCGGCAGCGTCGATCCCGACAGCATCCGCTTCTATCGCCACACCAGCCGCCCTCACACCCTGGCTACCGCCTTCGACCTCGCCCAAGCCTCCACGACCACTCTTCCCCTAGTCCCCCTGCTCGCCGACTACACTGGCTTTCGCCCCGCGCTATTCCAATCCCTGCTGGCTGGCCCTATCGATGGCCTGGTCGTACAATCCTTCGCCGGCGGGCGGAGGAGCGTAGGCATGTCAGAAGCCCTCAAGGCCCTCCGCCATCGCGGCCTACCCATTGTGGTGGCCTCGCGCATCATGGAAGGCCCCCTCGTGCCGCCGCAGACGGAAGAGGGGCTCTTCTACGCCGAAGACCTCAGCCCGCAGAAGGCCCGAATCCTGCTACTGCTCAGCTTACTGATGGGCCACGATACTACACAACTGCAGCAAAATTTTCGCAATTATTAACCCCCACTTTTGGCCCTTTCGCTGCAAGAACTAGGGCGCTGACTGCATCCCCCCATTTCCCTAAAATATTTCGTCGAACTCAGTTGTTTAGGCTATTGAGTGAAAAATGATAGTCCACTAGTGACTAGCCTTCTTTTGACCCCGAAGAACGATTCGGGAGGAAGAAGGTTTAAATCAAATTGAACGATGAATCGGGTCTGGGAAGGGTAGTAGGGCGCCCTACACCCTCCCCAGCCATTCATTTCAAAAAAACACCTATGCAACGCAGACATCTACTCAAAAATGGCGCTCTGGCCTCCTGTCTTTTGGCCATTCGTCCCCATACCTTTTTCCCGTCCGCTCCGCAAGAGCGGACGGGGTCGAACCCTCCGTATCTAGCGCCCCAGCTGATCCGAAAATTCATCAAGGCCGCCCATCGCGATATGGAGACCGTGAAAGCCCTACTCAAAGAATATCCTACCTTACTCAATGCGGCGTATGACTGGAAAGGGGGTGATTTTGAAACGGCGCTGGGCGCGGCCAGCCATGTGGGCCATAAAGTTATGGCGCAGTACCTAATGGATCAGGGGGCACAGTTTAATATTTTTACCGCCTGCCTTTTTGGTCGTATGGATATTGTCAAGCCGGTGCTCGATTTTTCGCCGGATACCTTATATGCCAAGGGGCCGCACGGTTTTACATTGCTGCACCACGCCAAGCGGGGCGGTGATGAAGCCTTAGAGGTCAAGGAATATCTTCTCCGTTTAGGGGCCAAGGAAATGAAGGTGTTGTTGTATTAATGCTTAACTTGCCGGGGATTATCAATTGATGCCCATTCATGTCCCTACTCCGCTTCACCAACAAAGGAATCTATTGCGAACAAGCCGATGTCTACATCGACCCCTGGAAGCCCGTCAACCGGGCCTTGATCACCCACGGCCACTCTGATCACGCCCGTTGGGGCAATAAGCATTACCTCTGTACCGACCGCGCTGCTCCCGTCATTCGCTATCGGCTGGGCAACGAGATCCAGCTGGAATCGGTCCCCTTTGGAAAAAAAGTTCACATCAACGGCGTTCAGTTTTCCTTTCATCCAGCCGGCCATATCATCGGCTCGGCGCAGATCCGGGTGGAGTACAAGGGAGAAGTCTGGGTGGCCTCCGGCGACTACAAGTTGGAGGATGATGGCCTGTCTTATGCTTACGAACCTATTAAATGTCATGCTTTTATTACCGAATCGACCTTTGGTTTACCGGTTTATAAGTGGCAGCCCCAGGAGGAGGTCTTTGAGGAGATCAACGCCTGGTGGCGCAGCAACCAGGAACAGGGGAAGGTCAGCCTGTTGACTGCTTATTCGCTGGGGAAGGCCCAGCGGCTGTTGCAGGGCTTGGACCATAGCATCGGGAAGGTGTATACGCACGGAGCGATTGAGAATACCAACGCGGTGCTGCGCAAGCAAGGTATTCAACTACCGACGACCATTCGAGTCTACCGCGATATTCCAAAGAATGACTACAATGGGCAGTTGGTGCTGGCGCCGCCTTCTGCGGTGAATAGCACCTGGGCGCGGCGCTTTAAGCTGGTGTCGGTAGGGATTGCGTCGGGGTGGATGGCCATTCGGGGGATGCGTCGGCGCCGTGCGGTGGATCGTGGCTTCTTGCTATCTGACCATGCAGATTGGGAGGGTTTAAATACGGCAGTGAGGGCAAGTGGAGCGAGCCGAGTGTACGTTACGCATGGCTACACGAGCATCTATGCGCGCTGGTTGCAGGAGCAGGGGCTGGATGCTACGGCGGTGAAGACGGAATACGAGGGCGAGCGTTTGGAGACGCCGCAACCGGAGTCAGAAGATTAAGTAAAGGGGAAGCGACGCTCGCTTCCCCCCTCAAACTAAACCGCTTTGGTTTAATAGTATACAACGTTGGTACCGATGGACAGACTATGGGTTTGGCCATATGGCTACAACATCAACTTTTTGCAGGGTAAGAATGCGGAAGAATCGGTAAATAATTTCATCTTTAAATTCTAGGTAATCCATTGATTTTCCTGTTTGTTTTGCAAACATTTCAGGGTGTTTTTAATTGTAAATTGCTGGTTAATAGGTAGTTAGATTTATGATTTTATTGGTTAAAAGTCCTCGCATATGAGAGAAAGCAAGTTGTTCGAAATATTAAAAAAACTTAATTTATCCCAGAAAAGAGACCTCAAAGTCTTTGTTAGGATGCCCTCTAACCGCTTGTCTGATCGAGATCAAGAAATCTTTAATCTACTGTTAGAACGTAAACCGCACAAAAACAACCAGGTCGAATCTGTGTTTTGGCAAAAGGTGCTTACTCCCAAGGAACAACCCAATGCCAATCGCATAAAGAACCGACTGTTGGCGGCTATAGGGAATTATATTTCTTTGTATCAACTACAAGAAGAAACGCATTTTAAAAACTTACTCCTGGCTGATTTTTACACGAAAAAGGGAGCAGAGAAAAATGCGCAGGCTATCCTCAACAAGGGAATTGCTTTGGCTAAAAAGGAGGAACAGATGTCCCATAATAATCCACTGTACCTGTTTTGGTACCACGAACTGAAAGT
>JBCDGZ010000213.1:0-9275 GCA_038750655.1 Bacteroidota bacterium | reverse complement strand
CCGTAACCCAAGTTGCGATGAACGAGATTTCACCTGCCGGCAGGTAAGGAAGATTTTGTGAGCCACGAGGTGGCGATTCAAATATCTGACGCATTGAATCTTGTAATAGTGAATCGCAACTTGAATTAAACATATAAGTTTCCAAAAAACCCTAACCATGCAAAGTACCAGCAGTACGGCCATGACTTTTCAGCGGGAAGGCTTGAGCGATGAGCGCCTTTTACAATTGTATCGCTTGCTCCTGCGTCCAAGAATGATTGAAGAAAAAATGCTGATCCTGCTCCGTCAGGGCAAAATCAGCAAGTGGTTCTCCGGGATTGGCCAGGAGGCCATCTCTGTAGGGGCAACTTCGGCCCTGCTAGACGATGAGATCATCTTTCCGATGCACCGCAACCTCGGTGTCTTCACCACCCGTGAGATGCCCCTCAAACGCCTCTTTGCCCAATGGCAAGGCAAGATGATGGGCTTCACCAAAGGCCGCGACCGCTCCTTCCACTTCGGTACGCTGGACTACAACATCGTAGGCATGATCTCTCACCTCGGCCCACAGCTCTCTCTAGCCGGCGGCGTCGGACTGGCCCACAAACTGGCCCACGAAAACCGCATCTCCCTAGCCTTCACCGGCGAGGGCGGCACCAGCGAAGGGGAATTCCACGAAGCCCTCAACGTTGCAGCCGTCTGGCAGCTCCCCGTCATCTTTGTCATCGAAAACAACGGCTACGGCCTCTCTACGCCCGTCCGCGAGCAGTACCGCTGCGAAAAGCTCTCCGATCGGGGGCTAGGCTATGGCATGCGCTCCTACACCATCGACGGTAATAATATCCTCGAAGTCTTCAACACCATTGATCAATTGGCCAAGGAGCTACGCGAAAAACCAGAGCCGGTGTTGCTGGAATGCCAGACCTTTCGGATGCGAGGGCATGAAGAAGCTTCGGGGACAAAGTACGTTCCTAAAGAGCTGATGGAAGAATGGGCACAAAAAGACCCTATCCAAAACTACGAACGCTTTTTGATGGACGAAGGGCTGCTGAATGAAGAGATGATTGCGGAGCTGCGAGCAGGTATTAAACAAGAAATTGAAGAGGGGTTAAAGATCGCTGGGGCGGAGCCAGAGCACTTGTCTACTCCGGAGGCGGAGCTGGCCGATGTTTATGCGCCTGCGCCCGTAGGCGAGGTTGTTCCGCAAAGCGAGGCCCGCAGCGAAAGGCGCTTCATCGATGCCATCAGCGACGGGCTGCGCCAATCGATGGAAAAGTACGATCAGCTGGTGCTGATGGGGCAGGATATTGCGGAGTACGGTGGGGTGTTTAAGATCACGGCTGGCTTCACCGAGCAGTTTGGCAATGAGCGGGTGCGCAACACACCGCTTTGTGAAAGCGCCATCCTGGGCATTGGCCTGGGTTTGAGCCTGAAGGGCTACAAGGCGATGGTAGAGATGCAGTTTGCCGACTTTGTCACCTGCGGGTTTAATCAAATTGTCAACAACCTGGCTAAGCTGCACTATCGCTGGGGACAGCATGTCGATGTGGTGGTGCGGATGCCTTGCGGCGGTGGTGTGGGAGCTGGCCCTTTCCACTCTCAGACCAACGAGGCCTGGTTCGTTCATACGCCGGGACTCAAGGTGGTTTATCCTTCTACCCCTTATGATGCCAAAGGTCTCTTACTAGCCAGCCTGGAGGACCCCAACCCTGTGATCTTCTTCGAACACAAGGGACTTTACCGTCGACTCAGTGCCGAGATTCCTGACGACTACTATACTGTCGAAATAGGAAAGGCAAAGACCGTGAGAGCGGGCGAGGAAGTTTCCATCATTACCTACGGTATGGGGGTACACTGGGCTACGCAGCTGGTGGAGGAAGAGGGCATTGACGCCGACATCATTGATCTTCGGAGTCTACTTCCGCTGGACTACGCCGCCATTGATGCGACGGTGAGCAAAACCAATCGGGTGCTGCTGCTGCATGAGGACTCTATGATGGGAGGCATTGCCGGAGAATTGTCGGCCTATATTTCTGAACAGCTTTTTGAGCAGCTTGATGCGCCGGTGATGCGGGTGGCCAGCTTAGATACCCCGGTTCCCTTCGCTCCCTCGCTGGAAAAGGATTACCTTCCGGTACAAAGGCTCAGAGAAAAAATGGAGCAGCTACTGAAATATTAAGAAGCTTTCCTTACCGAACGTCAATTTAATGTCTGATTTTAGCCAAAAGCTCCGGAAGCTCGGTATATTTGCGTGTACAACTGAAAATCCGAGCCTCAGAGTCGGCGTTTCACTTTTATAAACTTATATTCAACAAGCATTGCTATGGATGATTCCGGTAGTGCGATTCAATTGATTGCTATGAATATTGATGAATTTGTTGCCGTCAGCGGTCTTTCTGGTCTTTACAAGATGGTGGTTAATCGCAGCAACGGCCTGATTATAGAAAATTTGGACAATGGTAAAAAGCGCTTTGCCTCGTCTCGCAAGCACCAATTTACGCCATTGGCTTCTATAGGTATTTACACCCTGACGGATACAACGGAATTGAAGGAGATTTTCCGTCGGATGCTGGAACAGTTTGAGAATAATCCTCCGGCGGCTATTAAAGCTGGTCCGGACGAAATCATCTCCTACTTTACCAAAATCTTACCTGATTATGACCGTGATCGAGTTTACCTGAGTGACATCAAGCGGGTCATTAAATGGTTTAACTTCCTCAATGATCGTAATTTATTGTCATTAGAAGAAGAGCAAAAGGAAGAGGAAGAGCAAGAAGCTCAGACAGAAGAAGGAACTACAGAAACAGTAGCGGAAGAGACTACGACAGGAACAGCGGAAGAGGAGCAGAAGGAGGAGTCTACAGAACCTTAGGCAGGATAGGGAAATCCGGCCATCGACTTTGCATACATAACCAGTAGCAACATACTATGAGTACCTTATTTGCTCCTAGAGCAATAGAAAAGGAATTTCTACCCCAGGAATTCCGTATTACGGTTTGGTCCAGACTTAAGCCCTATTACAATGAACTGCTGAATCGCCGCATTAAGGAGATCCGCTCTTTCGACCGTTGGTGGACAGATTTCAAGGAGATGCGCGCTGCGATACGCGAGGAGTACAATATTCGTTTACTCCGTGCCTGGCAGCAGCCTACGGATGAGCGGATTTTTGAGGCTTTTAGTTACCTAGCCCTGGAGGTCATGCCCCGAGCCCAGCAATTTGAGCACCTTATTTTGAGTCGTTCGCTGGAATTTGCGCCTGCCATTCGAAAAAGCATTGGAGGCTCCCTTTCTCTGATTCAGGAGCAAGTAGCGCGTTTTGGAAAGAAAAATGCCCTTCTAGAGCAAGAAATCATCGTTCAAATACAAGGTTTTTTATGCCGTAATAGTGCAAAAAAAATCAGCGAGGACAAGGCCCAGGATTTTCTACGCCAACTCTGTGAACGGCGGCAGCACTTGGCCCGGCAGACCGGCTATACCGATTATGCCAGTTATCATTCTGCCCGTTTATCGTCGCCAATTCCAGTGTCAAAGGCACAGTTGTATCGATGGACAGAACGCATTTTATCTGCGGGAGAGGCGCTGCGGAGCAACGATGCTCCGATGCCAAACCTCTCTCTGAGGTCCAGAGGAGTGACGGAGCAATTGCTGGCCAAAGTCCCCAAGTGCCTGAATAGCATCGATCCGGCTCTCGGCCGTCATTTTCAGCTTATCCAAGAGGCCCGCCGCCTGCATGTCAAAGCCAGAGGTAGTAAATCCAGTCTTGCTCGGCTCAGCCCCATGCCGCTCAGCGGCATTCCTCACCTAACCCTACACGCCACACAGCCCGCAAAGGCCCTCCCCCAACTCTTCCATTTGATCGGATGGGGGCTCTACGCGGCTTTTCACCCAGAACAGTCGATGCTCGAAGGGCCTTCGGCCGCCGCCGAATTCAGCGGCCAAAGCCTCCGGCTAATCAGCAGCGAGCATTGGGACAATTTTTTCATCGACAAGGAACAATGGCAAACCGCTCAAAAGATTCAGTTGCGACAAATCCTCGATCAACTCCAATTGGCTATGGTTAGAGATCGCTTCGAGCAAAGCCTTTACACCAACCCCGCCCAAGACCTTAAAGCACTGTGGACCACTACTTATGGCGAATGGAATGCTCCCCACCACTTACCAGAGCTATTGAAAATAGGGGAATGTCCTTTCTCCGGTATTCGACAATTGTACGCCGGGCTGTCAGCACTTTATTGTTGGCAACAATACCAGGAAGCCCCCAAGATGGCCTTCTCGCATTTTCTCCAAGGCCTATCGGCTCCTTCAGTACCTGCGTCGAACACTAGTAAAAGCCTGATTTTCAGCAAATGGGCACCAAACGATAATACTATAAAAAAAGTAGCTACTTTTGTGACAGACTTTGAAGCAGCCTGAAAAATCAGAATAGGCACTAAAATTGGTCAAAGCACGTATAATGTACAATGGCAAAAAAATTATCGTCGTCCTCCCTGCATACAATGCGGCACTGACATTGGAAAAAACGTATAAGGAAATTCCCTTTGATCTAGTCGATGAGGTCATCCTTTGTGACGACGCTAGCAGCGACGATACGGCTCATCTGGCCCGAGAAATCGGTATTCAACACATTATCGTCCACGAAAAAAATAAGGGCTACGGGGGTAATCAGAAGTCGCTGTACAACAAATCCCTAGAATTGGGGGGCGATATTGTCATTATGCTGCATCCCGATTATCAGTATACGCCCAAATTAATTCCAACGATGGTCAATATTATCGGAGAAGACCTCTATCCGGTGGTGCTGGGTTCGCGAATTTTGGGCAAGGGCGCCCTCAAAGGTGGAATGCCTCTGTACAAGTACATTGCCAACCGTGGGTTGACCTTTGTACAAAACTTACTGATCAACTACAAGCTTTCTGAATACCATACTGGCTACCGGGCCTTCAGCCGCGAAGTGCTGACCAGCATCAATTTCAACGAGAATTCCGATGATTTTGTCTTCGATAATGAAATGCTCTCACAAATCGTTTACGCCGGCTTTGAAATCGCCGAAGTAACCTGCCCTACGAAGTACTTCGAAGAGGCTTCTTCGATCAACCTGGCACGCAGCACCAAATATGGACTAGGCGTATTAAGGGTATCTTTATGCCACTTTTTACAACGACTAGGCTTAGGTAAGTTCAAAACGTATAAGCAACCTGGCGGAAGCCAGCGTTAGTAAGATGAGAGATGATATAGGACTGGCGGAGTGCTTGGCGGCACTATTCTTCGATCAAGTCAATGGCTTTACGACCAAAGTAGATGATGGCCAGTACGAGTGTGTATGTAAGTGTTGCAGTCATAATTCCGGCGTTAAAGATAGAGATATTTTTTAACTTGAAGAACAAAACATTTATAATCCTAACGCCGATTTCAACTTCTGCTTTTATCGCCATTTGATGGCTTATGGAAGCTAACTGACAAATTTGTTATTCATGGCGACTTCCCTCCAATCTTTCCTCGATCAATGTGTCCAGCAGTACAATACGCCCGGATTTATCGAAGACGACCCCATTTGTATCCCCCACCGTTTTTCTAAGCTTCAGGATATTGAAATCAGTGGTTTTTGGGTAGCCATACTGGCCTGGGGCCAGCGCAAAACCATTATCAATAAGGCCAATGAGCTGATGCAGCTCATGGACCATGCTCCGCACGATTTCATCGTCAACCATAACGAAAAAGACCGGCAGGCTTTTCTGGGTTTTAAACACCGGACCTTTCAGGCCACCGATTGCCTCTATTTTCTGGAATACCTACAGCACTACTACCGCCAGCATAACAGCCTCGAAGAGGCTTTCGCCCGCCATCTCCCCTCGGAGGCTCCAACCATCGAAAAGGCTTTAATTGGCTTTCGCGAGGATTTTTTCTCCCTCCCCTACTTCCCACAACGCACCCAAAAACACATCGCTACCCCTGCTCGCAATTCTTCTTGCAAACGACTCAATATGTTCCTACGCTGGATGGTTCGTGAGGATGATAAGGGTGTTGATTTTGGCTTGTGGAAGCGGATTCGTCCTGCTCAGCTGCTGATGCCGCTGGATGTACATGTCGAGCGGATCGCCCGCCGCTATGGCCTATTAGAACGAAAGCAACGAGATTGGAAGGCCGTTTTGGAATTGACCGAGCGACTGCGGCAATTCGATCCGCAGGACCCCGTCAAATATGACTTTGCGCTCTTTGGGGTGGGGGTATTAGAAAAACAAGGAAAGGGAATACCCGATTAACAGGCATTCCCTTTCGTATAATGTCTTTGCGGCGATCCGGAGATCTAGGCGCTTATTCTTTATCGAATCTTAACTCTTGAATGATATGTCGACCATTGTCGATTTTCATGTAAACATATACTCTGAAAGTTCCGTTGGCAGCAACCAGTTTACCGATGGAGTACTGGGAATCTTCCTTCTTTGAAACTCCCTGGTGGACCTGATTATAAGACTTCAGGTCATGCTTGCTGAAAAAACCAGCAACAACTCTCTGAGCCTCCGCTTTGTCGTACATATCTTCATTGTCTAGAATGGCTACTTCGACCGTTTCGTCGAAATATTGAGCCAAAGTCTGTGCATCTCCGTTCCCGATGGCCTGCGATATTTTGTTCAAACTAGCATCCTGAGCCATCAGTGCAGGCGCTAAAAAGATGATAAACAGCAGATTTTTCATGGTATTAGGTTTTATTTCTATTGGTTCCAACTTTATGCCAGAAACCATCTTTGGTAATAAAGCTATACTTATTACTTATGATCTACAAATGAAAATTGGGTAAAAGTACATTCTTTGGACGTAGATAGGTGGGAAATGTCACCGATTTAGTTTTATTTAAATTTGTTATGCCCTGATAGTGAAATATTTTACATCAATCGGTCAAAATCGCTTCCTTTTTCGATAAATCCTCCATCCAAACGCCTTAAACAATTGTTAAAGTATATACCCTTAGTTAAATATTTTAATCTGGGCTGATTTAATGGTATTTTGGGGCCTTTTAATACGCTAATTTCCTCAATACTTTACCTTCTAATGGAAGCAAAAAAGCTCATATTGATCATTTTAGACGGCTGGGGCCACGGCCCTGACCCTAAAGTCAGCGCCATTGCACAGGCACAAACGCCTTTTATTGATAGCCTGTATGACAAGTACCCAAACGCTGAACTCATTACTTTTGGCGAAGATGTCGGTTTGCCCGAAGGGCAGATGGGCAACTCAGAAGTCGGTCACTTGAATATTGGCGCGGGTCGGGTAGTGTACCAAGAGTTGGCTAGAATCAATAAAGCTATTCGGGAGCGGACCTTGCACAGCAATCCTAAACTGCAGGAAGCACTGCAATACGCTCGGGAACAGCAAAAAGCGGTTCATTTGATGGGCTTGGTTTCGGATGGTGGCGTACACTCCCATATCAATCACCTGATGGCGCTGTGCGATATTGTCGAAGAACAGGGCATCCCACAAACTTTTATCCACGCCTTTACAGATGGGCGGGACTGTGCGCCGCAGAGCGGGGTGGACTTTTTAGGTCAACTAGAGGCACACATTGAGGGGAAGCCGGTAGAGATTGCTTCGGTCATTGGCCGTTACTATGCGATGGACCGCGATAAACGATGGGAGCGGGTCAAAAAGGCTTATGATTTATTGGTTAAAGGCGAGGGGCAGCCGATTACAGATATTGGCGCGGCGGTTAGGCAGTCTTATGCAGAAGGGGTTACGGATGAGTTTTTGGAGCCTTATTGCTGCGTAGATGTCCAAGGCCGGCCGAAGGCCACCATTAAAGATGGCGATTTGGTGCTTTGCTTCAATTTCCGAACCGATCGCCCCCGCGAGATTACCGAAGTATTGAGCCAGCAAGATATGCCGGATTATGGTATGCAGAAACTGGATTTGAAATATCTGACGATGACCCGTTATGACCATACCTTCAAGGGCGTCGAGGTCTTATTTACCAAAGATGATATCCAGGATACTTTGGGGGAGGTCTTATCGAGGTTGGGCAAAAGCCAGGTGCGAATTGCAGAAACAGAGAAATATCCTCACGTTACCTTTTTCTTCTCCGGTGGTCGCGAAGCGCCCTTCGAGGGCGAACGACGGTTGATGATTCCCTCTCCCAAGGTCGCTACCTATGACCTAAAGCCGGAGATGAGCGCGATGGAAATCACGGATGCCATCACCCAGGATATACGGGATAATGGCCCTGATTTTATCTGTCTCAATTATGCCAATACTGATATGGTTGGCCATACGGGGGTGTTCTCTGCGGCGGTCAAGGCCGCCGAGACGGTTGATCAGTGTATGAAAACATTGGTTGACTGTGCATTGGAGCATGATTATGCGGCGATTGTTATTGCCGATCACGGGAATTCGGATTTTATGATCAACTCGGATGGTTCGCCCCATACGGCTCATACGGTGAATCCGGTTCCTTGTTTTTATTTGACTCAGCCGCCATCGGCCGGGGGGCTACAGGATGGGCGGTTGGCCGATGTTGCGCCAACTATCCTAGCCATTATGGGTATAGAACAACCCGCTAGTATGGATGGTAAAATTCTTTTAACAGATTAAATGTAGATCTCTTGGAAAATAAACATCTCCTATTCCCTATCTTTTTACTTCAACTCTTCTTGTTAGGTAGTTGTACTGATATTCCGGAGACGGCGGTCCAACAAAGTCAGTTTTTTGACTTGAAGCAATACTTCAAAGAACAGGAAGAAGCTCTGGCAAAATACAAGCAGGCAGAAAAAACGACGACCATCAATGGAAAGACAGAAACTAAACTCATTGATGAGATCGATTTCGCGGAAGAATTAGCTGTTTTTGCGGATTCAGACATCAACAAAGCCTCCTGGTTAGATCGCTATGAAGTCGACAGCACGTTGAATACAGCGGGACAGCTACAGCAGCTCCAATACCATGCACTCGACGATAAATTGCGCACAAAATCCTTGGTTATTGATTTCAAAGATGGCCAAGTACTACATATTGCTATTGAAAATACCTCTTCTAATGCAATTAATACTTCTCAGCAAGTGCTCAAGTATAGGGCTGACGAAGGCTACTCCATTCAAAGTCGACAAAAAGTCGTAGGTGCAGAGGAGCGGGTGCTGGGGGTGAGTGTACAAATAAAGAAATGATAAAACAAGAATTATCGCTTGCAGCGAAAAGTAGTTTTCAAAGGCACCTAAAACGCAAGAAGGCCCAACAGATTACTGTTGAGCCTTTTGCTTAGTTTGAGCTGGCAGCGACTTACTCTCCCACCTAGTGGCAGTACCATCAGCGCT
>JBCDGZ010000212.1:0-9517 GCA_038750655.1 Bacteroidota bacterium | reverse complement strand
TGACCAGGAGACACTGCTCGGACGATTAAGGGGTACTTTTTGAATCAAAAGCAAATGTATGTACACGGTATCTCCTGCAAGGGAAACGGTGATTTTTGAAAATAAACTTGCTTCGAAATCAAAATTCAATTACATTTGAAGTGATCACTTAGCATACTCCAGGAAAATTTGGATTGAAACCTTTCTAAGTATGATCACCATTTTAAAGGCATTAGGTGTCCAACCTAAAGCTGTTTATCTGTTATTCAAGATAGTATCTTGGTACTGTTCAATGATTGATGGATAATGGTGAATTGCTGGCCCTAATGCCTGGCCCATTTTTTCAGAACTCGATATTACAATTTGCTTTTTGGCTATAGTCACTACTGGGTATACTATGCCCTGGGATACTTATGCCTTTTGTGTAAAGGTGATACAGCTACGGCTGCGATCACGATTTGATCATTAATACTATTGTGCAATGCAGGACCAATCGATCATTGATATTGGGCAGTTGAAAGTAGGGCGAAAAGCAACGCTCTATCAGGGGCTTATTGAGCATATGTTTCCGGGAGAGAATTATGATATGCTGTTACTGGTTTTCAAATACGAAGCCGAGCAATGTACTTTTGATCGGGTAGATATGGAGAAGGTAGGGGCCGAGGGGGAGCAGTACTTGCGCTATGCCTATCGTAAGGGAAGTGCTCGGGGTGGAGATGTGACGTTCACGACTAAGATGGGAAATGTGGAGAAGAAATTTAAGACCTTTTATCCACTCCAAGTCAAGAAGTTGTACGAGTTTACGGCTGCTCGGAAGTTAGAGGAAGACGAGCAATTGTGGGCAGCGCTTCGCCGCTGCTTGGATCAGCAGGCTGATTGGGTCAAAGCGAATTTGCGAGAAGTCTTTGAACAGCAGGATAAAAAGCAGCAGCAAAAAATGGGCTTTAGCATTTGCTTTGAAGAGCAGGGGCGACGGCGCTACCTGGCGGATTATCGTTCTATTCAGCAGTTGGTGCATTACGAAGGGACGGAAGGAAAAAGTGTCAAGCATGGCGTTCGCTCAAAGGGGCAACATGCGACCTGTTCCATTTGCTTGCAGGAGCGCAGCGAACTCCTGGGCTTCGCCTCTCCTTTTAAATTTGCTACTGTTGATAAGCCTGGTTTGGTTAGCGGATTTTTTCAACAGCGCAACAACTGGAAAAACTATCCCATCTGCCAAAGCTGCGCCATCGATTTTGAAATGGGCGCCCGCTACCTCAACCAATACCTGCGGCGATCCTTCTACGGCAAAAGCTATTTTATCATTCCTACAACGCTGCGCCGCGGGGAACGCGATCTGCTCAAAAAAGCCTTGACCGTCATCGATGATTTGGATTACACGCCGGCACAAAGCCCTCAGATTGAAAAAAGAGAAGAGTATTTGATGAAAAAAATTGCTAGAGAGGGCAATAACCGCTTCTCGCTGACCCTACTCTTTTTTGAAGAACATCCAACCACCAAGGCCATCAAAATTAAACTCCAACTCGACGAACTGCTGCCCTCTCGCTTCCATACCTTATTTATTGAAATCCCTAAGCTCATCAATAGCCATCCATTATACAAAGCAGCTTTGATAATCAAAAAGCAAAAACTTGATTTGCGCTTTAGCTTTGGCTTATTCAAACTATTTTTTGCCGCCGACTTTTACCGAATCGTCCAGGTGATCTTCATCGGCGAACGCCTTTCTACAGATTATTTGTATGCACAATTCATGCAGTTGATTCGCAAGCATCACCAAAAAAATAAAGGCGGTAGTGGCTTTAGTGAACCTTTGCGCTGGCTGGTGCTCAAAGCCCATTTAATCATCGCCTATCTACAGGCCTTGCACATCATTCCTTCACCTCAAAATCCTTTGATTATGACGCTTACAGCCACAGAGAAAAATAAGGAACCATCCCAAAAATCTTCATTTGACCTGGAGCAGTTTCAGCAATTTATAGCAACCAATAATAATTTTTTTGGACTAAGTACTGGCCCCAAAGTCGGTGTCTTCGCCGTTGGTGTTTTAGTGCGTCAGGTCTTCAATTTACAATACAGAAATTTGGATGGCAATACCCCTTTTGAGAAAAAGCTGAAGGGCTTTCGCCTCAACGCAGCTACCCTAAAAGCCATCTACATCGAGGCCCTCGATAAGATCAATAAGTACACCAAGAATGTGCGCAGCTATTCGGGACTGCGCGATGTAATCAAACAATATTTTATCCTTAATAGCCCACAGTTGGAGCGCCTTTCTAACGATGAACTCTCCTTTTACTTTGTTGCCGGACTGGAATTCGGCAATGATTTCAAAACCAAAAAATCAGACGAAAAATGACCAATCTTATTGACCACAGAACAGAATTACTGTTCCTCTACGAAATTGAAAATGCCAATCCTAATGGTGATCCCCTTAACGAGAATAAGCCTCGATACGATACGGAGGACAGCCGGGCCATCGTCTCAGATGTCCGTCTTAAGCGTACCATCCGAGACTATTGGATGGCTTACAAAGGCTACGACGGCAGCGGCGATAAAGATATTTTTGTGCGGGAAACGCGCTACGAGGAGGGCGATAACTCCTATGTGGTGAGCGGGAAGCGCCGGGCGCAGGATTTCAAGAAAGACAACAAAACGAGCAAGGCGGAACACCAGAAGTATATTCTCGATCGCTGCATCGACATCCGGGTGTTTGGTGGGGTGCTGCCACTGGATAAGGACTCGATAACCCTAACGGGGCCGACGCAATTTCAGATGGGAAAGTCCCTCAATCAAACGACCATCGTTGAAGAGCAAGGAACGGGGGCTTTTGCCTCCGGGGATAAAAAGGGGCAGGCAACTTTCCGTACAGAATACAAATTACCCTACGCCCTCATCGGCTTCAACGGCATCATCAATGAAAAGACGGCGAGCTATTCTAAGATGACCGCGGCGGATCGTGAGCTGCTGTACGAAGGAATTTGGGAAGGGACCAAGAGCTTGATTTCTCGATCTAAATTTGGACAGCTGCCCTTGTTATTATTGTCCATCGACTACAAGGTCCCTTTTTACATCGGCAGCCTACGGCAGCGGCTGAGTCTGGTCTGCGAGAACGACCTAAAGATCAGAAGTACGCAGGATTATCAGTTGGATATTAGTGGCTTAGTGGAAGTATTGAAGCGCAATCAGGATAAAATTGCTGGGGTGAATATTCGACTGGATGGGCGACTGCAACTGCTGTACAAAGGACAGGCGATTCGTTTGGAAAATGGAAAATGGAATCTGGATGAACTCGCGTAAGCTGCTAGTCTTCGATATATCCGGGGAATACGGGCATTTCCGAAAATTCAACACCACCTCCTCGCCACTGAGCTACGCCATCCCCACCTTGCCGGCCCTGGCCGGCCTGCTAGGGGCCGTACTAGGCATAGAGCGAGAGACCAGCCCCGGCGTCTTCCCACCGGGCGTACAGCCCGTCAACGAGTGCTTCGGGCGTGCACAGAGCTGGTGGGCCATCCGATTGCTGCGGCCCGTGCGAAAGGTACATTTAGCTTTCAACCTGCTGGATACCGAGAAGAGTGCAGCTTCTTTTTTCAATATTAAAAACCGTACACAGATTGAATTTGAATTATTGAAAAACCCGAAATACCGAATCTATTTTTGGCACGAGGAGGAAAGGCTGCGTACCGCCATCGCCCGCCGCCTAAAGGCCGTCGAGCATCACTTCACGCCCTACCTCGGCCTAAGTCAATTGACTGCCACCATCGAATGGCAAGGAACGCAGGAGGCCAAGCAAGTCGCGAATACGGATGCCTACATCCCCATTCACAGCGCCCTCAATCTTTCGGCCTTACAAGAGGAGGAACAGGTTCAGTTCGGTCCCGCCTCCTACGCAAGTGCTACGATGCCGATGGCAATGCGCCGCGATCGAGTAGTGACGGAATACGCAGAGGTGTTGATTGAAAAAAACACCTTACCCGTACAGCTCCGGACAAAGCAATATTGGCAGACTGCTTCGGCAAATCTTATCGGCTTATGAGACCGATCATTTCACATCCGGGGAAGCCTCTGGTCGTGCATCTGCGCGAGGTAGCGCGCTTGGCTAGGCAGACGGCAGCCCATTGGCACATCGCTGGGCCGCTGGACACCGTGCACCTGCAACACCTGGCTTTCATTCAGGGGGCCGTACATGACATTGGCAAGGCGACGCGCAATTTTCAGCGGTACATCTACTCGGGCGGAGCGGAGCTGATACGGCCGAAACACCATGCTTTGATCTCTGCTTTTGTGGCGCGGGAGTTGGCGGCGCAGTACTTGTCGGACAGCGGGGTGGTGGAGCCGCTGCGATCGATGTTGCCCTACTTTGTATTTACCGCTGTCAAGCGGCACCACGGGCATCTGCTGGATTGGAAGGAGGAGCTGGAAACGCTGAGCGAGAAGCGGGAAGACTTGGAGATTTTGGTTGACAATTTTTACGATGAGCAGGTGCAGCAGATTTTGGAGGAGGTGCTGAGTGAAATTGGGCTGCGCTATTGCTGGCGGGATTTTAAGGAAAAGATGAAAGATTTGGAGGAAGTGTTGAGCACTTATGCGGAGGTGGTTTATGACCTGTTGTTGGAGGATTTTGGGGCGCTGCCGCAGGCGGAGCAAGCAGGCTATTTTTATCTCCATCAATTGCTATTTTCCGTTTTGTTGTACGCAGATAAAACGGAGGTGAAGTTGGGGGACAATAAGCAGGAGCGTTCCAGTGACTTTAACTTTGCGGCCATCGAACAGTACCGCCAGCGAAAAGGATTTCATCAGGCGTCCTCCGAAATCAACCGCTTGAAAAACCAAGCCTACTTCGATGGCCTCCAAGCATTACGAGATCATTTTGATCCTCAACAGCACCTCTATTCGATCACCTTACCGACCGGGCTGGGCAAAACCATTACGTCACTAGCCATTGCCATGCAGCTCAAACAACTGCTACCTGCCCAAAACCCACGGATTATTATCACCATTCCTTTTACCTCCATCATTGATCAAAATTATGCCGTCTTCGATGATATTTTCCAATCTCCGCCCTCTTCCATTTTACTCAAACACCATCATCTAGCGGAGCCGCATTACAAATTGAAAGAAGATGAAGTAGGAGCGATGGGAAAAAAAATGGACCACCCATTTCTCATTGAGACCTGGCAATCTGAGGTCGTCGTCACCACCTTCGTGCAACTCCTCGAAGGACTATTTACCAACCACAAAGGCAAGCTGCTTAAATTTCCCAACCTAGCCAATGCCATTATTTTACTCGATGAGATTCAGCAGATCAAATACGAACTTTGGCCACTGATTCGCCTAGCTTTTAAAGTTTTGGCGCAGCAGCTCAATTGCTACTTCGTCCTGCTTTCTGCTACGCAACCACTGATCTTTGATCCCCGACGAGAGATCAAAGAGCTTATCCCCAACTACCAGCAATACTTCCGGTTTTTCAACCGCACCCAACTTGTCAATTGCACCGCCACACTGATCTCCCTGCATAATTTTGTCGAACGATTGATTGCTTATCACGGGCAGTATCCGAAAAAAAATCTACTGGTTATTCTCAATACCAAGAAGGAAACCCGAAGCTGCTTTGAACAGTTAAGAGAGCACCTCCCCGAGGACTCCGCGCAGCTCTATTTTCTTTCCACCCTCATTACCCCCTACGAGCGCAAACGGATCATTGAGCGCATCAAAAATAGCGATACTTCGCGGCCCAATATCATCGTCTCTACCCAACTCATCGAAGCCGGAGTCGACCTGTCCGTGCAAACTGTCTTTCGGGCCATGGCCCCCCTGGACGCCATTATCCAAGCCGCCGGTCGCGCCAATCGCTACGCCGAATCCGAAACACCAAGTGAGGTCTACCTCTATCGCATCGAAGAGCTGGAGCGGGCAACAGCCCTTATCTACGGCAGTGATTTGATGCTCAAAACCCACAATGTCCTCAAGGGGATTGACCGCATCACTGAGCGCAATTACTTACAGCTGATCGAAGCCTATTTTGCCGAAGTCAAACTACAGGCCGACGCTATTCACTCTAAAGAATTAGCACATTTACTACAATTGAATTTTGCTCAACTGGGGCAGTTCAGTTTCATCGAAGAGCGCCGTACCGAGTCTGTATTTCTACAACTCAACGAGCAGGCGCAAGCCTACTGGGAGCAGTACGTACAGATTTACAGCCACCCGACCTATCCACCCTTTGAGAAGCGTCGACGTTTCGCTCAGTTCAAAGCGAGCTTTTACGATTATGTGATCAATGTCCCCATTCCCCACGACCGCGAACACATTGACTTTGACGGAGAGCCCGACTATCATTTCTACCTCTCTCAACTGACTTCCCCTTCCGCCTGTTATGCCTATCGGGAGGGAGACTTTCGTTATAACACGGGCTATCAAGCTGCCCAAACCCTCATCTTTTAAAAATTGAAAATGATGCAAAAAACAATTCTTCATTTCCCCAATATCCAATTACAAGAGCGCGACGGCCATAAGCTACGCGGCTACTTCGCAGGCCTGTTCGGCGGGGAGTCTGACCTCTTCCACAATCATACCAATGATGGAAGATTCCGTTACCGCTATCCGCGCATTCAGTACAAAGTGGTCAATGGCCAGCCGATGCTATTAGGTATTGCCGAGGGGGCCAGTCTGCTCAGTGAGCGCTTTCTGCGCATCAAAACTTTGCAGATTGATGACCAGCATTATACCTTGGAAGAGAAAAATTTGGACAGCAGCGCCTTCGAAACGGGAGTGCGGTCGGAGTGGTTTTACTATCAATTCATCAGTCCCTGGCTAGGCTTGAACCAGCAAAATTATCGTCGCTTCAAAAAACTGGATCAAGCGGCCGCGCAGCAGGACCTGGAAAGCCGGATACTGCCCGGGCAAATCCTTCGCTTTTTTACCGGAGTGGGACATTTTGAACCAGAGCGGGTGAAGACCAACATATTGGCTATTCATACGGTTACTGTACAGCTCAAAAATCAACCGATGCTGGGTTTCCGGGGGCGATTTCGCAGCAATGCCTTACTACCGGATTACATCGGTCTTGGCAAGTCTGTTTCCCGAGGCTTTGGTACCATCGTCCGCCTAAACCCGCCCATCTGATGCAGCTCCATTTGAACACTTACGGTACCTACTTGCACATCAAAGACCAGCTTTTTGAAATTCGCGTCAAGAAAGAAACAGGAACAGAGAAGCATCACTTGGCTGCGCAAAAGGTGAAAAGCATTTGGGTGGGAGAGGGGATTGCCCTGTCTTCGGCGGCCGTCAAGTTAGCCATTAAGCACAATATTGACATCGTTTTTTTGGAGTACAATGGTCATCCGATCGGACGGATTTGGCACAGTAAGCTGGGCAGTACGACTTTAATTCGGAAGCGACAGTTACAGGCCAGTTTGGACGAGCGAGGCTTGAAGTACATTAAAGATTGGTTAAGTTGGAAGTTGAAAAACCAGAGCGATCTGGTGCTGTGGTTGCGTCGGCACCGTAAGCAGCACCACACTTATTTGGAGGAAAAAATAGCGCGGATCACGGAGCTACAGCAATCGATTGAGGGCCTACAGGCGGAAGTCGTAGACCAGGTGGCGGAGCACATTCGAGGCTTGGAGGGAACAGCGGGGCGGCTCTACTTTGAAACATTGAGCTATGTATTACCCAAGGAGAGCCAATTTCGCGGACGCTCTAGCCGGCCCGCCGCCGATCCTTTCAATGCCTTTCTCAACTACGCCTACGGCGTGCTCTACAGCCGGGTTGAAAAGTCGCTGATCCTGGCCGGCCTCGACCCCTACGTCGGCTTTCTGCACCGCGATGATTACAACCACAAAAGTATGGTCTATGACTTCATCGAACCCTACCGGATTTTTGCGGACAAAACAGTTTTCCAACTTTTCTCGGCCAAAAAAGTCAATAAGCACCACACCGATCCCATCAACCAAGGCCACCGCTTGAACAACGAAGGCAAAGTTCTACTGATCGAAGCCTTCAACCGCTACCTCGAAGAAGATCGGGTACGCTACAAGGGGCGCAACCAGACCCGCGCGAACTGCATCCAATGGGATGCCCATCAATTTGCCAACGAACTTCTCCGCACATGATCGCTTGGGTATTGTACGATATTGAAAACGATAAGGCGCGTACGCGCGTAGCCAAGTACTGCAAGCAGGCCGGCCTATACCGCGTACAGTACAGCGTCTTTCTGGGTACCGTCAGCGAGAACGAATGCGATGCCCTATCCCTACAAATCGAAGCCGAGATCAACCCACAGCGCGATCGCGTCTACATCTTTCCGATGAGTAAAAGTGAGCTGCAAAAGACCATCCTGCTGGGGCAAGCCTTCGATAAGCAACTGGTATCGGATCAAGTCAAGGCATTATTCTTCTAAAGTAATGATTATGAGCACCCTCTCGCTTACGCCCTCCCACATCATCCAGCACCTGTACTGCCCGCGCTTTACCTACTTCGAGCGCCTGCTGCGCATCCCTCAGTACGAGGAGCGGCACTACAAGGTGCAGCGGGGCCGCGAGGTGCACCTGCAAAAGGCCCGTCAGAATGTGGAGTACCTGCGCCGCCGCATCGGCGCCGTTGCCAAGCACCTCAACCAGTACCTCACCAACGGCACTCTCCGCGGTGAAGTCGACGAGGTCCTCCTCCTCAACGATGACACCATGGCCCCCTTAGACTACAAGTTCGCCCGCTACGAAGATAAAGTCTACAGCACCTATCGCACCCAACTGTACTGCTACGCCTGGCTGATCGAAAGCCGCTTCGGCCGGCCCGTCAAAAGAGGCTACCTAGTCTACACCCGCAGTCAAAACAAGCTGGTCGAAGTCCCTATCGCCCGCGACCACATCGCGCAGGTGCAGCGCGTCGTCGAAGACATTTCCACCCTCCTGGCCCGCCACCACTTCCCCCGAGCGACGAAGGTGAAGAAGCGTTGTGTGGGGTGTACGTACCGGAATATTTGTGTGCAGTGATCGGAGCGCCGCCCGTGAATTTATTTTCAGGATGAAGGAAATGAGGGGTTATGGGTTGATAATCAATGGTTTAGGTTCTCGGGGAAGCTTGGAGAAATGGCCTGAAAGTTCTTTGATCGTTTGGTTTTTAGAAAGAATAGTGTGGCTGTGGTTGTAGTTAAGGGCTTGGTGATGAGTATTTTAGGGAGGGGGGCGTCTTCGCGGGGGCGATCCAGAGAAATTAGGATTGAAACTTTTCTAATGACAAAAAATCATCTAATCCAAATCTTCTTCGCGGGGGCGATCCAGAGAAATTAGGATTGAAACTAAATGCCACCGACGCACTACGCACCTTAAATTGCCACTTCGCGGGGGCGATCCAGAGAAATTAGGATTGAAACTAAATAGCTGTTATGCCTACAACACAGATTATTTCCACTTCGCGGGGGCGATCCAGAGAAATTAGGATTGAAACATCCATTGAAGTAAGGGAAATCATAATGCCCATCATCTTCGCGGGGGCGATCCAGAGAAATTAGGATTGAAACTTGAGCATCATGAGAATCTCC
>JBCDGZ010000211.1:0-9625 GCA_038750655.1 Bacteroidota bacterium | reverse complement strand
GAAGATGTATCTTACAATCTAGGGTCTAAATTGATGCTAACAGCTACCTACTATGAAACCGACGAAATAGAACCATTGTATTCGTTACTTGAAAGTTTTCGCGCTTATTTGAATCGACATAAAGAAATCCCAAATCAAAGACGTAAAAACTACCTCAATCTCATCAAGTTTACCAAAAAACTCACAAAAGTCATTCCTGGGGATAAAAAGGCGATTGATAAACTGAAGCAAGAGATTGATAGCTCCGGGGGTATTATGAATGAAGAGTGGTTAAAAGAAAAGATTGCAGAGTTGGAGTAATGTATTTTAATTTCAAACTGGCTATATAAATCCTGCAAAAACTCCTCAATTAATCTGAATAGACCAATCTCCCTCCCTAACTAATTAATTCTCTCAATCAAGCAGTACCTTACGTAAGACCCAAAAACTTATCCACCTTCAGCCGTCCCGTATTCACGATCACAATCTTCTTATCCTTCGGAATCTCCCCCTCCAATTGCAGCAGCAAGGCCAGCCCCGCAATGCCTGAAGGCTCGCAGTTGATATGCTGCTCCGCCGCCAAAGCAATCGCCCGTTCCACCCAAGGCTCCACCACCTCCTCTACCCGACTCCGTCCCCCGCACAAACTCTGCTGAATGTATTGCTCCAATTTCCCCCGAAAGGCCAACGCCGGGCTGAATGGCGAGTACAGCTTATCCAGCTTGGAGTGCCGATCGAAAGTCGTGGCACCGAGGAAGTGGCACTCCCGCAGCTTGGCGATGTTGCCGAAAAAGCGTTTGCTGTGAGTGGGCGCGGCCTCGATTTCGCGGCGATTGATGGCCAGGAGGTTTTCGAAGAGGACGCCGGAGCCGAAGGGCAGTAGGCAGTAATCGGGGGATTGATTGAGGATTTCGTAGCTAAGCCAGTCGTAGTAAACGGCGCGGACAAAATCCAGGTCTTCGCCAAAGGTCAGGTCGCGGCCGTTTTCGTTTTCGGTGAGTTCGAGGATGCGGGTGGAGTCCAGCTCCTCGCCGTGCAAATCCAGTTCATAGATTTCACAGCCGACTTTCATCATCGCCAGCTTGGTATTTTCGTCGAGCGATCTGTCGACGATGACTTTGAGGCTGGGGAGGTTGTAGTAGCGCAGCTGGCTTTGGATAGCGATGGCGGCGCAGCCGGAGGAGATCAGGGAAAGCTGAGGTATTTTTTCGAACCGCCCTTCCAGTGCTCGCTTGGCCAGAAAGTTTCGATAGAAAATCACAATCTCCCAGGCCATACGGTCTTTGTGGGTACCTGTGGCATTATAGCTTTCATCTTTGAGCCAGACATTGCTGAAGCCGTCGACTTGGATAGGGATGGTTGGGGTAGCCGGAAAGGAAGGGTTGTTGGGGGGAAACTCGGGATGCGCCGGATCATCCTCTGAGCCTTTGAGCATATCGTAGTCGACCCGCTTGACGGCGGCCTTGATGTCGTTATAGGAATTTTTCAATACCGGATTAATCACTTTATAATCTTTACCAGACACATAGCGAGAAATAGCGTCCAGGTAGAACCAGGAGTAGCCAATGGTCGCTTCGTCAAAGGAGCGCAGGCGCAGGTAGAAATGCTTGTACAAGGTGTCGGCCTTGAGGCTGGCCGAAGTTTCCCGATTGACTTCATCGGCCAGCGAATTGAAGAACAGGGGATAATTCTGACTAGCACGCAGACCACTCTCCCGCTCGAAGCGTTGCATCGCTTGATCGAGTAGATTGCGAATATCTGCGGTGTACACCTTGGGCATAGATTGTTGTCTTTGGCCCTCACAATATAAGCGATTTTAACGAGTCTTCCCCCCTTCCCTTTTCTTCCCCCCGAAACTTGGAAAACTTAGAAAATTTGGAAAAGCTGGTTTTCTCGGAAACTTAGAAAAGATGTTCTTCCAAAAAGCCAATACTCCATTGATTACCAACTACTTACCCATTAATTTCGCAACATCCCTTACTTTTAATTAACTATGCATCAAATGAAAAAGCACCTTGTACCCCTACTCTGCCTATTCGGCACTTTACCTACATGGCTTCAAGCCCAAACAGCTTCTCCTTCTCTTGATCAACGCTTCAACGAAACCCTGCAACCCATCGCCGATCAAATTTTCTACACGGTAATGACCCCCATTCAATTTAGCGAAGACCTCTCTGTGCCCATTGTACTGATTGTTCTCCTCTTAGGAGCCACCTACTTCACGGTGTATTTCGGCTTTCCCAACTTCACCAAATTCCGGCTGGCCATCGATGTTGTGCGGGGCAAATACAAGAGCGTCCGCAGCAGCAGCCAGGCCAGCAATGTGATCGATGGAGACGATCCCGTTACGATCCGCAAAGAAGGAGTGGCCGGTGAGGTGACTCCTTTCCAGGCGCTGACGGCGGCCCTCTCTGCCACCGTCGGGCTGGGCAATATCGGCAGTGTAGCCATCGCCATTGCCACTGGCGGGCCGGGCGCCACCTTCTGGATGATCATGGCGGGCCTACTGGGCATGGCCTCCAAGTTTACCGAGTGCACCCTCGGGGTCCACTACCGCGAGATTGGCCCCGACGGCACCGTCTACGGCGGCCCCATGTACTACCTCAGCAAAGGCTTCAAGGAGAAGGGCTGGGCCAAACTAGGCAAAGCCTTCGCCGTTTTCTATGCCATCATGCTGGTCGGCGGTTCCTTCGGAGGCGGCAACATGTTCCAGTCCAACCAAGCCGCCGCGCAGTTCCTCAGCCTCTTCGACCAAGCGCCCGGCTACGCCGGCTTCGGCTTCGGCCTAGTCATCGCGGGCCTCATCGCCATTGTCATCATCGGCGGCATCAAGCGAATCGGAGCGGTAACCGAGCGCATCGTGCCTTTCATGGTGGTCATCTACCTGCTCTCGGCGCTCATCCTCCTCTTCGCCAATGCCGCGGCCATTCCGGCGGCCTTCGGCCAGATCATCGCAGGGGCCTTCACCAGCGAGGCCGCCGTCGGCGGCTTCATCGGCGTTTTGATCATCGGCTTTCAGCGGGCGGCCTTCTCGAATGAGGCGGGGGTAGGCTCTGCCTCTGTGGCCCACTCTGCCGTCAAAACCGACTTCGCCGCCAGCGAGGGCATCGTCGCCCTCCTAGAGCCCTTCATTGACACGGTTGTGGTCTGTACGATGACGGCCCTGGTCATCATCGTGGGGAATATTGATGGCAGTTTGCTGACTTATGGAAATACAGATGGCCTAAACGGCGTTAATTTAACATCAGCGGCTTTTGACTCGGCGATACCCAATTTCTCTTACATTCTGACGATCGCTATTTTACTTTTTGCCTTTTCGACGATGCTTTCCTGGTCGTACTATGGCTTGCAGGCTTGGAAGTATTTGTTTGGCAAGGGAGTGGTGGCGGACCGGGTGTACAAGGTGTTGTTCTGCCTCTTTGCAGTCATCGGCTCGGCGGCGGGATTGGGCGCTGTGGTAAGATTTTCGGATGCGATGATCTTCGCCATGATTTTTCCTAATATGATTGGATTGATTGTGCTGGCTCCGGTGGTGAAGAAGGAAGTGAATCGGTATGTGGCGGCGTTGAGGCGACAGGAGCGTAGTTGATGTAGGAAGGGGCTTGGGGAGGGCCCGCCCTCTACGCCGCCACCGCCAACCCTCACTGCTCTTATTTTAGACTTGACCATTAACGGCCAGGTCTTGCAGTAAGGGTTGCCTGCCGGCAGGCAGGCAGGCAAGAAGTCCAACTCTAAAGATGGCACGCTTTCTCTTTCTAGGCCTCCGAAAGAAAAAGAGCATATATCACAATGAGACGCAGTCAATATCTCTATCAATCTGGGAAATACTGCTTCGGCTTAACAGTGGCGAAATAAAAAACCCAGAGCAATATACCACAAATTGTTTTAACACAAAAGCGCAGCTCTAACTTTTTAACAAAATAATGCTTAAGGTATGAAAACTGCCCTCGCTCTAATTGTCCTGTGTACCTTGATGGGCTGCCAAACAGCCATGCAGCCTCTTTACTTCAACGAATCGACTCAACTCGACAGCGAGGTATTGGCCCCTTTGCAGTTGCATCCAAAAACCTTGCACCATGATCTACGCATCGATTTGATGATAGATGACGGCCTGGTCAGTTTCAAAAAGCCCCACCATCCGCTGGGCTTTGATCTGGGAAATGGACTATTTGTCGACATCAACGATAATCTCTTTTTTCGCTTGGACCGGATGATGGAAATCGGGGAACAAGAGGATTACCTGATCAAGTACACCCAACAGGAAAAAGGAAGGGTCTTTTTTAAGCGTCGAGTGGATGATCAGATTTGTGAGGAATGGCCGGAGGAAGATGAGGTTACTTATGCCGATTGTAAGCAGCAGCACCATGACAAGGATGTTTCCAAAGTCTTCGTCAAAGGGGAATTGCTATACGAAGTCAGCCGGCGGTCTGATGAAATTCATTACCGGAATGCGGATAAGAAAAATACGAATCGCTCAACTGTCGAAAAAATTAACGACTCCAGATATGTCATCCATAAGCCTGGCAATCAGCAGATTGTACAGCACCACCAGGATATGATCACCATTAGTGGAAAAATAATGCTCCACAAAAATCCGGAAAGCCGGATGCTGTCCATATATACTATTGAACTTGGAGATTGCAAGCTGCTTTATCATCTACAGAAAGGAAAGAATAAGGTGATTATTCGAGATGCCAATTTTCGTGGCTACTTGATCGAGCGAACGGCAAACACACTTAAGGTTTTTAAGGACGGCGAACTGGATTACGAATTGGAGCGTATTTCTTAATAAACCTCTTAAGCTTATGAAAACAGTAAAAATGCCCCTACAATGCACCCTGCTTTTGGCGATGATTATACTATCGGGGTGCGCTCGATTGAACAAGCAGGAAATCCAATCCTTGCGAAGCACAAAGGTATCTCCTTTAGCATTACAACCCAGCTATCACCTTGACGAATTCCGGTTGGACGTCATTCGACAAACCACTGAGGATTGCCCAAATGATGGCATTCGCTCTGAATCCGATGTTCCTTATCACCCAATGGGTTTTGACCTGGGTAATGGACTGTTTTTCGATATGAATAGAAACCTGTCTTTTCGGGTGGATCAATTATTCGACATCAACGAGGATGAGGACTATGTGATCGAAGTCAAGCGAGGCCGAAGGGTTTCCTACCGGACAAAAAAGGACGATGAGGTTTGTCATCAAAGGAATGGATTTTTGGGAATTAAGAGTAACCAATGTTCGAGAAGCGAGCAACGATCAGATGCGCTGCGGGTGTTCCAAAATGGCCGCTTTCGCTACGAAATTACCACTGATGACCAGACGATGTACTACGCTCGACGAAGCAAAAAGCCGATCTGGTCAATTACTCAAAAGGATAAGGATCAGTACAATATAAGGTGGCGCAAGCGCAAGCGGAAAAGGCATTACCGCATAGAAGAAAACACCATCGTTCTTGACAATCACTACCGACTGGTTCACAACGAGCCGGACAACTCTATTGCGATCTATCGAATTGGCTGGAAGCAAGATTTCCTCTTGTATACCATCAAAAAGGGGAAGAATAAAATAATGGTTTACAATACCAGCAATCGCGGTTTTAAGATTGAGCTATACAATAATCAAATGCAGGTATTTGATAATCAACACTTGCAATATGAATTTAAAAAACTGGAATAAGCAAAACAATACTCAAGAATAATATAGCAACGAAAGATCATGCCCGCTCTTGGCCTAATCGGCAGAGCGGACATTTTTTATTCCTCCAAAAATAGTTAAATTGCGGGCAGTAAAAACCTAAGATCATGGCAGCCATACAACACACCGTCAAAGAGCGTTTTCTCCACTACGTAACCATCGATACCCAGTCCGATCCCACCTCTCCTACCTGCCCTTCTACGATGAAGCAAAAGGACTTGGGTAGAGTGCTGGTCCAAGAACTGCTGGAGATGGGAATTTCGGATGCGCATATGGATGAAAATGGCTATGTGTATGGCACCCTGCCTTCGAATACAGAGAAGGAGGTTCCGGTGATCTGCTTTTGTTCGCATATGGATACCTCGCCGGATTCTAGTGGGAAAGATGTGAAGCCTCTGGTACACCAAAACTACGATGGAGCGGATTTGGTATTGCCGGATGACCCGAGTCAAATTATTCGCCGGGAGGACCATCCGCATCTGAATGACCAGTTGGGCAACGATATTATCACCGCTAGTGGAACGACTTTGCTGGGGGCAGATAATAAGGCGGGAGTGGCCGAAATCATGGATGCCGTTCACCATTTGATCCAACATCCCGAGATTAAGCACGGTACGATCAAAATCCTATTTACGCCGGATGAAGAAATTGGTCGCGGGGTAGATAAGGTGGATTTGGAAAAATTGGGGGCGGACTTTGCCTATACCGTGGATGGAGAGGCATTAGGGTCGATGGAAGACGAGACTTTCTCCGCCGATGCCGCCACGATCATCATCGACGGGGTGAGCGCACACCCGGGCTTTGCCAAAGATAAGCTGGAGAGCGCGATCAAAATCGCCGCCGACCTCCTCGCCCAACTGCCGAAGGATCGGCTTTCGCCAGAGACGACCGAAGGCAAGGCAGGCTTCATCCACCCCACCAACGTCGAAGGCAAAACCGAGCAGGCCAAAGTCCAATTCATCCTTCGAGACTTTGCCGACGAAGGCCTCAAAGAAAAAGCCCAGTTCCTGCAAGGCATCATCGATACTGTCATGGCCCATTATCCCAACTCCAAAGCTCGGCTGGAAATCAAAGAACAATACCGCAATATGAAGCAGGTGTTGGACAACTACCCGCAGATTGTCGAAAACGCCCTGGAGGCCATCCGCCGTACCGGCCTTACCCCCAAACGGTCCAGCATCCGCGGCGGAACCGACGGCTCGCGCCTCTCCTACATGGGCCTCCCCTGCCCCAATATCTTCGCCGGAGAACACGCCTTTCACTCCAAACACGAATGGGTCTCCGTCCAAGATATGGAGAAAGCTGTGGAGACCATCATCAACATTTGCCGCATCTGGGAGGAGAATGCTTGACATTTTCCTAATTATTTAGCAACTTGATCATCAATTAGATAGCAGTCTACTCATTAGACGACCCATTATTCTTCTCCTATTTACCTTAAACTGTTCTAAAAATACCTCTCTAAACGCAGGCCCTGCGTGGCCTATTCTCTATTGGAAACCATCTAGAAGCAACCGTTAAAAACAAACAGAACAAATCACCTGTGAGCCATTCCCTACAACTAGGAAATTCACAAATAAGCAGGCGATATATTAAACATTTTCTCAATGTACCCGTATACAACGGGAATTGAACAAACTGCTTATTCAGTTTCCCTTTACCAAGAATGTGCTCACTCTAAATGTTGTCCAAGATGAAATTGCTTAATTCATTCCTCATTTGCTTATTGCTGGCCCTAAGCCCTCAATTGACGGCCCAAGAAGAAACGCAAGAGCAGGTAACCATCGAAGGCTATGCCTTTGAGGAGGATAATAGAGGTTACCTGCGAAATGTCAAAATTACCCTACTCAAAAAAGGAAGCCAGGAGATTTACGCCCAAGGCAAATCCAACAAAAATGGCCTCTTTGTCTTAAAGGTCCCTCCTGCGATGGAGTTTGAACTGATTGCAGAAAAAAAACACTTTTTTCCGGCCGAGCAAATCGTCTCTACCGTACAGGCTAAGGACAGCAGTAAGGTATTTATTAAGGTAGAAATGGAACGCAAACCAGGCTATGTCTTCGATGTTACCATCGCCGAGGCCAATAAAGCCGAAGCGATCGTCGACGCCATCGAAGGTGCCCGCATTGAAGTTTTTAATAATACCACGGGAAAGGAAGAATTGATCCTCAAGGACTATCCCCACCCCAACTTCCGCTTCACCTTCGAAAAAGGCAATCACTACACCCTGATGATCCGCCGCGAAGGCTTCCTCAACAAACGCATTGAAGCCTACGTCGACGTCGACAGCTGCATTCTCTGCTTCGACGGCCTGGGTATCGTCGATCCCGGCGTTACCGACGTGCTGGCCCACGGCCACGACATCGGTACCTTCCTAGCCAACGTCGAGCTGGAACCCGCCGAACTCAACAAGACCTTCGAAATCGAAAATATCTACTACGACTACGATAAATGGGCCATCCGCCCCGACGCGGCCGCCGAGCTAGACAAACTCTTTACCGTCCTCAATGACAATCCACAACTGATCATCGAGATGGGCTCCCATACCGACTCCCGTGGCCGCGATGCCTACAACCTCAACCTCTCCCAAAAAAGAGCCGAAGCAGCAGTCAACTACCTGGTCGAAAACGGCCAGCTCGACCCCAGCCGCCTGACCTACAAGGGCTACGGCGAAACCCAGCTGTCCAATAAATGCGACAACGGTGTCCCCTGCCCAGAGGAGAAACACCAGCTCAACCGCCGTACCGAGCTGAAGATCGTCGGCTTCACCGCCCTTGATCCGTTGGCCAACAAAAGCCTCAAAGACATCATTACCGAAGAGTACCTGCTAAAGGAAGTAATGGATGGTGAGGTGATTAAGGTCGAAGCGACGCCGGAAGGGAAAAAGAAGGGGAATGAATAATGCCCCTTCCCTAGCCAAACCGTTTTTTAATCGCTTGCTCTGTTTTCAGAATGAGTAAAATTAAAAACCCAAAGACTAAGCCTATACTCAGTAGGATATGAATCAATTCATCTAGATCGATAAGCAGCATTGCGATGGCAAGGAGGATCAAAAACAGACCATACCTGGCCATCAGTTTTCCAGAGTATTGCTGAGCGAAGTCCCACCGCTGTTGACTCTTGGTAGAGCTGCTGGTTCGATAACCATGAGTAGTATTGATTTGCTTGGGGGGATAATAATATTGCCACAGTCCCGCAATAAGAAAAATCAAACCTACAGCCGATGTAATGAAAGTAGTTGTTAAAGGGTCCATTTGCAAGATTTATCAGGTTGTTCTTAGAAGAATAAAAATAACGATAAGCTGCAATAACTACAACTACCTTTCCCCTACATCAAGCCTTATATCTTTTGCTTGATGAGCACCTTGCGCTTTCCATTCCTCGACGAGCTTACTTTCGAAAAGTAGAGATGATTGTCAAATAAAATGATCCTGTCTACTTCGTAGCTCGGCTGCTCAATAACCAGTATCAGTCCAGTTTGCCCCGTATTCCAGTTGATCTCTCTCAAGGATACCCCTTTCTTATGCTTGAACAATCCATAGATTTTCTCCCCTGATTCGTCCCAAATCAATTGCTTTAACCACTTTTTATCCAGGATATATGCGATCTCTAGTACGTCTTCTACTATCCCATCATTATAAATGAGCAGTTCCTTTTCTGGATGGTTGAACAATAGTATTTTATCAGCTAGCTTAACAAGCTCTACAGGAAATTCTGGTTTATAAAACACTTTTAGCAGAAAATCGCTATCCCGTTGCAGCCTTCTAATGCGATCATTTTCGACATCCGTATTAGCCCAAATATTACTCCTTCGCTGCCCCTGAGTGATCAGGCCAATATCATTCCGGTAGTTCCTGATCGATTGTTCATCACCAACAGCCCTCAGAATATTTCGCTCCTCCGTAGTAGTATTGTATTGCACAACTAACCTCAGCTGCCCATTGTAT
>JBCDGZ010000210.1:0-9692 GCA_038750655.1 Bacteroidota bacterium | reverse complement strand
GAACAAAAAAGAACTTTCGATCTTGGCCACCAAATACAATTGGAACTTATTGCAAGCCTCGCCTGACGATAACGAGCTACAACAAGTAGCGGAAGACCTATTTATTGAATTATCTAAGCACTATTTTAGTTTATCCGATTTTATGAAAGTGCCCAAACCTGCAGTTGAGGATACTACCGCCGAAGAAATCGTTTATTGGCGCTATGCTTTTGTAGAGGAGCTGGCCAATGAATCCTTTGCTGAATACCATCAGGATGGTTTACAGGAAAAGAAAGACAGAGCGGATAGAGAAGAATACTACGAGAGTGCGGAGGGGCGAAAAAAGTATAAAAAGATCTTTACAAAAGAACAACGACACGGAAAAAGTCTAGGCATTGATAAAGTTGTGGTCGTCAATCCCTTTTACCTTTCCTTGGATGAGCGAAAAAATAAAGGGGTTCAATACATCCGTGGCGAGGTAAAGCAAGAATACTTTTCAGAAGCCCTGGATAAATACAGCAAACTTTCCAATGTTAAAGTAAGTATGCTCGATGTTCATAACCTATCAAAAAATGATGTAGACAAGTTTAATGATATTGTCGCTATCAATCATTACTTCGGTCAGCAATTGAATCACTATACCCTATCGCTTACCCCGAGCTTTCACCAAAATGAAATCGATGCTATTGCGCAAAAATACGGTACTGACTATTTTCTGTGGACTGGCGTAATCGCCTTGAGAGAAAAAAATGACTCTTGGAAAAGAATGTTTCCTGCTTTATTAGTCCCCTATGCGATTCCGTTTCTGGTTCCAAGAATGGTCAAACCGGAGTACGATATGCTCTATTATGCGATCCTATTTGATGTCAAGACTGGAAGGAATGAAATCATTAAAATGGACTTTTTTAATAAGCGAGATGATAAAACCTTGCTCAATGCGCATATCTACGACGTATTTTACCAGATAGGAAGAACGAAAAATAAAAAGTAAAACTTCCCCTCCGTTTCCTCGTTTTAAAGAAAGTAACACTATCTTTCAACGACGAACAATGAATCGAACTGTACATCAGGAGAATCAGCGCCTACAGCGGATCGCGCTGGCCCTAGGCATCCTCCTGATGGCCATCAAATTCATCGCCTGGTGGATGACCAACTCCAACGGTATCCTCTCCGACGCCCTCGAATCCATCATCAACATCGTCGCCGGGGGCTTCGCCATCTATAGCCTCAACCTCTCCGCACTGCCTAAAGACAGCAACCACCCCTACGGCCACGGCAAAATCGAATTTCTCTCCGCCGGCTTCGAAGGCGGTCTGATCTTCCTCGGTGGGCTGGCCATCTGCGGCAAAAGTATCTACAACCTCTTTTTTCCCCAAGCCATCATGGGCGCCGACATCGGAATGCTGCTGGTAGCCCTGACCGGCGGCTGCAACTATGCCCTGGGCTGGTGGCTGGAGCGGGCCGGCCGACGAAACCGCACCATGGTGCTGCAAGCCAGCGGGCAACACCTCAAAACCGATGGCTGGACCTCGCTGGGGCTGCTGGTCGGCCTGGGCCTCTTTTGGATAACCCAGATTCCCTGGATAGATAATCTGACCGCGTTGATCTTTGGCGCCCTGATCCTCTACACCGGCTTCAAGCTGCTGCGCAGCTCCGTCGCCGGGATCATGGATGAGGCTGATTACCAACTCATCAACGAGCTGATCAAAAAGATCGACCAGATGCGTTCGGAGGACTGGATCGACGTGCACAACTTTCGAGTCATCAAATACGGCGGAACGCTGCACATCGACTGCCACCTGACCGTCCCCTGGTATTACGACGTGAAAGCGGGACATCAGCAGGTAAAAACCTTTGAGTCCGCTATGGAGGAGGTTTGTGATAATCCAGTCGAACTATTCATCCATGTCGACCCCTGCCAGCCCCGTTTTTCTTGCGCCATTTGTGATAAAATGGACTGTAAACGACGAAAGATGACCTTCCAGCAACGAATTGAGTGGAATCTAAAAACAGCGATGATCAACCAACAGCATCGGCTGGAACTGCTCAAGCCACAAAATTGACCGACACTTCGCCCATACCTTCAATGAGCACTTTGAAGTGATCTCCAGCGGCGATATTGACCATCGGCCCGAGGGCTCCCGAAAGGACGATGTCTCCGGCCTGCATCGGCTTACCGAGCGATCGCATGGTGCGCGCTAGCCAAAGCAGCGCATTGATGGGCGAGCCCAAGCAGTCGCCTCCCTTGCCCTGCGAAACTACCTCGCCATTTTGCTCCATCGTCATCTGGCAGTTGATCAGATCGATATTTTCCAGCCGCACGGGCCGGTGGCCCAGCACAAAATGGCTAGCCGAAGCATTGTCCGCGATGGTATCAGTGATGCGAATATCCCACCCTTCGATGCGGCTGCCGACAATTTCGATGGAGGCGACGACGTATTCGACGGCGGAGAGGAGGTCGGCTACGCCGAGGGAGGGGCGATCGAGGGTTTTGCCCAGTACGAAGGCGATTTCGGCCTCGGCGCGGGGTTGCATTAGCTGTTGGACGGAGATTTCGGTGCCGTTGAGGACTTCCATATCATCGAAGAGGATGCCGTAATCGGGTTCGCTGATGCCGAATTGCTGTTGGACGACGACGGAGGTCAGGCCGATTTTGCTGCCGACTCTGCGGGCGCCGGAGGCGGTACGGAGGGCATTGTTGATTTCCTGAACGGCGTAGGCATTTTGGTGATCCGTGGCACCGATGAGGTTGCGAATGGGATCGCAGGTGACTTTTTGGGCAGCAGCTTCGCGCAAACGTTTGGCGGCCGCCGCAATATTGCGTTTGGACATAGTGTTTAAATGGTAAGGTATTACAATAGCTGCCCAATGTAGCAATTCGGCTGGGAAATGCCCAGTTTAAGGCCAGAATATACGTCCAAATACAGCCATTTCCATCTTCTACCCTATTGAGGGTATTTTTAAAAAAAGGCCATTTTAATGCTTCCCGTGGCACCATTTTTGGCATTAAGAGAATGAAAACGTTAATTACCCCATTTTTTACCAACTTACTTAACGCCAAACACCATGAAAAAATCATTCTATGTTTTCGCCGGTTATTCGATCGGTTTGATGCTCTGCGGTTCCTTCTTCTTCACGATGTACTATATCTTCCAATTTCAATTTGTCTTAGGACTTTGTATCGCCGCCGTTTTGTTGCTCATCACCGCCATCATTCTCTGTGATTCTGATTTGATCCAAGAAATTGATTTCGACGAGAGCCGGATGCCTCGCCCGATTTCCAGAAGCCTCTGATCTTTTTCCCTCCCCTTTCTCTCCCTTACCCTTACTTCAAAAAAATAATTCTTCGATAACAGAAAAACGCCCCGCACAATGGCGAGGCGCTTCTCTATTCATTCTCAGTTTATAGTAGAATCGGATTTTGTTCTTAACAGGCCCTAGATCGTTCGATAGTACCTGATCTGATCGATGATAACTGGCTTCAGCTCGTAGGCAGCATTGAGCAATAAATCCGCATCGGTCGGAAATGGCTGCGGTCGATTGCCAATGCGCAGTCTGCTGTTTTCAGTCAAAGCCCGGCGGTCTCCTCGGAAAGTAGAAGCGTAGTTTTCAAAGATGGCCTCGACATTCATCGGTTCGCTGTGTACCAGGTTGTTGCTTTGCTTATCGATGTATTCGATCTGGCCACTCATGCGGGCAAATTTGTTCTGTAAGGTTTCAAAAATACGGGCCTGGATGAAGCGCTTGCGCGGTACGGTAATATCGTTACCGAGGCTGTCTTTGAGCACATTTCCGTTGCCATCAAGCACATATTCGAACCCGTCCTCAATCTCTCTAGCATCAACATACTCCCGTTCCTTAACAAATTCAGGGCTGACCTCGATATTCGTTAGGCGAACATTGATTTGATAGTCATAGTCAACTCCTGACTTAGGGTTGAGGTGAAAAACCTTCCAACGGGTGTTCATCTCTCCGGTACCGAAGCTGAGCAGCTCGCGCTCAAAATCAGCGGGTAGGATGACATTGGCATCGTTGATGACCTCAAAGGCGATGTGGCTTACGCCCAGCTCGCGGGCCTTGTCCAACAAAGCTTCCTTATCGCGGTAGTTGTCGTAGTAAGTATTAATATTTTGCAGCTGGTTGAAGGCTTGGCGAGCTGCACGGCGATCTCCGCGCTCCGCCGCTGCCAACAAAGCCTTAGCGTCATTATAAAAGAAGGCAGCCGCCCGTTCTCTGGATTCGCGCTCTAGTCCATCAATTTTGACAAAGCGGAACTCCGCTTGACGACCTTTCTTATCAATCAGTGGCAAATAAGGCTCAATCATGTCCTGGCGTTTGCGGATGGTGCGGTGGATGGCGTTGATTTTCACCCAATTCTCGGGGCGATTTTCCGCTTCCAGGTTGCGCAGGGCGCGCATATCGCGCTCGGTAACCTTAGCAAAAGCCTCTTCGACGGCAGCAACGAATTTGGGCTTCTTCTTTTTCTTGCCCTTCATCTTTTTGAGGGAACGGTAGATGGACAGGTCGTAATCTCCGGCCTCGATCATCTGCTGTGGAGAGACGCAGGCACTCAGCATCAATAAAATTCCTAATAAACTCAATAGTCCGGTGCGAAAATTCTTTCTCGTTTTCATGGCAATGTAGATTTAGGGTTTTGCAATTGATTGAATACTATGCTGTATACTTATATAACCGCAATTACACCGCCGAGAAGTGTCAATGAAGTATTAAATGCTGTTAAAGGGATATTAAAAAGATCGGACAAACAATAAATAAATCTTACTTACCTTTACCTCTTAATCAAAAATCATCAGACGACCATGCCGCTGCTGAACGCTACCTACCGCAAGCCTTTCTTCCTTTTCAATGCGCATTTGGAGACGATTTATCCGGCCCTGTTCCGCAGGATCAGGGATGTGCAGTACGAGCGGGAGCGCCTAGAGCTGTCGGACGGCGACTTCGTCGATCTGGATTGGTTGGATCAGGGGAGCCGCAGGCTGGTGCTGCTGACGCATGGGCTGGAGGGCAACAGCGATCGGCATTATATCAAGGGGATGGCCCGCCACTTTGCTAGCCAGGGTTGGGATGCGCTGGCTTGGAACTGTCGCTCTTGTAGTGGGGAGATGAATCGAAATTTGCGGCTGTACAATCACGGGGAGATTGAGGACATCGGGGAGGTAATCCAGCATGCACTGCGCACGAAGGATTATGAGGAAATTGTCATGATTGGCTTTAGCATGGGCGGGAGCATTACCTTTAAGTATTTGGGGGTCAATAGTGGAAAGGGCAATGTGCCGGAAGTTGTCCGCAAAGCCATAGGCTTTTCTACCCCCTGCGACCTAATGGCCAGCGCCCATCTCCTGGATGATCCCCGCAATAAAATCTACCGAGATCGCTTCGCCAGGATGCTTTTCGCCAAAATATCCGCCAAAGCCGAGCAGTTTCCCGGCGTTGTCGACCTCAGCAATTTTGAAAAAATTAAGGTCTGGAAAGATTTTGACAACTTCTTTTCCGCCCCCATCAATGGCTATCGCGACGCCGATGACTTTTATTATCAAGCCTCGGCGATCCACTATATGGAGCCCATCGAAATTCCCTGCCTGTTGGTCAATGCCATCAATGATCCCATCCTCTCGCCCGAATGCTCGCCCGAAGATTTTGCCCAACGCAAGCCCAATTTTTTCCTAGAAACTCCTCGTCACGGAGGCCACGTCGGCTTTAATCTCATCAACTCCAAAACCTCCTGGGCAGAAAGACGGGCCTGGGAGTTTGTCAACTGAGGGCTTATGCGTATTTTTGGGACCTCAATTTGCACATGAAAATACTACACTTCTCCGACACCCATTTGGGCTACAGTGATCTTGACAAGGTAGGAGCCAAAGGCATCAACCTGCGGGAACAGGACTTTTACGACGCCTTCGAACAGGTCATCGATGCGGCCATTGAACTCCGCCCCGACCTGATCCTTCACGCCGGCGACTTTTTCCACCGTCCCTCCCCTCCTAACCGCCCCATGATCTTTGCCCTCGAACAGCTCAACCGCCTCTCGGATGCTGGCCTCCCCATCGTCATCATTGCCGGCAACCATTCTACTCCCAAAACCATCTATACCAGCCCCATCCTACAGGCCTTCCGCACCATCAAAGGCGTCTACCCCATTTTCCAACAAGCCTACGAAACCGTCGAATTCGGCGATCTAGTCGTACACGGCCTCCCCCATATCAACGATGATCAGCTGCAATTGGAGGAGATGAAAAAGATACAACCGATCGAGGGAAAGCTCAATGTACTGATGCTGCACACCTCCATCGGCAAAGACTACATCATGGAAGAATTCGGCGAAAAGCTCTTCCCTCCCGAACGCATGGCCCTGCTCCGACAATTTGATTACGTGGCACTGGGGCACTGGCACAACTACCAACAGGTGCGTGGGCTGGCCAACGCCTGGTACAGCGGCTCGACGGAACGCATGAGCGATACCGAAGTAGGTAAGGAAAAGGGCTACTGTATACTGGAACTGGAAGCCGGCCCAACCGAGCCGCCCGTCCCCACTCTCATCCCCATCAAAACCCGCCTTTGGCATCGGCTGGACATCAAGGATTGCGCCAGCAAAAGTGTAGAAGACATCGAAACAGAACTGTTAAGCGCCGTTCAAGGCTTGGAATTGGAGCAATCCATGCTCAACCTCTATCTCCACCAAATTCAATCCATACAAGCCGTCCAGCTGTCCAACAAGAGGATACAAGAGATCGTCCCTGGCCCCGTACACATTAACGTTAGACGGCTGTTTGCCGATCGTGCAGAGCAGGGCGACGAAGTGATGACGACTACCGAGACCCTGGATGTGCTGATGAATGGCTTTATCAATAAGAAAATTAAAGATGAAAAAAAGGCTAAGCGGCTGAACACCAGAGCCCAGTATTACTTCAACCTTTACGAAAGCGGCGAATACCGAAAACGATGATACTCAAATCTCTTCACCTCAGTAACTTCAAGCAATACAGCTCGCTGGAACTCGATTTCAAAGAGGGCCTTGTAGGCATTGTCGGTCGCAATGGCTCGGGAAAATCCAGTCTGTTCGAGGCGGTCCTACTTTGCCTATTTGGTACAGCCAGCACGGGGAAAGGCTTTTACAAGACCAGCTGGGCGGAAGAGAAAGCTACTGTTGCCTTAGAGTTGAGCTTTGAGGTACAAGCCAAGGTTTATCGAGCGAGGCGGGAATTTCGCGGAAAGGTCCTGACGCATCATGCCGCACTTTATGACCAAAAAGACGAGCAGATCGCCAACGGTGTGGCAGCAGTCAATCAGGAGGTGGCGCGGCTACTGGGGATGGATAAGGATGCTTTTACCCGCTCTATTTTTTCTGGGCAAAAGGAGCTGAGTATGCTTTCCTCGGCTACCAAAGAAGAACGCAAACTGACCATCCGCAGAATGATTGGGCTGGATAACCTAGATCAAATCCAGCGGCTGGTCCGTGCGGATAGAAATGATTATAAAGCTCAAATCAAGGCGCAGGAAGAGCTGCTGCTGTCTGCCGAGGAACTGAAGGCCAAGCAAAAACAGCTCAAAGAATGGAGTAAGCAAATAAAGGCTGCTGAAAAAGCGCTGGGTAAATGCCAGCAAGATTTTGACAAAAGTAATGGTAAGTACCAGCAAGCTAAGGCTGATTTTGGTCAGCAAAGTGAAAATTATCAGCGATTTACGCAGTTGGAGGCTGATCGAATAAGATTCGAGGAGGGCGTAGCCAAACTAAGCGACCAGCTAAAAGAGCTAAAGGAAGAGGCATTAGTACTGAAGGAAAAGCAAAAGAGCCTCAAGGCGGAGTTGCCCCGCAAACAGGCATACTTGAAGCAAAAGGCACAATTCGAACAGCTAGAGGCCGATAGGCGACGATTTGAAAAGGCGCGCAACCTGCGGCAGCAAGAGAATCTCCTCAGCCAAGAGCTGGCGACACTAGTCGATGAGGTCAAGCGGCTGGAAGAAAAGATCAAAGCAGAAGCCGACGTAGACCAAGACCTATCAGACGTACAAGAACAGCTAAAGGAGCTGGCTACCCTACTCGCCGATCGAGCAAAGGCACTGGATGAATTAATCGCCCGACGCGGTGGCCTAAAGGCCAAAATCAAAGAACGCCAGCAACAGATCGCCCAAATCGAAGCCCTAGGCAAAGAGGCCCATTGCCCCACCTGCCTACAGCCCCTCATCAACAGCTACGAACAAACCATAGGGCGACTGTCTGAAGAAATCGAGCAATTTCAAAATCAACAATTGCAACAGCTGACCGGACAAATTGAAGAACAGGAAAAAGCAAAGGAGCAACAGCAAAAACAACAAAAGACGCTAGAGGGGCAGGCTCAAAGCTTTTTCGCCCGCCAGCAGATTAGGCAGGAAAATCAACAGCAACTGCAAGCACGTATGGAGACGGGCAAGCAAAAAAAGCTGGCCCGCCAAGACGTTCGCCGGCAAATTGAGGCCCTCGGTAATCCGCAGTTTGACGAGCAACTTTATGCTCAGGTGCAAAGCCAGCTCAATGAGGAAGAAGCTTTTTACCTCGCTCACATCACCAAAGAAAAAGAGGTGGCGCGGCTGGAAGAGGTCAATGCCCAAATCGCTAACCGCAAAGAGCGGATCGCTAATGGTAACGAAAAGATCAAAGCACAAAAGCAAGAGCTAAAAGCCTTAAAATTTTCGGAAGAACAGTACGCAAAGGCCCGCCAACTGATGAGCCAAACCGAGCAAGTTCGCGAGCAGGCCCAGGCCGCGCTCCGCCAACAAGAACTTTTGCTTAATAATCTACAAAATGAATTTAAAGCCCTGCAACAGGAGCTGGATAAAGAGGAAAAGAACAAGCAAAAAATCGAGCAGACCAAAGTAGATTTCCAAGAGCTGGATACGCTTGATGAAGTGTTTTCCCAATTCAAAACCTATATCCTCAGCCAAGTTCGCCCGACCATCGCTCAAAACGCTAGCGTGCTATTTGAGCAGATCACCAAAGGACGCTACGAGAGTATTAGGGTGGATGATAATTTTGAATTTCATATTCTCGAAGATGGAGAATACTACCCCATCACTCGCTTCTCCGGCGGGGAAATCGACCTGGCCAACTTCTGCCTCCGCATCGGGATCAGCCGAGCGATTGCCGAACTGTCAGGTAGCACGGAGGCCATCAATTTCCTGGCCTTCGATGAAATTTTCGGTAGCCAAGACGATGATCGCCGCTTCGAAATCTTAATGGCCCTCGAACACTTGAAAAAGCAATACCAGCAAATCTACATCATTTCACATATCAACTCTGTCAAGGAATACTTCCCCAATATCCTGGAAGTCATTAAGAGTCCGCAAGGCTCGACGGTTAGCTGGAAATAAAACAAGCGACCCGAATTTCTCCGGGCCGCTTTTCCCAAATTAATAAGTCGATACCGAACCTCCGTAATATCGGGGATCACTGTACAGCGGTGTAAGAGGCACCGTCAATACCTCACAATATTGGCCTTGCCGCTTAGCTAGTGCTTCCCCTTACCGGGCGCACAGGGGACTTTAACCCCCTAGTGATTGCGCCCTGCCGGGCGCACAATAAAAAAGTGCTGCCATTGCAATAATGACAGCACTTGAAACAGAAATCAGGAATTTAAATTCCCTATTTTTTCATCACCTCCTCATATTATCAACCGCATAATGCATGGCCTTGTTTTCTATCGTTCCAAATACATCGT
>JBCDGZ010000209.1:0-9808 GCA_038750655.1 Bacteroidota bacterium | reverse complement strand
GTAGAGGGTCCGTTCGTCGGGACTTAGCTCGACACCGTTGGTGGTGCCCATCTTAGCTTCGAGAAGTAGGGAGTGCCCGTCGGGGTCGATGCGCCAGAGCTGCCCGCTGCTGTCCGCCCAGCTAGGGTCGGAGGCGTAGAGTACATTGTCGCTGCCGATGGTCAGATCATTGGGTTGATTCATGCTGTCATTGTGGGTATGCACCTTGACCATTTGCCCGTCGGGGGAGATGCGCAGGACGTTGTGCCCGGTGTAATCAGCGACGTAGAACTGGCCCTGATCGCCGATGCGCAGGCCATTGCCCGTACTGCCCTCCGGCAGCTGCTGTATCCACATTTGCAGCCGACCGATGGAGTCTACCTTGCCGATCGAGCCGTTGTGCTGAAGGTTGACAAAGTACAGGTTGCCGTGCTGATCGACCACCGGCCCTTCGAGGCCCGAGGTAAATTCGCCAACATCGACATAATCTTCGCTCTGGTACAGTGGGGGTTGCTCGGCCTCCGACTGGCAGGCTTGAAAAAGGAATAAAGTGCTGATAGTGAGGAGCAAAGCTAAGAATAATCGGTGATTGTTCATTGGTTAAGCGGATTTGTGTAGCCGAGGCTACTGTGAGTATTTTTTTGCAAATATATGATCATTTTGCCCTACATAATTCTTACTTTTCTCGAAAATTGTGTGAAATGAAATACTTAGCTGCTTTATCCTTTTTCTTGCTGTTGAATTCTCCCCCCCCTCTTGTTGCTCAAAACTTATCGGAGACTGCCCTCAAATCCATCGAGTCGCAGGTCATCCTCTGGCGTCGGCACCTGCATCAGCATCCCGAGTTGTCGAACCGGGAATTCAAGACGGGGAAGTACATCGATCAGGAGCTGAAGAAAATGGGGATTGAAACGGAGACGGGCGTTGCCCACACTGGGGTGGTTGGATTTATTAAAGGGGGGCAGCCCGGGCCGACGGTCGCCCTGCGGGCTGACATCGATGCCCTGCCGGTGACTGAGCGCGTCGACCTGCCCTTTGCCTCGAAAGTCAAGACGACCTATCTCGGGGAGGAAGTGGGGGTCATGCACGCTTGCGGCCACGATACCCACGTAGCGATGTTGCTCGGTGCAGCCCAATTGCTCAAAGCCCAGCAATCCCAGCTCAGAGGCAATATCCTCCTGATTTTTCAGCCCGCCGAAGAGGGCGCTCCGCCGGGAGAGCAGGGCGGCGCAGAGCTGATTGTCAAAGAGGGGATTTTGGAAAAATACAATGTAGCCGTCATCTTTGGGCAACACATCAGCTCGGGGACGCCGGTGGGGAAAATCAACTATCGAGTGGGCGGGATGATGGCCGCCTCGGATCGCTTTACCATCAAGGTGAAAGGCAAACAGGCCCACGGCTCTCGGCCCTGGGGCGGCGTAGACCCCATTACCGTTTCTGCCCAGATCATCATGGGCCTACAGACCATCATCAGCCGGCAGACGAACTTGACCCGAGAGGCTGCCGTCATCAGCATCGGTAAAATCCAGGGGGGCGTGCGCAACAACATCATCCCCGAAGAGGTCGAAATGATTGGAACCATCCGTACTTTGGATACAGAGATGCAAAAGACGATTCACCAAAAAATTAGACAAACAGCGACCTTGATTGCCGAAAGTGCCGGAGCCACTGCCGAAGTTGACATCCAAGTTGGTTATCCAGTGACTTATAATAACCCTACTTTGACCCGCAAAATGATCAATACGCTCTACGACTGCGCCGGTGAGCAAAACGTTCGTGTTGTTCCTGCCATTACCGGGGCTGAAGATTTTTCTTTCTATGCGCAACAGGTACCGGGGCTATTTTATTTCCTGGGAGGGCGCTCGCCCAGCGTTGCTGCCGAAGATGCCCCCGGTCACCATACTCCCGATTTCTACATCGACGAATCGGGGATGCTGCTGGGAGTGAAGACCATGGTCCGACTGGCCTTAGATTATATGGTAATGGAGTAGGGGCCTAAATTTCTCCAACCACCGCCTCCGTTACATTCATAATATGATCACCGACCTTCTCCAGGGAAGAGAAGATGTTATTGTACACCATAGCGGAATTGATATTATAATCCGGATCACCCAGCTTGGAGTGGTTTTCGGTACGCAGCTTATTGCGGAGGTCGTTGATTTGTATCTCCACTTCCATCGCTTTAACCTTGGAAATCTTGCGATAATTGGGCTCCTTGAGGTTGGCGACCATGATCTTAAAGGCCTCGTCGACCTTGCCGATCATGGTGTTGATGCTATTGCGTTGTTCGGGGAGGAAGTAGGTTTTGCTCTCTATCTTTTGCTCGATGGTCTTTGATATTTGGTAGTAAATATCTCCGATTCTTTCCAGGTCATTGCAGATGTTGAGGATGCTGCGCAGGCGGATACTGGTCTCTGGTGTGATTTCTTGATTGCTCAGGTTGGTGATGTACTCCGTGATTTCGATTTCCATATCATCGCTGATCTTCTCGTACTTTTCGATGCGCTTGAGCATTTCTTGCTGCTCTTTGGCTTCTGTAGCGTTGATCAACTTTTTGGCAAAATTCGACATTCGGCTGACGACTTCGCCAAAGTGCCCCGTTTCTTTTTGCAACTCTACAGTGGCCAATTCGGGCGTACGCGTGCCGGAGCTGATGAATTTCAGGCGCTGCACATCATCCTCTTCCTTATTTTTCTTCACACTCCAAATGGCGATCTTGACCAGATAGTTGACGAATCCGATGAGCAGCAGGACATTGAGGAGGTTAAAGACGGTGTGGAACGCAGAGAGGGCGATGGGGATATCGGCAGGATTATCAGGGTTGATACCGAAGGTATTTTGAACGATGTTGGACAACACGGGAAGTAGGACGGGCATCAGGAGCACCATCCAGGTGACTCCAATGATGTTGAACATGGAGTGGATACGGGCCGAGCGCTTGGCGTTGGTATTCCCGACTAGGGAGGCCAGTTCAGCTGTAATGGTGGTACCAATATTCTCCCCTAAAACCATGGCTGCGGCCACATCGAAAGGTAGCCAACCCTGTGCGCACATGGTCAGCGTGATGGTCATGGCAGCACTAGAAGACTGTACAATAATGGTCACCAGCGTTCCGACGAAGACAAAAAAGAGGCGAGAGAGGAGACCCCATTCGGTAAAGTTTTTCAGAAAATCCAATACCTGCATATTGTCTTTAAGCTCCGGCACGGCATTTTTCAACTCACTCAACCCCAGAAAGAGAATAGCAAAACCAATCACAAATTCTCCCCAATATTTCAGTTTGCTACGACTGGAAAAGAGGAGGGGAACGCCGAGGGCGAATAAGGGAATAGAGTAGGCGCTCAGTTTAATTTTAAACCCCAAAATAGAAACAATCCAGGCGGTGATGGTCGTCCCGATGTTAGCCCCCATCATCACCCCCGCCGATTCGACCAGGGTCAACAGGCCCGCATTGACAAAACTGACCGTCATGACCGTGGTGGCCGAAGAAGATTGTACCAGTGCCGTTGTCAGAAACCCTGTAAAAACCCCCAGGTAGCGGTTTTTGGTCATGGTGCGGAGAATATTCCTCAGTTGAGAGCCGGCAGCCCTTTGTATGCCGTCACTCATCATCTTCATCCCGAAGACGAAAAAGGCTAGTGCGCCAAGGATTTGTAAAATATCCCCCAATCCAAATTCCATAGTATTGTTTATTTATTAAGGCGTTAAACGTGGTTGTTGACCCCGCAAAAGTACACTTTTTAGCCTAGAGTTTATCTTAGGGCTGTTTTTACAGTTCAAAAAGTTAGGTCAATCGCTTAAAGTATCAACCTGACTTAAGAGCCGCAGTAGTCCTCCCGCCACCACAATCATGATAAACAGCGCTGGAAAGCCTCCCAGGATACTCAACAGGCGTATCCCATCGATTCCCGCCGAAGTAATCATCACCCAGGCAATCGTTCCAATCAATCCTCCCCAGACTGTCTTGATCCACAGGGGAGCCTCCGGATTCTCTGGGCTGATGCCCCGGCTGCTGATGGCGCTCATAGCCGAGATGTTCGAATCGGCGGCCGTGACGTAGGAGATGAAAATGATGATGAGGGTAAAAATACTGGCGAACTGCCCCAAAGGCAGCTCGCTGAGCACTTCATACATGATCTTCTGCTCGCCCTCTGTGATCAGCACCTGATACAAAGCTCCACTAGTCGCCTGATCCAACTCTAAAGCCGCCCCACCGAAGATGCTCATCCAGATAAGCACAAACAAAGAGGGAAAGAGTAGGTTGAAGTGCAAGAAATCACGGACCGTGTAGCCGACAGAAAGGCGACCGAGGAACAACGCGGCGATGGGCGCCCAGGCCATCCAGTTGGCAAAATAGAAGATCGTCCAGTCGTATTGCCAATCTGAATTGATGCCGGAGGCGATGTTGGTACTGCGCGATAAAAAGTGGCGGCCATAATCCCAGAGGCTTTCGCCCCCTAATTGGAGAATGTAAATCGTTGGGCCGGTGAGGAACATAAAAATGGCCAGCAGGAAAAAGGCGCGGGCATTGAGGTCGGAGAGGATGCGAATGCCTTTGTTGAGCCCCGTGATGGCCGAGGCGATGAAGGTCAGCACAACGACCAGCCCGATGATCCCTAGCAACACATTTGACTGAGGCACCCCGAGCGTCGTTTCCAGCCCCCCCATTAGGGCAAAGACGCCCGTACCCAGCGAGGCGGCCATTCCCGCCACCAGGCCATAAAGGCAGATGATGTCCATCGCTGTGCCCAACGAGCCATGCACCCATCTGCCCAGCAGGGGGTAGAGCAGCGAGCTGACGCTAAAGGGTTGTCGGAGGTTGTAATAGCTCAGGGCGAAGACTAGCCCAGCGATAGTGTAGATTCCGTAGGGGGTGAAGGACCAATGCATAAAGAGCGTCGAGATGGCGAACTGCCCGGCCGCGGAGCTGGTGGCTTCGATCCCCAGGCCCTGCGGGGGCGCATGAAAGTGATACAGCGGCTCGGCCGTCCCCCAGAATAGCACCCCTGTGGCGATGGTCGTACACAGGGCAATCGAAAACCAGCGCCATTTGCTCAACAGTGGCTTTGCCCCCGCCCCGCCAATTCTGACCTTGGCCAAAGGAGAAAAATAGACCACCAGTAGGAGTACCAGGAACAGAAAGGTCGACCAGGTGAACAGCCCGCCGAAGTTTTCCAGTATCCAGCGGTTGGCCCCTTGGGCCTGGGCGAGGAAGCGGTCGTTATTGCGCAGGCTGTAGACAATGGTGGGGGTCAGGATGAGGATGGAGGGGAGGAAGTCTTTGGTGTTGAGGGAGGAGGGGAGGGGGGGAGAGGGAGATTGGGTTTCCATGAAAGGTAAAGAAAAGGAAATAGAAGGGGATTCACAACCTTCATTCTACTTTTTTGTTTATCTTACTCATCCCGTCTTCTGTACTAGTTCCCTTTAACTATGAACAAGCTGTACCTTGTACTCTTGCTATCTGTCGTAAGTTGGATCAGTTCGGAGGAGCATTCCCCTTTACTTGATAAACCTGTAGCGACTACCACAAGCTCACAGCGCAATAGCCAGAACGGTTGTAGCTCGCCTGGTTTTCAACGCTATTTCGGGCTCGATGGTAAGGCACTATTCCGCCCCTACCTTGCTTCTGGGGATAATGATTTCAGTCTATTTTTTACGACTCGTGCACCCACTTCCAGTAAAAACATTACCGGCTTAAGTCTGATCAGTAATGAAGGCGAAGTGCGTTGGATGAAGGGCTACGAATACGGTATTGCCACCAATACAAGAGATGTGCTGCGCACGCGCAATGGGGAGACGGTGATTATCTCCTCTGGGGGATTTCGGCCCTCCCGATTTTATATTGCTCGGTTGGATGCTAATGGAGAGCAGATTTGGGCCTATGAATATGCTGATCTGAGTAGCAATACGGTGCGGTCGGTTGTTGAAAGCCCCGATGGTGGTTTATTGGTGTTGGGGGGAACAGAGACCGATTTTTCTGCTGGTTTGGGTTTGCTGATGAAGCTGAGTGCCGATGGTTGGGTGGAGTGGAGTACACGTATTGGCCTTTCCGCTTCCGATCCGGCGACGCTACGACGACTAGGTTTACTAAGCGTGGTCATTAGCCCCGACGGTGGCTACTTCATTGCGGGTCGAACCGAAGCGACCTTTGGTTATGACTCCCCTTTAGTACTTATGAAACTGGATCGCAACAGTAATCTGGAATGGGTTCGCCGTTACGATAAAGTGGTCAATGATCGGCTTTGGCTTACCGTGAATGAAAATGCAGATGGCTATTATGTGCTGCACAATCGGGGTATTATTCAGGGTACGGATACTGGATTGATGGAAATAGACCTCAATGGTAATGTTCGCCGGGCCCAAACTTTCCGTTCTACTGAGCGCATCGCTGGAGATAAGATCACCCGCCAGCCCAATGGACAATTTTTGATCAGTGGGATTACCGCCATTGATAATAACAGTCGGGAGAAGGTCATGCTGATGCTGCTGGATGAGCAATGGAATATTTTGAATTCCAGGTACTACGGTGGGCAAGCCGGGCGGCATGGGGCGACGGGGCAAGGAGGACACACCCATATCGTGCAGGGCAACGAAATTTATTTGGCGGCGGCCCATTCGGACAATTCGCCTTTCTGGACTTTATTTGTAGTAAAAACAGATACACAGTTGGAAGGCAACTGTCCTAGTGATCCTGTTCAATTTAGTGCGGAGCTGGATACGGTGACCTCAAGCAGCTATGATTTAGAGATTGTGCTCAATCCTGCTCGGAGGATCAGCACGGTCTTACAGGTCTATAATCTTGCGACTTTGGAAAGTACCGTTTGTAGGGTTGATGGCAGTGTAGGCGATACGGTAGTGACCAATGAGCAGCTAAGGTTTTGCGAGGGAGAGACAGCAGTGGTTTTTGGTAGTTCGGTTACGGAGGACGGGATTTACAGCGAGGTGTTCACTGGCGCCAATGGTTGTGATTCCACCCATCAGGTTGTTGTCGATTTTAGTCCTACCGCTCTCACGGAGGCATCTTTTCAGCTTTGCGAAGGGGAGACGATGATGGTGTTTGGCGAGGCGGTCAGCAGCAGCGGGCAGTTTGATGCTACATTTATCGGGAGCAACGGTTGTGATTCTACTCATCAAATCAATGTCAACTTTATCGATGATGTCATGACGGCGGAGGCATTGCAATTGTGCACGGGAGATACCGCTATGGTTTTTGGAAATGTTGTGACGACCGATGGAGTATTTCAAGAAACTTACACGAGTGCGGCAGGCTGTGATTCCGTATATCAGGTCCGTATTGATTTTGTGGATGAAGCATTTACCTCAGAATTTCGGCAGCTATGCGAGGGGGAAACCACGGTAGTATTCGGTCAAACCGTAACGGGAGATGCTTTACTTGAGGAAACTTTCGTTGGGGCCTTGGGCTGTGACTCTACCCATCAGGTGCGAGTTGATTTTGCAGCTGAAGTCTTCACCTCCGAGCTTCGGCAATTATGCGAAGGGGAAACGACGATGGTTTTTGGTCAACTGGTAGCGGAAGATGCGCTGTTGCGAGAAACCTTTGTCGGAGCTTTGGGCTGTGACTCTACTCATCAGGTGCAAATTGATGTTACAGAGACTGTTTTGACTTCGGAGTTTCGACAACTGTGCGAAGGGGAGGCCACGATAGTCTTTGGGCAAATGGTGGCGGACGACGCTTTGCTGCAGGAGACGTTTATAGGGGCCTTGGGTTGTGATTCCACTCATCAGGTGCAAGTGGAGTTTACCGACACTACCTTCACCACGGAGCTTCGGCAGCTGTGTGCCGGAGAGATGACGATAGTCTTTGGACAAACAGTGACGACGGATGCCTTACTGCAAGAGACGTTCACCGGGACCTCGGGTTGTGATTCTACCCACCAAGTCCAAGTTAATTTTGCCGACGAAGCCTTTACTTCTGAAATTCGGCAATTGTGCGAGGGGGAAACCACTGTAGTCTTTGGTCAAACTGTAACGGGAGATGCTTTGCTTGAGGAAACTTTCGTCGGGACCTTGGGCTGTGACTCTATCCACCAAGTACAAGTGGAGTTTACCGATACGGTCTTCACCTTTGAAGTTCGGCAGCTTTGCGCTGGAGAAGCTACAACGGTCTTTGGGCAACTGGTGACGACGGATGCCTTACTGCAAGAGACGTCTACTGGGGCTTTGGGTTGTGATTCTACTCACCAGGTACAAGTGGAGTTTACCGATACGGTTTATACGACTGAGGTTCGGCAGCTTTGTGCGGGAGCAACCACGATGGTTTTTGGGCAACTAGTAACGGAAGACGCCATGCTGCAAGCAACTTTTGTAGGGGCACAGGGCTGTGATTCCACCCACCAAGTGCAAGTAGCATTTGCCGATACTGCCTTCACCACAGAGTTTCGGCAGCTGTGTGCCGGGGAAATAACGACGATCTTTGGACAAACGGTGACGACGAATGCCTTACTGCAAGAGACGTTCACCGGGGCCTCGGGCTGTGATTCTAGCCACCAGGTCCAAGTCGAATTTACCGACGTGGCTTTCACCTCCGAGGTACGCCAACTGTGCGAGGGAGAAGCTATAATGGTTTTTGGTCAACTAGTAACGACGGATACCTTGGCAGAAGCCAACTTCATCGGCTCTTCTGGCTGCGACTCTACTCATCAGATTCGTGTTGATGTTATTGAACCGATTTTCACTGCTGAAACATGGCGACGGTGTGAAGGAGATACTTCAGTCATTTTTGGTCAAGTGGTGACGGCTGATGCCTTAGTAGAAGCTACCTTCACTGGGGCTGGGGGCTGTGATTCTACCCACCAAATCCAAGTCGATTTTAACCCTACCTATTTTAATGCCGAAACCATACAACTTTGCCCTGGGGATACGGTGATGCTTTATGGGTTTGCGATAACATCAGATTTTAGACTACAACGAAATTTTGTCTCTACTTTCGGCTGTGACTCTATACATTCTGTTGCGGTCAATATGGTAGATACCATTTTCACCTCCGAGACTCTCCAATTATGCGTTGGCGATACGGCAGTGGTTTTTGGTGATATTGTGACGACTGATGGGCAGTGGCAAGAATCTTTCACTTCCTCCGGGGGCTGTGATTCGGTTCATCAAGTCCAAGTCAATTTTTCCGAACCGTCCTTTATCTCAGAATTGCTGGAATTCTGCGAAGGAGATACGGCATTGGTGTTGGGTACTGTGGTGACAGAAAATACGCTACTGCAAGAGCAGTACCTCAATGCGACTGGCTGTGATTCTATCCACCAAATACAGCTTAGCTTTTTAGAGGAAAGTACCGTTACAGAAAATGCGACGCTGTGCGCTGGGGACTACACGCTATTCTTCAACGATACGATTCGCGAGCCCGGCAGCTACCAATATGTAGAAACGGCCTTGGGCGCAGCTTGTCCCACCACCTTTACTTTACATGTAGCACCCAACCCGGGCCTTCCCTTCAGCTTGCCCACTGATACCCTCATCGATAATACCCAAACGCTTGCTCTCCCGCTGGCGCTGGACGACGACAGCGTACAAATCAGTTGGTCGCCAGCGGAGCTGCTCAGCTGCCCCAACTGTCCAACCCCCGAAGTTCAGCTGAACAACAACCAAGTTTTCGAAGTGACCCTAGAAAACGAGTGGGGCTGCATCGCCACCGCAAGCATTGCCGTCAGGGTACGAATCGTCGAAGATGGCATCTACATCCCGAATGCCTTCAGCCCCAACGGAGATCAGTTCAATGATTACTTCACGGTGTACGCCGATGAGCAGGTTGCGGAGGTCTTAAAGCTTCAGGTCTTTGATCGCTGGGGTGGCCTTCGGC
>JBCDGZ010000208.1:0-9820 GCA_038750655.1 Bacteroidota bacterium | reverse complement strand
TACACGTAGTTGTACTAAATGAAATTTATACATTATAACCTCTCATAACTACATCCACAAAAAGCGGCCGCTCATCCGACTCCATTCAAATCCAGTCTAATGCTTCGTTCTTTAAGAACAAATGATTAACTTAAGGGTTAGTTTTATAAAGCGGTGTTTCAAAAAAACTCCCATCTAATTATGACGTACAATCGAAAAATAGATGTCAATCCCGGTAATTCTCTCGGTGGAATTATCCTGCTGGTGCTGGTTTTTGTGGGGTTGTATTTCATTGCTAAGGGGATATTCACGCTCCTAAGCTGGCTAGCCCCATTGTTTATAGTTGCTACCCTCTTTATCAACTACAAGGTATTGGTTAATTATGGCGTTTGGGTGGTCAATTTGTTCAAGAAAAACCCTTTGATGGGGGTCGGGATGGTGCTACTGACGATCTTTGGCTTTCCAATTATCTCTGGTTTTCTCTTCGCAAAAGCCCTGCTCTATCGCAAAGTCGACCAGATGAAGCAGCAACACGAGGAGAATAAACAGGGAGAACTGATCGATTATGAAGAGATCGACGATGAGCCTACGCAAACGCTGGAACTCCCTCAGATGGAGCCTCGTCAGCCCCGCCAGCAACAACGCAACGACTACGAGCAACTTTTCGACGACGACTAATCGCCTACTTTCAACGCCTAAGCTTTTCGATTGACTATTTATTTCACTGCCGCCCTTCTCCTTAGCCTGGCTTATATAGTCATCATTTGTATTTATATCAATGGGTGGAGCGCCCTGCCGGAGTTTCCGGTTCCCGCTAGTTTCCACCCTGCAACGCCACTTAGTATCATCGTTCCAGCTCGTAATGAGGCTAAAAATATCCTACCCTGCCTCAAGAGCATTCTACAACAGGACTACCCCACGGAATTGTTCGAAGTCATTGTCATCGATGACCATTCGACGGACGAGACGGCGCAGTTGGTAGAGGGGCTGGAAGCACCGCAGTTACGTCTGCTGAAATTGGCAGAGCATTTAAAAGCAGGAGAGCATCGGGCTTATAAGAAAAAAGCCATCGAGCTGGGCATCAGCCAGGCGAAGGGGCAGCTGATCCTCACTACCGATGCCGATTGCATTGCTCCTCCGCAGTGGCTGCACCTGATGGCGGCTTTTTATGAACAAAAAGGTTGCAAGTTCATCGCCGCCCCCGTCAATTTCTACCAAGAACAAAGCCTCCTGGAGTCCTTCCAATCACTGGACTTCATGGGCATGATGGGCATTACCGGAGCAGGCATCCACAAGGGCTTTATGCACATGTGCAACGGCGCCAATCTGGCCTACGAAAAAGCAGTCTTCGAAGAAGTCGGCGGTTTTGCCGGTATCGACCAACTCGCCTCCGGCGACGATATGCTGCTGATGCAAAAGGTCGCCCAGAAGTACCCTGGACAACTAGGTTTTCTCAAACAGGCGGCCGCCACCGTCCTCACCCCAGCCGCCCCTACCCTCAAGGCTTTCTTACAACAGCGCCTCCGCTGGGCCTCCAAGTCCAAGGCCTACAGCGAATGGAAAATTACCCTAATCCTGGCCCTGGTCTTCTTTCTTTGCATCAATATCTTGCTAGGTGTAATCCTTTTTCCCTTCCTTGGCATAGGGATTATCTGGCCCTTACTCCTCCAAATCGGTGTCAAATTATTGATGGATTATCTACTGCTCTCCCGAATGTCGACCTTTTTCAATCGCAGTGATCTCATGCGAGTTTTTATCCCTGCCCAGGGACTCCACCTCCTCTACATCGCCTTCATCGGCGCCGCAAGCAACCTGATTAACCAATACCAATGGAAGGGCCGCCTGACCCGCTAAGCTATGAAAGCCTTTAACCTCGAAATGGCCCAGCGCCAGCCCCATATCGTCACCGAGCTGTATATCCACAACCGAGGGCTGCGCCAAGTCCCAGAAAGCATCACTGGTTTTCCGCAACTCCGCAAGCTGGACGTAAGTAATAACCGCCTTAGTGAGCTGCCGCAGGCCCTGCTCCAACTACCACAGCTCGAAATACTCGTACTGAGCCACAACCGATTCGAACAACTGCCCAGCTGGCTGCACCAGCTCCCGCAGCTCAAAAGCATCGACTTTAGCTACAACCGCCTGCAACAACTTCCGGAGGTACTTTTTGACTGTCAACCGCTACAGCATATCGCACTGGCCCATAACACCCTAGTGCAGCTCCCAGCAGCCATCGGCCAGCTGAACCAACTACTGTACTTAGACTTGAGCCATAATCAAATACAAGAGCTGCCCGCAGCCATCGGTCAGTGTACCCTTTTACGGGAGTTGCGACTCTCTCGGAATGCCCTTCGAGAACTGCCCTCCAGCCTTAGCCACTGCCGCGCCCTCCGTAAATTGCTGCTGAATTACAACCGCCTCAAGGCCCTGCCCGAGCACTCAGGCGAGCTGACTCAGCTCCTTCAGCTCAGCGCTGCTAAGAACCAGCTGACTCAAATTCCCCGCAGCCTGGGCGACTGCACCTCCTTGAATCATGTAGACCTGAGCAGCAACCAACTCTCAGAACTACTGCTGACCGAAGGCCAATGGCCCCAGCTGATGAGCCTTCGGCTCTCCCGCAACCAACTTCGCGAGCTGCCGATCGGCCTTTCGCAGTGCCATTGGCTACAAGAACTGGACATCAGCCGTAATCAGCTCCGCCAACTGCCCGACCTCAGCGCCCTCAAGCGCCTCCGGCAGCTCAACGTGGAGCGTAACCGATTAACCCAACTGCCCCAACTGCCCAAGCGAATAGAAGTCCTGCGATTGGCGAAAAACCCACTGCCTTCTGTCCACCCGCTGGTACTGGAAATGGAGCGTTTGAAAAAACTCAGCAGCCCGGAAGGGGCACCACAGCGCAAACAGTTGCTGCGCTTCTACCGAGCAGCGAGGCGAATGCCAGAACTGAGCGAGGCAGAGCGATTGCAGTTGTATGATTTATTTGAGCAGGCAGAACATCCGCCTCCATTATCACTATTGCTAAAGGGCCTGGACCTGGCCTTACCCTCGCTAAATACCATTTTAATTCGGTTGATCAAGCAGCAATACGGTCGTCCACTGCAAGAAGCACCGCTGGGAAAAGGGGTAAATATTGTCCTTAAAGGTCGAACGAGTATTTCTAGGCAAAGGCTAAAAAAGGAAATTGAGGTGCTTGGCATGCACTATCAGACGCAGTTCCGTGTAGAAAGTACGCATATCTTACTGGGACAGCGCCCCGACCTACGGCTCCTACCGACTGATCGGAAGTGGGTATGGCTGGAAGAGCGGGAGTTGTATGATTTTCTACGGCAGCAGCGGCGGGTGGGCCATACAGCGCAGCTATCAGCCGCGCAATTGGAGCGCCTAGGGCAGTTGTTGACGAGCGGGCAGGCCATGAATGTGGAGCTGGCTTTGCAGATGCTTGGCAACGGCGGCCCTCCTCCTTCATTGCTAACTGAGCTGTTTATTGCTTATAAATTTGCGCCGACAGCCCCTTTACGGCGTCGCCTTCGGCAGCTTTTGGAACTGCATTGCGATGCAGCGACCGCGGCGATGCTCCGCTCGCGAGTAAGCCTAAATCCTCGATTACCGGAGGCAAAACGCACTATCAATGTTCGCAGCTACACTGCGAACACTGCATTAGAGGAGCAAAAGTTAATCAGCTATCTAAAAAAAGTGGCCGAACAGCCCTGACTTAGACATCTACATTCGCATACTTGGCATTAGCCTCGATGAAGGCGCGACGCGGAGGTACCTCGTCTCCCATCAGCATGGAGAATACGCGGTCAGCCTCAACGGCATCTTCGATATTCACGCGGCGGAGGATGCGGGTATCCGGGTCCATAGTGGTTTCCCAGAGTTGCTCGGCATTCATCTCTCCCAATCCCTTGTAGCGCTGTATCTTGACCGAAGTATCGTTCTCACTGTTGGAGTAGGCAGCGATGGCTTCGGCCCGCTCCTCCTCGTTCCAGCAATAGCGGAACTGCTTACCCTTTTTGACCAAGTAGAGCGGGGGGGCAGCGATGTAGACATAGCCACTTTCGATCAGCGGCTTCATGTAGCGGAAAAAGAAGGTCAGGATCAAGGTAACGATGTGACTACCATCGACATCGGCATCACACATGATGACGATCTTGTGATAGCGCAGCTTCTCGATGTTGAGGTGGCGTTCTCCTTCCCGCTCTTCGATGCTGACACCGAGCGCGGTAAACATATTCTTGATCTCTTCGTTTTCGTAGATTTTGTGCTCCAGCGCCTTTTCAACGTTGAGGATTTTACCGCGCAACGGAAGGATGGCTTGGAAATTCCGGTCGCGACCCTGCTTGGCCGTTCCTCCCGCTGAGTCTCCCTCGACGAGGAAAATTTCGGATTCTCCGGGGTCTTTGGAGGAGCAATCGGAGAGTTTGCCGGGGAGGCCACCGCCGGTCAGCACGTTTTTGCGCTGCACCATTTCTCTGGCCTTTCGGGCAGCATGGCGGGCCGTCGCCGCTAGAATCACCTTATCGATGATGCGCTTAGCCTGCTTAGGGTTTTCTTCCAGATAATGGCGAAGTACATCGCCAACCGCACGAGAAACAATACCAGTTACTTCGGAGTTACCCAGCTCGCCTTTGGTTTGTCCTTTGAACTGTGGCTCTGGTACCTTAACCGATACAATGGCGGTAAGGCCCTCGCGAAAATCCTCACCAGAAATGGTAAACTTCAATTTTTTGAACAGCCCATTATCATCACCATACTGCTTAAAGAGCCGGTTGATGGCCCGACGGAAACCGCTGACGTGGGTTCCGCCCTCGCGGGTATTGATATTATTGACGTAAGAATGGATATTCTCACTAAAAGAAGTATTGTAATTAAGTGCTACTTCCACTTCGACATTATCTTCCTTGCCGATGACATGGATGGGCTCCTCGATCAGATTGGTACGACTTTCGTCGAGGTAGAGGACAAACTCTTTCAGCCCGCCTTCGGAGTAGAAGGTTTCGGTCACAGGCTCCCCCTGCTCGTTCTTTTCCCGCTCATCCGTAAGGGTCAGCGTCAGGCCCTTGTTAAGGAAGGCCAGTTCGCGCATTCGGGCGGCCAGAATATCGTATTTATACTCTAAAATTTCAAAGATTTCGCTATCGGGGCGAAAGGTAATCGTAGTTCCCGTTGTTTCGGATGTTCCCACGACATCTACCCCAGTTGTAGGCTTACCTTGAGCGTACTCCTGAGTAAAGATTTTTCCTTCGCGATGCACCTCCGCTTTAAGATGTACAGAGAGGGCATTCACACAAGAAACCCCGACGCCGTGCAGACCACCAGAGACCTTGTAGGTGTCTTTATCAAACTTTCCACCAGCGTGAAGTACAGTCATAACGACCTCCAGGGCTGATTTTTGGAGCTTGGCGTGCATCCCCGTTGGAATACCCCGCCCATTGTCTTTCACAGAGATAGAATTATCAACGTGGATGGTGGTATCGATGTGCGAGGCGTGGCCGGCGAGGTGTTCATCGATGGAGTTATCGACGACCTCCCATACCAAGTGGTGTAGCCCTTTAGAATCGGTGCTTCCGATGTACATTCCAGGGCGTTTACGTACAGCTTCCAATCCTTCAAGGGCCTGAATATTACTTGCGCTGTAATCTCCGGATTTAGGGGTTAAATCCTGCTTTTCTTCTACTGATTTCATTATGCAAATTTACAAAAAATTAATGGTTTTTTAAGAAGTATCCTCGGCAAAAATGCAGTTAGCGGACTGGCAAAAGGCATTTCTCTTTTTTAACGAAAAAACAGGCCATTTGTTATGCTATCTTATTGATTATCAATCAGTTTTCGTAAAGCATCAATTTATTTAGCAGGATTATCTGTTATTTTTATTCAGCAATGGGTTGGAATCGCGCGAATATACATATATTTAAGCCTCAAACTGTACCAGGTAATTGCTCTGGAGTACCTATCGTCAGCTCGCTGATCATCGAACTCCCGGGGAAGATCAAACTAAACTGTAAACTGGAATGCTGCGAATGAACTGAATGCAGGTACGAACTCGTACGCGCATTGGGTTACTGTACTATTACTGCTGCCATTAAGAGACGGAATTAAAATAAGAGCGCACAAGTTTCGTCAAATTGCTTAATAGTGGATGTTATGCTGAGAGCCATTATAGTTGATGATGAGCCCCGAGGTCGAGAAATTCTCGAACACCTGATCAGGGAGTACTGTCCAGACGTTGAGGTCGTTGGGATGGCAGAGGATGTCTTGTCCGGGATGAAAGCGATTCATAAACACCAACCGGACATCGTTTTCCTGGATATTGAGATGCCTATTTACTCGGGCTTCAAGCTCATCGAATCTTTCGAAAAAATTGATTTTGACATCATTTTCACCACTGCCTATGATCATTATGCGATCAAAGCCTTCAAGGTATCGGCGGCGGGCTATCTTCTTAAGCCCATTGATATAGAAGAGCTGATCGCAGTGGTGGAGAAGGTAAAAAAGCGTCGACAGCAGCTTCCGGGCCTTCAGCCGTCGATAGCTAACAATGCAGGCCAGCAAAGACCAAAGCGATTGGTATTGCCTGCCCAAAGCGGGCAACTGTACGTCAATCCCGACGAAATTCATTACATGCGATCAGAGGGCCGCTACACCCACCTCCATTTGACCGACAACAGTCAACTGACTACCAACAAAAGCCTTCGGGACTGCCATGATCTGGTGGATTCCTCCATTTTCATCCGTATTCACCGCTCTTACATCATCAACCTCAGATTTATCAAACGCTACGCCAAAGGCCGCGACAGTTTTGTGCTGATGCAGGACCAAACGCGTCTGGACGTAGGAAAACACTATAAAGAGGAACTGGCAAAGAAAATTGAGCTATTTTTGCGCTGATATGGAATTCACTGTTCAATCTATTGACGAACTTCCGGCGCTGGCACAGCAACTGATCGAGTGGGCAAGCGCGCGCCGCAAGCTGGCCTTTCACGGCGAAATCGGCGCAGGCAAAACAACGTTTATACAGACGATCTGCCAACACCTGGGAGCTACTGATAAGGTTACCAGCCCTACGTTCTCCCTAGTCAACGAATACTATTCTCCCCGCCTTGGCGACGGCCAAAAAGGCATTATTCACCACATGGACCTCTACCGTCTCAAGAATGAGGAGGAGGCGCTGGGGATCGGAATTGAGGATTATTTGTACGACGAAAGCTACTGCCTGATCGAATGGCCAGAGGTGATTGAAGACTTGCTTCCGCCCGACACTGTTAAAATTTATATACAAATACTTGACGATTCAGTGCGAAAAATTATATTTTTGTGAGAATATAAACTACAGTGCATGAGCGAAAAGCAGAAGCGCGTCCCTATTCCCAAGGTCTTTACGGAAGGGCGATTTCAAACGCAAACCGAGATGCTGCAATTGCAGCGAAAGCCCAACTCTCTGTACATCGGTATTCCCAAGGAAACGACTTTGCAAGAAAGTCGGGTGGCGCTCGTTCCCTCTTCTGTTGCCACACTGATCAAACATGGCCACCGGGTGGTCATTGAGACGGATGCCGGCCTCAAAGCCAATTATACGGACCACGATTACTCCGAGACTGGCGCTGAGATCGCTCACAGCAAAGAGCAGGTCTTCAAATCAGACATTCTGCTTAAGGTGGCTCCACCCACCCTGGATGAAATTGATCTGCTCCGTCCCAACCAAATCCTCTTCTCGCCGCTCCATCTGCCCATTATCACGGCCAACTTCATCAACAAGCTACGCCAAAAACGGGTGATTGCCCTGGCGATGGAGTATATCAAGGATGAGATCGGCACCTTCCCGGCGGTCCGCATTATGAGTGAGATGGCGGGCCTCAATGCGATGCTCACCGCTGCCGAGCTACTGAGCAATTCGCGGGGCGGCAAGGGCGTTTTGCTGGGCGGCATCGCTGGCGTCCCTCCGGCCAAGGTGGTGATCCTGGGCGCAGGCGTGGTCGCAGAATTCGCCACCCGAGTAGCCCTGGGCCTCGGCGCCGAAGTCCGCATTTTCGATGATAATATCTACAAGTTGATGCGCCTGCAAAACCAAGTTGGCCGCCAGCTCAACACCTCCTCGCTCAACCCACAGCAGATGGAAAAGGAGCTGCGTACGGCCGATGTCGCCATCGGCGCTATGCACTCTAAAACGGGCCGCACCCCCATCATCGTCAGCGAAGACATCGTCGCTAAGATGAAAACGGGCTCCGTGATCATCGATGTCAGTATTGATCAAGGCGGTTGCTTCGCTACCTCGGAAGTCACCTCCCACGATGATCCGACCTTCACCAAATACGGTGTCATTCACTATTGCGTTCCCAACATCGCCGCCCGCGTCTCTCGCACGGCCTCCATTGCAGTCAGCAATATTCTAACGCCCATCCTTCTGCGCGCAGGCACGACCGGCAGCATTGAAGCCCTCATCAATGACGACTTGGGACTGCGCAATGGGGTCTATACCTTCAAAGGTTGCCTCACCAATGAGTACCTTGGCGAGCGTTTTCAGATTAAATTTACCAATCTGGATTTGTTGATTACTTCTAATCTCTAGAAGAAGTATCCCGAGCCTTCCTCAACAGAAAGATTCGGGATGACTTCAGCCATCACTTACAATGAACGTTCAGTTAGTTTCCATACATAACTTGTTGGGAATCAAGGGTCTTTCCGTCAGCCACTAATCGGAAAATCAGCGTAGAGGTCGCACTGCGATTCATAGAGATAAAGGTCTCCCCCTGCTGAACGGAGTCCAATACTTGAGTTTGGAGCAGCTTGCCGTCTAGGCTGTAGATTTCCAAAGTAGCCTGCTGTACTTCTTCCTGCAAGCTGTACATCACCTTGGTTTCTGATTGAAAGGGGTTAGGGGCAACGAACAAGGTACCGCTGGTTCCGTTCATCAGGGCTTCATTTTGGCCCTGCGCCTGTTGAAGGTCGGCACGAAGCGCGGCAACTTCGGATCGCAATTTTTGCAATTCCTTATCCAATTCCTTAACCGCATTGACCAGCGCAAAGTCCAACTGCGAGAGGTCTACCGACAAGTAATCGGTTGTTGCATCTTTTTCGGTGGGATGAGGAATGTAGCTGACCATATCTGGTGCTACCGTCTGTAGGTCTTGCGCCAGTACGCCAACAAATTCTGACTCATCATTCACCCCCGATGCTTCATTGTAGGTAAAATAAACCGGATCGATGCCATTAATTAAGTCCAGACCTCTGGTGTAAGGGCGAATGTCCTTCTTAAAACGGGCATCAGAAACGACCGTCCAGTAAGCACTGCCAGGCTTGGCGGCACTATTTTGGGACAGCTGCAATAGGAAGCTCGGTGAGGTCAATCCATAACCGATTCCTACCCTATTCAGCCAGTAGTCCACCGTGATGGTTGACCAGCCTCCTACGGGGCCGACACAGCCATTAAATCCTCCAATGCTCAGCTTCCGAGTTCCGTTGAGGTCTTGGATTTGACCATATCCACAGCCATTACCAAAATTAATAGGAGAAGTCCCCATGTTAATTGTTTGAGCGCATAGATCGCCCCCTAATGCCAGGCACACGATGCATGCCAGCAAGACAAGATTTTTCATACAATAGATTTTATAGTTTAAAATTAAATTAAAAGACAGACCCTCCCTGGTCCACCGCAGGACCAATTATGGGCGTATAAAGGCGTAGAAATGCCCTATTACTTGGTCCTAGTGGACACAGACTATCTAAATCTAAAGCAGTGAAAACTTAAAAATTACGCGAGCAGAATGTTGGGAAAACAGCTGTGATAAGAGCTTATAAAAGCCAGCAGTTTGAGGCGTGATTAGAATTTAAAATTAGGTTTTTTTAT
>JBCDGZ010000207.1:0-9850 GCA_038750655.1 Bacteroidota bacterium | reverse complement strand
GCCCTTCTGTTTGCTTACACAGCGAATTTTCACTCAATTCTTTACCAATTTTTGTGGTAATACCCTTTTGTTTTAAATGACTGTACATCAGTTGTTTACGGAAGGAGTTATTTTGTGAGGTCGCCATTTTGGTTGTGGTAACCCCTCTAAAATGTCTTTGGTGGATTGGGTAAAGGAGCTGCATATTTGGGGTGTCAGAGGAGTAAGAGAGACTATAATAAGACATTTATCATTCACTAATTACCTTTTACAAATGAAGACGTATTTCAAACATTTCCTTGCAGTATTATTACTATTCGCTCTCAACACAAACACTACTTTTGCTCAATCTAGAACTTCACTAGATGGAAAAACATTCAGAATCAAGGCCGTATCCGAGAAAGCCAACGGCAGATGCCTGGATGCAGATGCAGGTTCGGTTGGAAAAAATGGTACAAAGATTCAGCTTTGGGATTGCCACGGCGGTGGAGGCCCTAATCAAGACTGGATGTTCGAGAAAGTAGGCGATGATACTTACCTGATCAAGAGTAAGGTTGGACCAACCAATGTAGTCGCACTCGATGCGGACGGGTATACTTATAATAAGAATGGCGGTAAGGTACAGCTGTGGAAAACCCACGGTGGCCCTAACCAGCAATGGATCGTTAAGCAAAATTCTAACGGGACCTACCGAATTTCTAGTGCTGCTCCGCAGGCCGGAGGCCGCTCGCTGGATGCCGATAGCCACAATGGGATGAACGGTACCAAGGTGCAGCTGTGGTCACCTAATGGCAATCCTGTTCAGCAGTGGGCCTTGATTGAATCTAATAATGGCAGACCAGTTAAGCGGATTACCAACGTTGCTCAAGGTAAGAAAGCGACGCAGTCCACTACTGCTTATAATAGCCCGGCTTCCAACGCCGTGAATGGCAAGACTTCTGGTCGCTACAGCCGCTCATCTTCTTCTAATGATATTACGCATACCAATGATGCCAACGGCAGCTGGTGGCAAGTTGATCTGGGACAAATTTACGACATCGATAAGATTGTGGTTTGGAACAGAACCGATTGCTGCTGGGAGCGCTTGAAGAACTTCTACATTACCTCCTGGGCATTCCCAATCAGTGGAAATATCAAGAAGGGCTTCGGAACTACGGGACCACACGCTTTCACCAGCGGAAGCAATCCTTCAATGAACATCGGTGGTGAGCGCGTTGGACGCTACATCCGCATTCACTTGGACAACAATACTATGCCTCTCAGCCTGGGCGAGGTGCAGGTCTTTGGCGTCCCCATCAAGTAAACAATAAACCCCAATAAACCCCAAAATGACAAAGGGGAGATGCAAGCTGATCTTGCGTCTCCCCTTTCTTGATGCCACTCAGTAAGTGACGCTCAGCGAAGATTACTTCAATCTAAAGTTCCCCTTTCCAGCCAGGAACCCTTTGTTGTAGACTTCTACTTCGTATTCTCCCTTCGAAAAAGCCGTATTCGGCTCCCAGAGGAAACAAGCCACCATATCGTCATTATTGTAATCGAGGTCTTTGGCTTGTGTAAAGCGAATTTCTTCGTTGGTGGCAGTATTGGTCATTACACCAGAACCCAGGTCCTCAACGGCGAGGGTTTCGCCCAGAGGGTTGATGATGCGAACGTAGAAACGTTCTACGCCAGCGTCAGTAACTGCGTTTTGGGTAGCGGTGAAGCAGATTTTGAGGCGGTCTACCGCCTTTGCATTCTTTTTGCGCACTGGCTTACCACTCTTGCGGACCTTCTCGCCCGTCGCATTGATATTGCTCACTTTCACCACAGAGGCAATATTAACCTTTCGGGAAAGTACATCTTTTTCTTCCATCAGATTTTCTCTTTCGCTCACCAATGCCGCTTTGGCAGTCGTCAGCTCCTCGTTCATCGTACGCTCTTTTTCCACCTCACCCATCAAGCTGTTCTTCTCTTCATTGAGGCGCATATTTTGGTCGGTGAGCAATTGTTTTTCTTCCTTGAGCGTATTGATTTCCGTCAGGTACTCATCGAGTTGGGTACGCATCTGGCTCATTTGCTCACGGGCGGCCGCCAGCTCCGCTTTATTGCTCTTGCCCTGGCGGATCATGCGGCTGATCTTATCCTTTTGTTCCTTCAATTCCAGCTTCTGCTGGTCAATCATGGTATTTAATTCCTCGTTGTTGCCGCGCATTTCTTCCAGCTCGCTGAGCGATTCATAATATTGTTTTTCGAGATCGGCGCGCAGCTTTTCCGCCTCATCGATTTCCTGGGTTTGTTGCGAAATCACTTTGTCCTGGTTGTACTTGTTGTAAAGTAGGAAGGCATTGACCCCCAACAGGAATACGATTATAGCAGCAGAGATGGCAATAAGTTTCTGTTTCGAATCCTTTGAGAAGCTCATAATTGAAATTTTTTGGTTTACGATTAATCGGCCAAAGAGGGGTTCAAGCTATTCAGCCGATGGTAATGTTTTATGCTAATGTTATAATGATATACTACTGATATTTGCTCGAATAAATATGCCAGAAAATAATAATTTTTTGTTAAATCATCGCTTTTTATGCGGCTCTACAAAAATAATATTTCTGTATTGAAAGCAGGGTATCGCATTAAATGAGGGAGGAAAATATTTTGAATATAATTTTTTTGGTGACAAAAAATAATCAAAATAGTTTAAAAAATGAGCAAATTTTCGTAATTTGTGGAAAGTAAAGGTGCGAGGTTTGAAGGTATAAACGTCAAGTTATTCCGTTTCTTGTACCAAATCTAAAAATATTTTCAATTTTCTTCGCAATTCTTTCAGACTATGCTCGATTCTCTTGACTTGACCGCTGTACTTTTCTTTGATGTAGAAACAGTTTCTAACCAGGCCGACTACGCCAGCCTGAGCGAACCCCTACAGGGCCTTTGGCAGCTCAAGTCCCGCGCCATCCTCCGCCGCTACGACGAGGAACTGCCCGAGGAGGAAGCCATCGCCCTCTATCCCGAAAAGGCCGGTATCTACGCCGAATTTGGTAAAATCATCTGCATCTCGGTCGGCATCATCGTCCGCGACCCTAAGACCCAGGCCATCAAGCTGCGCCTCAAGTCCTACGCCGATCACGATGAGGCCCAATTGCTCAAAGATTTCAGCGAACTGCTCGATCAATACTACAACAGCCCTGCTCGCCACTTCCTTTGCGGCCATAATATCCGGGAGTTCGACGTACCCTATATCTGTCGTCGCCTGCTGATCAATCAACTCCCGCTGCCGCGCCTGCTGGACATCGCCGGCAAAAAGCCCTGGGAAACCAAGCACCTCCTCGATACGATGGAATTATGGAAATTTGGCGACTACAAAAGCTACACCTCGCTCAAACTGCTGGCTGCCGTACTCGGCTTCCCCTCGCCCAAAGACGACATCGACGGCAGCGAAGTAGGGCGGGTCTACTGGGCCGAAAAGGACCTCAGCCGCATCGCTACTTACTGCGAAAAGGATGTACTGGCAGTAGTGCAGCTTTTGCTGCGTTATATGCGAAAACCGATTTTGGAGGAGCCGCAGGTGGTATCGGTAAGCTGAGGGCTAGATTGTTTCTCCAAAAAACACTAAATTTTGTCTTGAATCAAAAGGCTTTGATATGAACGCGCAGTCCACGACCCATCCCTTAGTTCCCCAAACTACCGCCGCCGAAATCCAGCGACTCTTTGAGCTGCAAACGGCCAACCAGTACCGCGTCGCTGCGCAAACGGCCAAAGAGCGACGCGCCAAGATCAAGGCCCTGCAGCGGGCGGTGGAGAAAACTTACCGCAAGGAAATCCACGCGGCGGCCTACGCCGACTACCGCAAATCGGCTGCGGAGGTGGACGCCACTGAGGTGTATGGCGTAGTTTCCGACTGCCGCTTTGCACTGAGCAACCTGGGACATTGGATGCGCCGCAAGCCCGTCGGAACTCCGCTGCCGCTGCTCGGCAGCAAATCCTATATCCACTACGAGCCTAAAGGCGTCGTGCTCATCATCTCCCCCTGGAACTTTCCCCTGCTGCTGACCTTCGGCCCGCTCATCTCAGCGATTGCCGCAGGCAACTGCGTGATCCTCAAGCCCTCGGAGATGACGCCGAATATGTCGGCCCTCATGAAGCGCATCATCGGCGAGCTGTTCGACGAAAGCGAGGTGGCGCTGATTGAAGGGAGCATCCCGGAGACGACGGCGCTGCTGGAACTGCCTTTCAACCACATTTTCTTTACCGGCTCGCCGCAGGTCGGTAAGATTGTGATGGCGGCAGCGGCCAAGCACCTCTGCTCGGTGACCTTGGAGCTGGGTGGCAAGTCGCCCACCATCATTGATCAAAGCGCCAACCTGAACGCAGCGGCGGAGCGCGTTGCCTGGGCCAAGTTTCTCAATAATGGACAGATTTGCATTGCTCCCGACTATGTGCTCATCCACGAAAGTCGAAAAGAGGAATTTATCGCCAAGGTGAAAAAGAAGGTAGAAGAATTCTACGGCGGTAATGTGAAGCAATCGCCCGACTATTGCCGCATCGTCAACGATCGCCATTACCGCCGCATTAAAAGCTATGTCGAAGACGCTCTCGATAAGAATGCCGTTGTGGCCATGGGCGGCGAGCTGGATGATACCGAAAATTACATCGAGCCCACCGTCCTGACCAACATCTCGATGGACAGCCGGATCATGGAGGAGGAAATCTTCGGCCCGGTGTTGCCCATCTTGACCTTCAAAAATCGGGAAGAGGTGATTGAAATCATCAACGCCAAAGAAAAACCGCTGGCCCTTTATATTTACAGTTCTAAGAAAAAGAACATCCAGTACTTTCTCCATAATACCCGCGCCGGCGGTACCGTCATCAACCACAGCACCATCCATTTTAACAACCATCACTTGCCCTTCGGCGGCGTCAACAACAGTGGGATTGGCAAAGGACACGGCTACCGGGGTTTCGAAGCCTTTTCGAATGAGCGAGGGGTTTTGCAACAGGTTTTTCCCTTCAGTAGTATTAAGCTTTTCATGCCCCCGTACAACAGATTTACCCGCTGGGTGATTGACTTTGCGGTGAAGTGGCTGTAGGCTGTATGGCCCATTCCCCATTATTGTAGGACAGCTTGATGCTATCCCGCTCACTCATATCAATTTCAATCGCGTTCGGGCGGGGCTGATCGAACTGTACGGAGGTTGCAGTGTTCTGCTCAAACCAGAGCAACACCTTTTCTGTTGGTTGAAGCTGCATCATTCCTGTTAGTACCTGCCTTGGAGAAACGAAGATAGGGGTACTGTATTGCTCTCCTCCAATACCTGTCGAAAGTTGCTTAATCCCCGGATGAATGGGGCCGTATTCATTGATTAGGGTTATAGCATCACTCGGCCCTCCCGTAAACGGTGGGCTAAGCCAGCCGACTTTGTCCAGGGTACTGGTTTGCCCCAATGCAATAGATTCGGTGTTAGAGGAAACGACCACGGGCTCTCCTGCTATAAACTGATTAGAGACGAAAAGCTGGTAGATCGGCATCCAACTGAAGATATTATTGGGGAAATATTTGTCATAAGCCTGCCAGACTACGCAGTAGTCCTCAGTGTTGACCTGTTTGGCAAAGCATAGCAGGTATTGGGCTTGCTGCAAAGATTGCAAATCCTCGTGACTTATTTCAATCGTAACCTTTTTCTGGACCTGAGACCGCGCCTCCTCAAAGTTCTGGTAGGGTGTCTTTCGCTTTGTAATCAGCTTGGAACGTGATCGTTCTGTAAGTTGCTCTTTTAGGTACAAGAGTATTTCAAAAAACCAACCCAAGTCAGGGTGACCTTCCCAAGATTGAATCTCATCCCAATTCGCATCAAGATTCCAGATTTTAATGGAATACAACTCATTGTCACCCGGAGAATCGGGAAAGGCGGCCATCAAAGCATTGTATTCGCCTGGCCCATAGCGGCCATTTATGACTGCCTGTGCGGCCTGCGCGCCGGCAGTCAGGTTAATGGCAATTTTGGCACAAGCACTCGCAAGGTCCTCTACAGTGAGCTGGAAATAGACCCCAAAGAAAGACGCTCCTCTGTATGGAGTGGGCCTATCGGGAAAGGGGGCAATATCGAATCTGGTCTCTTCGAAGAACTTGCGGCGAGCGCCATCTATTGGGGCCTCAGAGCGGTTGAGCTTCCCGCCGGGCAGAGCATAGTTGCCTCCTCCATTCAGGTCTTGTCCTGTGGGAAGGATCACTTTTTTTTCGGCAAAGAAGTAGCCTTTTTTGTTTTTTTTAGCCAGCAGAAAATCTCCGTTTTTGGAGAAGGCTACAGCGTATACATATTTTTTCATTGGGTTGCTTTTTAGGGGGAAAAAGATGGGCGGTCATTAGAAAACCTGATACAGTAGCCTTTCAAGGATCAGAGCTGTTTTTATTTGGTGCTCCATCGTTCATTAGCAAAGGAGAGAGTAATTTGGTTGGTATTTGTCAAATCAACTTCGATGGCATTGGTTACGGGGCCGCTAAAAAGAGTTGAGGTTTGGCTGCCTTGTTCAAACCAAACGAGGACCTTTTCTATGGGGTTGAGCAATATTGCACTATAAGTGGGAACCTGAGGCGATAGGTAAATAGGAGTAGCTTGGAGCTGCCCATCAATACCTGAGGAAAATTGACTCAATCCAATATATACGGGGCGGAATTCATTTTTAACCACTATACCATCACTTGGATTGTCAGAAGGAACGAGTTCGAGGATTCCTGCTGAATTGATAACGATTATGTACCCTGGTTCGGGGCTGATGGAATTTGAATTAATGACTACAGGAGTATAGTATTTATGGCTTAGAGTGCAAAACACCTCATATTTGGGAGACCAACTGAGGGTATTTATTTCCAAATAACGGCTGTAACTTTGCCAGACAACATTAAAATTATTATTCCCTACTTTTTTTGCAAAGCAGAGTTTAAATTCTCCGGCTTTTAGGATTCGTAAATCTTTTGGAGAGATTTCAACCTTAATAGATTTTTCGACTGCTTGTTGAGGCTGCTGGGTTTGGGGTTGCTTTTTCATAATGGTGTTTTTTTAGGAGAGAGGGGGCGTTGGCAATAGCATACCTATTGCCAACACCTTTTCAAGCACTGAACATCAAATCGATGTTACACGGATAGAATCAGCATCAACAGTGACGTTCACCGTTACATCATAATCAGGAACATCGACTTTTATGCTAATTTGATTAGGAGCTGTTGTCTTATATACAGTTAAGTCCTGTATACCTGCGGCTGTAGGCAAGGCTGTGCCGAAAGGACCGTTTCCATTGAGTCCCCATCTTTGGGCACCGATAGTGACTGCAGTGGTATTTTGCGCTTCGGTGCCACCGACGATATTTACAGTTACGTTTGGCATTTTTTAATGGTTTAAAATGAATAACCCAAGTTGCGATGAACGAGAGTCGACCTGCCTGCCGGCAGGTAAGGAAGATTTTGTGAACCACGAAGTGGTGATTCAAATAGCTGACGCATTGACTCTTGTAAAAGTGAATCGCAATTTGAATTGGATAATAAATGGAGCCAGTTTTGGCCTGGGGTAACAGTCAAAACCAGCTCCTGTTGTACCTATAATCAAAACGGACTTATGATGGAGTCGTCCATTCTCCGTCTTTGTACAGGCGGGTGGCATCGTCGGTCGTCGTCAGATCGATTATTACCTCTCTTGAGCGAGCAGTACTGAACATCGTGGAGGTCTCAACATTTTGCTGGAACCAAACCATGATTTGCTCAACGGGAGTCAATACTGCATCCCCTTTCAAGATGGGGGCTTCTGCAACATAAATTGGTGTACTGATGGTTTGACCATCGATACCTGTAGAAAGTTGGTTGACACCAGGATGGATAGAACCGTAATTATTTTCCATAGTGAAGGAGATTTCTGGACCACCAGTGAATGGGGGTTCAAGAATACCTGATTCATTGAGGGTGCTGGTTTCTCCCAGACCAATATTCACGGTATTGGTTGCTACTTGTACCTTGACATTACCCTGGAAGGTATTGGAACCAAACAGTTGGTACTGGGGGACCCAGCTAAAGGTATTGTTCACCAGGTAGCTGTCGTAAGATTGCCAAACCACATTAAAGGAATTATCTCCCACTTTTTTGGCGAAGCATAATTTGTAGTTGGCTTTTTTTAGGCTCTCAAGGTCCTCTAGAGAGATTTCAATTTTGACAGATTTGCTGACTTCCGCCAATGCTTGGTTGAAACTTTGGAGACTTTTTAAAGTACTCATAATTAATTTTTTTAGTTAAAAAGGGTTGTACCTACTCTTTTACGGTTTTTCGGTTTCCACCGGAAATTGGAGGTATATTTCCAATTGACACTACAAAATTGGATGAAAATTGAATGTTAGACAATCCGCGAAAACCCGCCTTTTGCAAAAGACGGGAAAATACGTATGTGAATTTATTTTAATGAGTTGAAGTTGGTGGAACCCTCTGATAACTAGGCATAAAGCATTTTTGCTTATACGTATAAACCCCTGTTTTGGAGCTTGGAACCACCGGATCCTACTTAGTTTATTGGCTTAAGTTAATGAAGGGACTTAACTTGTTTTTGCATTCAATTATTTGATTTTTACCAACCCAAAAATTTAAGCCTTATGATTAGCCACCCCTCTAAGAATACAAATAAACTTGAACAAGAATTGACCTTCAGCAAAACCGAGGCTTTTGCGAAATGGCTAGACTGTTCGGATAATGATCTAAAAGACTTATTTTACGGAGAGCTGCTACCCGGAATAAGAGCATTTAAGTTTACCCTGAACAGTAAGAAGCTAACCGAGATGATCAATAGCCTACAGAATGCTCCTTTCTATATAAGGGTATATATGGGAGCCAATCCTAATGCGGTCTTTGGAACAAGTGGTGAGCAACCCGCTTTTAAACCATTCACTCAAGCCTACAACAGTGGTAATCTTCCTCCGGATATGGAGCAAAACAGTTACTTTTTTGAATATGTCCCTGTGGAACTATCGGAAATTCATGGTAATGTTCAGCAAATTCCTCGAGATACTGCGATGTTGCTGGTTCAGAATTGGTTGGATGTTGACGATGACAAGATTAAGTATACCTTAAATTCGCCAGAAGGCCGGCTGAGGTTTTACAGCTTCGGCATAGAAGATACAAGCAGCATTAAAAGAGTATTTGAGCATATAAAGCCCGGAGATGCAGTACTGAATCTGTACCTTGGATGCTATCCTCCAGATTCCAATGGCGATCAGATTTTTACATTTAGAACCATTCTGCAAATCACGAATGGTACGGGTATATCACCAAATGAAGATGCCTGGTTTGAATTCTCCAATCCCTGCCCGCCATTATGCTAGAATTACTAATCTCAATTTTTTAAACCAAAAATAATTTAAAATGTCAAAAACATCCCACCCCAACTCCCCAGCTAGTCTTGAATTGAGCCAGAAAGAAACCATGTGGAATTACTGGATAGATTGCCCCAATGAGCACTTAGCTAACTTATTTTACTATGATGTAGGCAATGGGCCATCGAGAGCATTGAAGTTCAGCCTCGATAAAACGATATTGTCTAATCTTCTTACTCATGTAGGGGACTCGGATTATGAGCTTAGTTTTTACATGACTGCGAACCCTAATATTCCGTACGGAATTATTGGAAATGAACCTTCTTTTAATCTGATTGCTCAGGCGATGAAGACCGATAGTCCGCCACAATCTATTAATGAGAATTCCCATATTGCAACTTGGAAACCTATTCACCCTATATACATTAACATCCCCATTTCAGCAGGTCTTGCGTTCCAAATCATCAACAGTTGGGAGGGCTATCTCAAGCAAAATATTCCACATATTGTTAATACATTTATTAGTGGTGAGACCACTCGCATACTATCTACT
>JBCDGZ010000206.1:0-9923 GCA_038750655.1 Bacteroidota bacterium | reverse complement strand
TTCAAGAAAAAGATCAGAAAACTGTAATAGATCAATGACTTAAGTGCCTCTATCTTTACACCATGACGAATAATTAAATACCTGCGATACAACAAGTTATAAATCCTCAAAAATCCAAAGTCCATTATTTCAGCTGTAAAACAACCTATTACTTTGAATAAGCCAATGGCGAACTGAGGCCATAATTCCCCAAGCTCATTTCTACAAACAATCCGAGCTATGAAGCTTCTACCTCAAGCTACGATTTTTCGTCTTATTCGCAGTATAAAGTTGTATTATATACAGCCAGTATTTTAGAGCGATAGCTGTATGTTTGCTATCGCTCTTTTTGTTGTATGCCCGCAGAACAAAAGGGTGTCAGACAACTGACAGTTTCCAAAAAAAAGTGAGTAATGAAACAAAATGCTTGCTTTGTTAAAGATATGCCCCTATATTGCAATATATAGAATAGGTAAAATTTATTGGCCATATTGTCCATCTAATCAAAGCCAACTCCAAATAATTTTGCCCGTACAAGTAAATAATAAACTTGTTTCCTCGCGAGCTTACGTTCCTTAGCTCTCTTCAATTACCTGCTTTAGTGAATACTAGATAACCCGTCTGTTTATGGACTTGGGTTTTGTCGTACGATTAAACTGCTTTTTCGTATAGACGCTTATGCCATCCAACACCGTGGAGTGATTCCGGAGCACTCTATGTCCGTTGTTTGGGGGCTATTCTCATAACTTTTTAATTCACTAAACTAATGGAAAAATACTCCTTGAACCTATACTTTCTCCTCTTGCTTCTCTGTTCCAACAGCAGTCTGCAAGCGCAGCTCTTTAACTTTGATTACCTCTTGAGCGATCAGACCTTCAGTACGCAAACCAGCCTGGTCGCCAATGCCGACGGAAGCGCCCTCTCAGTACACAATAAAGCCGAACGTGGCATCATTGCCGACGTCGCCAGCAGAGATATTCTGATTAACCAAGTCGACCAAACCGGTAATGTTTTATTTACCAAAGTATACGGGACTAATGGACTTAATGAGCGAGGCAACAGCGTCGCTCCAACCGCCGATGGCGGCTACATCATCGTTGGCACCCAGCTGCATCCCGACTTTAGAAGCAATGGCGTACTGGCCCTCAAAATCAATGCCGCTGGTGTCGTGCAGTGGGCCTATTGGTACGGACTGCCCGAAACCAGAATTGGCGGCGAAGCTTTCGTCATCCGCAACTTTGATAACGAACGTTTCCTCATCGCCGGAACCGCCAACGCCAACCGCGAAATCATTGGGCTACTTATCAAAGAAAACGGCGGATTGATTTGGAGCAAACGCTACAATCCGGCTAGTATCAGTACTGTCGACAATAACAGCAAAGTCGTTACAGACCTCATCGAGGATCAGGTGCTCGATGGCTTTATCGTTGCTGGCACCGCCTACAAGGGAGCCATCAATCCCAACAATGGCTCGGCCGTATTTACGATGGGAATTGACTTGAACGGTAATATCACCCGCAATTTTGCCCTGCACCTCTCCAGAGGTTACAGCACCTTTAACCCCAGCTTGGCCCCAGCCTTCTCACCGGGCAATTTCGTCCTGACCTGCGGTGCCCGCAACGGCCGCACCGATGGCCTCCCTAACTCCTATACGGTAGTGATGGAACTCGACGATAACCTGGATGCACTGTGGACCAACTTCTACACTTCTCCTGGTACTATTAATCAACACGGTCACTCCATCTATCGAATCGACGATCAGGACCGCTATGCCGTAGGCTGCCAATACCAAAGTCTGTCGCCCAATTTATTGATGCCTACTAACACAGCGTTTCTCACCGTCTCCAGCACCGGAGTGCCCATTGGCCTGTTGCGTTACAAGCGCAATACCAATCAGAACAGTACCTTCATGGCTTTTGATGCAACCAACGAGAACTTTCTACTCAAATCTGACAACCAATTCTACAACAACTTTAGCCTGGGCTTAATCCGCACCAGCCTCAGCGGTCGCGCTAGCTGTGCTCGCACCGAAGCAGTCAATTCTTTCGCCGTTCTGACCGAGCGATTTCCTTCACTGACGGGCTCCAGCAACTTTGCCAGCCGTTTCGATACGCGCCTGCCCGAAGCCGGCTTTGAGCTGCGCCCCGATCAATGTTTCTTCGAAAGCCAGAGCGAAGCTCTCGCCTCAAACAACCAAAATAGCAAGCCCATAGCCGCCGGAGAAGTCCAGGTCTACCCCACCCTGGCCAGTGAAGCCAATGATTTTATCAACGTAGAATTCCAGTTGGACAATGCGACCCAGGCCAGCATCAGCGTCTATGATACCTTCGGTCGCCTGTTGATAGAGCAGACCACTCAGGCCAATACAGGCTTCAACCTGATCCAACTCGAAGGCCGCCACCTCAGCTCAGGGATCAATTTGATCCAAGTACGCACCAACGACCAGCAACTCAACCAAACCGTAAAAGTCGTGAAGCAATAAGCTGGTCTAAAGAATTATTGTCTATCTATTACTAGAGCAGGACGCCTCGTTGGCCTTCGGGTCGACGGGGCCTTTTTTGCTTTACAAATCCAGGACCATCACCGGTAAAAATCGGTTGGGGATGGAGGTAGGAAGTTGATCAATAATTCTGAAGCCGTGCTTGAGGTAAAAGGGAGTGGCATTCGGGTCGGCATCGAGGCGCAGTTGATGGCAGGCCTGGGAGCGGCTCAAGGCGAGGGCGTGTTGCAGCAAAGCCTTTCCATAGCCTTTGCCCATGTGTTCAGGCAGTACAAAGAGGTTGTCGAGATGGGCCAGCCTGGGAGTAGGTATTTTTAGCGAATAGTAGGCGAGAACGACATCAGCGATCAATAACTTGAAGACGTGGTGCGATTCAATATACTCTTCACTAAGACTTAGCTCGGCGTCCCAGGCCGCAAGCTGAGTTGCACTGTAGCCCCAATGCGCCTTTGAGCGTTTAGTGATTTGAGACAACAGCGCAGCATCAGTACGTTGAGCAGGCAAGATTTCCATTGGACCAATCAGAACATCTTACTTTGGCCATTGTCTTTGTCTACATCAAATTCAATCGTATCGCCGGCGTTGAGTTTATCCTTTTCGGGGAGGATAACCTCCTTAACAGTACTGAGTTTCTTATCGCTCACCTTATTCCCCAGCGCCTTCCAACCCTTGACATCAATGAAGTGGGCCAATGACAACTCCCCCTCCATTTTCTTTCCCTTCACACGCATGCTATAGCTAATACGGGGTTGAGCTTTGGTCGAGGCGAAGAGCAGCTTGGAACTTCTGTGATCGGTAATGAAGGTGTAGCGTTGGTTGTTCTTCGAAGTCTCTATCACAAAACGCTTGACCATAGTTAAGCCTCTGTGCCCATCGTAGTAAACCGCACTGATGATAGTTGCTGGATCGAATTTTTGGATGGAAACCACTTCTTTGGGATCAAAGCGGCGGGTGAGATCAAAATCGATGACCTCGTAGGAGCCATCGCTAAAGACCGCCAGGATGGTATCGCCAGTATCGAAGTCGCCCAGGAAGGTCCCCCGATCGTTGGTATTCAAACGGCCGCTGACATCATCCATCCAGACTTTGAGTGCCCCCAGCGTAGATTGCCCCACCGACTTTTGCGTGATCTTACGAACCGGATAGCGACTTACAATATTTCCAGCCGATGCCCGACCTTTAATCGCCAATTCCCCGAAGTCGAAGTCGAAAATCTTCTTCTTTGCCCGGGCGGCCTGCGACAGCTGCACCTGAACAATCTCCGATTCGCCGTTCGGATTCGCTGTAAAGTAGAGCATCTTAGAGCCCTTAGCCCCCTTGGTCAAATCATACTCCTTGTCCCGCGTAATAGCCTTCACATTAAATCGCTTAGCCATAGAACGTCCCGTCTTAGCATCAATATAAACCATATTGTAAGTGGTCCGCTCATCTCCCTTTTTCCAAACGGCGACGTGCTCAATATTTTTACCCACAAACACCTTATCGGCAATCCGCGAGACTTGAAATTTCCCATCCTTACGGAAAACAATAATGTCGTCAATATCTGCACAATCGGCTACAAACTCATCCTTCTTCAAACTACTGCCAATAAAGCCCTCTTTGCGGTTGACATACAGCTTGGTATTATTGGCAACAACGGCGACGGCCTGAATAGAATCGAAGGTAGTGATCTGCGTACGGCGCTCCCGCCCCTTGCCATATTTTTTCAGCAGACGCTCAAAATAAGCGATAGCAAACTCCGTGAGGTGCGCCAAATCATGCTTCACCTGATCCAGTTCTTCTTCCAGCTGCGCAATCTTCTCATCTGCCTTGAAAGCATTGTATTTAGAGATGCGCCGAATCTTGATCTCCGTCAGGCGATGAATATCTTCATCTGTAATGTCCCGAAGTAGGCGCAGGCGCTTGTCTGTTTTTCTCGGCTTATCCTTCGGTGTGGCAACGTACTTGGCCAATGCGGTATAGATGGTTTGTACAACTTCCTCCCAACTTTCACATTCTTCGATTTCTCGATAAATCCGATTTTGGATGAAGATTTTTTCCAGACTGGCAAAGTGCCATTTTTCTTCCAGCTCTCCCTTTTTGATTTCCAGCTCCATGCGCAGCAGTTCCTTGGTCTGCTCGGTACAGATGTGGAGGATTTCTTCTACGGTGAGGAAGTGGGGTTTTTCGTCGATGATGACACAGGCATTGGGGGAGATAGAAATTTCGCAGTTGGTAAAAGCGTAGAGGGCATCCATGGTCACATCGGGGGAGATGCCGGAGGCCAGTTGGATGAGGATTTCTACCTCTTTGGCCGTATTATCAGTGACCTTTTTGATCTTGATCTTTCCCTTTTCGTTGGCTTTAACAATGCTATCGATCAAAGAGGTAGTGGTGGTTGCATAGGGCAATTCTCTGATTGCCAGCGTCGTTTTGTCGACCTGTTCGATGCGGGCGCGCACCTTGACCTTGCCGCCTCGCTTGCCACCGCCGTACTCTGATACATCGACCATGCCGCCTTGTAAGAAATCGGGATAAATCTTGGCTTTTTTGCCTTCCAGAATTTTGATGGAAGCTTTGATCAGTTCGATAAAGTTGTGGGGTAGGATTTTGGTAGAGAGGCCAACGGCGATGCCATCGGCCCCTTGGGCCAGCAGCAGTGGGAATTTCATCGGCAGCAGGATAGGCTCCCTTTTGCGACCATCGTAGGAAAGCTGCCAGTCCGTCGTTTGGTGGTTAAAGGCGACTTCGAGGGCGAACTTGGTCGGCCGAGCCTCAATATAACGCGGCGCGGCTGCACCGTCTCCTGTACGAATATCCCCCCAGTTGCCCTGACAATCAATCAGCAGATCTTTCTGGCCCAGATTGACCAGCGCCGCGCCAATCGCGGCATCCCCGTGGGGGTGGAATTGCATGGTTTGTCCAATGATATTGGCCACCTTATGGTAGCGCCCATCGTCCATCTCCTTCATGGCGTGCAGAATACGCCGTTGCACCGGCTTCAACCCATCCATCACCGCGGGGACCGCCCTTTCCAAAATCACATAGGAGGCATAGTCCAGGAAGTAGTCCTTGTACATCCCCGAGAGCGTAATCACGGCCTCATCAGACTGTCCATTTCCGTTGGGTTGAAAATCATTGGTATTCTTGTCTTTACTCATGCTTTGATCAAAGTTTTAAGGTCTGAGTAGTGTTTTTCGTCCGAGCTGTGTCGCCTGCGAAGGGCTACTGTGTACACACATTTCCTTTTCGTATAAAAAGCAGCTCTTTTCTAGTCCGAGCCGTGTCTCCCGGCCAGGGGACACGGCGGTTTATTACAAACGTCCTTACGTAACTTTCTACTTCGGAACGAATATTCCCTAGCAAAGGTACAAATTTCACAAGAAAATAATAAACAATTTGTTTTATAATTTTCAACGGCTCCCTTCCCTGCTGTTAAAAGCCCGTTAAATACATAACTTGACTCCAAGATGACGTTAAAAAGAAGAAGAATTAGCTATATTTATAGAGTCTTAGTCTGATAATAAGGATTAAGCATTTTCCTATAGTGGAACCCCCATGCTACATTCGGGATAATAATTGCAGGTAGTTACGCAGCAAATTACCGGTGTTTCGCGTTCTATCAACAGTAAGATAAAGGCGAAAGCCAGAAAACTACAGCTGCCTGCTTTGTATCCCGGCATCGGGCTTACATTCAAACGCTTCACTTATGGATATAGCATTGCAAATGCAACATGAAGAGCGGGACTTTATCTCCGCCTGCGTTCGAAAAGAGCGTTGGGCGCAGAAGAAGCTGTATGAGGAGTACTATGGCAAAATGATGGGCGTCTGCCTGCGCTATGCCAATAACCACGACGATGCATTGGACATCTTACACGAAGGCTTTATCAAGATTTTCCGGCATATTGCGAAATATGAGCCAGGAACCTCGCTCAACGCCTGGATTCGACGCATCATGGTCAATACTTCTATCGATTACTACCGCAAAAGTATTCGCCGACGGACCGAAGACATCGAGCAGGCCTATCATTTGGGAGATGCCAGCGCAGATGCCGTTAGTCAGTGTTCTGAGAAAGAAATTCTGGCAGCCGTACAAACCCTATCACCTGCTTATCGGGCGGTTTTCAATCTTTATGTGATTGAAGGCTACTCTCACAAGGAAATAGCCGATCGCCTCGATATTACAGAAAGTACATCACGTTCTAACTTAGTTAAAGCTAGATTAAAGTTAAAGGCGATTTTAATCGCCAATACGATCAGGTATGAACAATAAAGACTTTGACAAATTTATCAGGGAGCAGCTTGGGAAGCTCGAAGCAGACTTCGATGGCCAGCATTGGGAAATGATGGAGCATCGGCTGAATACGGAACCCGCTCCTGAAGGGGAGATGCGCCCACAGCAATCCCTTGATGATATTGTCAAGAATAAGTTACAAGGTATAAATGTGGCCTTCGATGAAAATCACTGGGCCATGATGGACCAAAAGCTCGAAGCAGAGCTGATGAGTCCCGAAATAGAGGATATTCACCTCGATGGCATCGCCTACGATAAACTCTTTGATCTCAATGCTCCTTACAATCCCAGCCACTGGCCCCTGATGTCCAAGCGGCTGGACGAAGCCTTCTCTCTACGCCATGAAATTGTCAAGTACAAAATCGCCGAAGTAGCCATCATGCTGCTGGCCATTCTTACCCTACTCCCCTATTTACCCCTTTCAAAGCCCAATCAGGTTCCACAAACACCTGTGATAGTAGAACAGCAGCGATTGATTCCTACTATGCCTGATGTCTCTACTGATGCACAAGAAAAGGTGGCAACCTCGCCCACTGCTGCACAGAGCGATGTTCTAGCCAGCCAAGCTCTAAGTTTCTCTCCGGCGAACGCCTCTGAGCCGTTAGGTCAATCTGGTGCGAATGCCAATGCCGAGTCGAAGTCTACTGATTATGCTCGTGTAAGTGCTTCGTCGGCGGCCAGCAATGGTGCTGAAGGTAGGGTAGTGGAGAAAAATTTGCCGCCCTTGCCTCCCGCAAAGGCTGGGGGAACAACTACAGTAAGCCCACTGCCTTCCACAGAAACGAAAATGATTGTACCAGGGACTACAACGGACAGAACAGTGACTGATGCTTTAGAGGCCCTGCCTACTCAAAATGCAATGGTGGCGGCCGTAGCTACGCAATACCTGGCGGAAACGGCTACCATAGACTCTCGCTTTAGATTGCTGAAAAGCGAGGAACGGACCATGCCAGTGGGGATGATGCATTTGTTCCCGGAGAAACGCAAGCGCGTCCGCTTGGGGATGTTTGGTGCTTTTGATGCGAACTATGTAATGGCCACTTCTAGTGCCGGAATTTCTATCCCTTCTTACGATCAATTTTTTGCCGGATACGGCGGCGGATTGTCTTTGGGGGTTGGTGGAGAGAAATGGGAAGTAGACTTTGCCACCATTTATGCCTCTACCTATTATGTTCCCAGAAAAGTCAATGTCGACTTGAGTCGAGGTAGCTTTGCTGGTGGATGGTACGGCAGAGGGCTGGCTGCAGCGCGGATCGAAATGCTGAAAGTTCCCATCAACGTGCATCGTTCATTGGGCAAAATTGGAAAAACACACATTTCCGCCCTGCTTGGTGCTTCTGCTAATGTCGCGCTCTTCGCTAATTCTGAAACCCGCGTCGTTCAGCTAGGCACAGATCCTAATAACCCGCAACCCATTACTTTAGAAGAAAGTTCGGATAATGATATTCCTAGCTTCGAAGGCGTCTTGGAAGGGGGAAGGTTGAAGGACAATCTCTATTTGACGGCCAACTTGGGACTCCGCTTAGAGCGCGATCTGACCGCACGTTGGAGTGTGTTTATGCAACCTAGCTATCAGCATCGCATCTTATCTAGTGGCTTTGGGCCGACCAATGACCGCATCAATGCATTATCGGTCTACTTGGGCGCCCGCGTCAATCTTAAGTAAGCTCCTTATTATTTTTAAACAATAAAGCATTCAGCTCTTTCCCGATCACCTGGTGCCCCTTCTCCAATACCTGCAATCGGGCCTTCGGCAATCCCTCGATATAGGCTTCTCCGTATTTCAAAAGAATAATTCTATCATAACGCCCCATATATAAATCAATAGGCAGCTCTTTTGCTTTAATCAGCGCCCTAGTCGGCTGCACCGCCAACCGAAAACTATCCAAGGACATCCAAAAGCGAAACAATCGCTCTCGTCGTTCTGGCACGCCAAGGTTATAGCGAACAAAATTATATGAAGCCTTAGGCTGCAAACCCAGCCGAAAAAGGCCCTCCTGCAAAGTCAGCAACCAATTGGGCGAACTCAAGCTCCGGATCAAGGTCCGACGCATCCAGCGCGGAGGCAACCAGTCATAGGCAATGACACGGCGCAGGCCGTCGGGCGCCAGCAAATGCAGGCGATCAACTTGATCGATGAATTCGGACAGCAAACAGAGCAGCAAGCGACTGCCAAAGCTGTGCCCCATCAGCTCGAAGCGCCGCTGCCCTTCCTCCCGCACAATATGCCCCACCAAGGCCCTCATATCCTCCAAATCGAAGGAGGCCTCCGGCCACTGGGTTTGACCGTGCCAGGGCAGATCGGGCGCACAGACGGTATACCGCCCTCCCAGGCCCTCTTCCAATTGCTCAAATACCTGGCCCCCCAGATCGCCGTAGCCGTGAAAGGCAATCAAGAGTTTTTCGCCGGCTCCAAATCGAGTGTATCGGAGAGCGGCATCTCGGATGGTAAACTGATGGGTAGACATAGTTTGGCCATAAATGTAAGGTTTTAATGGTACTTTAGAGCAATCAGTTGGCCAGTTGGAGGGGAGCCCTTGAGCGAGTGAGGTAGAGCAGGAGTAAAGCCAGTAGCAGGATGAAATAATAGGTCAGCAAGCGCCAGGCGGCGGCCAGTAGCCCAATCAGCTTTTGCGGCAGCAGGGCGCCGAAGAGGAGGATAAAAGCCGCCTCTGCACCGCCAGTGGCCCCCGGAGTAGGCACAAAAAGCATACTGATAAACAGCAGCCACTGCAATAACCAAAGCTCCAGCCAATTAACCTCTAGCCCCAAAGCCAATATCAAAGCGGCTAGTACTGACAGCCGACATAGCCACTGAAAGACCAAGGCCAGCATACTGAAGAGAAAAGGCAACTTCCCCTCTCGTACAATCTGCCGAAACAAGCCCCGAAACTCTCTAAAACTCCGCCGAAACTGCCACAGCCAGTGCTGCCGCTTGCGGGAATGGCGGAAAAAAGGCCAGCGCAACATGGAATAGCGCCCCAGTAAGCAAGAGCTGCCCCAAATCAGTAAAATTGCTCCTAATGCCAAGCCCAGAAACCAAAAGCGATGGGCAACCAGATGCTCTTGAAGCCCTGTACTGAGGAGCAAATCCCATTTTCCGGTCAGTAGCAGCAGCGTAGGAATGAAGCAGAGAAAGAACAAAATATCTTCTAAACTGGCCAGTGCTAC
>JBCDGZ010000205.1:0-9996 GCA_038750655.1 Bacteroidota bacterium | reverse complement strand
TTAGGGCAAACGCATCAAAGTGATGTTATAATATGAAAATGATAACTTACGGTCAAAAAGTTGACTGTATGAGAGATAAAATTGAAGAAATTTTCGGTCAAATACCTGATCCACGGGTAATCAATAGATGCGACCATAAGCTGATAGATATTCTATTCATTGCCTTTTGTACGTTGTTGTCTCAAGGGGAAGACTTTGAAGATATGGTCGAGTTCGGTAAACAGCGTAAGGCTTGGTTGGAAACGGTACTTGAATTACCTAATGGTATACCTTCTCATGATACCTTTAATAGAGTACTGAGGATTATAGAACCTCAACACTTAGGAGAATGCCTCCAAGCCGACGGAGCTGGTTTATTAGATCATGTAAAGGATAAATTAATTAGTTTAGATGGCAAGAAGATTAAAGGTGCTTCTCCTGACAGTCGCGGGAATAAAGGGCTATATATTTTAAGTGCATGGGTGAATGACAATAGATTATGTATAGGACAAAAGCGCATAGAAGATAAAACCAATGAGATAATTGCTATTCCCCAACTTATTGATGAATTAGATGTAGAAGGTGCTACGATTAGCATAGATGCCATAGGTTGCCAAGTGGATATAGCTCAAAAAATAAGACATTCTCGCGCCCACTACTTATTAGCAGTAAAAGGTAATCAAAAAGATCTTATGGAAGAAATAGAGGAAGCCTTCCAATACTCCTCTATTCAACATTATGATGAAAATTGGGAATATGATCATGGCAGATATGAACGTCGTCGATGCGAAGTTTTAGATGCCAAAGTAAGTCTGAGTCCTAATCAGTTAGAAAGATGGATAGACGTTCAGCAGATTATTAAAATAACCGCTCAAAGAACAATTAAGGAAAAAACAAGTACAGAGTTGCGATATTATATTAGCAGTCTAAATCAAAATGATGCCAAACGATTTAATGAATTGGTACGAGGGCATTGGGGGATTGAAAATCATCTTCATTGGCATTTAGATGTAACATTTAATGAAGATGCTAATCGATCCAGATCAGGAAATGCCCCTGTAAACCTCAATATCCTGAGAAAAATGGCCTTGCAACGCATTAAACAAATGAAGGATCGACTGAGTTTGAAGAAGAGAAGATTTAGGGCCGCTTTGAATTTAGAGTATCTAATTAAAATTCTAACTTTAGTTTGATGCGTTTGCCCTACTAATTATTAATGCTGTTTTGAACCCTGTAGGAAATAGCTCTTTGCAAAAAAAACACAATGAGATCAATTTAGGTTTCGGAATAGCTATGATGTTATTTAATATTGGAAAACGAAATATAGCAGTAAAAGAAGCTAAGTACTATTTTCAGCAGGCAATGAAATATGAATTAATTCACATTGCGTTAGCTCTCGCAATTAAGCTAGCTCGTAACTATGCCGAAGTCGAACCCCACACCGTCCTACACAGAAAATATACTAAAGCTATCAAACAGCTTAGCGAAGTTTCTCGCATCAATGCTTTGAGTAATACCTATTATACAGATGCACTTATCACCATCCACAATCGTATTTCCTACACTAAAGGGATTATCAATAAGCTAGAAGATTATACTGCGCAGCTAGCAGGACTCTCGAAAACAGCAGAGGGACTAACTCAATATTACACGCTGGAAGCTATTAAATTCTTTGCCTATACAGATTATGCTAGAGTAGCGTTGACTTGTAAAATCGCTTTAGAAGAGTTGGAACAAAATCAGGCGGCAACTTCTTCGCAAAAGATCAAGTTTTTATTTTTGGGAGCAGTGGCAGCTATCGCAGCGAAGCGATTTGAGATTGCAGAAAATTACTTGCTTCAAGTACAGGACTTTAATACGGTGAGCCATCTGAATTGGCAGGTAACGATGTACTATCGTGTGGTATGTGCATTTCACGAAAAGAAATTTTACAAAGCACAAGAGCTTTATGATAAGGCAACAAAACGACAGCAGCATAAGGCATTAACCGAACACTGGGCCATCCTTCACGCCTACCTCTCCATCCTCAACAACCGCCGCTTCCGCCTCGGCAAATTCTTCAACGAAACCTTCGAAGCTTCCCTGGACAAGGCGGGCCTCAATATCCACATCCTCATCGCCGACCTCCTAGTCTCCCTCAAACAAAATCGCGATCGCTTCCTCCACCGCATCGATGCCATTCGCAGCTACAGCTATCGCCACCTCCGGGGCCAAGCCACCGAACGGGCCCGCTTCTTCCTCGACTTCCTCTTCCTCATCCCCCGCTGTGACTTCGAACGTGAACGCCTCGACCAGGCCTCCCGCCACATCCAGGAAAAACTCCAACGCCGCTCCATCTACGCCAGCCACAACCTGGAAATCGAGATCGTTCCTTTCGAATTTCTGGTCGAATTGGTACTCAATAAAATGAAAGTGAAAAGAAGAAGAGGACGGGTTTAAGTCAAGCGTCGACTGCTCTTTTAGCATTCTTTTTGGTCCACTCTTTACGTGACTTGAAGTACTGTTTTCCCACCACTAACAATCCAAAAGACTCACAGCCTTCCTTCGTTTGCTTAGCGTGGTGATGCCCGTGCGCCCGTAAGATCGCCCGAGAGTACTTGCTATCTAACTGGCGGAACCAGCGGAAGCGTTGGTGGATGTACACATCGTGAATGAGGAAATAAATTAAACCGTAGATGGAAATACCGATCCCCACAAAAAAGAGCCAGAATTGAGGGGTCGCAGAGCCAAGGATATAACAAGCGGCACTAGGAATGGCGAAGACCAAGAAGAACAGGTCATTCTTTTCAAAAAAGCCGTCTTTGTGGTGATGAGGTCGGTGATGATCTTCGTGCCAGCTCCATAAAAAGCCGTGCATGATGTACTTGTGAGCAAACCAGGCGACGAATTCCATCGCGCAGATCGTAATCAGGGTAATAAAAAAATATACCAGGGCCATCGGTGTAAATTATTGACTTAGGATAAACCAAGTATCCCGAAAAATAAACATTGCAAAATAAACAGCGCCACAGCGACTTTGTTGCGCGTCTTGGGTGCAATATGGTAAAAAACGGCCAGCATCACAAGTGCAATAGCATACCAGGCCAGGTAATTTTGCAGCGGGATGCCTTCTCCTGCCCAAGTCCAAAAGTCGTAGCGGATCGCCACTGGTTCAATCAAGACATCGAGTCCCGTCATCAGGGCCGCCGCCAGTGGCGCTTTGACCCACCAGGGCTGCTCCCCCATCAGATGATTGATCACCACCCCCGAGCAGTATACCAGCATACACCAGTTGAGGCCAATGATCAGCGGCGTATCCCAGAGCTTCCAGCCCAGGGTGCGGCCATAGCTGTACTCGCCAAAAATTACCCCGCTCTGTACCCCCAGGACCTCGACGCCGAAGCCGGCAGCATAGCAGAGGAGGAGGAATATCCAGGTCTGGCTGTTCCATCGTAAGTGATAGGCTAGTACGACTGTAATGGAGAACAACAGATTGAGCGGTGTAAGAAGCAGGAATTGCTCATGAATAGGAATCAGCGTACCGGCGATGCCGACGGTGTAAACGATAGCCAATATGCCGATGGCTTTCTCAGCGGATAACGAAGCGCGTAATGCATTCACGATAGGGCAGTTTTTGTTGAAGCAATGGGGGTAGACAGGCCGTGCATCAGCTGGTCGACAATGCGGGCCGAGAGCAGACAGAGGGGAATGCCGCCACCGGGATGAACGCTGCCGCCACAGAAATAGAGGCTTTTGATGCGTTGCGAAAAGTTGGCATGCCGCACAAAGGCTGCCATGCGATCATTGGAGCTGGGGCCATAGAGCGCCCCCCGATAGGACTGCGTTCGACTTTCAATGGTTCGAGGATCGAGGATGGCTTCCGTCACAATCAGTGGCGCAATGTCTCGGCCCAAAATGCGGCTCAGCTTAGCTAAGATGCGCTGCCGCGCCTGCTGGATCATCGTTTCCCAATCCTGCCCCGATTGGCAGGGAGCATTGATCATTGTGAACCAATTTTCGCAGCCTGCCGGGGCGTCGTCGGCCTTGAATTTCTGGGTGATATTGATGTATACCGTAGGATCATCGTGCAGCTGACCAGCTTCCAGCTTGGCGAATTCTCCTTTGTAATCTTCACTAAAGAAAATATTGTGTAGATCCAGCTCCGGAAATTGCTGTTGAATGCCCCAGTAAAAAATCAGGGCAGAGGTGGAGCGCGCTTGGGTTAGCACAGACTTGGGCGTACGTTCATTAGGCAGCAGGTGTTGGTAGGTAAAATAAATGTCCATGTTGCTGATGACGCGATCGAAAGACTCGACCTGCCCAGCCACTTTAATGCCTTTAGCCTGGCGGTTTTTAACCACAATCTCTTCTACTCGCTGCCCGAAATGAAACTGCACGCCCTTGAGCTGCGCCAGTTGGTAGAGGCTCTGCGTAATGGCGTACATCCCTCCCTTGGGAAAGTAAGCGCCGATCTCATGCTCGAAATAGGGGATGATGTTGAGAATACCGGGGGCCTTGTAGGGATTGGAGCCGTTGTAGGTAGCGTAGCGGTTGAAGAGCTGTATCAGCTTGGGATGCTTGAGTAGCCGCTCGTTGACCTCATTCATGGAGCGAAAGATGTCCAGCGAGGGCAATTGGCCCAGTGCGCGCAGCACTTCACGGGTGGTCCAGGTGCGCACCTTGTGAAGAGAGTGTTCGAGAAAAGTCCGCCCGGTTAGCTCATACTTGAGGCGGCTATCGGCCAGGGCCTCATGCAAAACACTGGGATCGACACCTAGTTCCCGACGAATTTCTTCGCCAAAATCCTCTTCTTGCGCATAGGCGCTCAGCCGGGTACCATCCTCCCAAAAGTAACGGCAGACGATAGGCAGTCGCTCATAATGGAAGTGACTGCGCGGCTCGACACCTGCGAGTTCGAAGAGCTCGTCGACATACATGGGCATGGTAAAGAGCGAGGGGCCGGTATCGAAGCGGTAGCCCGCCTGTCGCAACTCCCCCAGCTTGCCGCCCGGGCCTTCGTTGGCTTCAAATACATGGACGGTGTAGCCTCGGCTAGCCATTCGTATCGCGCTGGCAATTCCAGCAATTCCAGCACCGATGATTCCAACTTTCAAAATCCTACTAATTATTTATAGGTTAAAAAATGGGCTAAATTATTGTTGCAATTAAAAACATTTTGTGTTATATTGTGCGTGCATTTCGATCATTGCTAGGGTCCAGTATAGAATAAAGCACAACTTCCATCAGATCGATTACCTTGGCAATTTCATTTTACAGTATGACGGTGTGCCTTGAGGCATACGATTTCGGCTTACTTTCTTGCTCATTCGAAGGCCTGGATGGAGTAAGAATGCCTGCTTAAGATCAGGAGCTTTTGCGATCCCCCTGCAAGGCCGGGCTGTTTATAGTCAGTGCCCGAATGGTCAGCGGGGGGATTGGCGGCGGCGGCTGTGGGTGGGGCCCTCCCACTTTGGGGCTCCCCTGCCAACTCTCCTGGACTTCCACCAACTCTCCTCAATTCCCATAAACCCTCAATTTCAACCCGATCACTCGATCTCAATATTGACTGTCCTCAATGCTCAATCCTACCACACTATCAACTATACAATCGAAACTCACAGGGGTACCCTACTCAGAGCGATCTTCCATCATCCCATCAGCATCAGCTTTCTGCTACCAATACATTATGATATTACATCGAATATCTGAAGCTTCAAAGAATAAACTTGTAAACAACAGGAAAAAAGAAAGGTTGACAATTCGGCGAAGCGAGGCTTATTCGACCTCTTCTAGCTGATTGACTTCAACGAGCGGGAGCACGACGAAGAAATCAGTGCCCTTGTTGACCACTGTCTCGAAGTAGATTTCGCCATTGACCGATTCAATAATATTTTTGGAAATGGCTAGACCAAGGCCCGTGCCCGAGCTTTTGGTGGTGAAGTTAGGGACAAAAACCTTATCGCGCTTATCCTCCGGAATCCCGGTACCATTGTCTGATACTTTGATAATGGCCTGGTTATCCTTGCGGTAGAGCATCACCTGTACCCGGCCCACCCGATCATCAGGGATGGCCTGGATGGCATTTTTGATCAGGTTATTGAGGACACGCATCAGGTGGTTTTTATCGGCATAGACCATGAATTGATCTTTGGGGACCGAGAGACTGAGGTCCATATTCTGGCCTTCCTTACTGAAGAGTTCGAAAACAGAGTTGACCAATTGATTGAGGACGATGCGCTGGTTTTCGGCGCGGGGCATTTTGGCAAAGTTGGAGAATTCTGAGGCGATTTGGGCCAGGTTGTCAATTTGCTCAATCAAGGTGCTGGACACCCGTTGCAGTAGCGGCTCAATATTATCGATATTGGAGCGGAAGGCATGTTGGAGATATTGAATACTGAGCTTCATGGGGGTCAGTGGATTCTTAATCTCGTGAGCGACCTGCTTGGCCATCTCGCGCCAGGCGCCCTCGCGCTCCGACTGCGCCAGCTTGTCGGCACTTTCTTCCAGCTTTTTGATCATACGATTGTACTCCGCAATCAGCTCGCCTAGCTCATCCTGGTTCTTCCACTCCAGCGGTTCGTTGCGCATACCGATCTTGACCTGCTTGAGTTTCTCTCCAATCTTAGCCAGCGGCCGCGTAATGGAATTGGCTACTGCAATGGCAATACCCCCAGCAATCAATAGTAAGAAAACATAAACATTAAGCAGCGTACTCATAAACACCGTTACGTCACTACGCAGCTTACTGTTCTTAGAGTAGTAGGGGAGGCCCATGAAGCCCAGCGGCTTTTCACCAGTCTCTGTTTTGATCATCAATGGTACATAAGCCGCCTTATAAGTTAGCTGACCTACATGCTCATCTTCCTGAATGTATTCCGCAGATTTAGTACTGGTCAAGGCGCGGTAGGCCACTGCGCCCATTCGCCGCGATACAATCCCCTTATTGAAGATGTCTTCCTCCGATGAACTGATCAAGCGGCCGTCTAGGTCGTAGAGGTTGATGTCCATCCGGTGGACCTCCGAGATCGGTTGGACAATTTCGGCCAGATTCAGTAAGGAATCACCGTTAGAGATCAGGATTTCAATTTCGTGCATCGCATCCGTCAGCACCGATTGGGTTTTGCGCTCTAAGCGTTTCTCGTGGTATTCTTCAGAAGAATTTTGGAAAAACCATACCGTCACAAAACCAATAATGATAAAGGAGGTAACGATCAAAACAATAACCGACAGCTGGATTCTATTCTTCAGCGAAGGCTTTTTGGTAAGGGAAAAACTTAGGGTCTGCGGAAGGATACGCGTAAAGGTATTGATGACCGCAAAGACCAGTACCAGTGCAATCAGCATTCCAAAGATGTAGGAAAACAGAGAGATGGCTTTAATGAATAATTCTTTTTCCTTACCCAGGATAACAACAATACCGTTGGGGGCATGGTAGACCATCTCTGAACGGCGGTTCCTGATGATCTCCTTGCTCACTCCTCTCGCCGGAAAATCCTCGGGAGACAGTTGCAAAATGGGACCATAATCTCCACCTTCAGAGTCAATTTTTTTGAGATTTTGGTAAATAGCGTACTCGTACTTACTCAAATCTGGTAGATTCTTATACTGCTTATCGACCAACAATTCGGTGTACACCTTGGATTGCTCCCTGCGGTTGCGTTTGAATTCCAGGAAGAGCGATAAAGGGTTGCTGGGATTATTGCGAATGGGCAGACTCACCTCCATAATGTAGGAGGACTTGTCATTCATCGAATTGAAAAAACTCAGCTGATCGTCACTGGTTCGTTTACCCGATACGAGTTTTTGTCTGAAATATTCGTAATTGTTTTCCTGGTACTTAATCGCTGCACTTCTCTGGCGGTTGAAGGCCGAAAGGTCAAATTCGTAATTGTAAAAAAGGTAATTATCGTTGGTATAGAATTTATCGATCTGGCGCTTAATCTTATCCCGGTCGTATTTGATCATAAAGGGACGGGAGATTTCTCTGCGTAAAAAATTATCGCTCTGTATCTTATTTTTCAACTGAATAAAAGCATTTTCGGCGATAGTATCTTGCAGGTTGGCCAGTTCTCTGGCGTAGGAAATGCGAGTTACCCGATCTTTGTAGGCATTGTACTTAAAGAGCAGAATAGAAGGGAAGGCCGAGAGAATAACCAGCCAAATGACTAGCCAAGTAAAGTTGACGGCCTTACTATCAATAAAAAGATCAAATATTAGAATGAAAACAAAGGCGATGAGCAACAGGTAAATCGTCGGCAGCATCAGTTGGGCGGCCATCAGAAACGGTGCAATACAGAGCGTCGCAATGCCTAGTGCTATCAGCCGATTGTGGCGACTCATTCCAATCTTGACAATCGCTAGCATCATGCGATGGCTAAACATAAAGAGCGCGATCAATAGCAAAATGACCCCAATGATAGCGATCAAGCTGAAGCGATCCAGGTTAAATACATTATCGAAGTCGAAGACGATGTTGGTATTAAAAACCAGGGTCCTGAAAACGCTGGTAATAATGAGTATACCAATGAGTATGGAGAAATAGTTGAGCGTCGTTAACGTAAATTTGACCGTGTTGGACAAATGGTCGAAGGAGCGTAGGCGCGATTCTTTATGGAAAAAGATCATCACCCAAAGCAACAGTAAAATATTGATCAATAAATCCCCCAACGAACTGCTGAGGGTGGTATTGAAGTTTTTGGCAAATAATGGTAAATCGCTAAAGCGATCGGTGAAGTCGAACGCCAGGCTCAGTAGCCGTAGGCCAAATACCGAAACTATGATAAAGGCCGCTCCCAGCCAGGGCCAGCGCCGATGTTTTATCATCAGTCGCTTCGCCTGCATATTGATGCAAAGGGCCAGTAGAACAAAGGAAATGACGTATAAAATCAATAAACGACTCAGCTGTCCCCTATCTACCAAAGAATCTGTCGCCGTCAGGTAAACGATGGTCTCCCCATTGACGCTTTTGACCGGCGTATCCGTCACCTCCTCCGTCAGCACCACCTCCTTAGGAATACTACCACTAGCCGTATAATAACTTTTTAAATATTGACTTTCCAACTCGTACTCATACTTGATGGGCACCAGTGCGGCAATGGTATAGTTGTCATTGTTCCCACTGATAATGGTCTGCTTGCTGAGCAGATATTTCCCATTCCGATGCTGCATAAAGCGCGTCTCCCGCTCCGGCGAGTCCTTTCTCAAATCATCCCGGAAAGGAGTTACCAAGTTGTTATTCCAAAAAGTCAACTTCCCGTTTTGGAAGAGCGTAAGGGTATATTTTTTTCGGGAAAGGGTTTCGATGCGCCTAAAGTCCTTCGCCTGTATCTCCGGGCTGGTATTCTGTCGGTAAGTCTCCGGCTTGAGTAATAACCTTTGAATAAAACTTTTATCCGCGAAGAACTGCTCAACTTCTGCTTCCTGCGCCTGCATGTGTGCCTCAATCTCTCTGGCGTACTTCCCCAGATTGACTGTCCGTTGAATGTACAGATCAAAGAGAATCGTAGCCACAAATAGCAGCACGGTAGAAGAAAGGAGGAAAATTTGTCGCTTGGTCATGTTCAGCCTAATGATCTTAACGCACTCGGTCTTTGAATGATTGGGTTAATTTTAAGTATTACCACAAATTTTAATCCAAAAGCTACTGATTTGAGAATCAATACGCTAACTTATGTAATTATTTTAATATCTGCAACTCCGGCGCCTTTGGCGCTACGGTGGACGCCCGCCGGCCGGCCGGCAGGGTGGAATGCCTTTGGCATTTTGGTGAACGGTCGACGGGAGGACGTAATGGTTCTTAGTTGGAGGTAGGGAGTTGCGAGCTCCGCACTTTTTTTATCGTTTTACTGCGTTTACCCATTATTGTTCATCGTCAGGCCGTCTACCGTCCACCCAAGCACCGCAGGTGCCGACCGTCCCCCCCCCCCCCCCAACGCCCGCCCCCCCCCCGGACCCAATAGGGACCCATAGCCGTTCAATTAGGTCTAGTAATTAAACTACAAAACACACGAACACCGGGCCGGCGGGGGGGGGGCGGTG
>JBCDGZ010000204.1:0-10243 GCA_038750655.1 Bacteroidota bacterium | reverse complement strand
GGCTAATATCATCAATTTGTGTGTCAGGAATTATTTCTTTTTTCATAATAATTTTTTATTTAAACAAATGTTGGAATTAGTACTAAGTTATTGTTAGTCAAGCATATCGGTTAAATTTATTTCGTTCGGTTGTTTGTGGTTATTACGTATCCGCTTTTCGTTTCATTACAAGAAAAATGATTTTTATTTCATTTTTTCTCTTTTGTAATACTTGCCTTTTCTATTGCGTATTCCATACGAAAATACATTCCCACTACCCTTAAAACTAAAGAGATATGGAAGCATTCATCCTTGTTTGTATCATTTGCTTTGTCATCTTTGTCGCCTGGCTGAGGCTCGGGATTATTATCGTGGAGAGTACCGTGAAAATTTTCATCGGCTTGGCATGGATGCTGCTCATCCTGCTCATTATCGGCATGATTTACGATGTCGATATTCTCATTGAACTGGTCTTAGCAGTGTTCAAAGCCTTTCGGTATATCGTAGGTTTGATTCTTCATTCGAATTGAGTAAACATGCTATACCGGATTGCTAAAAATGAGTTGGACAACGCCCCAAAACAGCAAATCGGTATCGAAGACCTCCGATACCGATTTGCTATTGATTAAGTGAAATTAAATGGCAGAAAGACTTACCGCTTCACCACTCTGTACACTCCAAACTGCTCTCGTCCAATCACCTTCACCATATACACTCCAACCGGCAAGCCCGTCAAATCCACCTCCATGCGCTCCTGCCGCTGGGCCGCATAGCTCCGCAGTATCCGCCCCTGGGTATCCAGCAACTCCAACTGCTCGGCGGCAAAGCCGTTAAGCTCTACCTGCAGCAGATCAGTCGCAGGGTTCGGCCACACCCGTACGGGCAGCGCTGCGCTCGCCTCCTCCGTCGACGTAATCACCAGCCCCTCGAAAACCAAATCCAAAGTCTGCCCGCCGAAAGGCACCTCCGTACCATCCTCCAAAATCGCCCGAACATTTTTGAATTGAAGCTGCGTGATATTGGGCAAATCTACAGAGATAGAATCCTTTGTCTCTAAATTGAAAAACAACAAATTACCCTGCCGCAACGGCGAGGTGAGACCATCTGTCTTCACATTGGCATAAATTAAAGTGTTGCCCAGTGGGTTTTCGTCGGAGCCCTGGACAAAGTCGATACTATTATCGGCATTAGGCCCTTGCCAAGTGTCAATCGCTCCTCGGGTGGTCAACATGCTAATGTACTGCGTATCGTAAGTGATTTCGAAAGCCAAACCGTAGAGTGAATCTGGATAATCTAAAACAACCTTCAAGAACTCTATATTATTCTCAACAAGTGTATCGATAGGACGACTCAGCAGACTTTGGATCATCATCTGCGACCCTTCGTTACAGATTGATTCTTCTTGGTATTGATCATTGGTTTCCCCAAGATAAAATAGGGTCACGGAGTCAAAATCGGCAGCATTCACCTCGCCATCGCCATTGCAGTCGGCATGCTTGAAATTGGTGTCATCTATAAAACTATCGCTCCAATCGTCTACCGACCAAGGAGCCCAAAGCGGCGGCGTACTTCGCGAAGGCCCCTGCGCCCCAAAGGCCAGACCGACTTCCAGCAAATCCTGATAATTCGCAATGCCATCAGCATTGGCATCACCAGGCCAGACACAATCGTCGAGGCAAGCCTCTACCGTAGTACAGCCCGTATCAAAAGCATTGTCGTACAATTGCTGCAACTCACTGACCTCCGCTAGCATGGGTTCCACCTGTTCATAACTCAAATCTACACTGGGATCATAATGAAAGGAATAAGCCATGTCCACCGTATGAATCGCTCCCGGAATAAAAGTGCCCAGGTCCATACTGGCTACCCCCCGCTGATCGTCCGGCGGCAAAAAGGCACTCAGCATCGACCAGCCATTCACATCCGTAGGCAGGTCGGGAAAGGCAAATTTCGTGGCTTGCCCACCAGACTGATAGCCAGAACCTCCAACCCTCAGCAATTGGCTATCCCCCCAACGACCGTTGAGATAGTTATAAAACTCGAAGGCAGCCGCTGGGTCTTGCTGCCCTGGATTTACATTGCTGGTTGCAGGATAAAAGTTGATATAACTGTCCATCTCCTGATTCAAAAAGGTGATGGCCATCGCCGGAGTTCCGTTGCAGAAAGCCGGAGTGTTGCCACAACTACACTGATCTTCGGATTCTCCATTGTAGACATAAAAACTGTTTTGGCTCGGCGAGCAGCCCACATAATCATCGCTTGAACAGCCCAGATCGAAGTCCTGCCACAGCCCCATACGCATATCATTCAGATTTTGTACTGAACGGTTGATGACTTTATGAGAAGTAAAAATGGTATTGTTCAACAGTTCGTTCTCCTCACAAAAGAAGCCCCAAATAGTCATATGAATTTCTACACCGAGCGATTCTTCGGAACCAGAGTCGTTGAAAATACACCAAACCATCTGCTCTGGAAGGCGGTCCGGGTCCACTGATCCAGGCAGTGGATAATCGCCATCGTAGGGATTATAACTGCCATCGTTGTTCCGATCGTGAAAGGGGGCCAGCCCACCGCTGGCAGTAGGGAGGGCGAAGCCATAGATAGATTCAAATTCTGGATTGCCCGGAGCAGGCCAGCCGAGAATAGCATCGATGGGATTGTCCAGCGTCTGATTGTCGGCATAGTCAGCTAGGTGGGCCTCGATTTGTGCTCGCGTAACCGAAAAAAAGCGGTCAAAGTTCGAGCAGATACTGAGGTCGGGGACGCCATATTCGGGATAGGGGCCAGGCACAAAGTCTGTACGACCGTCCGTGCTGTAGGTACTCGCCGACACCAGCAGATTAAGGGCGGCATCTGTTGCTCCAAACCAAATACCACTGGCAAAAAGGGTGCTGACGCCCAGTGCAAATTTGCTGTTCTCAAAACTTGCCCCATTGACACTACCGTCAATCAGCGTAGAGTTGTTGCGAACGACGGCTCGGATGTTGTTGGCTTGGAAAATTTGCGAAGCCGAAGGCCGGTCGCATTGTTGGCTAAAGCCGTAGTGGCCGCACAGGAGGGCCGCAAGTAGTAAAAATGTTCTCATTTTCATGATGCTTTTTATATCAAAAAAAGGCCAATGTAAGTAATATTCCCTAAACTTATCAGGTTTCTCATTTTCATACCCCTGTTTGCAGCTTATCTTACATTGTTCAAATAAATCTGCTTTTTGTTAAAGTGAGGACAAAAATCTGCACTCATACCTAAAAAGTGAATGGAAAGCAGTACTTTGTAAAGCTAGAGATAGTTAGTCGTCATAAAGATAGTTGTACCGATTCACCGTATCTACCTTTGGGGTAGGTGCTATTTTACCGTTTAGCAATCGTCAATAAAGGCCCGTTTGTAAATATTAACTGTTACACCCCCAAACTGCATGCAAATGGCCCGCACTTTTCTACTCGTTCTAGCATTCATCATGCTGGGATTGTGCAGTATTCAAGCTCAATGTACCGATGGTACTCAGGCTGAATGTACTTGCGCGACCGCACCCGTACTCTGTTCTGTTGATCAACTCGACAATTTCTTTTTTCCCATGTCCTCCTTCCAGCATCCTCAGGATGGCCCCACACCACTCTGTTCTGGCACCAATTCGGTTCCCAATAATCCCACCTGGTTTGCCTTTACAGCCTGGTGTACGGATTTAACGCTTCGTGCTTCTTTCAGCAACTGTACAGCAGTAAATGGGTCCATTGGCGTCCAAATCGCTATTTACGGTGATTGTAACTTCTCTCAGCAAATCGCTTGTAACGTAGCGCCCGCCGATTGCAATACCGCAGATAAGATTTTGGCAATGAGTGGTTTGATTTTGGGAAATACCTACTACTTTCTCGTCGATGGCTGTTTGGGGTCCTACTGCGATGTCTCTATTGATGTCGTCGGGACTTGTGGGATGGAAATGATCGCCCCCTGGACCCTGCCCGTGACTGGTGACACTCGGCTATGCGCCGGCGAGACGGCGACCTATACGGTTGAAGACCTCCTGGGAGCAGGCACCTTCCACTGGTTTGTCGATGGCGTTGAGGTCGCCCAGACGACTGACCCCAATAATACCATCACCTGGCCTACGGCCGGCACTTTCGAACTGTGTATTGATGCCTCTAATGATCCCTGCGTTCCCATCTCCGCCGCGCCACCGCCACTCTGTGTAAACATCACGGTTGATGAGGCGGTAGCAGGCACTATCAGCGCCACCCCCAGTCCCCTTTGTCCCGGCGAGACTTCTAATATCTCTGTCTCTGGCTACACTATGAATTCCAATAATACCCAAGTCATCCTGATCACCGACGCCTCCGGCATCATTACCGACATCATTCCCTCGGATATGGGCAGCTTTAGCTCTCAGAACTGCGAAACCGTTTCGGCCTGCAGCTACAACTATGTAACGGTCGGAGGAACCGTTCCTTCAATTGGGCAAAATGTCAATAGCATCAACTGTGCGACGGGCTGCTGTGAGGTGGTTTGTACCAATATTTCTTTCGAAGATTCAGAAGCACCAGTCTTTACGAGTCCTCCGGCAGATATAAACTACGCTTGTTTTGATGAGGTACCAGCAATGACGGATTTGGATTGGACGGACAACTGCGATGGTGCTGGTACGGTAGCGGGTATGGAAACGGGATCGGCAGACTTTTGCTCGGGCGGTTCGCTGTCCAGGGTTTGGACTTACACCGATCAATGCAACAACCGTAGTTCGATTACCCAGACGATTACGGTCGACGCCGCGCCGCTGCCGATGTTTGTCAATCCACCAGCGGATGTCACCGTCGCCTGTGACCAAGTGCCGACAGCGGCCCCTCCGCTGGACTACACCAACAACGGCCCTGGAGGCTGTCTAGACGCTGGCGCTATCATTCCAACCGAATCTGGTACCGGCGATTTGTGCGGAGGACGCATCACCTACACCTGGGATTATACCGATCAGTGCAACAACAGTATTAGACACCGTCAAACGGTTAACATCGAACCACTGGTTCCCCCTTCTTTTGTCAATCCGCCAGCGGACATTACGGTCAGCTGTGATCAAGTACCGACAGGTCTGCCTAGTTTGAATTATACCAACAACGGGGTCGGAGGCTGTTTGGTGGAAGGAAGTATTGTTCCAACCGAAACAAGAACGGGCGATGTCTGCGGTGGACGTATCCGCTACAACTGGACGTTTACGGACCCCTGCGGTAATACGATTAATCATAATCAAATCATTACCATTGAGCCCGCTCCACTGCCCGCCTTTGTGAATCCACCTGCAGATATTACGGTCAGCTGCGATCAGGTGCCGACGGGCGCGCCCAACTTGGACTATACCAACAACGCGGCCGGAACCTGTCTAGTGCAGGGGACTATTGTTCCAGTAGAATCGGGTACTGGCGATGCCTGTGGTGGACAAATCAATTACACCTGGACCTTTACGGACCCCTGCGGTAATACCCTCAATCATACCCAAACGGTTACCATCGAACCCGCTCCACTTCCTGCTTTCGTCAATCCGCCAGGCGATATAACCGTCTCCTGCGACCAAGCGCCGACCGGCGCACCGACGCTGGATTATACCAACGGAGTAACAGGCGGCTGTGCCGTGGCAGGGACAGTAGTACCAACAGAGTCGGGAAGCGCCGATGTCTGCGGCGGACAGGTCACTTATACCTGGACTTTTACGGATCAATGTAATAACACCATTACCCATAGTCAAACCATCACTGTCGATCCTCCACCGCCCGTCACCTTCCTTAACCCGCCAGGGGACATCACGGTGAGCTGTGATCAGGTGCCGACTTCCGCCCCGGATTTGACCTACACCAACAATGGAAGCGGGGCCTGCCTCATCACTGGAACTGTCTCCCCAATGCAATCCGGTGGCGGCGATATTTGCGGCGGACGCATCCGCTACAACTGGACCTTTACCGACCAATGTGGTACCACCATTCAGCATACCCAAAATATCACCATTACGCCCGCTCCCCAAACCCAATTCCTCAACCCACCAGGCGACATCACAGTAACCTGCGACAATATCCCTGCGGGCGCCCCAGATTTGACCTACACCAATAATGGAACCGGTAGCTGTTTGATTACGGGAACGGTTTCCCCTACCCAATCCGGTACTGCCGATATTTGCGGCGGGCAAATCATCTACACCTGGAATTTTACGGATCCTTGTAATAATGTCCTCAGCCATACCCAGACCATCACTGTTGACCCCGCTCCGCTGCCGCAATTCCTCAACCCACCGGCGGACCTAACCGTGACTTGTGACAACATCCCTGCGGCACCGCCCAACCTCAGTTATACCAACAATGGCCCCGGGGCCTGCCTGATCACCGGAAGTGTTGCCCCAACGCAATCTGGAACGGGCAGCATTTGCGGCGGACAGATCATCTACACCTGGACCTTTACCGATCAATGCGCCAATACCATTAGCCATACCCAAACCATTACCATTGATCCCGCTCCGCAACCGCAATTCCTCAATCCACCGCCCGACCTCAATGTAAGCTGTGAGAATATTCCGGGGGCACCACCCAGTTTGACCTATACCAATAATGCTAACGGTGCTTGCCTGATCACCGGTTCTGTACTACCAGTGGTATCCGGAAATGGAGGCATTTGTGGTGGGCAGATCATTAACACTTGGAATTTTACCGACCAATGTGGCAATACCATCAGCCATGTTCAAACCATTTCAGTCACTCCGCCGCCGCTGGCCAGCTTCCTCAATCCACCCGCTGACATCACGGTCGAGTGCAATAATATTCCTTCTAATCCACCCAATCTCAGCTATACCAACAATGCCACGGGCAGCTGCCTAATTACGGGTTCTGTAGCGCCTACCGTAGCGGGGTCCGTCAGCGCCTGCGGAGGCGTGCTGTTCTATAGCTGGACCTTTGTGGACGGTTGTGGCAGAACCATTCTACACCAACAAAACGTAACGGTGAATCCAGCCCCGGAGGCCGCCTTCCTCAATCTACCTGGCCCCACCACCGTCGCTTGTACCGATGTTCCACCCTTACCGCCCGATCTGAACTACAGCAATAACCAGGCGGGGCAATGCGCCATCATCGGCTCCGTCCCGGCCATTCAGTCGGGTTTCTACGATGCCTGCGGCGGCAGTATCAGCTACACCTGGGTATTCACCGATGACTGTAGCCGCACCATCAGCCATACCCAACAGATTACGGTAGAGCCTGCGGCCGATCCTGAGTTCAGCTTCCTTCCGCCCGACTTGACCGTCAGTTGCAACGATCCCTTTCCACCGCCGATTGATTTACCTTATTCCAACTTCAGTATAGGCGATTGCGAAATCTCCGGAGCTGTTCCTCCCGTAGTCACTAACCTAGGCACTACTGTGACCTACACCTGGACCTTAGTCAGTCCCTGCAGCAATATTCCGATCAGCCACACCCAAACCATTTCGCAAACCCTCCCACCAGACATCATTGCGAATCCTTCTCAGGTCGCAGTTTGTAGGGGCGAGTCCTTCGATCTGGCCAATATTCTTGTCACCGATCTTAATGGCACCAACCCATTCTTCACCTACCACAGTGCCTCACCCGCTGGCCCCAATAATCAGTTTGCTGGCTCCGTCGTCAATCCCTTCGCCTCCACTGTTTACTACATCCTGGCGACTAATGCCTCCGGCTGTACCGCCGAAACGCCCGTACAAGTCATTGTCGAAGAACCGCCTTTCGCAGGCTTCGACGGCAGCGGCACCCTTTGCTTCGATGCCACCTCCGATGTCAACCTTTTCGATTACCTCACGGGCAATCCAATACAAATCGGCCAATGGGAGGATCCCGGTGGCACAGGTGTCAGTCTGTTCAACCCTTTTAATGTTGATCTCTCAGGACTGGCTCCGGGCAGCTATACTTTCAATTATCGACTGACTTCCGCCGGGGTATGTCCAACCGCAACGAGTAGCATCACATTGGAAATTCTTCCGGAAATCGATATTGACGTAGCGACCATAGAATGCGCCAGCAATCCTAGCTTCTACCAAGTGCTCATCAACAACAGCAATGGATTTGTTTTTGTCTCCAATGTCGGTACCATCACGGATTTGGGTATGGGCCAGCTCAGTGTTAGCGATATTCCAATTGATGATAATCTGGTTTTGACAGCCATCAGTCCCGGCAATGCCGCCTGTACAGCCAGCCTTTCCATCAGCCCGCCGAACTGCGACTGCCCGATTATTGATCCACCGGTGAGCGACGGCGATTTGGTGATCTGCGAGGGCGAAGCCATTCCGACTTTATCGGTAAGTGTAGGCGCAGATGAGACAGCCAACTGGTACGACGCTGCTGCCGGAGGGAATTTATTGCTGGCTGGCAGTACGAGCTTTACGCCTGCAGTTAGCGGAGTAGGCGTTTATGTGTTCCATGTAGAAACAGAAAATACCAGCAGCAGTTGTATTAGCTTGATTCGTACACCGGTGCAGCTGGAAATTGTTGCTAACCCTACGGGACTAGATGCCCAGCTGGTGGAATGCGATAATGACAACGATGGTTTTGTGGAATTTGATTTGACGGCGGCAGAAGATTTGATCAGTACCAACCCCGATCACGCTTTTACTTTTTATGCCAGCCTCAGCGATGCACAGAACGGTAGTAATCCGCTCAGTACTCCTTTTACCAATACCCAAACACCGACGCAGGATTTATTTGTTGTGATTAGCAATCAGGACAATTGTACGGCCATCGTTCAGCTGAATTTATCGGTGAATCTGCCGCCTGATTTCACCTTGATGGTGGAACCGGAAAGTTGTTTGGACGCAGCCGATGGAAGTGTGGAAATAAATTCGGCTACGGGTATACTTTATAGTCTGGACAGTATGAACTGGATAGTTAGCAATAGCTTTACAAGTTTGGCTGTGGGGAATTATACAGCTTATGTAGAAGATGCCAACGGCTGTGTAGCAGTTCAAAATTTCAGCATTGATCCTGGCGTCGAGTTAAGCGCCGTGGTTGATCTTGTATGTAATAATAACGGAACGCCGAGTGATGCAAGTGATGATTTTTATACCATCAGTTTTACCGTCAATAATACTTTGGGCAATACCGGTAGCTTTACGCTAAGCGATGGCAGCAATAATTTGGGCAGCTTCAGCTATGGCTCCCCCCATACTATTAGCGTTCCCGCTCAAGGCCAATCCATCAATTATACCTTTACTGATGACTTAGCTGGTTGTACAACTAGTCAAAATGTTGGCCCCCTCAACTCCTGCTCTACTGATTGCACCCTCTCGCTGGATTTGTTAGATTGGGTGTGTAATGATAATGGCACCGATGCTGATCCATCCGACGACTTCTATACCATCAGCATCAATGCCTCGGCGATAAACGGTTCGGCAAATAATACCTATAATGTTTTGATCGACGGGGTACTCAATTTCAACTTCCCCTACGGTACCCTCTCCACCTTCGACCTTCCCGCAGATGGCAGCAATCCCATCCTAACTGCCGTTGACAACCAGGATGCGCAATGTCTGGTCAGCCAAAACATCGGACCGTTGACTCCGTGCTCTGACGCCTGCGTGATACAAATCCAGAACCTCGATTTTAGCTGTGATAACAACGGCACCATTACCGACCCCAGCGATGATTTCTATACCATTACGCTCGAAGCCAGTATCCTCAATCCGGGAGCTGCCAACAGCTTCGAAGTATTGGTGGATAATGTTTCGCAAGGACAGTTTGCGTATACCACTACGGCTCAGTTCACGCTTCCGGCCAATGCCAATAATGTTACCATTCTGATACAGGATGTGGACGATCCCAGTTGCAATGATCAACAAAGCATCGGCCCCTTGGACCCCTGTGATGAGGACTGTTCCATCAACGCCATTGTAAGCAATATCGTTTGTGATGATAATGGGACGGATACCGATCCCAGCGATGATACTTTCACCTTTGATCTCATTGTTAATGGCCAAAATACCGGAGCGGGATGGCAGGCCATCGGTGGCGCAATCAGCGGCAACTACGGCACTACTCAGACCTTCGGACCATATCCGATCGCCGGTGGGGCACTCAACTTTGACCTCGAAGATTTGACCACCCCCGGTTGTATCGCCAGCATCAATGTCGCAGCGCCCAGCACTTGCTCCGATGCCTGTGAGATTCGTTTTGACCTCTTGGATTTTACGTGCAACGACAATGGTACCCTCACCGATCCGAGTGATGATTTTTATGAGGTTACTATCAATGCTTCGGCCATCAACCCTGGGGCTGCCAAT
>JBCDGZ010000203.1:0-10259 GCA_038750655.1 Bacteroidota bacterium | reverse complement strand
GTCATCATTCTAACTACCCAACTGCTACCAAGCGACACCAGCTATATCAACCAAACCAGCTGCAACCCCCTCGATACCGGTCTAATCCTCCAAAGCTTCACCAACCAAGCTGGATGCGACAGCCTAGTGTTCACCCAAATCTCCCTCCGCCAATCCGACTCCACCTTCGTCGATCTACAATCCTGCGACCCCAACCAAATTGGCACCAACATCCAAAACCTCACCAACCAATTTGGTTGCGACAGCGTCATCATCCTAACTACCCAACTGCTCCCCAGCGACACCAGCTATATTGACCTATTCACCTGTAATCCGCTAGACACGGGATTAACAATTAATCAGCTGAGTAATCAATGGGGCTGCGATAGCTTGATTTACACCTCTGTACAGCTGGGCGGCTGCGATAGCGATACCACGTATTTGGAGGCGGGCTCCTGCGATCCGTCCTTGGTTGGCATGGACACACTACTGTTCAGTAATCAACTCGGATTTGATAGTGTGGTGGTACAAACAACGATACTGTGGCCGAGCGATACTTCCTACCTCGATGTTGCGACCTGCAATCCGCTGGATACGGGGTTGGTGCTGGATATTCAGATGAATCAATATGGCTGTGATAGCTTGATATGGACGCGTACTTTTCTGGAGGGCTGCGAGAGCGATACGACTTTTATTCAACTGGAAAGTTGTAATCCCCTAGATGTTGGGACCGCTTTTATTCCCTACATCAATCAATTGGGCTTCGATAGTATTGTGGTGATCCATACAACTCTGCTCCCTTCGGATACGACCTTCCTCGAATCGAGCAGTTGTAACCCGGCAACTGCCGGACAAATCGTCGATACATTGAGCAATCAGTATGGTTGTGATAGCATCGTTATTGAAAATATCCTTTTCGTTCCGCTGGATACCACTACCCTACTGGAATATACCTGCGACTCGGCGGAGGTAGCTACTACCATTACCCAACTACAGACTGCCGCAGGCTGTGATAGCATCGTCATGCATATCGTCTCGCTCGCGCCCCCCATCGTCGAAGAACGCTATTTCTCCACTTGTTTCGAAGACGAAACCCGAGCGGATACCAGCTACTTCCAAACTGCTCAGGGCTGCGATAGCCTACTGATCGACATCTACTTTTTCCAACCCATCGATTTTAGCATCACTTGGGCCAACAGCATTTGTTATGGTGATCGCAATGGCTGGATCGCTGTCGATTCGGTAATGGGGGGTATAGGGCCATTTTTGTATTCAATTGACAACGCTCCCTTTCAGGGCCAGCCCTCCTTCGTCAGCTTGGATGCCGGCGATTACACCATCGGTGTGCAAGATGCGGAAGGCTGTGAGACTTTTAAATCGGTTTCGCTGGACGGACCCGTCGCGCTGGATTTACAGCTGGGGCCAGATACCATCATTCAATACGGAGATAGCCTACAGTTGACCCCTATTTTCCACCAAGACATCGATACTTTCTTCTGGGAAAGTAGTATTCCGCTGTCCTGTGATCAATGTCTCAACCCTTTCATTAAACCTGTGGAAACGGTCATTATACGCCTGACCATCATTAACTATAAAGGTTGCCAGACGACGGCATCGAGGACCATCCATGTGGAGAAAGATCAATCGATCTATATCCCCAATATTTTCACCCCTAATGAAGATGGACAAAATGACTTCTTTACGATTTATCCGGGAGAACAGGCCGCTCAGGTCGCCTTGTTTCGGGTATTCAATAGGTGGGGAGAAATGGTTTATGAAGTGCGGGATACCCCTATTGCTGCGTTCCGGGCCTTGCCTGGCTGGGACGGCCGACTGAGGGGCAAAGCCCTGAACCCAGCAGTATTTACCTACCTTACTATCGTAGAATTTCAGGACGGTAGCCGGAAAACAGTGAAGGGGGATGTTACCTTGATCCGATGACTTACTTTAAAGTAGGTGCTTAATGTACCCCGCTCGATTTAGTGTAGCCCGGGACGCTGTAACGCTCAATAAATTCCTTCATTTCATCTACCATTAGCGGTGAGCCAATGACGATGGTGGAACGTTCGTGCAGCTTGGTGGGCTCCAGATCCAAAATGCGATCTAGCTGCGTGCTGATGGCCTTGCCTCCTGCTTGCTCGACGACATAGGACAGCGGATTGCATTCGTAGAGCAGGCGCAGCTTGCCCTGTGGGTATTTTCGGGTATTAGGATAGAGGAAAATACCGCCCTGGAAGAGAATGCGGTGCACATCCGATACCATTGAGCCGATATAGCGGAGGCGCAGGTTCAAGTCAGAGCAATAGTCGATGTAGCGCCGCATTTCGACGTCGAATTTCAGATAATAGCCTTGGTTGACCGAGTAGTAATGGCCGCGATCCGGGATTTTAATATCGCGGTGCGAGAGGCAGAACTCTCCGATGGAGGGGTCGAGGGTGAAGCCGTTGACGCCTCGACCAGTGGTGTAGACCAGGATGGTGGAGGTGCCATAAATAACGTAGCCGGCTGCGACCAGTGCGGTTCCTTTTTGTAAAAAATCATTAATATTCGCCGGGCCGCTAGGGTCGCTAACACGGCGGTAGATACCAAAGATGGTCCCTACGGAGACGTTAACATCGATATTCGAAGAGCCATCCAATGGATCGAACACAACGACGTACTTAGCGTTTTTGGAAGCAACAGAAGGGATGGGGATAATATCTTCGTTCTCCTCAGAAGCAATAGCGCAGCACTCCCCGCTGTTTTTCAGGCAGTCAATCAGCTTATCATTAGCGTACATGTCAAGCTTCTGCACCTGATCCCCTGTGAAATTCTCCGAGCCTTCTACTCCAAGGATATTGACCAAACCCGCCTTGTTGACCTCTCGATTGACAATTTTAGCCGCCACGCCAATATCGCGCAATAGGCCGGTCAGTTCACCAGAGGCATAGGCAAAATCCTTTTGGCGGTGAATAATGAATTCATCCAGGGTGATAATCCTATTCATAACAACTCGTTAATTGGTTTTTTAATATTTGGTAGTAGTCATCAAAGATACTCCAATTTTGGGTTATACGAAAATTCTTTACTTTTGCATTTCGACTTTTGTTTGCAGCCTTTGAAAAGGGACCTCACCTTGCGAAAAATATCTTCGTGTTGGTGTTTACTTGACGAAAAGTCACCGTGTCCTTTACCAAGAGACACGGCTCGAACGAAAGTCTTCCGTGCGATAAGATATGGTATAGACTCCCAAAGAAGCAGGAAAGGACCACAACGAAACAAAACAAATCTGCCCTTAAGTGGTTATTATTGAAGATCAGAACAACTGAAAGGAAGTGAACAACCTCAGGTACCTCAACAAATTTTTTGTCAAATACAAGTGGCATCTCCTCCTGGGGATTGTCTTCGTCTTTATATCCAACTATTTTCGTGTTCTTCAGCCCCGTATGATCCGCCAGGCCCTCGATTTGGTGATCGAAAACATTGGTTTGTACAAGCTATACAGCGGATTTGATCAGCAAAAGGAATTGATGCTCATCCTTGGTAAAACCTTGATGTTCTTTGGGGTCCTGGTGCTCCTACTCGCTCTAATGATGGGTGTATTTATGTATTTTATGCGTCAGACCATTATTGTGATGTCCCGATTGATTGAGTATGATCTGCGCAAGGAAATTTTCCAGCATTACGAGGTGCTGAGCTTGGCTTTTTACAAAAAGAACAATACGGGAGATTTGATGGCGCGTATCACGGAAGATGTTTCTAAAGTACGCATGTACCTTGGCCCAGCGGTGCTGTACGGCATCAATCTGGTCTCATTGTTTATTATGGTTATCGCCAGTATGCTGAGTGTAAGTGTAGAATTGACGCTTTACTGCCTTGCTCCCCTACCCTTGCTCTCTCTATCTATCTACTATGTCAGCAATCTGATCAACAAGAAAAGTGAGGTTATTCAGCGACAGCTAGCCACCCTCAACAGTACTTCTCAAGAGGTGTATTCCGGTATTCGAGTGGTCAAATCCTACGTACAGGAATTGCCAATGGCGCGTTTTTTCAGCCATCAAAGTTCGGATTATAAGGATAAGTCCATGGAGCTGGCCCAAGTCAATGCACTTTTTTACCCATTAATGCTACTATTGATCGGTGCAAGTACAGTGCTGACTGTTTTCATCGGCGGGATACAGGTGGTGAAGGGAAATATTACGCCGGGAAATATTGCCGAATTTGTCATCTATGTCAATATGCTGACCTGGCCAGTGACGGCTATTGGCTGGATTGCTTCGATCATCCAGCAGGCTTCTGCTTCTCAGAAGCGCATCAATGAATTTTTGCAAACCCAACCTGATATTATCAATACGGTTAATGATCCAACGCCGCTGAAGGGCGAGGTAGAATTTGACGAAGTTACTTTTGTCTACCCAGACACCGGTATTAAAGCCCTCGACAAAGTGAGTTTTCATCTCAAAGCAGGGGAAAAGATGGCAATTATTGGTAAGACGGGTTCTGGAAAAACGACCATCGCCGACCTGCTGGTTCGGATGTATGATGTGACGGAAGGATCCATTCATCTGGACGACAAAGATATTCGACAGCATGATCTTTCGAAGCTGCGCCAGCGCATTGGCTATGTTCCGCAGGATGTCTTTCTCTTTTCCGATACCATCAGCGGCAATGTGGCCTTCGGCCGCCGGGAAGCCTCGCAGGCACAAATCGAAGAATACACCCGCTACGCCGCCGTCTATGACGACATCAAGGCGCTGCCCGAAGGCTTTGATACCCTGGTCGGTGAGCGTGGAGTAACCCTCTCCGGTGGGCAAAAGCAGCGGGTATCCATCGCCCGAGCTCTCATCAAACAACCTGACATCGTCATCCTCGACGATTGCCTCTCCGCTGTCGATACCACCACCGAGCAGCAAATCCTCGGCTATATGAACACCGCCCTGGCCGATAAAACAGCACTGATCATTACCCATCGCATTTATGCTTTGCTAGAATTTGATAAAATCATTGTCCTCGAAGAAGGTAGAATCGTAGAAGAGGGTACTCACGAAGAATTGCTGGCTATTAAAGGATTTTACGCCGATCTGTACGAAAAGCAGCGAATGGAGAGCGAGGAGGTGAAATAATGCCACTAATAAGGTTGTCTACAAAGTACTATATATGCTATCTCCCTGTAATATAAGGGCTTCCGCGTAAACACCCTTTCTTCTGTAATGTTGCAATAAAGGCGAATTTTATTCAATATTTTTTTGAAATATTAAACAAATATTTACTTTTGTATAGAGTATAACAGTGATTTTATTGTTCATCAAACCTAAAACAGTGGATAACGAGAGAAACCAAAGGAGATTCGAGAGCGTATTTTCGAAGAAGGTACGCGCGGGGAAGAGAAGAACTTACTTCTTTGATGTTCGGAGAACTAAAGGTGATGATTTCTACCTCACCCTTACAGAAAGTACCAGACGCTTCAACGGCGATGGCTACGAGCGTCATAAAATCTTTCTCTACAAAGAAGACTTCAACCGCTTCGTAGACAGTCTCGAAGAAACCGTCAACTACATCAAAACAGAACTTATGCCCGACTACGATTATGATGAATATACTCGTAGACATGAAGAGTGGGAAGCTCGCCAGGCGGAAGAAAACAGCAATGGTGCTAGTACTAGTAATGGTGCCACCGATAACGATCTGGAAGAGGATCTTACGGAAGAGCTGACCGAGCAGGTTGAAAGCTCTGAAACAGAAGACGACATCAGTTGGTAATTTACCGCTGGTTTAAATTATACAAAACGAAAAAGCGGGAGTCTTTCTAGGATTCCCGCTTTTCTGTTTTATCGGTGTATCTGTATGTATCCAGAGTAACTTCGACCTTCTCCATCATCAAGGATATAATAATAGGTACCGTCGGGTAGTAATTTGCCTTTATAGGTCCCCCCCCAATCGTTCAGATAGCCTTTCTGAGAGTAAACCTGATTCCCCCAGCGATTGAAGATCGTCAGCTCATTATTCGGGAATCCTTCAATGCCCTGAATAAACAGCTCATCATTTATACCATCGCCATTGGGTGATACCCCCGTGAAGACGATGATTTCATCGCAGAGGACGTAAATGCTTACCAAGGCCGTGTCGCAAGCCGACTCGTTGCAGAGGATGTAGACAAATTGATCGGGATCGTCTGAATCACAATAATCCTCATTAGGAATATAGGTGATCACGCCCTGTGGATCAATGGTAGCTGTTCCGTTTTTCGGTGGACTCAGAATATATACCGTATCCAAAATGCCGTTAATGCTATCATTTTCTAGAATCACGACCTCTAATCCTTTGCCCAGATAGGTGGTATCAATGTCTGGATTGGCTATCGGCCCCGTCTCTACCGTTCGTTCGATTACACTAATGAAGAGGTAGGTGGTATCACAAAGGCCAAACTCATCGCAGACGACCATGCAGGCGCTGTCAAGACCAACCTCGGCACCATAGCAGGTCACACAAACCTCCCCATCTATGATGTCAAAGATGACATACTCCCCAGAGGATTCTTCACAGACATTCTCTATGCTCACAATTTCGCCTTCCAGCTCATCCGTATCCAAGCATAAGGTATCGTTCTGATTTACCCAAATGGTATCGATAATAGTCTCTGGTCGGATACAGCTGACGTAAATATCAACGGTATCGGCGCAGCCGGTGAGGCTGTGGTTGAAGATCATCTCATGCCAGCCCCGTGTCAAGCTTAGGATAGAACCATTAGAGAACTGATTCAACAGCGGATCAATTCTAATCACCGCTCCAGTCATCTGGTAAGTCACCACGATGCGACCGTAGTTGCCATCTAGATTAGTACTCTTAATACAGCGCTCTTCATCGTTGTAGGTCCAGTTGCCAATCGGATCCCAGACATTCATGGAATCCAGCAGTTCGCTGAGATCATCGAAGTCGGTGCTGTAAGTCTGTCCTTCCACTGTCCAGGAATCCAGGGTGTAAGGCCCGCGGAAACCATAGCCAGGAATTCCGCCAATTGGATAAGCGCGCGTACTATCGATAGAACAGCCCAATACCAGACTGGTATATGGAATACCATTGTCAAATACTTGATAGCTGCGGAAATCTTCCAGCGGAATATCAATACAAAGAGCGGCAGTATCTGCGCAATTATTCAATCGATACATCAAAGTATCCTGCGTAATCAGGTCTGGACAGTCACTTGAGCAATCCTCTCCAATTTGTATTTCTAGAATGTTGCTGCACCCGTTGCCATTGGTCACGGTCACCTGATAATTCCCGGGTGCCAGATCATTGCGGAAATTAGCCGTAGAACCGCTGTTCCATAGGTAATTCAGATCGGCGGGACTCAGCTCGACGCTGCCATTGGTTTCGCCGCAGTCAGCAGGGGTGCTTGAAGCAATGCTTGCTACGGGGCCATCTTCATTATTGACAATGATGGTATTGACGATCTGACAAGCGGGGTTGGCCGCATCGACAATGGTGACTTCGTAGCTTCCGGCGGCTAGTGTGCCTGCGGTGTCAGTATTGCTGACAGATGGATTCCAGAGGAAAAGGAAGTTCTGATCTCCTCCAACCATATCAATGTCGATCTGTCCATCTGCATTACCACAGTTGGTATGGGTTACTGTAATATTTTCAATCACTGGATCATCGCAGCTATTGCAATCATCGCCAACGATCAGGTTATCTACTGCTACGCTACAGCCATTGCTATCGCTTACGGTGAGCTGATAGATGCCGGCGGCCAGACCACTGCGGTTAGCTGGATCATCGTTTCCGGGCAGGTCGGCCCAGTCGTAGGTATAATCGCCACTACCGCCGCTGACTTGGATGTCGATGGCGCCATCGGTGGTGCAGTTTACGTTGGTAATAGACAGGTCTACATTGATTGCCGTAGGCTCGACGACAGTGAAGCAGCTCTCTCCGGCCCAGCAGTCATTGCCGTCGTTGATGATCAGGCAGTAGGCTCCGGGGGCCAAGCTGCTGTCTTGTTGTACGGTGCCGTTCGCATCGACGATGCTCAGGCTCATGGGCTGTACAAAGCCGGGTTCGAAGTTGATGCTGTTGATTTGCACGGCTCCGTCGTTGCTTCCAGCGCAACTGGTGGAGACTTCAGCGGCGATAGCGATAATGGCACTGCTGACATCGTCAGTCAGTACGAAGTTGACTTCCGTCTGGCAACCGCTAATCAGATCAATGATTACTACGGTGTATGGACCGGCACTCAGGTTGTTCTGAGTATCGCCAGGCCCCCAGCTGTATTGGTAGTTGCCGCTGCCGTTGGCAACTCGTAGGCTTACCGAGCCATCGTTGACGCCGCAAGTTGGCGCTTGATTGATAATAGCTTCTGCGGAAAGCAGATTTTCTTGTTCGATTTCTACTGATAAAATATTGATGCAGGCCGTCAATGGATCAGCAACCGTAACCTGGTAAATACCGGCGGCTAGATCGCTGCGTTCATGGCCCGTTTCTCCATCACTCCAAATAAAGGCGAGGCTATCCGGAGCCAGCAATGCCCTTCCGTCCATCTGGCCACAGCTTGCGGGGCTAGTACTCACCACATTGGCCTGTGGCCCATCAGTATTCCCCACAATAATGACCTCCTCCGTAAAGCAAGAAGTTTTATCAGCATCGACAATTGTCACGGTATAGGTACCCGCAAACAGATTCATCGCAGTATTATTGGTACTAATGTCACCCGGCCACTGGTAGAGATAATTCCGTGTGCTGTCAGCAGGGATCAGCGTAATGGTACCATCCGCATTTTCACAGTTGGCATCCTGTACAATTACACTACTGATCTCGGGTACAATACAAGGATTACATTCATCCTCGATGAACAAGGCTTCGGCAAAGGTCGAACAACCATTACCATCTGTAACCGTTACGGCATAAATACCGGGCTCAAGATCGGTCCGGCTAACTGGATCATCAGTGCCAGGAAGGTCCGCCCAGTCGATGGTATAGCTACCACTACCGCCAGTCACTTCCATGCTAATGCTTCCTCCCCTATCACAATCTTTATTCGTCAGTCCAATCACCAAGTCTATCGCTTCTGGGGCCCGAACGTCAAAGCAAGCACTGCTGGCCAGACAGCCATTGCCATCACTCACCAATATGCAGTAGATACCGGGCCTCAAGCTACCATCTATAACCTCGTTGCCTTCTTCATCAACCAACAACACGGTAGCAGGCTCCACAAATCCATTCTGGAAGGTCAGGCTGTAATTGGCCGTGCCCATCGTATCGCTAACACAATCCAACAAGACATTGGTCACCGCGATATTCGCACCAATCGCCTGATCAGTCAGGATAAAGTTCACTGTGGTCTCGCAACCTGTTTGTTGATCTTGAACACTTACTGTATACACACCTGAGCTAAGATCAGTGCGCAAGCTATCTGCCCCCCAGCTGTAAGTATAATCTCCACTTCCGTTCGTCACAGTAATCGCGACTTCACCGTTAGCAGCATTACAATTCGGTTCTCTATTAATGATGGCATCTGCTACTAGATCATTATTTTGATCAATAATAACCTGGATCACATCGATGCAATTCGTCGCAGGATCAACAACGGTAATTTGATAAATTCCAGCTGTCAAATCATTGCGCTCATGGCCATTACCGCCATCACTCCAATTATAAGTATACGTTGCAGGGCTCAGACTAGCACTACCATCCGGCGAAGTACAAGTGGCATTACTCATGGCATCCAACGTCGCCGACGGCCCATCCAAATTACCAACAATAACCGTCTCCTCGATAAAGCAATTCGGATTATTGACATCTGCAATAATGACTGTGTAAGTTCCTGCAATCAGCCCAGTCGCTGCATTACTGTTACTCACTGCTGGTGTCCAACTGTAAGTATAATTTCCTCTGGTCACAAAAGTGATCGCACCATCTGCTCCTCCGCAATTGGATTCAAGCACCAGAATGTTGTTTATTACAGGCTCCATACAAGGAATACACTCATCAATGATGACCAAGTTGCTCGCCTCCACCGTACAGCCGTTGGCATCTGTCACCGTCAACGCATAAGTGCCCGCCGTTAGATCGCTGCGATCCTGCGGATTATCGCTGCCCGCTAGATCAGCCCAGTCAATGCTATAGTTGCCACTGCCACCGCTGATGCTCAAGCTAATGCTGCCATCCGCCGCGCAGTCTTTGTTCGTTAAGCCAACGGCCACTTCCAGAGTCGCCGGAGCCAGCACGTCAAAGCAGGCATTGCCCGCCAGACAGCCGTTGCCATCTCTGACAACTATACAGTAGCGTCCGGCACTCAGCGTGCCTTCTTG
>JBCDGZ010000202.1:0-10406 GCA_038750655.1 Bacteroidota bacterium | reverse complement strand
CTTATTGATCACCTTTATGCAGAGCGTTGTCCTCCCTCCGGTCGCCAGCGCGCTGACTTCCGGGCCTACTGCCCCAGAGACCATGAGCTTTGAGCCGGTCGATACGACGGATATGGTCAATCTGGCGACCGGCGATTTTACCTACAACATTCCTTTGCTAGAAGTCCCTGGCCCCGAGGGCGGCTATCCCCTCAGCATGGCCTATCACGCCGGCATCCGTCCGCTGGAGGAAGCCTCCTGGGTGGGCCTGGGTTGGAGCCTCTCGCCCGGTGCCATCAACCGCACCGTCAACGGCTATCCAGATGATCACAAGGATGTGGTTCGCACCGTCGAAGACCGCTGGGATGGCGGTACGACCAAGACCTACTCGGTAGGGATTGGGATTGGCGTCTCCGATGGGGTCAAGGTAGGGCTGGATATTACGGTATCTGATGATACCTACCAGGGCTTTAAGGGCAGCGTAGGGATCAGTGCCAGCGTAGGTGCGCAATATGGACCCAACGCCTCGGTTGGCGTAGCCATGGGCTCCGATGGTTTTACGGGGCAGGCCAATATCGGCTATGCCACCAAAAATGGACTCAAATTAGGGGCTGGATTATCTACGGATTTCAATGGTAATACTTCTCCTTCTTTCAACGCCTCTTACAAAAGCTCACAGCTGTCGGTGGGGATGTCTTTGAGTTCTTCGGGGGTCACCCCCTCTATTGGATTAGGGGGCTTTAAGGCGTACACGAAAAACAATAACGCAGGTAGGGTCTCGACCAAGAGCTGGGGAATCGGCGGGGCTATTCCTATCGGTCCGTTCATCATCAATCTGGGTTTTCGGCATACTCGCTACTGGATGCACGAAAGCGATATGGTAACCACCAATGGGGTGTTGCATGCCGATCAGAGCGACCCCGGTACACTGGTCGACAAAGTGATTCAAGATCAGCACATCAGCTTTGATTCTTATTCTTTACACATGGCTGATGCTGATATTACTGAGCATTTTGATCCCGACTGGTTACAGGGGGGGAGCTATCCTTCGTACGATAATTACAGCGTCAATGGCCAGGGAGTTGGCGGAAGTATTCAACCCTATATTTTTGAAAATGGATCACTATATCGCAAGCAGGTTCGCACGGGGCAGAACCAGGATCTGGATCTTTCTTTTTATAATGTTCGCCCCTTTAACAAGAAAGTCAATTTCCGCTTTGTCAACGATTTTTCCAATACCCTGCAAGTCAATGCGCCGCCCCTAAATTTGAGCATTACCAATCCAACGAGTAGTGCCCAGTCGTTCTCTGCCCTCAATAGTGCGGGCTATAATGCTACAGATCAACACCTGGCAGGGTCCAAGCATATTGAATGGTATACCAACCGGCAAATCATCTCCAATCAAGCGCCCACGTTGATGGAGTATCCCGGGTTGACCAATGCGGAGCGAACGACCCACACCAACTCTGGTGACATCTGGGAGCAAATGGGAGGAGTGAGCATTACCAATGAGAGTGGCGTCACCTACCACTATGCCTTGCCTGTTTATTCCTTTGACGAATACATCTATACCAAGAAAGTAGATGAGCAGAGTGTGGACAGTTGGAATAAGCAATTCAACTACACCCCCTATGCCTATACTTGGTTGCTCACTGCCGTGACTGGCCCTGACTATGTAGATAAGAATAACAATAGAAGGGTTGATGATGAAGACTGGGGTTACTGGGTAGAATTTGAATACGGTAAATGGGCCCATGACTACGCTTGGCGTACGCCAGCTACCGGAACCTTCAAAGACCTCAACGAAAAATCGGATACTTACTCTTACGGTAAGAAGGGCCTCTACTATTTGGATGCTGTTAGAACGCGTACGCATACGGCTCTTTTTATTAAAGACATTCGCAATGATGCCAAGTCCGTGACCAGCATTGAGGAAGGGGGAGCCCAGCCAAGAGAAACCGTACTCTGTTCAGACGCAAGTGGTACTTACACGGGAACTACAGAACTACCGGTGAGTACCATGCGGCTCGACAGGATCATGCTGTTCAAAAATACCACACTCGATGAATACAATGTCAACCTCAATACGATTCGGCAGCACGGTACCCAACCAGGAGATGGGGTGGTCTATTACAGACCTTGTCTTCCTACTCTGCTCGTCAAAAACTTCCATTACAGCAACAATGTCCTGGATGTCTCTGATATGAACCACGCCAGCATCTTTAACGCCAAAACTGATGTTGTAAAAACGGTACATTTTGATAATGATCACTACGATCTTTGTCCAAATACGGATAATAGTTTTGAAGAAACCACGCTCTTGTATTCGTCCACCGCACCTACACCAACCAAGTCCGGTAAACTCACCCTTAAATCACTTTCTTTTGGAGGACGCAATGATGTAACCGTCATGCCTCCGCTCAATTTTGAATATGATTACGGGACAGATACTGGCCGTGATTTTAGTGTCAACTCTTCGTCGGTCATGTGGATTGACGGAGCCAATAGCGATTGGGTAGGCAGCATTGTCAAGTATACCAAAAATTCTATTGAATATAGCGCATTACTGACCGATATAGTTTTTACTTCGACCTTTTCTTTTGTTCCCTTCGAAGGGAATGCTCCGGTGGTAGGACATACCAATGGAAGTACCCCACTGACCCAATTGACGAGGACGAAAAATCCACCATTTAATGCGGATAAATACGATTATTGGGGCTACTACAAGTCGGATTATGACGGTCCGGCAGATGTTGCACCCGGAAATGTCCAGCGCATTCCGACTAGCTTGTCGGCTAAGAATACGGATGTTTGGTCATTGCGCAGTATTCAAACCAGTTTGGGGGCAGAGATCGAGATAGAGTATGAGAATAAGATGTATGAGGATATTGTCTGGCAAAAGTATGATAAGCTCAACTTAAGATTTGCCACTCAAATCCTCAACCAGATGGAGGTCATTATGAAGTTCCACGAGGATGTTGATATTGAAGACCTCTTTTCTCCCGGTGATGTAGTTGAATTCTCGGGGTTTGTTCATCAGGGGGCCAATACTCCGCTTGAACTGGAAGAGGACCTCGACCTTACGATATTGGCCGTGCAAGAGGACGGTATCACCGTCCAAAATCCCCTGACGTCAAGTGATTATTTCCTTGGGGTTGGTTTTATCAAATTTATGCGGAGTAATATTGCTTTTGGAAATGGCGTTCGGGTAGCCTCTGTGGCCGTGAAGGGCGATGATGTCCGAAAGACTTTGTACGATTACCAAGAGGGCTGCATCAGTTACAATCCTTCCTCTTTGGAATTCATCCATACTGGTTTGGGGTCATATGATTTAGAATTCTATGAACCGGCATTTTTTGAAGACCTGAATTACATTCTTGCGCTGGCAAGGGAGCTGCCTCCTCCGACAGTCATGTACAAACAGGCCAGTATCCGGGAAGAGTATAATGGAGTAGCGGTCCCCGGTTCTAGTCGCTACACATTTCAGATTCCCGAGCAAGATATGATTGATATAGAATATACCCCCGTAGTGTATAATAATGTCAGTAGTAACCCCGATGTGTACGAGCTTTCGAAACGAGAAGTAACGATCAAAGACAAAACTTCGCGGATTGGTAATTTGCTGAAGGTGGAAGTCTTCAATGGTCAGGATATGCTGGTTAATAAAACAGAATATGACTTTACCGATGATGAAGCCGGGGAATCGGAAACTGACTATGATGCCTACAATGATCAGGGGATTATCCATCAGGCCTTCCATGAGCTGCGGACCAAGCATACCAACAGTGGACAAAACCGCTACATCAAAGGGGTCGTCAGTATTCGGGAGGAATTTCCTTCTATCCTAAAGAGTACAACGAGCTATAGTCAAGGCATTACGACCACGACTAACAATATCGATTACGACTTTTATTCTGGTCAATTGACCAGTAGTGAAACCAAGAATCAGAAGGGCGAATATTATCGTCAGACTTCCATTCCTGCTTACAAAAAATATCCTGATATGGGCTTGAAAATCTTTGATGTCAATAAGCACCATATGCTGTCTCAAACTGCCTACTCGCAAACTTCTGAGATAGATGGTTGGGGTGGTCTTGTAACCAATGTGGTTGATGCTAGCGCAACTACTTGGAATGACCAATGGTGGTATCGCTTTCCTTATACTACGGCTTATTCAGATGGTACGACCTATGTAAACAAAGAAAAAGTTTGGCGTAAGCATAAGCAGTATACCTGGAAATCGGCGCTCAATCCTGATGGTACACTAAGCAGTGTGCCAGGGGTACTGACGCAAGACATTAATTGGTCGACCGGTGATGCTACGTCTTCTAGTTGGAAGGCTACGAGTACTGTTACGCGCTATGATCGGTATTCCAAAGTATTGGAGGAAAAAGACATCGATGATAACTACGCTTCGCTCAAGATGGGCTACGATGAGACGATGATTATTGCGGTTAACGGCAATGCCAAGTATACCGAATTTGCCTTCTCTGGTGCCGAAGATTACGATGCCTCAACCGGTTACTTTGGTGGAGAAGTTCGCAGGGGGAATTGTTCTCTAAATACCATTCCCTACGAACAGGGGGACAGCCACACGGGGGCGCATGCACTCAGCATAAATAATGAGGAAGAAGGCTTCCTATTCAAAGCAAAGATTGGAACCGATGTTGAGGAATTCAGTACGCGAGATCGTCGTTATCGGGCCAGCGTCTGGTGGCGCCCCAACGCGCAGGGAATTGACCTTGATCAAGGTCGCTTGTTTTACCGCATCGAAACCTTGAGCGGGTCAATCGTCAATGCTGGTGGAGAAGTGATGACCCCTGCTTTTGAGCGCAAGGCTGGCGAATGGCATCAACTCAATCTAGACATCGAAATTCCGCCGGGCTACACCCATCAGTACCTCGTTGTTGGAGTGAGCAATGAAGATGATACTTCCTACGAGATTTACTTCGACGACTTCCGCTTCTATCCTTCCGATGCGCCTTTCACCGCCTATGTTTATGATAAGCTCACCGGACAGTTGACGTACGTTTTGGATGAGAATAATATGTTCACCCAATTCGAGTACAATGATAGAGGACAGCTGATCAAGACCTATTTGGAGACCACAGAGAATCCAACTGGTAAGCGACTGGTTACCGAGAACAGGTACGACTACGTGCGGTATCCTTACTAAGCTATTTTGTAGTCCTTATTCTTTAATCAACAATTCAATAGCAATGAAATATCATTCTTTTTATATCCTTCTCCTCCTTTTCACGGGCCTCAGCTTTACGCTGAGCGCCCAGACTAGGGGGAAAATAGCTGCACCGGCAGAGCCTAATATAGAGCTGGATTTGAAGAAGGCCCGCAGCCAGGCCAAGGCTACGGCGCTCCCTGTGCAAAGTGTTTCGGTCTATATGGAGCCTGTTGGCACGGTCGATTTAGACCCCGAAAAAATGCAGCGCAAAAATCCTCAGACCCTGCTGGCCAAACAAGAGATGAAATGCAATCTACTTATCAATGTTTTTGACCCCGCGACCATTGTTCGCATCCATGTGAAGCTGGGGGCGGCACAAGGGAAGTCGAATTTGATCAATCACACTTTCGAGTTTGATCGTGCCGCGCCTTCGCCCTTTCACTACACTCGCGATGGGAAGCGCATTGTCTTGAGCTTGGGTAAGTATACCAACATGGGGCCTTGTTCCGGGGAAGTTATTCTAGAGCATCTTAATGGAAAACGGTCAGCCCCCCACTACTTTAGTACCAAGGGCTGATCCCTAATTTGATCATCACTTCTGGGTATCAAGTATCCAGCAAATAAAATAAAAGACATGATTATAAAACAAATAAAGTACTTGCTTACAGGCTTGCTGCTCCTCATAAGTACCCTCGGAGAGTTGCACGCTCATGCCTGTCTGGTTGAAACGCCCTTGACCTGGACGATCAACAACAGTACACAACATATTGCGGCGGAGGCGCTGCCAGCCGATGAGGATGCCTATCTCGATTTTGTTTGGGATGGTAATTTTCTCTACTATGGATTTTATAGAACCCAAATCCCCAACTTTACCTCCAGTTTTGATTGTGGGGTGTACTTAAGTGGTTCCTATTTTTATATTCGTCATAACAACACTTGGCATTTTCAAGGGACGATAGCTAGTGCAGGTGATCATATTCGCCTGGCCAGAGAAGGCAGCGATTATGTGGTATACCACAATGGATCAGTGCTGTTTACGGGGGCAGTGACTGCCGGACTTACGGTCTATCCTTACGTTCGTGATAACAATGGGCTGCAAAGAAATCGCTTGGAGTATTTCAAAAAACCTCCTGTTTATACCCCCGAATGGATTGCTAATAATGGCAGCTACCATCTGGCCTCAGAGATGCTGGGGCGCGGTCAGGATGGCTTTATTGAGCATGAATACGATAGCGAGTATGGGGTGATGATTGGTTTCAGCAAAAGTAAGAGTGTGGTTTCCGCTCAATTTGCTGCTCGACTGTATTATTCTCCCATCAATCAGCGTATGTACATGTATCTCAATGGTGCCTATAAGGGCTCGTTAAGTGTCTCCGTTGCTGATGGTGATATGATTACATTGGAACGCAAAGGCTCCATGATCATCTACTCGGCCAAAGACGTGAAGAATAGCTATACCATAGATGGTAATTTGGATTTACATCCTTGGACCTACGAATATACCTCTGGGTCGAGGGTGCAGGTTCGAGTTTCTTTTGAGACTAGAGGAGGGGTGTGTCAGGACTATTTTGATAGACTACCTTCTTATGTTAACGTAAGCCCAGATCCTTATTATCCCCCTTCCAATATGAATGAAGCTTGGAATATTGTGCACACCAAAGTGTACAATGGAGAAGGGGAGGGGCCCTGTCATGTGATCAGTGAGTCAAAGACCTATGCGAATCGAACGGGTTACGGAGTGCAGCAGCAAACCAAGGATTACCTGACTGGTAAGGTGTGGGCCACCGAGACGATCTATGATTATTTAGGCCGCCCCGCCTTGGCAACCCTTTCCGCGCCAACGGGCCTGGACATCCTCCAATACCAAACCAGCTTCACCCGCGATGCCTCAGGCAATCGCTACGACCTAGACGACTTTGATCGAACCTTTAACAGCAGTGGCAGCCCCACCTCCGACAAGACCAACACCCCCAACCCCGTCGGCACCCAAGCCAACACCCTGGGTGCTTGGTACAGCTCGGCCAACACCGAAGAGCCCTGGCAAGCAACCAGCCAATACCCCTACACCCGCACGGAGTACAGCACACTCACAGGGGCTGCCCGTCGCACCGCCGGCGCCGGCGACGCCTATCGAATGGGCAACGGCCACGAGGGCTCCAGCTACTCAATGCGAGTGGGCACGGAACTGCGCTACGTGCTTGGGCAAAAGAAGCCCATCTGCCTACTGGTCGGTACGGCCTACGACGAAGGGAACTATCTAGCCACCCTGTGCAGCAGCAGCTCCAGCAATGGCTTTTTCAATCACCTCACTAAGACCGTAATGATTGACGCAGATGGTAAGGAGACAATTGCTTTTCACGATGATGAAGGCCGAACCATTGCGAAGTCCTTGAGTGGCAAGACCAATGGCTTTAATGCACAGGTGCAGGGCACCCAAGTCAATGTCCCCCAAGGCGAGTACCGCGATATTCACATCACCGATGCAGACAATAGCATCAACGTATCCGGTGGATCGTACGATGTGTATGACCTGAGTACGGATACCAAGATCATTTCGAACAGCAGTGCCGGTACGATCAATGTTAATCCTGGCGTCTATCGCGTTGCGTCGTTGACGGGTTTTCTGACCTTGAATTATTTTTTGAATTACCACAACTTCAGCCTGAACATCTACGATAAGCGCAGTCAACTGGTGGCCACGGTTGCGCCCAAGGACATCGTTCATAATGCATCGGTGACGCAGCACAGTGCCTACACCTTCTACCGCTACAACTCTTACGGTCAGTTGATCTGGACAGAGTCGCCGGATGCGGGTCGGGTGTCTTACCTGTACCGCAATGATGGTCAGCTTCGATTTACGGAGAATGAGCAGCAGAATGCGGATTGGGATTTTTCCTATATCAAATATGATAAACTTGGACGGCCGATTGAAAGCGGTGAATACATTAGTACGCTGGGTGGGGATTTCAATAACTTGAATGCTTATCTTGATTTTGACAGTTATCCAACAACTGCATTGTACATTCACGAAGAGGCCTACACGACTTATGATGTATCTGACCCAGCGCTCCCCGCAGGTCGTGAACAGCAGTTTGTGCAAGGGATGATTGCCAAAGTAAGTAACGATGATGGAACGACCTGGTACAGCTATGATCAGGAAGGTCGCCTGAGTTGGACGGGGCAATCGGTGAGTGGTCTATCGGGGATTAAGTATACGGACTACAAATACGATTTACTGGGCAATATCACGGAAGTGATTTATCAGGAAGAGGAGTCAGATGAATTCCGTCACCACTATACCTTTGATGCCCAGAGTCGGATGACCAGTGTGAGTACGCGTTCGGATGGTAATTATGCGACAGTACCGGATTTACAGGCGCAGTATCAGTACACTTTATCGGGAGCACTGGATCGCCTGGTATTGGCCGAAGGCTTGGAGCGCAAGCATTATGTATACACGCTGCAAGGCACCTTGAAGGCCATCAATCCCAAGGACATGATCTCCGCGGATGTGAATTCACACCGTCGAACCTTTAGCATGGCGCTGGACTACTATGCGGATGATTATGTGGGGGCAAATGGAGAGACAGTAGGCCGCATCTCTTCGATGCTCAATACTGCCAATAGCCAGCCCAACTATACGGGCCTGGTGGCGGCACAGCGGTGGAAGGCCAGGGCGGAAGTCGGAGGGAGTGACTTCACCGGGCACTTCGCCTACGGCTACAGCTACAACCATCGCAATGAATTTGAGCGGGCCGTATTCGGTCAGGTGACGGCGAACAGCAGCTCGACCTACGATGGGACCTTCGGCAGTCTAATGGATTATATGGTGATCATGAACAGTGGCGGCTATGACCTGAATGGCAATATTCAGGGGATGCTACGTCGTGGGCAAGGAGGAACGACGATAGACTTTTTGAGCTATCAGTATGATTACTCGGGCGGGAAGAACCGCCTGACGCGCATCGATGACTCGATGGGGAGTACGGTGGGGGACCTTGGTCCGCAGACCGGGACGAACTACGAGTATGATCTGAATGGCAACATGACGGATGATGTGAGTGAGGACAATAAGCTGGTGTACAATAGCCGGGGCTTGGTAAAGGAGGTGCGTTCGCGGACGAGCAACGATTTGAAGGTGAGGTATGTGTACGGTCCCGAAGGGCAGCGGGTGAAGAAGCTGAGCTACGGTACCAACTCGACCCTGACGAAGACGACGTGGTATTTCCGAGGCAGTGGAGGACAGTGTATTTATGAGCAAGAGAGTGGCAGTTCGATAGTACTATCAGAAGTAGCCATCAATGGCGTGAGCCGCTTGGGTACAGCGTTCTACAATGGAGGAACGTACAACTTCCAGTATGAACTCAAGGACCATCTGGGCAATGTACGAGCGGTGATCGAAGAGGGGACGAGTGGAGATGCAGATGTGGTGTACTATGCGGATTACTATCCTTATGGGTGGACTTTGCCGGGGCGTAATGGAGGTTCGAGCCGCTATGGTTATCAAGGAGATTTTGCGGAGAAGGACGAGGAAGTGGGTTGGAATGCTTTTGAGTTACGAATGTATGATGGACGCTTGGCGCGATGGACAGCGATGGATCCTTACAGACAATACTGGAGTCCCTACTTGAGTATGGGGAATGACCCCGTTAATGGAATTGATCCGGATGGCGGTTTCAAGTATAAGTTTGGTGCTTGGTTCTACAAGACCTTCAACGGCGGTGGAACCATTGTTAATCAAGATGGAGTTTGGGGAGTGATACAAAACCAGCGAAGTGTTTCTATCGGTACCGATGTGTACATAGACTATGATTTTGTAACGCAGGGGAATTGGGGGGAGAGTGCTGGAGCATTTACCTATGGATTTGCGAATGCATTTTCTTCAAACAATGGGATAGGGCCTCGCATGGACCCCCATCGAGACGCATACTACTATGGACAAAGAGCAGGAGATGCTTTTACGGTTATTCAGGGGATCGTGGAAATGAATCTTGGAACCACTATGGCATTTGGTGGTGCTGCAGGAGGGATAATAACATCTCCGACAGGATATGGGGCCGCGGCAGGTTATTTTGTTTCAGCTACTGGCACAGCTGTCACTGCTCATGGTGGTTTAGTTGCAACCCAAGGGGTTCATAATCTTTTATTTGCACAAGGCCCAACTAATGGCTCAAGTAACTCAAGAGTGAGTAGTGCAATGGGCAGATTGAACTCTAATAATATCCACCATATTATGCAAGATCATCAT
>JBCDGZ010000201.1:0-10523 GCA_038750655.1 Bacteroidota bacterium | reverse complement strand
GGCTTCTTTGGCGGTATCCACGGCATTGGCGGCCATATCCTTAGCACTTTCCACTGCGTCTCCCGCTTTCTCGGCAGCGGTGCTGGCGGCATCCTTGGCGGTATCTACGGCATTGGCGGCCATATCCTTAGCGCCTTCTACGGCGTCCCCTGCTTTCTCGGCAGCGGTGCTAGCGGAATCTTTGGCGGTATCCACGGCATTGGCGGCCATGTCCTTAGCGCCTTCTACGGCGTCCCCTGCTTTTTCCGCCGCGGTACTAGCGGCGTCCTTAGCGGTATCTACGGCATTGGCGGCCATATCCTTAGCGCCTTCTACGGCGTCCTCTGCTTTTTCGGCAACAGTACTGGCCGCATTCTTTGCGGCATCAACAGCATTGCCCGCCATGTCTTTGGCACTTTCTACGGCATCTCCAGCCATATCCTTAGCGCCTTCTACAATATCTCCCGCTTTGTCAGCAACCGTTCCAGCGGCACTTTTCGCCATATCCACAGCATCTCCTGCCATGTCTTTGGCCTTCTCCACGGCGTCCCCCGCCTTCTCCTTGGCGCTTTCTGCTATATCTTCCGCTTTATCAACCACATCTCCGGCCATATCTTTCGCCTTGTCGACAGCATCGCCTGCCTTTTCCACCACATTTTCGGCCATGTCTTTGGCACTTTCCACTACATCTTCTGCCTTATCGGCTACATTTTCAACGATGTCTCCGGCTGCATCCTTTGCGGAACCAAAAATTCCTTTAATAAAATCGAATAAACCCATTTTTCGTTTGTTTTAGATGATATAATGCATGTTTTCTCATCAAAGGGCCTTTATTCGAAAAGAAAAAGGCCGCAAATGATCTTCTTAAAGTTAGTAAAATCAAATGATTTTTTATAATTCATTCAAAAACAGCTTCATAAATCAATTCAAACAGTTGTCTGTTTGCTAAAATAGCTGTAAATTTGCCCTCCGTTTTTAATTAAGGGTTTTGTCTGGCAAAATCTGTTCAGCCAAACCGCAGTAATGCAATAAAATGAAAAGAACTTACCAACCTTCGAGAAGAAAACGCGTCAACAAGCATGGATTTCGTTCACGCATGAGCAGCAAGAACGGTCGTAAAGTACTAGCTCGCCGTAGAGCTAAGGGCCGTGCGAAGCTGACAGTTTCTGACGAGAGAAGACTGAAGTAGGCTTTGCTCTTTTCCCTATGTTTCCTTTATGCCCCAGTTTACCTTTACCAAAGCTGAGCGTCTCAAGAGCAAAAAGGTCATCGGGAATCTATTCAAGCAAGGCCAATCTTTAAGTTCCTATCCGCTTCGTATTGTATGGATACCCATCCAACCTGCTCTAAGTAGCTTTCCTGTTCAGTTTTCCCTTACTGTCCCTCGCCGTTCTTTTCCGAAAGCTGTTCACCGCAATAGACTTCGTCGCCTCCTCCGGGAGGCTTACCGCCTCAACAAGCACTGGCTTTACGAGCAACTTCCCGACGATGCTCCGCAGTATGGCATCATGCTGATCTATATTGCCAAGGAGGAATTGATTTTTGCACAAGTCGAAAGTGCCGTTCAGCGGATAATAAGAAAATGGATTAAGCAGTTAACTATACAGAACAATTCTTCTCACTAACCTATCACACACTCCTTTATTCATGCGTCTAACTCTACTGTTTTGCTTCTTCCTTTGCGTTGGATTCAACAGCTCTGCTCAAAAATTTATACAACTCGAAAAAACCACCAGCCTCAAAACCAAGCGATTCTACATCGGCGAAACCCTTACCTTCCGCCTCAATGGAGATAAATATTGGTATGAAGATGTCATCAAAGATATTCTGGTGGACGATGGCCTGGTGGTTTTCTATAACCGGGCGGTTAAAGTAGAGGACATCTCGGCAATCAAGACCTATAAAGATGCGGGCTGGTCCAGGGCCTGGGCGTGGAGGCTGTGGGTCTTTGGAGGCGCTTATGCGTTCTTCAATTTTGTGGCGCTGCCCTTTGATTTGGCTGTTTCTATCAATGCACTAACCTGGCAGGTGCCTTCGGTAGCGTTGATCGCTGGCCTCGCCCTACGGCTGATTTTCAAATCCAAAAAATACAAGATTGGTAAAAAGCGCCGGCTGCGCCTGATGGATTTAGAGTTTACGAAGCCCTTTATAAAGCCATGAGGTAGCGAAGCCCCAGCTCATACCCCTTCATTCCCAGTCCTGTTATCATCCCGATACAGACTTTAGTGAAATGCGAGTGGTGCCGGAAGGCCTCTCGGGCGTAGACATTGGAAATGTGTACTTCTACCACGGGAGCTGGGATAGCTGCAATGGCATCGGCGATGGCAATGGAGGTGTGAGAATAGGCCCCTCCGTTGATGACAATACCGTCAATGGTGAAGCCTACTTTGTGGAGTTGATCAATGAGGGCTCCTTCGCTGTTGCTCTGGAAATAGCTGAGGTGGAACTCGGGGAACTGCTCCTGCAATTGGGTAAAGAAACTTTCGAAGTCCTGATGGCCGTAGATACTGGGTTCTCGCTTGCCCAGCAAGTTGAGGTTGGGGCCATTAATGATTAAAAACTGTTTCACCACTTTGTGCTTAGTTGGCTAAATCAGACAAGAACTTGATGCGAATTAGTTCGATCTCCTCCATCGTAATGTCATCCTCCTTCAATTCTGCATAAGCCTCCTCTAGCGAATCCGTCTGAGATTCCATGAAATAATCGTAGATGTCATCACGAGAATATTCATCTACATTTTCCTCAATGTAGTAATCGAGATTGACTTTGGTACCCGATACGACGATCATATACAGCTCGTGCAGCAAGTCCTCCATCGAGAGGTTATTGGTACCTGCGATGTCCGAGAGCGGCATCTTGCGATCTATGCTTTGAATGATATTGACTTTGATCTTGGACTTATTGGCCACTTGTTTGACGACGAAGTCAGTGGGGCGCTCAATGTCATTTTGCTCAACATATTCAGCGATCATTGTCATGAAAGGACGGCCGTAGCGCATCGCCTTTCCTTTGCTGACCCCGGTGATTTTGGCCATATCATCCATAGAAATGGGATATTGAGTGGCCATATCTTCGAGGGAGGGGTCTTGGAAAATGACAAAAGGAGGAATATTCTTCTCTTTGGCGATGCTCTTGCGCAGGTCTTTGAGCAAGGTCATCAGTGTTCTGTCCAATACAGCACTTTTGCCAGAGGGCGCATCCATTTCGATAACTTCTTCTTCAAAATTGTGATTGAGTGAAATTTCGAAAGGATGGGGCTGCTCCATGAAATCGAGGCCCTTCTTAGTGAATTTGAGCAGACCGTAGTTTTCGATGTCTTTGTAGAGCAGATTGTTCAGTAGCGCCTGGCGAAAAATGGAGTGCCAGAACGTCTCATTTTTTTCCTTACCAATACCAAAGTGAGAGAGTTGATCATGGCCAAAGTCGACCATTTCCTTGGTGGCATTACCCAGCACAAAATCAACCAGCACCTTGATGCCGTAGTTCTCGTTCAGCTGTTGGATAGCGACTAGCCCATTCTGCACTTCTTTTTGTACTTCAATTCTTGCTTTGGGGAAGCGACAGTTGTCGCACATTTCGCTACACTGCGAATCATCGTATTCCTCTCCGAAGTAATGGAGCAGAAAGCGGCGGCGGCAAGCCGTCGTCTCCGAATAGGCGATGATTTCTTGCAAGAGTTGAGAGCCCATCTCGCGCTCTGCGACGGGCTTATCGCGCAGGAATTTTTCTAAGCGTAAAATATCTTTGTAGGAGTAGAAAGCGACGCAGCGACCTTCGAGGCCGTCGCGGCCCGCCCGGCCCGTCTCCTGATAATAATTCTCTATACTCTTCGGAATATCGTAGTGGATGACAAAGCGAACATCCGGCTTGTCAATCCCCATTCCAAAGGCAATAGTAGCCACAATGACGTCCACCTCTTCCATCAGAAAATCATCCTGCGTTTTGGAGCGCACTTTTGCCTCCAAGCCCGCGTGATAGGGGGCGGCCTTAATATCGTTGACCAAGAGCATCTTAGCAATCTCCTCGGCCGATTTGCGGCTTTGGACATAGATGATGCCCGACTTACCGGACATCCTCTTGATGATCTGGATAATATTTTTGATTGTCTTCTCCTTTTTGCCTTTGGCGTGTATCTCGTAGTAGAGATTATCTCGGTTAAAAGAGGAGACAAAGCTACTGACTTCCGCCATGTTCAGGTTTTTGACAATGTCTGCCCGCACCTTCGGAGTGGCTGTAGCCGTTAGAGCAATCAGCGGAATACTCCGATCGATAGAGTCGATCATGGTGCGAATACGACGGTACTCTGGACGGAAATCGTGGCCCCATTCTGAGATACAGTGGGCCTCATCCACTGCGACAAAGGAGAGATTGACCTGGCGAAAAAACTCAATGTTTTCATCCTTAGTCAGCGTTTCTGGAGCGATGAACAGCAGTTTGGTCTTGCCAGCCTGAATATCACTCTTTACCTTCTTCATCTGCGCCTTGGTCAGCGAAGAATTGAGGAAGTGAGCAACTTCATCGTTTTGGCTGTGGCCCCGAATAGAGTCCACCTGGTTTTTCATTAGCGCAATGAGTGGAGAAATAACGATGGCCGTACCATCGAGCATCATTGCTGGTAATTGATAACAAAGGGACTTGCCACCGCCGGTAGGCATGATGACAAAAGTATCTTTACCCTCCAAAACACTTTGGATGATTTTTTCCTGATTGTCTTTGAAGTTATCAAAGCCAAAGTACTTTTGCAGAGAGTCATGAAGGGATTCGTTCGCTACTATCATTTCAATTCTTTTGAATTAAAATTTCAACTTATTTTTACGGTTTCAGGGATTAGCTTGATAATTACTGTTCCAGGCTATCTGAGCCGTATCGCGCTTTTTAAAAGTAACAATTGTTGCTGGCTCAGCCAAAGAAAAAACGCATTATTGTACATTAAGGTTGTCACAAAGATGTCAATTGCCGACAATCTATTAGGAACAGCTCTAGGGAGAATGGCGATTGTAGGTTTTTAAGGACTTTTTAGAATATTTGCTCCAAAAAGCTGTCAAAAATACAAATTATCTTGTGGATAACGAAACTAAAATTGCATCAATTGCACGGAAAACCATACAAATTGAAATCGAGGCATTAGAGCGCCTCAAGGCGACTATTGGCCCAGAATTTTGTGAGGTGGTGACCACCATTTTGCGGTGCCAGGGGCGGGTTGTGGTGACCGGGATTGGGAAGAGTGCCTTGGTGGGAAAAAAAGTGGTCGCTACGCTGAACTCGACCGGAACGCAGGCCGTATTTATGCACGCTGCCGATGCCATCCACGGCGATCTGGGGATGATCAATCCCAACGATTTGCTGCTTTGCCTTTCTAAGAGTGGTGAGACGGCAGAAATCAAGGTACTGGTTCCGCTGCTGCGGCAGCTCGGCAACCGCCTGATCGGGATGTGCTGCCGCGCCGACAGCTATCTGGGCCAGCAGGCCGACTACTGCCTACTGCTCCCCGTCGACCGCGAAGCCGACCCTCACAACCTGGCTCCAACGGCCAGCACCACCGCACAGATGGCTATGGGCGATGCACTGGCCGTGGCCCTGCTCGAACTGCGGGGCTTCAGCCCCCGCGATTTTGCCCAGGTCCACCCCGGCGGGGCCCTGGGCCGCCAGCTCTACTTGCGCGTCCGCGACCTCTACCCCCGCAACGCTCGCCCCGCCGTCGCCCCCGACGATAACCTGCGCCAAACCATCATGGAAATGACCTCCAAGCGCCTCGGCGCCACCGTCGTCGAAGCCGAAGGTCGACTGCTGGGCATCATCACCGATGGCGACCTGCGCCGGATGCTGGAGCAAACTGATGACTTCTCCACCCTCCGCGCTGCCGACATCATGTCCCCCACCCCCAAGACTATCGATAAGGACGAGCTGGCCGTCGAGGCCCTACAAGTGCTGCGCAGCAACAGCATCACTCAGCTGGTCGTGACCGACGAAGGGCAGTACGTCGGTATCATCCATTTGCATGACCTCTTACGCGAAGGCATCGTATGAAAAAGGGGCTTCTATTCTGCGCACTGCCCCTACTTGCCCTGCTGCTATTCCAGGCTTGCCAGCCGGCGGCTGTAGAGCTTCGTCCCGCTTTCTATCACTGGCAGACTCGCTTGGTCTTGAGCGATGCGGAGCGGCGCTATCTGCAAGACCTGAAGGTAGAGCGCCTCTATGTCAAATTCTTCGATGTGGACCGCCCCGCGGAGGGGCAGGAGACGCGGGCGCTGGCGCAGTTACAGCGTCGAGGCGCACTGCCCCCCAACCTAGAAATCATCCCTACGATCTTCATCACCAACCGCAGCCTGCGTGGCTGCACCGCCCCCCAGATCGATAGCCTACACCAACGTATTTACCGCAAGGTCGGGCAGCTCTGGAAGCAGCTACCGGAGTATGAATTGAAGGAGGTGCAAATAGACTGCGACTGGTCAGGACAGACGCGGGAAGCTTACTTTTCGTTGCTGCGGCAGCTTCGGCAAAAGTGGCGGACCGAAGGAGTGGCCTTATCGACAACGATTCGGCTGCACCAGCTCAAGTACCCAGGCCAAACGGGGGTGCCACCGGCCGACCGGGGGATGCTGATGTGCTACAATGTCGGTGATGTGAAAGACTCGACTACCCGCAACTCTATTCTCGACAACCAGATCGTACAGCGTTACATTGAAGGCGCCCGCCGCTACCCGCTGGAGCTGGATATGGCCCTGCCCATTTTCGCCTGGGGAGTCCTCTATCGCGATGGCCAAATGATTAAATTGCTCAATAATCTGCGCAGCGAGCAACTAGCCGCCGACGAACGATTTGTTAAAAGTGGAGAGAAGCAATTTCGGGCCACCAAAAGTACTTATCTTAAAGGGCAGTATTTATACGAAGGGGATGAAATCCGCTGTGAAGCCGTGACGGCCCAGCAGCTACAAGAAAGTGCCGAACTGTTAGCGCCCTTAGTTCATCATTCTCCCCTCACGCTGAGTTTTTATCATCTAGACACCACCACCATCAAATATTACCCTTATGAAACCCTGGAAGCCATCTGCAAAAAATTTCAAGATTAAACTGCTGTGCTGTTTTTGTCTGCTGTTGTTGGGGACGGTGTTGCTGCCTCCTCAGCCGGCCTCCGGCTTCTGTGGTATTGCGGATTGGGAGGAGGAAGGCTACTCTTTTTTGCATACCGGACTGGTCGTTGACACGGCTAATTTTGCGCCTTTTCTGCTGCGATTCGACGATTTGTATGAGCGGATAGGTACGCGAGTGGAGCTTAAACAGCGCAGTAATTTAGAGGAATGGCGGGAGCGTTTTTGCGATGTAGCTTCAATTGCTGATCTGCGGGCGGTGATCTACGAGAGCAGCCTGGACGAGCTGCAGCTGCTCAGTACGGCGGTAAGCAGCAAGAATTTGCGCCTGGATTTTCGGATGGCCAATAATGCTTTGGCGCTGCATATGAAGGAGAAAAAATGTGTTGAGGCGGCTGACTATTTTGTTTTTGCCAAAACTTGCGAACCACATGCGGTCTTGGAAAGTATGTGGGACACGCCGGACCGGGATACGGTAGCGATGAAGCGGCTGATCCGGGAAGGTAAACGATTGTTCCTCAAAACCAAATCCAATTATATCAAGCTGCGCTATCTCTACCAAGTAGTCCGATTGGCCCATTACGCCAAAGATTATCCGCTTACGTTGTCGATCTACGATGAGCTTTACCCCCGTATGGACCCAGAAGAGAGCATCCTCAACGATTGGATTTTAGGGCATCGGGCGGGGGCTATGCGCGCTATGGGGCAAACCGTTCAGGCCGCCTATCATTTTATGCAAATTTTTCTGGACAGCCCTAGCCGCCGCGAATCTGCCTACCGCAGTTTTTACATCGAAACGGATGAGCAGTGGGAGCAGTGTATGCTACTGTGTCAGAACGATCGAGAGCGGGCGGGGCTCTACGCCCTTCGAGCTTCGGCGGAGGACAGCCGGGCCGCTGAGGAGATGGAAAAAATCTATGAATTGACCCCCGATAATAAGCACCTGGAGCTATTGCTGGTCCGCGAAATTCGCAAGATGGAGCAGGGGCTGCTGGGGGCAGAATTTTACGATGGAGAGCATCCCGATGAATACATCAAAAACAAAGATCGACGCAGCAATGTCATCGGGCCTAATCTGCTGCGGCTGCAAAAGCTGGTCCGGCGGGTGGTTGAAGAACAGCAGGTGAAGCACCTGCGGCTCTGGCAACTGGCGGAGGGCTACCTGGAATACTTGGCCGGTAATTTTTATGAGGCGGGAAAGACGCTGAACGATTTGGCGATGGTGATTGAAAATGATACCCTCAAAGAGCAATTAGCGGCTTTCGATTTGGCCCTTAAGGTGCATGAATTAAAGCAGATGGACGAGGAGACGGAGGAGCAGGTATTTCGAATGATTGTGGATAATCCGGTGTATAAACAGTTTTCGGACTTCCCAGATTTTATCAACGACCGCATCAGTACCCTTTATCTGGACGAAGGGCGGGTCGGCAAAGCTTTTCGTTGCCACTACGACCTATCTGATCTGAAATACAATCCGCAACTGGAGATTATTGATGACCTGTTGGCCGTTTGTAATCAACCCGAACCCAATCTATTGGAAGAGATGTTGATCATCGATCAGAATGGCGTCAATCTGCGCAATCGGCTGTTGGACATTAAGGGCAGTCTCCTGATGACGGAGGGCAATCTTGAGGCCGCGCTGGCGGTTTTTCAACAGATTCCGAGAGAAAATTGGGATGATTTTAAATTCAATCCCTTCTTAGAGCATTTTGACGACTGCGTCCTTTGCCCCATACCTGATACGTTGAAGACTTACAACAAGGTAGGAATCCTGGAGCGCATCTTTGATTTGCAGTTCAAAGGGCAAGCCGATATGCAAGGTGGAGCCCGTCATTTCTATGCCTTGGGCAACGCGTTTTACAACATGAGTTATTTTGGTCGTTCCTGGGATGTGATGGACTACTTTCGGAGTGGAGCTACGCGCGATAGGGGAAGCCGTTATGTGCACGAATTATATGGCGCTCCTTTTGGAAATAATGAGAACACGGACCTAACCCTGGCGAAGGCCTACTTCGAGCGGGCGCAGCAACTAGCGGGTAATGATAGCGAATTGGCGGCCCGGGCGACTTTTATGGCGGCACGCTGCGAGCGTACTGAATACTTTATGAGTGATGACTACCTGGACAAGCGGGGCTGGGGCATGGGGCGTGAGATTCCTAATGTGCCCGATGAGCATAATCTGCACTATCAGAAGCTGGTGAAAGACTACAATCACACGGAGTTTTACCAATTTGCGCTGCGGGAGTGTTTGTATTTTCGCGCTTATGCTTTAAACTGAGAACCTGTTCTAGGATTTTGGAATTTTAAATAAAAAGCAATAAATTTATATTATTCTTATAAATTCTTCTCTCCTAACCAACCCTTTCTCCAAAAATCTCGTTCTATAAAGGTGTAGGTTGTTGATAATCAACCGTACTCCAAACCAACTTTATTAACAGGTATTATGAAACTAGTCTACCACATCATTATTTTCTTCGCATTGGCCCTGATGCTGACGGCCTGCGGAGATGATGCAGTTTCGGGAGTAGGGGTTCAAGCAGGTCAATCCTTCGATCTGCCTATCGGTCAAAGTGCTATCCTACCCGGCGGCAGTAACCGCCTTGTTTTCGCTCAAGTCCTCAAAGATTCTCGCTGTCCCAGACTGATCGATTGTTTCGGTCAGGGCAGAGCCAAAGTTAAAATGGTCCTCTGTAATTCCGATAATAGCAAGCAGGATATTGAACTCACCCAGGGCCAAAGTCAAGTCATCCAACTCGATGGCCTGCCCCGCTTCAAACTCAATTTGATCGACCTTTTTCCGCTTCCCGGCCTCAACCGTACCGTCCGGCCCGAAGAATATGTGCTGCGTCTGGCGCTAGACGAACTGGACCCGGTGCAGCCCTAGTCTTTCCTCCGATTCTCCGTATTAGCCCTCCTTTCTGTGTAATTGCTCCGTTTTTTTCTTACTTTTCACAAAAAATAGCTGCTTTGATCTTCCATCAAGGCCCTAAAACGAGCATATATGATTTTTCCCATTGGCGATGATCAGGTGCGGGGTGGTGCTAAACCCATTTTTAGCTACGGCTTCATCGTCCTCAATATCCTTTTCTTTTTCGTGCAGTTGTCCCAGCCCGGCAACCTCGTTTGCGAGCTAGGCGCTATCCCTAATGAGATCGTCAACGGGCAAGATTACTATACCCTCTTCACCAGTATGTTCATGCACGGTGGCTGGATGCACTTGATTGGCAATATGCTTTTCCTTTGGGTTTTTGCGGATAATATTGAGGCCACCATCGGCAATTTTAATTTTCTGATTTTTTACCTGATGGGTGGGCTAGCGGCCTCGGCGGCGCATATACTCCTCAGCTACGGCGATCCAGCTGCGCTGATCAACTGCTGCTCGGTATGTGCTGATTTTGACTGCTCGGGGCAGACCGCCATTTGCCCGGGGTCCATCCCTAGCGTAGGGGCTAGCGG
>JBCDGZ010000200.1:0-10818 GCA_038750655.1 Bacteroidota bacterium | reverse complement strand
CTGGTATCGAGATTGGGACCGGAATAAGCGGTCGGGGTTTTACGAAATGGTGTAGTGTCCTTATATGCCAAAAAGCATCTGCATGAAAGAGTTTTTGATTATTATCCAAGATGTCTTATCTTATTGCATGAATTATTCAGTGAATACAATACCAAATGGGAGTGAAAAAACTAAGTCCGCTACAACTAGAATTACTCAAAGTATATGCGCTCAATCCAAGCCAGGAGGATATGCTAGAGATCAAAAAAATGTTAGCAAATTACTTTGCGGACAAGCTTAGTGCTAATGTAGCGAAGGCTATTGAAGATAAAAATATTAAAGACGAAGATTTAGAAAGTTGGCTGAATAATCAGAACCTCCATAGTTTCTAAGTTTTGACTGGCCGTAGGTCAGTCTCAAAACATCTACGATATAGGGGCGGGTGGCTCGTCTGTGTACTGTCTGAGCGGAGCGAGTTTATCCCGAAGGGATCCCTACGGAGCACAGACAAGATTCCTGCCTGCCGGCAGGCAGGTTTTGCTTCGTTTTTCATCGATTGGAAAAATGAAGATACACGTTAGAGGGAAAACAAATTATTAAGAATATACAGTCTCTATCCCCTTATTTCTTTTCAAAATTCTGAATAATCTCATCATCCGACTTCCCAATATTACTCAGCAAAAACTGCGTATCATCGGCAAAATCGTCGTTGGGGTATTTGGCGAGGAAGGTCTCGTAGATGGCCTTGGCCTCTTGGTGCTTGCCCAAGTCATTGTCGAGGGTGAAGCCTTTGAGGAAGAGGGCTTGGGCCGACTTTTCGAAATCGGGGTAGCGGGTGTAGACCCAATCGTAGAGTTCGAGGGCCTTGGTGAAATTGCGGACAGTACGGGCGGTTTCGCCTGCTTTGAAGAGATAATCGGGACTCTTGGTATCGGAAGGCCGCAGTAGTGCGTACATCTCGCAGGTATTGACAAAATCTACCGCTAGGCGGTTATCGATGCGGAAGGTAGAGTCGTTGTACATCCGTCCACCGATGTCTTCGATAGCGGCTTCCATAGACCGGCCGTCAGCTCTGATTTTGGAGGCCGCCTCTTTACCTTGTTCGGTATCGGGGTAGCGATCTTTGACGTGGTTGTAGATCGCTTGAGCGATGTCCGTATTCTTCAGGTTTTCTTGAAAAATAGTGCTTAGGAGCATCATTGTGTTGGGGATGCTGGTAGCTGTTCCGTAGTCTTTGATGGCCCGCTTGAGCAGGTCGGCAGCATTGGAAAAGCGATTTTGGCGATAGTAGAGGGAGGCCGCGCGATAGAGGTAGCTGGCATTGGTTTCTACATCCTCCGGGTTATTGCTGACCTCTGCGAGGTATTGATCGATTAGTTGCTTGCTGTTTTCTGAGTTGGGATTCGCTTCTACTTCCTTTTCGAGAGCAGTCAATGTGGCATCGCCATTGTCTTGTCCAGATTGGCAGGCGAAGCAGAACAGCAGCAGGGTAGCGAGTAGAGTAGTGTAAATTTTCATAGACGATGTTGCAATTTATTGTCCCATCCGACAGTTTTCGTCTGTAATGGGTAATTTTATGGTATATTTAATGGTACTTTAAAAGCTCAAAAATACTTTTCTTTTTTGGTTTAAGCAATTCAAATTCTCTTAAGTCTATGTCTCGTTTACTAAGCGTCATTTGCCTCATTCTCCTTATTGGGTCCTGCAATCGTGGTTTGGAGCGGCAATTTATGACCACTATGCTTGTCGATGAAGAGCTGATTCGCCCTTCGGGTTATAACAACCTAGGGCATTGCGGGGATAAGTTGGCTTACGCCCCTGACTTGGATTTTCCCGAACATACCCCCACTAAAACCATCCGCCTCAATTTTCACATCATGTGTAAAGAGGATGGTAGTAGCAATTTTGATAAAGAAAAAGGCCGCTTATTCATCAATCAAGTACTGGAAGCAGCGAACGATAAATTGGGCCGCAACTCGCAGATGCGCCTGCCTTTGGGCAATGCTACCCCGGTCTTGCCTATTGGCTATCGCTATAAATTGACGCCTCGACCCAATGTTCCCGGCGATGAGGGCATTTATTTTCATTACGATGATGAGCTGTACTATATGCTAAGTGAGGGCAAGAGCAGAAACAATTACGATCGGACGGTTTTCAATAAATACGGCATTCAGAAAGATACAGTAATGAATGTTTTTGTGATGACGCACCCCGTTGATAGCCTAAAATCCCCCAAATTTAACCCCCACAATAAAACCAATGGCATCGCCTTTGGTAGCTGGCTGAAAGTAAACGGATGGTTCTTTAATGTTCAGGATACGGTTTGGAGAAATGGGAAAATGAGCCTCCCCAAAGGCAAATGGTTCTGCCAAAAATTGCTCAATCACGAAGTTGGACACTGCCTGGGCCTCCGGCATTCCTGGCGAAGCAATGATGGCTGTGACGACACCCCCAAGCACCCCAACTGCTGGGGCAAAAGCAAGCGCCCTCCCTGTGATTCGCTCTGGTCCAATAACTTCATGGACTATAACACCCACGCCAGCGCCTGGTCGCCCTGCCAAATTGGTACAGTACATTATAATTTTTCCAGTAAAAAACGAAAAATCCGTCGACTTCTGGAACGGACTTGGTGTACCCTGAAAGAAGATCAAACCATCTACATTGATACCACAGTCGTCTGGAAAAGCGCCAAAGACCTGGAAGGCCATATTATCATTCGCGATGGAGGGAGTCTGACGGTCAATTGCCGGGTGGCGCTGCCCAAAGGCGCGAAAATCAGCGTCTATCCCGAAGGAGAGCTGCTGCTCAACGGGGCGGTTTTGGAAAACGACTGTGGGGAAAACTGGGAAGGCATCGAAATCCTTCGCAAAGACAAAAAAGAAGGGGTAGTACAGATGCTGAACAGCTCCAAAATCCTGAATACAACCAACTCCATTGAGATTAAAGCAAAGGCTAAAGAGAGTTAATCAAAGTCCTTCTAAATCAAATACAAAAAGTTGTCCTTTAAAGTCACCCAAAGGCTTTTGTAAGGCTGGCTGTAGCTCCTCCCGCTGCAGGTACGCCGGGTCGTGGAGAATCAAATAGCGCGCGCCCTGTTGCCGCAGATCCTGGATAGCTGGCCAGTCAAAGTGCTTCCCCTGCTGCACCTTCGTCCACTTCTTCACATTGTTAAACTGCGTCCAGCCGCTGCGCCGCAGGTAGTACAAAGTCGTATTCGGACTCTCATCGGGCGTACTAATCACCAGCGCCTCTGGCTCCACCCCGCGATCCAGCAAAAACTGCTGCAAAGCCTCCTGCTCCGCGTAAATGCTTTTGTATGACTTCATGTATTTACTGTCATCGGCATAGCGATAGTGCAATTCCTTTTTGGCGTGGTGGAGGTTGAGCAGGACAAAGATCAACAAGAGGCTGCGGAAAGCCCAGTGGCGGACCAGCCCAGGAAAACGCCGCACTAGAACAATGGCACTGCCCATCAGCAGCGCAACCGCAGAGAGCATCAAAGTGATGATGTAATAATCGTGATGAAGAAACTGATTGAACCAGAGCAGAAATATCCCCAGGGTACCCATAAGGCTCAAGCCGATGACAGCGGCAACTCCCGAGGGCAAATGTCGCCGGTGCCAGCCGGTGAAAAGGGTGCAGCCGAGCAACAGTAGGTGCGTAGGGGGGAAGAAGTAATCGTCCAGCCAGCCCTTCCAAATGCGCCGCAGGGTACGCTCGATGTGTTCCGGGCTCATCGACCAGATGGGTTGGATGCTGGCCAGGAAGTAGGTGGATTGATGGCTGGCGTTGTAGTGTTTGGCCCAAAAATACCAGGCGGCGAAGCCCAGGGGGACGAGGAGGAAGGCAACGAGGAGCCGTGGGAGGTGGAGTAGGCGAGGGGAGGAGGACGGAAGGAGGCGAAGCCACTGCAGGCCGCTGATGCCGATCAGGATACCATAGCTCAGCAGTGCAGTGACTTTGATGAGGCCGGCCAGCAGGAGGAGGAGCATGGATAGGTAGAGCCAGCGGTATTGGGCCTTTTGTTGGAAGCGCAGGTAGGCGGGCCAGGCGAGCAGGGCTAGCCCCAGCGCGGGCGGATCGGGCAAAAAGTTGAAGCTATAATAAGCCATCACCGGAGAGCTGAACAGCAACACTGGAATACAGAGGACCAGCAACTCATCTTTGATCCACTGTTTTCCCACCCAATAAAGCGCATAGCAGCCACTGGCGAAGAGCAATAGGTTGAGCAGTCGAAAGAGGCCGTCCTGCCAACCAAAATATTTGAACAGCTGAGCGGCGACATAATAAAGGAGAGGAAACTCCCCCACGGTATGGGGATCGCCCTGCATTTGGTTGAGGAACTGGGGTTCGAATAGCCCTGTATTTTGCAAATAATAAGTCAGAGCGATGGCAGTGCCGTCGGTTTGTCGCCAACTGTGTACAGAGCAGGGTAGGTAGTGATAATATTGAGGATAGCTGTAGTAAAGGGCAATGGCAGCAAAAACGATCAGGAAGAGAAGAGGCCCCCTGATTGAAGCCAGCCGATTCCACGCTCGGGAAGAAGTAGAGGGAGAAACGGATGGCTGCTGCATGGAGCGCATAAATTGAGGATTACTTGGCGGGTAAAATTACAGAAGAAAGAGCAAAGCTTAAAACTATGCACTGCCTTTAAACCATCATTTGAAAAGCTTGTTGCATATACTATGGAATCAATAAGCATCTTCTGGCATCGTCGCGACTTGCGTCTCAACGACAATGCTGGCCTCTATCGCGCCTTGTGTAGCGACCATCCGGTATTACCACTTTTCATTTTTGATCGTCATATTTTGGATAAACTAGAAGACAAAAAGGATGCGCGCGTCCATTTTCTTCACGATACCATTACGGCAATGAAAGCCGAGCTGGAACAAATGGACAGTAGCATTGAAGTAGAATACGGCTACCCCGAAGAGATTTGGCCCCAACTGCTCCAACGCTACAAGATCGCTGCGGTCTACACCAATCACGATTACGAACCCTACGCCCTTGAGCGTGATACGCAAATTAGGCAACTGTTGGAAGACCAGGGCATTCCATTTCACACTTACAAGGACCATGTCCTCTTCGAAAAGGACGAAGTGCTCAAAGACGACGGTACGCCGTATACCGTCTTCACTCCCTACAGCCGCAAATGGCGCAAGAAAATGCAAAGCCGCCCGGCCCTCGACGGCGACGAGTCCACCTCCTACTACCTACAATCCTATCCCAACGAACAATACTTCGACCGCCTGCATCGCCAATCTCCGTTGGCCATTCCTAGCCTCGAAGAGATGGGCTTCCAGCCAACAGATATTCCTATCCCTTCCACCAATGTCACCCGAGGCTTGATTCGCAACTACAAGGAAACCCGCAATTTTCCGGCGATCGACGGTACTTCCCGGCTGGGGCTGCACTTTCGTTTTGGAACTATTAGTATCCGCGAGAAGGCCCGCCACGCTCGCCGCCTGAGCGATACCTACCTCAATGAGCTGATCTGGCGCGACTTTTACGCCATGATCCTGGCCCATTTTCCCCATGTTGCCAAAGGCAATTTCCGCTCTAAGTACGATTACATCGAATGGCGCAACAACGAGGAGGAGTTCCAGGCCTGGTGCGAGGGCCGCACTGGCTACCCCATCGTCGATGCCGGTATGCGGGAGCTGAACGCCACAGGCTATATGCACAACCGTGTGCGGATGATCACCGCTAGCTTCCTCACCAAGCACCTGCTGATCGATTGGCGCTGGGGGGAGGCCTACTTTGCGGCGAAACTGCTGGACTTTGACTTGGCGAGTAACAACGGCGGCTGGCAGTGGGCTGCGGGCACGGGCACCGACGCAGCACCCTACTTTCGGGTCTTCAATCCCTATTCACAGCAGCAGAAGTTTGACAAGGAGCTGAAATATGTGAAGAAATGGGTGCCAGAGTACGGCACACCGGCGTATACAGCGCCGATTGTGGACCACAAGGAGGCGCGGCAGCGCTGTTTGGATACTTACAAGGTGGGCCTATCTAGAGCGGAAATGGCCTAAGTGAAGCGAACCATTGACAAAGGAGGTCTGGATACTGCATCCGGACCTCCTTTGTTTATTGAGTTCGTTTGTCTAATCTTGCCTGCGGGGTTCGTTTCCTAGAACTTATAACATTTGTATTTATTGCGCTTTTTAAAGCGTTTGCGTTTTTTCAGCTTCACACGACGGGTTTTCTTCACGCGTTTTCTTTTGGCGCTGCTTCGGTAGCTGCCGCTGCTGGATCGGCTTTGGCGCACCGCTGGGCGGGCCGCCGTTTGCTTATTACCCACATTATCAACTACTTGGACCGCCTGTACGGGCGTCTCCACCGCACGACTGGTGGTCGTCTGGACCTGTTGAGCGATCGGTTGTTCTGCCTTTGGCTGCTCAGCTTGTGGTTGTTCGGCGACGGTTGGCGCGGGTTGGGTGGATTGTTTGATGACTTGGCGAGGAGCTTCAGCGACCAGTACGGGCCTAGGAGTAGCTTCGACCGGTGCTGGACGATCTTTTTCGGTGGTAATTCTAATGACTTGGTCCATCCCGATTTCATCGAGATCAAATTCGGTGAGAATATCGGTGTCGGTGGCGTTGTCCTCTTTAACGACGATGGTGGTTTGATTGAAAACTTTGTCCTGGTATTGTTTTTTTACCTGGGAAAAAGCAGCCTGGGACAACAATAGGGCTGAGACTACTATCAGTAGTGATTTGTTGAAAGGGATCATAAGTTGTTTGTTAAAAATCGGTTTACAAAATTGGGGTTACAAACCTCTTTTTCAGTGTATGTTTTTTCGATTGTTCTGGGTAAAAAGGGTTGTCTTGATATGTTCTTAATATTGCTAACGTGTAATTACCTGAATTCGTTGCAAGTCGGAAGGAAAAAAAATTGGAGGCAAGACTTCCCTGCCCCCAATCGTCCGTTTTAGTCCTGTATTTTTAGTACCCGATGGATAATTTTGCGGAATTCATTGTATTTCACCTGCATGAAGTAGAAGCCAGGCTGTAGGTCGCTCATATCAATGTCTAGGCTATTGCTGCCCTGAGGAACAATTAGTGTTCTCAAAATCTGTCCATGCGCATTGACAATTTCTACGGTAGCCTGAGACTCGAAAGGGGTAACTACTCTTAGGGTGGTAAAGTCCTTGGTGGGGTTGGGGTAAAAAATGGCATCCGGCAGATCATTACCCTTAACCACTACTGTTCTGATGTCAGAGAATTCATAGTCTCCGTCAAAATCAACCTGCTTCAAGCGGTAGTAGTTGCGACCGAAAAAGGGCGTCTCGTCTTTGTAGAAATAGGTGTTGATATGGTTGCTGGTTCCATTCCCTGCGACCACTCCGATGGTTTCGAAGAGCTGGCCATCAATTGATCTTTCGATGACAAAATGCTTGTTGTCAATTTCAGATTCGGTAATCCAGGTTAGTAAAGCCTGATTGTTATTCACCAGTTTGGCCTGAAAATCGACCAATTCTACGGGGAGAATGATATTAAAGAGGATACCAATACCCAAGGTTGTCAAATCTGGTTGACCGGAGCGGAGGACAATATTTTCAATTACCCCCGTATCATCGGCATCATTATCGATCGCATCATTGGCATTGCCGTTGACATCCTGATTTTTACTGAATATGAAATCTATCGGTAGGCTGCTTTCATCGGCACGGACTTGGTATTCTCCTGGTACCAGACCATTGAAGGCAAAGCGGCCATTTTCCAGTGTACTGAAATTGTCCACTGGATCAAAAGTACCACCGGCATTTTTGCGAAGTAAAGCGATGATCACATCGGCGACATCCAAATCACCAGCATCTTGCAGGCCATCGTCATTTCTATCATCAAACACTCTTCCGGAGATATTGAGGAGGCGATAGTAGCCCGCATCCAGGTTGCTATTGGTCTCGTGGCTGATCAGCGTGAACAGATCGGTCATGCCATCAGGATTAATATCACTATCAACGGTATCGTCTGTACCCGCGCCTTTCGTGGTAGCTTGGAACGTGCCACCCGGACTAAAGCTCAGCTTATAAGTACCTGGGCGAAGGCCATCGAAGTAGTAGAGGCCCTGCGCATTGGTTTGCTTGATCTGAGAGACCATTTCACCCGTACCATCCTCACCACTCAATTCTACTGTGACATTCGGGATACCTGGTTCGTTGAAATCCTTGATACCGTCACCGTTGAGGTCTTCCCAAACAAAGTCACCAACCGAGGCGAAGCGGATGTAACCAGCGTCCAGCGTCGTGTCCTTTTCTCCCCCCCCATAGACCCGCAGATCACTCATTCCGCTGATGGGATTGACATCGCTATCAATACTTGGATCGGTGCCCTCTTTTTCTTTCGTGGTAAAATAAGCTCCGGGCAATTGACTGAAAATAGTCTTATAAGTACCCGGTGTTAGATTGGAGAACAGGTAAGATCCATTGGCATCGGTAAATTGGGTCATATTGACACCATTGCCACAAAAATCGGTACCGATCAGCTGTACTTTGACACTTTCAATACCAGGCTCGTCGCTGTCTTGCTGGCCATTGCCATTGAGGTCTTCCCAGACGAAATCACCGATGTGCACTGCTGTTTCTTGCTCTACGCAGTTGTCCAGGTTACCATTGAAATCACCACGACCGCTGAAGTCACCAGTAAATTCAAACCAACCGGAGATACCGTAATTTTCGTTCTTTAGATTAGCACCATCGCCTACTTGGAAACCGAATTCAAAGTCGCTAGGCATATGCGTCAAATTCAGCACCCTGCCCTCGTTGCAATCTAGTCCGGTGAAAGTACTATTGTTGTCATCCAATTCATAGTAGAACCAGTCTTCGTGGTTATCATTAGCGATGCGGTTATTGGCCTTGTAAGAGCGGCCGAGCGCCGACCAGCTCATCCAGTCGCGTTTGTTAATCAGTTTGACAGAGAACAGCCATTGGTTGCATGGAATTTCCACATCGGCGGCAATACCTGTCAGCAGGGCCGTACCATTCGGAAACTCGGTCAATTTTGCGCCGCTACCCGCTACGGTGTATTCTCTAATTTCATCGTTGGCCGCAAATCTCAGCCAGACGGTACGATCGGCGTTAAAGCGATCGGCCTTACCGTGATCGTTCAGCTCACAGATGGTCGGCAGTGTACAGCTAGATTGGCCGTAGGTCACTGCATCGATTTCTACTAGGCCGAAGCCATCAGCCTTGTCGATGCGAAGGAAGCGAACCGGACCGGAGGCGCGTACGCTCTGGCTAACCACAAAGTCTTTTACAAATGTTTCCAAGCTGCCCACGGCTGTAAAGTTGGCCGTATCCACAGCTTCCGAAATTTCAATCTTCGCGGGGTCGGCAGAAATGTCCAACAGGGTTCCCTTCCAGCTAATGACATAAGTCTCACCGGCCTGCAGGGTAACTCCTAAGTCGAGCACAATGTAGTCGGTATCTTCATAGAGTTCGGCCAAACTGCCGTTGATGGGGCCGACTGTACGGTGGCCAGTGAAGACCCCTTTGTCTTCCACTACTTCCACTGCATTGCCGAGCACACAAGGTGTCTTGATACCGCCAGCACAAGGTAGACTGGCATCAACCACTACCTTGGCAATAATATTGGATTCTCCTACAAACAGCTCGCAGTTTTCGCGGCGAGAGCAGCGCAGGTAGTAAGTCGTTTGAGTAATCGGCCCTGGATCAAAAGTAGGACCGGCGCTTGGGCCAACCAGCAGGGTATCCCACTGGGTAGCAGGTAGGCTAGCGTCGGTAGTCCCCAGCCAGAGGTATTCGATATTGCCACTGCCTCCAGAAGGCAAGCTGATGCTGTTAATCGTGCTGGGATCAAAGCTGTCGCAGTTGCTTTCTGTACCGGTGATTTTACCACCATCGGTTAGATTATCGCAGGGTGGGCAGTCCAGCTGGGCGTAGCTGATGGCGTCGATTTCTACTAGGCCCAAGCCGTCGGCCTTGTCGATTCGAAGGAAGCGGGTTGGAACGGTAGCCGTACGGCTTTGGCTGATGACGAAGTCTTTGACCCGCGTTTCCAGACTACCAACGGCTGTAAAGTCGACCGTATTCATTGATTCGGAAATTTCGATCTTCGCAGGGTTGGCAGTAGTATCCAATAGAGTCCCCTTCCAGCTGATGACATAGGTCTCGCCGGGGCGCAGGGTGGTGCCCAGATCGAGTATGACAAAGTCCGTATCTTCGTAAAGTTCCGCCAGGCTGCCGTTAATAGGGCCAACGATGCGCCGACTGGTAAAGACTCCGTCATCTTCTACTACTTCTACGGCATTACCCAGTACGCAAGGTGCAGCAGCACCGCTCGGGCAGGGCAGGGTGGCATCTATTACTACTTTGGAAATGATATTAGATTCCCCCACGTACAGCTCACAGAACTCGCGACGAGAGCAGCGCAGGTAATAAGTCGTTTGTGTAATCAGCCCTGGATCGAAGGTCGGGCCGGCGCTTGGGCCAACCAACAGGGTGTCCCACTGGGTAGCGGGCAGGCTAGCGTCGGTAGTCCCCAGCCAAAGGTATTCAATGATACCGCTGCCGCCTGAAGGTAGGCTCACACTGCCAATAATGCCCGGGTCAAAGCTGCCACAATTGCTCTCGGTACCCGTGATTTGACCACCATCGGTCAAGTTATCACACACCGGGCACTCCGCTTTACAATAGCTAATGGCATCAATTTCGGCGAAACCAGAGCCGACGGGCTTCTCGATTTTGAGGTAGCGAAGGTCCCTGCTGGCGCTGAAGTTCTGGCTGACAACGAAGTCTTTTACCGCGATTTCTGCGGTTGTATTTGCGGTGAAATCTACGCCATCGCCTGATTCTAGGATATTTAATTGAACAGGGTT
>JBCDGZ010000199.1:0-10946 GCA_038750655.1 Bacteroidota bacterium | reverse complement strand
TTATTCCAGTTAATTATTTATCTTGAAAAGGGCAATTATCTTTATATAGATAATGCTTTCAAATCTTTTAATTATCACCTAAAAAAGCAGGGTAAAGATCAAGATTTTGAAGGAAAAGTAACTTATTTTCTCAAACAAATTTCTTCTCATAAGGAAAGTAAGAAAAAAATTTATACTGCTTTTTGGAATGATTTAGAGCAATTCCACTCACATAAGATTCCAGGATATGAAGAAATATCTATCTGGGTAGAAAGTAAGTTAAAAAATACTACTTTTCTGAGAGTAATGGAAAACCGATATTTACAAAAGTAACACTTTAACTATCAGAGAAAAATCGAGTCCTATCGAATCAGAAATTCTCCTACCCCCTCACCACCGACTAAGCACCCCAATCTCCGTTTCCGCATTCAAATCATCCCTCGGATCAATAGCAGTGTTGGCATCTACCCGAACCGAGATCGGTAGCCCTGCGGCTTTAATGCACAAATCGACATTGTTCTCATTGTCATTGAGGTCCGCGAGTTGGAATGGGGTGACTTCGATGGTATCTTTTTCTTGGACCAATTTGACATGAAAATTCGTGAGTTCTGCCTCCCCTAATTCTGCTCCCTCCTTTGAACGAACCCCTCCGGCCCATACTGTTCTTACCACAACCTGGGTGGAGGATTTGGGGCAGTCACATCCGTTGCCCTGCTCTACATAGGGATACGCGTCGTCGATTTTGAAGTACTCGGCATAACTGAGAAATGGCCCTTCCGCTAATGGTGTGACCGCCATTTTTTGGCCCTTTAAGTCCTGGCCATCCCTGCTTTTTAACTCTCCAATGATTTCGACTTCGATAGGTTCATTATCGGGGTACTCTCCATATTCTCCAATTAATAAAATCGTCCTTAGCTCGAATGCTTCGACGGCGGGTCGGTACGTCGCAAAGGCTACATTTCGGAGGTCTCCTCGCTGGGTCTTGACTTGAAAATCTGAGGCATCTAAGGTATTGGGATCAATCTCGTGCGAAAAAACGATGGGCATACCGTCTTTTCCGGGAGCTTCCCGCCAAATCAACCTTGCCCTTTGCGGAAGGGCATTGTCTAAACCAAAGAAAACGGAAAGTATTCTAGCTTTTCGCGTTTTGTCTATGGGAGGTATTTTTTCTGATAAAGTGTATTCAGGAACTTGTTGACATCCTATCAATACTACCAAGAGTAAAAAAAGTAGAGGGTTGAGTTTTACCATCATCCTTTGATTAACATTTAAATTATGCGGAGTGATCACTCCGCTTGCAGCTCAAAGCTACAGCTTTGAGTTTGTTAGTATGAGCAATTTTTTTGACCTAAGGACAAGTTAAGCCTTTTAGACCAATTCTCTCCTGACTTAATGTACTATTCAATCTAGCAGCTTCCCACGCTTAAAGTATGCACGAGTAGCACAGGTAGATAAGAGGGATAAGGCAGCTGAGCGGGCATTATATAGCAGATTAATTGACGCTCCTCTCCCAGGATAATGCCCAAACAATCTCCCCCAAGCCCTTAAAATTCTTGAATATTTAAAGTAAATTGTGGAAGTCAACTGCTTTGGCCCTAACGAAAAATAAATTTCTGATCCATCGTGGACCCTGAGAAGACGGCAACAGAAGATTATCAGCAGGAATTCGAACAGCTTTTTATCGATCACTTTCCGGCGCTCTTTGCTTATGGTTTTCGCCTAAGCGGTGATCGCGATTTGACCAAGGACCGTATCCAGAGTTTGTTCTTAGAGTTGTGGGAAAAACGGATTCCCCTGGATTCCGTATCGCATTGGCAGGCCTATCTTAAGAAATCACTGCACAGACGTATCCTCAAGGAATTACAGCAAAAAAAACGGCTCACTTCAGACCAGAAAGATGCCTTGGCGGCGCTTGCTGAACCTTCCTACGAGGAATTGTTGATCAACGCCCAAACGGAAGCGTATCGAAAGCAGAAAGTTCGAAACGCAATGGAGGAGCTTCCGCTAGTCGAAAAAGAAATGCTGGAAGCCCGGTTCAAAGAGGGCTTTAGCTATGAAGAAATCGCCAAGCAGACGGGTAAAAGTAAGCAGACCGTTTATAATCAAATCTACAATGCGATGAAAAAACTGAAAAAAGCGGTTTTGCATTCCTTCTCAATGGTGATCTAAGTCCTTCCAATTCGCCCCTCTAATTTTTTTTTCAAAAAATATCATTTGTCAATAGTAAAAGTTCGGAATTGCTCCCTCTATCTAATAAAGGGCAGTACCCTTCTGTCATTTTTCCAGATCAGTTCCAAAAAAAGAAGCAATGAATCAAAATCCTATTTCCATCGAATCCTTAGCTGCTGATGAACGATTTCAGCGGTTTTGCCTCAACCCTAGGGAGGAAGACCGGCAGCACTGGGAAAACTGGCGGGCCCAATATCCGGAGCACCAAGAGGCCTTCCTGAAAGCACAGGATTTGGTGCGCGCCCTGGCATTGCAGCCTGATGAAAAAGAAACACTCGGTGAATTGGCGCGCCTACAGAAACAAATGAAAGCCCCAAAAAAGACGCCCCGCAAATTAAATCCCCGACGCCTATTCCTACAGATTGCCGCAGCGTGCCTACTGCTCATTACGGCGGCAGGCATCTGGTACAACTCGCAGGAGGAAGCAATCAATTGGATGGCTCACCAAACCCCTTTTGCCAAGACCCAAAAGCTGGAACTGCCCGATGGAACTTCAGTCACCCTCAATGCCAATTCTGAAGTGCGCTATCCAGAACAATTAGCGAGCAATAAGCAACGGGAAGTTTGGCTCGAAGGAGAAGCGTTCTTTGAAGTCGCCCACCGCAGTGAGCAGCCCTTTATTGTACATACTCCTCAAGGGGATGTCCGGGTGCTGGGGACTTCGTTCAATGTCGCTCAACGCAAAGCCAACTTTGAAGTCGCCCTGATTGAAGGCAAAGTCAGACTACACCTGCCTAATGAGGCCAAAGTCAACTTGCAGCCCGGCGAGCAAGCTAATATTTCCAATCAAACCATTGATATTATCAAAATAGAAACAGCGGCCATCGCCGCTTGGCGCAACAATCAGATGAACTTCAAAAATGTCTCCGTAGCCAGGATCATCGAACAAATTGAAGGCGACTTCGGCTGGCAAATCGAGGTAAAAAACGAAGCCCTCCTCAAACGAAAAATCAACGCCCAAATTCCTGAGAATAATCCCCAACTGCTCTTCGAAGCTCTAACGGCCATTTATGATTTAAAAATTCGAGAAGTAGAGCAAGGGATATACGTAATTGAATAATGCCCAAACCACTCCATTCATCTTCAACTAGAATCGTATGAAAGAAAAATTACCCAAGGAAATCACTGCTCTCCTCAAAATATGTCTGCTGATCGCCTGCCTTTGGATCGTCGCTCATCCGGCACTTTCCGCTCCTGCTTCCGGCGGCTTTTTATACCAAAATGATAAAAGCGTTCCACTAATTACAGCGGTGGATGAAATTGCTAGTGCCTACCAAGTGTCCATTGTCTATGACGTTGAACAGCTAGCCAAAGTCAAGATCAGCAATTGGAAAATCAGCCGTAAGAGCGTAGAAGCGGACCTAAAGAAGCTCCTCAAAAATCTCAACTTCACCTACAAAAAACTGAACGAAAAAACCTATGTCATCAAAAAAATCAAAGGTCAAAAACTGAGTGGTAGCTTCATCAATTCAAAGCCTCGCCCCGTCAATACACAGCCTACTATCGAAAAGTTGATCGCCAAAGGCTTTGTCTTTGACAGTGATACTAAGGAACCACTAATTGGCGTAAATGTCATTATCAAAAATGGTAATGGGGGAGCGGCAACGGATTTGGATGGTGGATTTTCTGTCTCCGTAAATCGCGGTGACATCCTGCAGTTTAGCTACCTGGGGTATCTGACTAAGGAAATGAGGGTGTCAAAACCAGAGTTAGGCAATATCTACCTGGAGTCCAACTCTAAGGTCTTGGATGAAGTGGTGGTCGTCGGATATGGTACCCAAAAGCGGAGCGACCTGACCGGTGCCTTGTCTTCTATTAGCGAAGAAGAATTACAGTCTTTGCCATCAACGGGACTCGATCAGGCCCTGCAAGGAAGGGCCGCGGGTGTTTTTGTCACACAGAATTCTGGAGCCCCCGGAGGGGCGGTGTCTATCCGCATCCGAGGAATCGGTTCGACACTGACGGCAGAGCCACTTTATGTCATCGACGGAATTCCAGTGGTGAATGATAATCAGGGGACTTCTACTAATTTTTCGGAACTGGACGGCGGCGGGCAGAACCCCAACGCATTGAATACCATCAACCCCTCAGACATCGAATCCATAGAAGTTTTGAAAGATGCCTCGGCTACTGCGATCTATGGTGCCCGGGCGGCGAATGGCGTGGTTTTGATTACAACCAAGCGGGGGAAGGAAGGTAAATCAAGCATTAACTTTGATACCTACTTGGGCATTCAAGAACTGTCGAGAAAAGTCCCCGTCCTGAATTTACAGGAATATGCAGAGTACTATCAGGACATCGGTTGGGAAAACATTCCCGAATTTGATCGTCCTGAATTATTGGGCGAAGGGACGGATTGGCAGGATGCTGTTTTCCGCACAGCTACGATGCAAAATTATCAACTGACGATGTCCGGAGGTAGTAAGAATACCAACTACGCCCTTTCGGGTAGCTATCATTTCAAAGAGGGGATTGTCGTTGGTTCGGATTTCAACAGAATTTCCAGTAAGATCAACCTGGACCATAAGTTCAACGATAATGTCCGCATCGGGAATAGCCTCCTGGTTAGTCGAACCCAAGAAAATATCACCTTTAATGACAACAGCAATGGAGTGGTCTATACGGCCCTGCTGATGGTCCCCAACGCGCCGGTGCGCAACTCAGATGGTTCGTTCGCTGGGCCGCAGGAAGAGATCACGCTCTCGTTTGACAACCCGGTAGCACGGGCCTTGGAGACGCAGGATGTCAACGAAAAAATTCGTTTGCTGGCCAATATCTATCTAGAAGTTGATCTTTTTAAATTCCTCAAATACCGCACAGAATTCGGTACCGATCTGGTTTATTCTAACCACAGTACTTTTTTCCCTTCTTTTAATAGAGGTAACTTTTTTGGGAAATCCGGCATTCGGGAAACGTCAAACAACAGCCGCTTCTGGATCAACAAGCATTTGTTGACCTTCAATCACCGACTGTCAGAAAAGCATAATTTCACGCTGCTGGCGGGCTTCGAAGCACAGTCCGGAAGGTATGAGTGGTTGTTTGCCTCTAGAGAAAACTTGCCAACCAATGATTTGCAAACCATTAATCTGGGCGATATTGGTCAACAGCAAACCGATGGAGGGGCTGGCCACTGGGCGCTCCTGTCCTACTTCGGTCGGCTGAATTATAATTTTAATGAACAAATTTTAGTCACCGGAACGATACGAGCAGATGGGTCTTCCCGCTTTTCTCCCGAGAATCGCTACGGCATTTTTCCTTCCGTAGCCGTCGCCTGGCGAGCCTCCAATACCGCATTGATGGAAAGCATAGACTTTGTCGACAACCTCAAGTTCAGAGTCGGCGCAGGCGAAGTAGGCAATCAGGAAATCGGCCTCTATTCTTACCTAGCCAACCTCCGGCCCGCCAGCGTAGCCTTCGGTAATGATTTTCAAACCGGCTTCGTTCCGGATAACATCGCTAACCCCAACGTCCGCTGGGAATCTTCTTTTCAAACCAACTTCGGAATCGATCTGGGGCTGTTCAAAAATCGCGTTGAGCTGATCGCAGATTACTACGTCAAACGGGCCGACGGCATGCTCCTCCCAGCCCTCCTCCCCTTGACCGCCGGTAGCCTCAATCCTCCCTTCGTCAACATCGGAGAAATCGAAAACAGAGGCTTGGAGCTATCGCTGCGTACCGTCAACTTCTCGGGCAAATTCAACTGGAATACCAGCATCAATTATACCGTTAACCGCAACAATGTCATCAGCTTGGGTTCTAACGGTAACCTCGTCGGGCTGATCCAACGTATTCCAGTAACCCGCACCGAAGAGGGCATGCCCATCAGTCAGTTTTATGGTTACGTTATGGAAAAAGTCTTTGAGTCACAAGCCGAGGCGGCCGAAAGCCCCTTCCAGTCTGATGGCACCCGGGCCGGCGACATCAAATTTAAGGACCTCAACGGCGACGGCGTCATCACCGATGCCGATCAGACTTTTATCGGAAATCCGCTCCCCGACTTCACATTGAATATGACCAACGATTTTTCCTACAAAGGCTTTGACGTGAACCTCTTTTTTCAGGGTGTTTTTGGAAATGAAATCCTGAACCTGGTACGCCGGGACATCGAAGGACAAGCGGGCCTAAGCAATCAGGCCGCTGTTGTGCAAAATCGTTGGACTTCACAGAATACCATTACCAATGTTCCCCGCCCGACCGGCTCCGATCCCAATGACAATCGACGAATTTCGACGCGCTTTATCGAAGACGGCACTTTTGTACGGCTGAAAAACATCACCATCGGCTACAGCCTCCCTAAAAAATGGCTGCGGAAACTTCGGATGCAGAGACTAAGAATCTACGCTTCTGCTCAAAATCTGGTGACCTGGACCGACTACTCTGGCTATGATCCCGAGGTCGGCTCTTTCAACCAAAATCCGCTCATCAATGGAGTGGAAAACGGCCGTTACCCTATTTCGAAAAGCTACACTTTTGGCTTAAGCAGTAATTTTTAAAAAAATGAAAAAACTAATATACCTAACCGCCATCCTCAGCATTGTCCTGACGACCTACAGCTGCGACGATTTCCTCGATCGAGAACCTCTCGATCAGATTGTGGCCGATAATTTCTACGAAAATGAAAACGAGGTCAACCTGGCCTTAATCGGCAGCTACGCTCCACTGCTCGACATCGACTGGACAGGGAAGGGATGGATGATTACAGAAATTCCCTCTGATAATTCTCAACCCGGAGGGACCGACCCGGATTTTTCTCCCATCGATAACTTCACGGTAACCGCAGATAATATCATCGTCGGAAACTACTGGGCCAAACACTATCAAATGGTCACCTATGCAAATACGGTGATTGCCCGCGTCAATAATACGACGACTATCGATGAGGCCAGCAAACAGCCCTTTCTGGCCGAGGCGAAGTTCCTGCGGGCCGTCGCTTATTTTGATCTGGTGCGTGTCTTCGGCGGTGTTCCTCTGATCACCGACCCCCCGATCTTTGAAGAAGATTTACTCTATCCTCGCTCGACCGTTCCCCAGGTCTACGAATTGATTATCGAGGACTTCCGCTTTGCTAGCGAACACTTGCCAGTTGAGCGAGGAGGGGGAGAGCTGGGCAGAGCAACGAAGGGCGCCGCTATGACCTACCTCTCGAAGGTCTTTCTCTCGACCCGGGATTTCGTTCAGGCCAAAGACTTTTCCAAAGCAGTGATGGAATTAGGTGTTTATGAGTTGATGTCAACCTACGAAGCGGTCTTCGAACTGGCGACCAACGATAACAATATCGAATCCATCTTCCAGGCGCAGTACGCAGGCTGCGGCCCCTTTGGGACGGGCAATCCGATGCAGGCTTTCTTCGCCCCCTGGGGGGAAGGCATCACCAAAGATCGGGATGGCTGGGGCTCGCATGTGCCAACGGGACCAAGTGTGTCCAACCCCAATACAACGATGCTGGATGCCTACGAAGTGGGAGACTTGAGAAAGAAATGGACAGTGATGACTCCGAATGAACACTACCCGAATATCAATGCAGAAGATGGTGGCTACACCTATCCGCCCGGAGGAGCATCGGCGACCAATGGGAACATCAAGAAGTATGTGGTGGGTAGTGGGTCGAATATTTGCTTTATGAGTACGCCGCAAAACGCGCACCTGCTTCGCTACGCCGATGTCCTGCTCACCTACGCTGAGGCGCAGATGGAAATTGACGGCGGCATTACGGCTGATCCAGCTGCACTCGATGCCTTTAATGCTGTTCGGCAGCGAGCGGGGCTGGACCCCATTGCGGAGATCAACAAGGAGATCATGCTGGCAGAACGGCGGGTGGAGTTCGGCTTCGAAGGTCATCGCTGGTTTGATTTGATTCGATCCAATCGGGCCGTAGAGATTTTACGGTTGCACGGTAAGAATTTAGACATCCATAATCTGTTGTTTCCAATTCCTTCCGGCGAACTGCAAGTCAATCCTAATCTTAAACAAAATCCAGGGTACTAAAATGTACTGTACACCAATACGTCCATACCATTTGAACCACCACAATTTCGGTCTATGAAATTCCTAAAATACCTCTGTTTCCTCCTCTTAGTGTCAACGGTGTTGGGTTGCCAAAAGGACCAGCCAGCCCCGATGCTCAGCTCGGTTGAGCCTACCTTCGGTCCAGCAGAAACGCTGGTGACTTTCGAAGGAGCCAACTTACAAAACATAGAAGAAATTAGTTTTAGCGGGCAATCCGTTAATTTTAATACGGCCTATAACTCCGAAGTGGCGCTGCTCTTTCGGATACCGACCAATGTCCCCCTGGGAGAACATGTGGTCGACATTAAAACTTCCGGCGGAATCACCTCCACGAATTTCCGAGTTACCCTGGAAGCACCAGCCGTCTTTGAAGTCGTCCCCGAATTTGCTTCGTCCGGTGATATTGTGACCATCTTAGGTAAGAATTTCTTCGAGCCGATCAAGGTCTTCTTTTTCGATAGCGTTCAAGCAGAGATCATTTCCTTGTTTCCAGACTCTATGGAAGTCCGAGTTCCGCAGGGTATCCAGAAAGGTCGGATTACGGTAGATGCCAACGGCGGCGTAGCCCTTTCGCCGGTCAACTTTTTTTCCATCAACCCCATCCTAATCAATGATTTCGACGGTAACGGCCTTCGCTCGGAAACCAACAGATGGATATTCACTGGCCAAGTCAACGAGAACGCAATAACTGCTGTGCAGAATACGAATCCTGCTCCCATTGACGGCAACTATTTAAAACTTACGGGAAAGGACGATCTCGGCATCTCCTGGATCGGAGGAGCACAGAGTCACTTCGGTTTTCCGGGAGACAATTTCACCACATTTGGGGTGACGACTGATATTAATAACACCTTGCTAGAAATGGACATCAATAATAACGGTCGTAAAAACACCCACTTGACCTTGATCCTACAAGAGTACGAAGGGGCCATAGGAGACTTCGTCCACGATATTCATATCGACTGGGAGGGCTGGGAAAGAATCTCTGTTCCGCTCAATCGGTTCGAAAATTTTGAAGGACTTGTTATTGATCCAGCAAAGATCAAATTGATCAAAATCCACATGACCGATACGGATAGTTCCAACAGCTTACTGGAAATCAATGTGGACAATATCCGCTTAACGGAAATTTTATAAATAACTCCAATTGCAACGAACGATGATCTAAAAAACGAAATAACATCCAATATAATTTTTCAACCTAACCGGGCTTGTCTTTCAGGCAACGAAATGGCAGTTGCCCATCTAAAATTTAAATTATGAAACGAATTCTTACTTTGTTTTACAGTCTACTTATATTTTCAACGGTGAGTTTTGCACAAGTCTACGTAGATGAATTTGATAATGATGATCCGGCTTTCTTGATGGGAGCCACAGCTTATACCTTCAGTGAAGCCAATGGCGAACTCAGTATTATGGCCGATGGTCCTGGCCCCTGGGATGTATTTACTTATGAAATGCATGATCCGTCAACAGGCACTAAAGTCTCGGTAGATGCCACGGCCAACAATAAAGTATTTGTTCGAGCCAAGGCCAGCAGCATTGGTACGCAATTCCGTATGGATTTGGAAGATGCCAATGGTTTTGTCACCTCTCAAGCCGGGTTGACTAAAACGCTCACGACCGATTATCAGGTACTGGAATTCGACTTCACAGGTCTTTATACCGACGGCGGATTTGGTGGGACAGCCTGCACTTCCGGGCCTTGCCCAGTAGATGGGACCAACCTAACGCAGCTGGTTTTCTTCACAGAACCCGGAGTGGGCGGCTTCAGCGGAACGGTAGTCATTGATTATATTGCTTTTGGGGAAGAGCCTACGGGCGTGATCATGTCCGATGTGTTTCAGGATCACTTTGATGTAGACAGCTCTCTTACTTCTTTTTCTGAAACGGCTACCTACGACCTCAACTTAAATGGGACAGAATTGACTATCTCGGGCGACGGTACCAATCCAATGTGGGACCCTCTGAATTACCTCTTTCGGAATCCAGTTACCTGGGATGCTTTGGATATTGATGTTACTGGAAATCATAAGATGTACATCAAGGTGAAATCAACAGTGCCCAATACTACGATCCGCTTTGATTTGATTGACATTGATGGATTTGCCAACACCCAAGGGTCGATTACCAAGTTGGTGGGCACCGATTACAGCGTCATCGAGTTTGACTTTGCGGGCACCTATGCCGACCTGGGCTTTGGGGGAACGCCCTGTACGCCGGAGACCGCTCCCTGTCCGGTCAACGCCAACCGAATTGCTCAGTTGAACCTATTCATCGAACCTGGCGTCGGTGAGTTTTTGGGAGATTTGACCATTGATTATATTTCTTTTGATATTCCCCTGGAGCCCGCAGGGCCGCCAGCCGAGTTGATTTATCAAGATCATTTCGACAACGAGATGCTGGATTTCACCGCCGAGGTTACCGGCTTCACCGTCGCTGAAACCGAGAGCGATCTGGTCATTACCGGAGATGGTGCAGCAGAGGCTTTTGCCGCCGTGTCCTACCTCCTACACGATAAAACCCTCAACGAACCCATTTTTCTGAACATGGCCCCCGCCCAAGACAAAGTCTATGTGCGCGCCAGAACCGAGAGTGGCAACGTCCCGCTGCGAATTGATGTCGTCGATAGCACCGGACTCACCTCGAACCAAGCCAGCCTTACCAAAATCATTTCGGATGAATTTGAAACCTTTGAGTACAATTTCACAGGCAATTACTTTGACGGTGGA
>JBCDGZ010000198.1:0-10986 GCA_038750655.1 Bacteroidota bacterium | reverse complement strand
GTAAGACACTCCCCAGACACGGCAGACGCCGGTACCGGCACCTTCGACGTTGAGGCTATTGCCAGGAGTCAGTCCGAGGATGATGTTGTTATCATCAGTAACTACATAAGCGTAGTTGGCCAAAGAGTTGGTCGAGCGGGTAAATTCTACGATGTCATCAATCCCATCGCCAGGGCAAGTGTAGCGGGTAGTTGCGCCAGAAGGCATCGCCACGGTTCCGCCGTCAGGATTATCGCGGATGACTTCGATGAAGTTATCAGACAGATCGAAGCAGTCGCTAGACAGAGCTACGGCGGCGGCATCGTCGCCGACTTGGGCCGTAACCATACCGGTGTAAGACAATCCCCAGACACGGCATACGCCGGTACCGGCACCTTCGAAGTTGAGGCTATTGCCAGGAGGTAGGCCGAGGATGATATTGTTATCATCAGTGACTACGTAGGCGTAGTTGGCTAAAGAGCTAGTGTTGCGGGTAAATTCTACGATGTCATCAATACCATCGCCAGGACAGGTGTAGCGGGTAGTTGCGCCAGAAGGCATCGCAACGGTTCCGCCGTCAGGATTATCGCGGATGACTTCGATGAAGTTATCAGAGAGGTCAAAGCAGTCGCTAGACAGAGCTACGGCGGCGGCATCGTCGCCGACTTGGGCCGTAACCATACCGGTATAAGACAATCCCCAGACACGGCATACGCCGGTACCAGCACCTTCGAAGTTGAGGCTATTGCCGGGAGGCAGCCCAAGGATGATGTTATTATCATCGGTGACTACGTAGGCGTAGTTGGCTAAAGAGCTGGTGCTGCGGGTAAATTCTACGATGTCATCAATCCCATCGCCAGGGCAAGTGTAGCGGGTCGTTGCGCCGGAAGGCATAGCAACAGTACCACCATCAGGGTTGTCGCGGATGACTTCGATGAAGTTCTCGGAGAGCTGGAAGCAGCCGTCGGTTAGTTCCGTTGTCGCTGCGTTGTCGCCCATCTGTGCAGTAATGTTACCGGTGAAAGAGAGTCCCCAAACGCGGCATACGCCTACACCAGCACCTTCAAAGTTTTGGCTGTTGCCCGGAGGTAGTCCCAGGATAACGTTGTTGTCATCTGTAATGACGTAAGCATAGTTAGCAGAAGAAGTGGTGCTATTGGTAAACATGACGATGTCATCGATACCGTCACCAGGGCAGGTGTAGCGAGTAGTGGCACCAGAAGGCATCGCCACGGTACCGCCGTCAATGGCTGGATCAGTACGGTTTACGGTAATGAAATTATCTGAGATGGCCTCACAATCGTCATCAGTCAAAGTAGAAATATTCTCACCAACTACTGGGTTGGGAAGTCCTCTGTAGCTCCAACCCCAAATACGGCATACCCCTGGAGGCGCTGCACTCAAGTCGAGGGTGCTGGTATTGGCGCTATTGGCAAATTCAAGAATATTATCATTGTCATCCGTGATGATGTACCAGTAGCTGAGGTTGGGGGAAGCTGTAGTATGCATGACATCAAGAACGATGTCACCAGCGCAGTTGGTAAAGGTAGTCTCGCCATTGGCCAGGCTTACCATACCGCCATCCGGCGCTTCCCGATCAACGCGGATGCTGTTCGACAAGTCAAAGCAACCGGCTACGTCAGATACATTATTTCCAGTCATCAATCCTGTCAGGCCATCCTCGAAGCGGATGTACCAGATGAGGCAAACGCCTACGCCGGCGCCGTCCAGATCAAACGGTGGAGCCGGAGGCAGTGCGAGGATATTATTATTATCATCGGTGATGATCCAGCCGCTGTTTCCTCCCGAAGCACCACTAACGGTTACATCGATAGGATCGGGATTACCATCTACACAGATACTTGTGGGATCATTTGTTGTAATGTTTCCGGCTGTTGGGCCGTTGTCGCGGTAGACTTCTATGGCATTAGAAGAAATTCTGTAGCAGCCATCAGAAAAGCGAGTGGTGTAGACCAGATCGCCCGGCTGTGCGGTAATGGTACCCGTATAAGAAAAACCGAATACGCGGCAAAGCCCCGGAGGCGCTACGTCGAAGTCAAAGCTGCTGCCAGCGTTGACGACCAGGATATTATTATTACCATCGGTGATGACGTAGGCATAATCAGCCGAAGAAGTACTCTGGTGAGCGAACTCTACGACATCTGGTGTTCCATTACCTACGCAGACATCTACGCGGTTATCGCCAGAAGGGGTGCTTACCGTACCACCGTCGGTATTATTTCTAATTACTTCAATAAAGTTGCTGGAGAGTGCAAAGCAGCCGTCGGATAGGGCAATTGCGGCAGCATTATCTCCCATTTGTGCAGTTAAATTTCCAGTGTAGGACAGTCCCCATACGCGGCAAATACCGATGCCTGCGCCTGAGAAGTTCGCAAAGCTGTTGCTCGGTAGCCCCAGGATAATGTTGTTGTCATCGGTGATCACATAGGCGTAGCGAGCATTCGAGGTACTGTTGTTGGTGAAGGCGACATAATCATCGACACCGTCATCCAGACAAGCAGATACGGAAGTAGCGCCAGTTGGCGTAGCGACTTCCCCGCCATCTACCACATCTCTTACCACTTCGATGGCATTGTTAGAGATGAACCAGCAGTTGTCGGAAAAACGGGTGCTGAAAACAGACTCGCCCATCTGAGCAGTGATGTTTCCATTGTAAGAAAAGCCCCAAACCAGGCAGTTGCCCGGAGGTGCTACTTCGAAGTCAAAGCTGCTGCCTACATTGACAGCGAGAATGGTATTGTTAGCGTCGGTTACGACATAAGCAAAATCGGCATTGGAGGTTGAGGTGTTGCTAAAGTTGACGATGTCGGCTTGCCCATCGCCGGGGCAGGTGTAAACGCGCTGGTTGCCATCGGGCGTTTGTACCAGCGTACCGGCCTGAGCGGTGCACTGGGCCAAAGCAGTACTTTGCCCGAACAGCCCGACCAGCAGTAAAACAAGTGTGCTGAGGTTAAGGATCTTCATATGTGTTTGATTTTAATGATTTTGAAAGGAGATTTAAATAATGGTCTGTCTGCGATTTTAGCTTCCCCGTATCTGCTTACAAATTTAGGTGGGAGATATTACCAGCTGATCACAGGAATATCACAAGAGTATCACAACGCCCCTCGAATGGCGGAATAAAGAAATGTTTAGACTTGTAAATGTTTGATAATTAGAAACTTATTCTTTTTTATTATTTTGTAAATCTGGATATGGAAGGGAAAAGAAGCATACTTACTGTCTTTAATATGACATTTGCCAGCCGTTGGGAGGGCTAAATTAGCGACATTTCACAGGCAGGGCTTTACATTTGTTCATAAAGCACAATCATTCTGTTACACTTTTGTGATACTTAACAAATAACTTGAGCACTAATTGTATTGCAAGAACAATACACTACGAAAACTCCAATTTATTATGAAAAAAGTACTGGTCGTTGAAGACGATATAAATATTGTGGACTTACTGGAAATTCACCTCCGCGATCTCGATTGTCAACTGGAAAAAGCTTACGACGGAGAAACCGGGCTGGCCAAGGCTACTAGTGGATCTTTTGACCTCATCATTCTCGACTTAATGCTGCCTAAAATGGACGGTATGGAAGTGTGTCGGCAGGTTCGCGCCTCCAAAATTCATACGCCCATTCTCATGTTGACTGCCAAATCAGAAGAGATCGATAAAGTACTGGGTTTGGAAACTGGAGCCGATGATTACCTCACCAAACCTTTCAGCGTTCGGGAGTTCATCGCCCGCATTAAAGCCATCTTCCGCCGTACCCGACTGATGAGGGAAAGCATGAGCGATACTAAGCCCCAGGTGCTGCGCTACGGCGACCTCAGCATCGATATTGAAAAACGTAAAGTGACCCTCGACAACCGCCGAGTAGAGCTGTCCCCCAAAGAATTCGAACTCCTCAGCCTCATGGCCTCTAACCCTGGCAAAAGCTACAACCGCTCTCGCCTCCTCAACCTGGTTTGGGGCTACGACTTTGACGGCTATGAGCATACCGTGAACTCGCACATCAATCGCCTACGCGCCAAGATAGAGCCTGATTTATCAAAACCCACCTACATCCTAACGACTTGGGGCGTAGGGTACCGCTTCAACGAAGAAATCTGATCCGCATCCATTTATCCACCATTCAACTACCCACAGATCATGAACGCATCCAAAAAAATTTATAATACCCTCTTCTGGCGAATCGCCGGGACGCTGCTCCTACTACTAATTCTGCTCGGCGTTGGTTACACGTTGATGACCTCCTATTACGCCAACCGCTATTTCCAGGAAACCACCCAACGGCTCAATAAAGACCTGGCGCAGTATACGGTGGATCACGTCGAAACCTTTGTCGATGATACGGTCAATACCAAAGCCATCCAGGACATCATGCACTCCATGATGATCATTAATCCCAGTGTGGAGGTTTATTTGTTGGATACAAAGGGAAAGATTTTGACCTTTGTAGCGCCCTACAAAAAAATCAAAATGGAAAGCGTTGACCTGGCTCCGGTGCGAACTTTTATTGCGGGCTTAGGAGAGGATCATCCGCCGTTCATCATGGGCGATGACCCGCGCGATCCCGGAGGGCAGAAGGTATTCTCGGCTGCACCAATTAAAGTGGATGAACAGTTGAAGGGCTATTATTATGTGGTGTTAGCTGGGGAAAAACAAGGCTCCGTGACCTCTACCTTGGTGGGCAGTTATTTCCTTCGAGTGGGCGCGCGTGCGTTCTTTCTCACCCTATTCGCGGCCCTAGTCGTTGGCTTACTCGCCGTCTGGTTCCTCACCCAAAATCTACGGACCATCGTCGAAACGGTCCGTCGCTTCAAAGAAGGCGATTACCAGGCCCGCATCGAAAATAAGGGCAAGGGCGAGCTAACCGTCCTCTCTGATACTTTCAACGATATGGCCGACACCATCGTCCGCAACATCGATGACCTCAAGGCCGTCGAAAACCTGCGCCGGGAGCTGACTGCCAATGTCTCCCACGACCTGCGCACCCCACTGGCCATCATGCAAGGCTACGTCGAAACCCTGATGATCAAGAAGGATACCATCAGCAATGAGGATAGAGAGAAATACCTGAAAATCATTCTCTCTAGCACCGAGAAAATGGGCAAGTTGATCAAGCAACTCTTTGAATATTCCAAGCTGGAAGCCCAGCAGGTGAAGCCCGAAAAGGAACCCTTCTTCATTACTGAATTGGCCCAGGATGTGATCCACAAATACGAAATCCTAGCTGGCGACAAAGGCATCAGCATGGAGCTAAAACGCCCCGACGAACTGCCGCTCGTCTTTGCCGATGTGGCGCTGGTGGAGCGGGTGCTGCAAAACCTGATCGACAATGCCATCAAATTCACCCCGCAAGGAGGCAAGGTCTCTTTGGAGTTGAGTGCCAAGGAAGATCGGGAGATCGAGATTAAGGTCTCGGATACTGGGCCGGGGATGTCCGAGCAGGAGCAGAGCTATATCTTTGAGCGCTACCATCGCCTCAAAACCGGGGAAGCCAAGAGCAATGGCTCGGGAGCCGGCCTGGGCTTGGCCATCGTCAAGAAGATTTTGGAAATCCACAATGCGACTATCCAGGTGATCAGTCAGCCCAATCAGGGCGCTTCGTTTATGTTTCAGTTGCCGGTTTATCAGCAGTAGTTGGTTTTTGAAAAGTGCGGGGTAGGAGGACAATTTCCTCCGCACTAAAATTGGATTTGTCTGCTAATACTGTGGTCTTTAATTTGATCATCGTTGTAAAGTAAGAATGCTTTACTAAGGATGATGGCCAAGGTCTGATCATTGTCAAAGGGCAGAAAAATCTTTTTGCTATTCGATTTTCTATCGGCCACAATACAGAGGTATTGGTCATTGGGCGTCATTAGAATATTACCGCTTCCCATATGAATTTTATAGGTCCTAATTTTACCTTCGACGATTAGAAATTTGCCCGCTATCGTACACCGGTCGGCAATCTTTAGTTGAGGTAAAAGTCGTTGCAAAACATCCTTTCGGGTTTTAGCGGTTTCACTTAGTTGCCCAAAAGAATAATGTTGCCAATAATCTTGTGCACCGTCTTCCCAATTTGGATTATTCCCAATGCTACATACACCCACAAATAAATCCACATCTCGCATGATTTCCGTAAAAACGATCGGAGGAACATCTTGCATCAGCACTGGCCTCCGACTATTGTATATTCTTACTTGATCGGTCGCAACTTGGTTAAAGATATTGGTGGGATTCAATGAGCTTTCTATGCCTTCTACCAAATACTCCGCTTTTAACTGAAAGTGGGGAATGGACTTAGTCGGCGTATTAAACCCATCGAAATTTCCCTGAAGGCTATACGCCCAATTCCTTACTTTAGCTAGGGCGTTGAATTGATGTTGATAAAGAATATGAGCAGCAAACCGATTGCTGTAGGTCTCGGTGTTTCTTTCTGCATCGGTAAGGAGGTATATCTCTCTGAACGCTTGTTTGAAGGGTTGTTGAATTTGATGATCTATGATGAAGGAACGCCAAGCCATTACTTCTTCTGCTCTACTGTAAATGGGATGCCAAAGCTTGACGCTGGAAAAAGCCTGAAGATCAATAGGCTGATGGTTAGCTGTGATCAATTTTCCATCAACGATCATACCCGCAATCCGATCATCGAACCACCATATCAGGAGAGGCGTGAATCGGGACAGGAGAGGGTGATCCAAGTAGTAGTGCTTCCAATCCGCTATCGGCCATACTATATTGTTGAGGTAAGTATTTTCTAATCGTTTACTGTGAACATCAAGAGCCGTTTTTATTTCTTTCTGCTTTGTTTTAAAGGACTTTAATGCCTCTTTGTGTTGTTCCTTAACAGCGGCAGGTACAGATTTTTGCTGTTTATCAGAACGCTTATTGATCCAATAGCTGTGAGGCTTTTTGAGATCGGATACATCAATTACGCCCAGATAATCCCCAAAGTCACTGGAAGTACTATTCTTCGTGAGACCAAATGTTGGCGCAGAAAGTTCCAGGAGGGCTTCTTCCGTCATATTGAGCTGCGCCGCTTTTCGCTGGATATGCCGATCCGCAAGGGTTTTGACGCTTTTGTTACGGGTTTTATTTCGAATATTCAACAGGTTAATGATGCCGACTTTTTCGGGCATTAGGGTAAAACTGTACATACCAGCATTGCCATTCTTGGTGGACAAACTTCCGTACCATTTGATTTTTTGCAGGGAGGTTAGGCAAAGTGTTCCGATCAAAGCATTGAGCTTGGGAACATTCATGGTCGCCGCATACCAAATCAGATAGCTGACGCCAATTTCGTTTTCTTCCAGCAAATAATAGCGGCCTTTGTTGTCGATAAAATCTGCATTGGCTTTCGAGCCTTCGCAATCAGGATTGTGGTATTGACCTTCGGGAATAGGAAGGAAGGGAATGGAATTCAACCGTCGGACTTGCTCTTGTCCATTCTTGATGAGGAATTGAAAAATGTCTTCAATGGCTTCGACGGTGTCTGCCGAAGTTCCGTGCTGCGCTATAAGTTTTTTGGCTTCCTTGACCCAGGACTTATTGGGCGTAGTCTTTTGGGGAGATGTCCAACAGTGGGTGATGATGGCGATCAATGCTTCTGTATATTCGGACCATCTTTCGGACAGGTATTTACCCAAAATATCTTTCTTACTAAAGACGCTAGGACGGACAGTCGTATCCTCTAGCTTATTGATGCCTCGAATAAGCTGACTGAACTTTGCTCCGCGAGAATCTTTGTTCCAGGTTCTTACGATGGCATTTCTTGCCTGCATATAGTGATCGTCGACTCCAAAATGCTCTTTGTAGTAGGCAAAAGAAAAGAGCAGGGCATTGATGGGTAAATAGTAGGCTCCTTTAAAGGGGCGCAGTAATTTAAAGAGTTTTAATAGGGCGGACTTGGAGGGGGGATTTTTAGCATTGAATTCTACGGTAAAGATTTTTCGTCGAATGACTTCATAATTGTATTCTTCCCAACTGTGATTCATTAATTTGTGGAGGGCAAGCAAGGCAATTTTTTCTCGCTCTGCCTTCGGCAGGGCTTTAATTTTTTGCCAAGCTTTGTTATCGCTCAGTTTTACCGTTCTATCGGTCGCGGACAAGTCCAGCGACGCTTCGAATGTATGCAGATACGCTTCTATTCTTTTATTTTCAGATCGGTCGCCCTTATTTCTCAAAAAATCAAACATCGTTTATATTTTTTGTAAGAAGTTGAGGGGAAGCAGTTCCTCAATGATTGACTTCCCTCATTTACAGGTATACGAATGGACCCATCTCTTGTTCACTTATATATGAGTAATAACTAGCGAGACATCCCTCCGTCGATGGTCAGGCAGATGCCGGAGACGTAGGAGGCTTCGTCGGAAGCTAGGTAGAGGTAGCCGTAGGCAATGTCGATGGGTTGTGCTACGGTGCGCGTTGGGATTTGCTTTTTGATGGCATCGAAATGCTCCTCCGGGATTTTGGCGGTCATATCGGTCATGGTGAAGCCGGGGGCGACACAGTTGGCCGTAATGCCGTACTTGGCCAGCTCCAGCGTCCAGGTCTTAGCCATCGCGATGACCCCGGCTTTGGTGGCCGAGTAATTGGTTTGCCCAAAGTTGCCTCGCAAGCCCACATTAGATGCCGCCGTGACGATCCGTCCATAGCCATTCTCCTTCATGTAAGGCGCAATCGTCTGCGTACACACAAAGACTCCCTTCAGGTTTACCTCAATCACCAAGTCCCATTCCTCCTCCGTCATTTTCTGCAAAGTCCGGTCTCTAGTAATACCGGCATTATTGATCAGGATGTCAATTTTCCCATAACGTTCTGCGACCTCCTTAGCCGCCGCCGTCACCGCCGCCTTATCCGTCACCGACAGTTTGACAAACTCAGCCTGTCCACCATTGGCTTTGATACCCGCCGCCGTCTCTACGCCGTCCTCCAGCAGATCCCAGATGATGACCGTAGCGCCCTCGCGGGCAAAAAGTTCAGAGATGGCTTTGCCGATGCCTCGGGCACCGCCGGTAATGATGGCTATTTTGTTGGCTAGTCGCATAAGTTGTTCTTTTAACTAAAATACACCAACAAAGCTAAACATTTGTTGGTGTATTTAAGGTTTTAGAGTAAAAAGATAACTCGCTTATTGCTTGCTGCTAGAGTCTTGAAAGGTAGTGATCGGGTTGGCGGAGAATGAAGATGGGAGCTTTATGTAGCCTCAGAGGTTCTTTTTTTCTTAAAAATAGAAATCCCGAATTCGTGAACTGGTTACGGAGGGTTTAAAAATTAATTGGCCTGTAATTTCTAAACGCTTAAGCCTGTTAGCAAAAAAATCAAATAGAGTTAATACTATTTTATCAACACAATCTAGATATTCCACTTTAAGGGGAGCAGAGATAAGAGGTCAAATAGATTTTGATAAAGAAGCAGAACATTTGAACAAAATTACAATTGCAATTCTATAGCAATTAGACGATTTAGAAAAGGAAAATACAGTTGTTTATAATTGGTTAGACTCTGAATTAAAAGGAAGCCGACTCAAACATGAGTCAGCTTCCTTTTAATTCTATCCTAAGGATATCGAAAATTATCCTTTTTTCATGGCTATGATCTGAACAACCAGATCATTGAAGTCATGGTCGCCAGCCTTACAGCCGCCATCATTTGTTCCGAAATTAACGACAGCTTGGTAAACATCCGATTCTACGAAAGCCTGACCCCTGGTGGCTACTATGCCGGCGTTGGCAGTTAAAACGGCTTTATAATTGCCGTCTCCACTAGGAGCAAATTGCTTATTACCAATCATGGTATAAGTACCTCCGCTGCTGCTGCTTCCACTTGCTTTGAAAACTTCATTTCCATCAGAATCTGTAATCGTGACAGTCTGGTCGGCACTACTTTGAACACTTGCTATAACCGAAATGAGATTCAGAGTGGGGTTAAGATAAAAATTCTGGTCGCCGCTTCCACATTGGGCTGTGACTTTAGTCCCTGTGTTTGACATGGTTTTTTGATTTTGAGGGTTAAAAAATATTATGCCTCAAATATATGATGTTGTTATTCTTCTTTACAAAGACATTTTGCTGACATTACCATATAAATATATGGTAATATGTATTCGTAGTTAATTGTTTGTTAGTAATTTGTGTTTGTTTTTTACCACAAAAAAAATAGGCATTTATTCCAAATATAATCGTTAACGATTATCCCAACGTGTTTTTCGGAGTCGGCTGAGCGAGACGGGGGTGATCCCCAAAAAGGTGGCAATGTCTTTTAATTGAAAGTGTTGAAAAATCTCAGGCTGGTGCTGTTCTAAATACTCATAACGTTGGAGGGCATCCATATTCAAGAGGATTCTTCTTAGGTCAAACTCTTCAATGTATTGATGCTCCGCCATGATTCTCCCTACTCTTTCCACAGCATGACTTTGCCTATACAGCTTTACCAAGTCCTTGTAGGGAATGACCTCAAAATCACAATCTTCTTCACACACAATCGACATCGTAGAGGGGACTCCCCGAAGCAGGCTCCGGTAAACGGTAAACATAAACGGAGCTACATAAAAATGGGTCGTCTTTATGGCTCCGTTGATGTTGTCAATTTTGCGTACCGCTCCCTTTTTTAAAAACCAGATGTCCTTGCATTTTTTATTGAAATCCAATAAAACTGCTCCTTTCTTTTTTGTATCAGCATAGGAGAGTGCTTCGAAGAGCTTCCAGTCTTCATCGGGGATGGGGCCAGTAATTTTTTCGAGATAATTTCTCATTCTCCGGAATTCATATGATCCGTATTTAGGGTACAATTTACGTCGAATACTTAGCCTTGTGGCATATCCGAGTAAAAAGAAATATTCATTTGGCTAAATGCCTTATCCCGATCCGGCACCAAGTCGGCGTAGGCGCTGCTTTTGAATACCGCTTTGGCTGCCTCCGTCGCTGCTTTATTGGGAAATTCTACAATCATGGACATAAAGGTATCCTGATGGCCAACGAGTGACTGGTCTTGCTTGATGATTTTGGG
>JBCDGZ010000197.1:0-11050 GCA_038750655.1 Bacteroidota bacterium | reverse complement strand
TTTTATCCGTTTTTACCAAGATTGATATTCTGTCGACGCTAAAATAAATGGCCGGCTATGATGGTGTTAAAAGCGACCATGAAGACGATCTCAACTATATAGAGATTCTGGTACGTTCTTATATCAATATTCCTGACCTTCAATTTGGGGTATTGCAAACTGTAAGTGGTCCCTGGCTGGAAAACCTTACCTGGTGTCTACTACGTAACTACGATACAGAACTGGTGACGCCCTCTTTGGAAGACCCCGAGAGTGCCTACGGGAAAGTACTGAAAGAAGGTACACCAGTTATCGTTGAAGACCTCCAAAAGCAAAAGCACTTATCCCCGCTCGAGGCTGCTGTTCTCGAACTGGATTTACGCAGTTTGCTCCTAGCCCCTATGAAAGACAATGAGGGTAATGTAATTAGCATCCTCGAATTGGGCTCTGCTAAACCTTACAGTTTCAATCAGCTCACCCTTCTACAGCTGCGGGATTTCATTGCCCAGATCGAAGTAGGTAGCAATAAGTTTATCCAACAAATGGATAATTCGGTCAGGCTGACCATACAGCAGGAATTTACTTCCATTCATCCAAGCGTAGAATGGAAGTTCCGAAAAGTAGCCAGCAAGTATTTCTGGGACCAGACTGTTGACGAAAAGCAAGGCACCCTCGATCCAATCGTATTTAAAGAAGTCTATCCACTATATGGCCAGGCAGATATTGTAAGTTCTTCCAAAAAACGCAATAAGTCTATCCAAACCGACCTGATGGATAACCTGGGCCGCCTGCATCAGTTGTTAGTCGACTGCCGCAAAGCCGTACGCTTCCACTTGTTCGATGTTTATGCCGATAAAGTTCAGGCTCACTTTGACCGCTTGGAAAAGGGAGAGATGGTATCCAGCGATGAATCGGTGATCGTCGAATTACTCAACAAACAAATCCATCCCCTACTGCGCAAACTGAGGCTGCGCTTCCCGCAACTTCCGCAGGAGAGCCTTGATGCGTATTTCGACTATCTTGATCCCGAGTTAGACATCGTCTACCGCTCCCGGAAGGCCTACGAGACCAGTGTCAGTATGCTCAATCAGGCCATTAGCAATTACCTCCTCGAAGAGGAACACAAAATGCAGCAGGTGCTGCCTCACTATTTCGAGAAGTTCCAGACCGACGGTGTTGAGTACAATTTGTACCTGGGAGAGTCGATTTTGGAAGAGGGCGAATTCCACGACTTCTATCTGCGCGACTTTAGGTTGTGGCAATTGATCTTGATGTGTGAGATCACAAAACTGGTCGAAGAGCGCGCCAAGACTTTCCCCGTACAACTGAGTACTGCTCAACTGATCTTTATCTTCAATAGTTCTTTGAGCATCCGTTTTGAAATGGATGAAAAACAGTTTGGTGTGGACGGCACCTACAATGTACGGTACGAAATTCTGAAAAAACGCATCGATAAAGCTTATATCAAAGGGACGGACGAACGCCTGACACAGGCAGGAAAGATTGCCATTGTATGGCTACAGGAAAAGGATCGGCAGGAGTACCAAGAATACCTAGATCATCTAGTTAGAAACGGCTATATCGATCCAGAAATTGAGGACTTGGAGTTGGAAAAAATGCAAGGAGTCGAAGGCTTGAGAGCCGTTCGGATCAAGGTCAACACGGATGGTCCTGCTCAAGAAAATCAAGAATAGTCACCGCCCGGGCCGACCAGCTCAGCTGCTTTAATCGGGCGGTGTTCAAAGCAGCCCTAGGCGTACTATCCCGCTGCCACTCCCGATAGACCTTCAGTAAATACTGACGTACTGCGGCTTTAGAATCTGGATGGTGGTAGGCCACCAGCCCCGCCTGCAGCTCCTCAAACAGGGCCTCAAACTCCTGGTCTTGGCTGCCCTTAATAATCAATAAAATGGGCTGCTGAGCACCAAGGTATTCGTAGAGTTTACCGGTGAGGATGCCCCCCTGCTGAGCCGTCGACCAGGACAATAGCACATTGAGCTGCGCTTCTTCCTGCAGCTGCAGCGCCTCAGCTCGAGCAATGAGCCCGCGATCAACAAAGCAGTCGCCGAGGCCCGCCGCCTCGATCCACCGCCGCCAGCTGTGGCTGTCCTTGCCCGCATAGATAATCTGTAGCTGCTCCTCGGCAATGGCTCCCTCAGTAATCAACTCTGCCAGCACTTCCAGCAACAGCTCCGGCGTCTGAAAACCCGCATAAATACTCCCCGTATACACAATGCTGAAGCACTCGCTCCTCCCCTTCTTCGGCTCCCTCAGTTCCACTCCATTGCGCAGCACCTCCACCCGATCGTGATAATTCCGCAGGGACTTCGCCAGTCCTTCTGAAACCGTGATCACCCGGTCAGCACGGCGGAGGATACGGCGGTTGAACCAATGCTGTAGACGCGGCCAATAGGTGTTTTGCCGATTGCGGTCCACTTGCAAATCCCGGAAGTCCGCTACCCAGTACAACTGCGGATAGCGGCGCTTGAGGAGGTAGGCAACCAGGTGATCAGCGTAGGGGCGGAAGGAGGAGTAGAGCAGATCAAAGTCGCCCTGCCGCAGCAGTCGCCGGGCTTTGAGGTAGGCACGCAGGATGTAAAGCGGGCCACCCTCGTCGAGTAAGATATTAGTGGGGAAGCTGTCTTTAAGGCGCAGCCAGAGGCGGGCTAGAGGATGGGCTTTGGTTTCTTCGGAGAGGTGATTGGAGGAGCGAGGCCGGAGGCTGAGGAGGGTGCGGTAGTCGAAGGTAGGGATTTCGGTGATGGTGAAGCCGTTGAGGGGAAGGTGATCCTGTTGGAGGCGATGGCGATTGGTGGTGGTGAGAATATGCAGCTTTGCCGCTTGTTGGGTCCATTGGCGAGCCAGCTGGTAGCTGCGCAATGCCCCTATAGATTTAATAGGTGGGAAGTAATAGGCGATGAGGAGAACTTTGGGACGGAGCCTACGCATGCCATCAAAAAGTTAAGCACATGGTCTAAGGCAAATTAATCAGTGCTCTCGAGTCCTCCCGTTCTTGAGACTCTAAGCGCAGCAAGGACTGCACCAGTTGATCGTACTGCTCTACTACAATAGCATCATCGTATCTGCTGATGGCAACCCGGCGACTGTATTGGCCCATGGCCTCAATTTCGTCGGGTTTCAAGTTACAGAAAGTCTCCATCGCCAAGGAAAGGGCATCGCTGTTCCCTACGGGTACGATAAAGCCATTTTTGCCCTGATCAACCGTTTGCTTACACCCCGCTGTATCTGTCGTAATGATCGGCTTGCCCATCGCCAAACCTTCCAGAATTACTTTGGAGAGCCCTTCACGATAAGACGGCAGCACGATACAGTCCGATTGCCGAATAAATTTGCGCACATCTTTAGTAGTTCCAAAGTAACGGATGGTTTCGTCCTCAATCCACTCTACCAACTGAGATTTGGAGATAAAGGAAGGGTTTCTTTCGTCAATTTCGCCGATGACCCAAAAGATGCTCTCTGGACAGCGTTTGCGCAGCTGCTGCGCCGCCTCCACAAACTCAACAATCCCCTTATCATAAAGTAGGCGACCGATGAAAGTAAAAACCTTGTGGTTCAGCAGATGGGTCTTTGAACTGGGTCTGTACAACTTAGTATTGACCCCACAGCCATTGACCGTCATGCATTTTTCAGCACGAGCCAAGCCCTTTTCTATAAAAAGCAGTTGATCATCACTGTTCTCAAATAACACCTTACTCGCAAACTTAAAAGATAGTCGATAAAGCTGGGTCGTTAGTTTTTTGATCAAGCCATTATGCAACATAGTATAGCCTAGTCCAGTTACCACACAAATGGACTGGATACCCAGCATGCGCGCGGCCAGATTACCAAAAATATTAGGCTTTACCGTGTAGTGAATAACCATATCTGGTCTTACTTGCCGATAGATGCCCATCAACTCAAAAGCGAGTTGAAGATCATATAGAGGATTGGTACTGCTGCGAGAGAGACTTTTGAGCGGAATATGTGTAATTCCGGCGATTTTATCTAGGTAGTGAATGTATTCATCAACGGGTGCGATGACGACTACCTTCAAGCCTCTTTGGGCAAAATGTCGGATAAGATTGAGCCTAAAATTATAAATATTCCACGTGGAATTAGCCACTAAGGCAATGGTCTTTGTGTTGTTTTGCACGGTTGCTTGTATGTATTCTCGGTTACTCTGTAGACTGATGCTATGCTTAGGAGCACAATATAAACTAAATATCAATGGCTCACAAAAATTTAGCCTGCTCCCCTTCTTTCAAAGTCGTAGTGACGGCTTTAATTTCTTGTTCTTTCCCCTTTGGATAAATCAACAATACATCTCCTTCATCGACAATAATGTAATCCGCTAGGTCTTTCACAACCAAGAGTTTATCCTTGGGCAATCGAATCAGACAGTTGCTAGTATCTAGCGCATGGACTTCGCCTTCGGTGACTACGTTGTTGGCTGCCCCCTTATCACTCTCTGCGTACAAAGAAGCCCAAGTCCCCAAATCCGACCAGCCGAAGTCTACTGGAATAGTGTAGATATTATCGGCCTTTTCCATAATAGCATAGTCAACTGATATGCTGGGCGTTGTAGGATAATATTGGTCGATAAATGCCTGTTCGGCCGAAGTATTGTACAGCGCCTTGCCTTGAGCGAGAATTCGATGAATCTCGCTGGCATTGGCCTCAAAGGCGGCTAAGATGCTGCTGGTCCGCCAGATAAAGATGCCAGCATTCCAGAGGTAATCCCCGCTGTCCAGAAAGGCTTGTGCTCGCTCCAGATCAGGCTTTTCCGTAAATTTAATAACCGGATGTACCCCCCCAATATCTTCGCTCTGAGCGGCTTCGGCGGCAGTTTGCTGGTAGTTGATGTAGCCGTAGCCGGTATCGGGGCGCGAAGGCTTGATACCCAGTGTGCAAAGTGCCGGGTTGTTGGCGGTAAAATTCAACGCCTTCTGTAGGGCTTCAATGAAAATCGCCTCTTTGAGCACAATATGGTCAGAAGGAGCGATGACGAAGTTGGCTTCTGGGTTTAAGCTGTGCAGCTTAAAGGCGGTGTAGGCCACACAGGGACCCGTGTTATTACGCGAAGGCTCACAGAGCACTTGGTTTTCGCTCAGCTCTGGGAGGTGTTCCAGCACCAAGTCCTTGTACAAGCCATTGGTAACGATGAAGATATTTTGAGCTGGGCACAGTTTCAGAAAGCGTTCGAAGGTCAGTCGGATCAGCGACTTGCCTACGCCCAGGATGTCTAGAAATTGTTTGGGGCGGGCAGTGCGGCTGGCGGGCCAAAAGCGGGAGCCGATGCCTCCGGCCATGATGGCGACGTAGGTATTGCTTTGCATACTAAAGTAATTACACCTCTTGCGCAGTGGCTAGTTGTTCTGATTTAGATTCAAAGATCAACCCTCTCAGATCTTCCTTCGGAATATCAGGATAAAGTTTCGGTAAGAAGTTAGCCTCTGGAAAGACAATGACCAATACCGTGCATACCAAAATCGAAAAGTCAAGCAGAAAGGATTGATTGGCCTGATACCATTTTTCTACTCTCCCTTTGTAAGGAAGGATTACCTTTTCGTAATAATATTTAGGGTCCCCCCCCTCTTCTTTCACTTGAGTCATCAGCTCCTCTTCATTCCTAAAAATAATGGAACCAATACCCGTTATCCCCGGACGCACGTTGTAAACTACAGCCTGTACATCTGGTGGATAAAGATCAAAGCTGGCTTCTTTCATTAGTGGTCGGGGCCCGACAAAGCTCATATCGCCTTTCAGGACATTAATGAACTGTGGTAACTCATTAATCTTGGTTTTACGAAGGAAGTGCCCCATTGGAAGAATACGCGGATCGCCCGTAGTAGTAATGATTCCACCAGCCAATTTAGGGCTATTTTTCAACATAGTAGCAAACTTCCAAATGTAGAACATCCGATTCTTGTACCCTATCCTTTTCTGAAAGTAGAACACATAATGTTCCCCTGTCAACAATAATCCCAACACAATTGGGATCATGAATGGCAATATCAACAGGATGGCTGCCAAAGAAAAAGCAATATCAAAAATCCGTTTAACAAGTGAATACATCTTTAATTATTTTAAGGTGTATTATATTCTTAATCTGAACTTTAGTCATTCATATATGAAGTATATTAGGAAGCCAATACTTCTTTGTAGCACTTCTTGATGGTGTCTGTAATGGCCTCTAATTCTTCATCTTTAATGTAGGTAGAACATGGAATACTCAGACACTTTTTGTATACCTGATTGGCTACGTCCTGATCGGTAATGTAAAGATCATCCTTAAACATGGGCAGCTGGTTCATAGGTACCCAAAATGGGCGCGATTGCATTCGGTTAGCATTGAGGGCTTTCAGTAATTCCTCTTGTCTGTCCGTTTTAATTGTGAAAAGCCACCAGTTAGGATTTACATCCGCTTCTACCTTCTGAAACTCAATATCTCCAACACCGTTCAATTCTGAGCAATAAAATTCTTTAATCTCATGCTTACGCTTAATAAAAGCTGGAAGTTGTTCCATCTGCCCGACCCCAATAGCTGCAGCCACATTGGTCAATCGATAGTTATAGCCAATCTGATCGTGGTAGTATTCAAACTTATCTGCCTTGGCTTGAGTTGTGATGTGTTTAGCCTTCTGTGCCAGCTCTTCATTATCCGTAACGATCATGCCGCCGCCACCACAAGTGATGATTTTGTTACCATTGAAGCTAAAACAGCCCATCTCGCTGAAGGTTCCCGCAGATTTACCTTTATAATAAGACCCTAGTGCTTCTGTAGAATCTTCCACAATGGTAATCCCATGCTGATCAGCCAATGCCATCAGTTTATCCATGTCTCCAATGTTGCCGAGTACATGAACAGGCATGATTGCTCTGATTACTTTACCGTCTTTTTTGAGTCGACATTGCCCGTCTACCATTTCGGTATCTTCATTCAAAAACCGTTCGAGCAGGTTCAAGTCCATCTGCCAGGATTCCGCATCAGCATCTATCAAAATGGGATTCGCACCTGTATATTTGATAGAGTTCAGGCTGGCCACAAAGGTGATATTAGGAACGATTACATAATCATCCCGCTCTACACCTGCTAGCAGCAGGGAAATATGCAGGGCAGTGGTGCCACTAGAGGTCGCCACACCATACTTTCTACCGGTATATTGAGCAAGCATTTCTTCAAATTGCGTAACATACGCCCCTACTGAGGATACCCAAGCGGTATCCAGGCATTCCTTGACGTATTTCCATTCGTTACCTGCAATGTTAGGGCCTGATAAAAGTATCATAATTTATATGTTTCTAAATTTTTGACTGTAAGCGTCATTAATAATACCTGATTCAACTACTTTTTTGATCTCGTGAATTCCATCAGGTACCGTTTTGGTAATCTTAAAGCCTAACTCTTCCTTAATCTTTGTAAAGTCCACTCTATAATCTCGGGGATCTTCATCTTTCGCTACGTATTTAACCTCGCCATCAACCAATTTTTGGATTTCTCTAATGATCATCCCTTTCTGATAGTTTTCGTTGGTATCCCCTACTCCGAAGACATTAGAACGTACCTTTTCTTTTGGAGATTCCAGTACGAGGACAGAAGCCCTGGCCAAATCTTCTACATGGCAGTAAGGACGCCAGAATTGCTCTCCCCAGATTTCCTGGAAGTTCTCGAGCACCATATTTCTGGTAAATTCATTAACGGTCAAATCGAATCTGATGCGAGGAGAAAAACCATAGACTGTAGAGTATCTCAGAGAAGTAGAGCATATTCTCGAGTCTTTTCTCTTGTTGAGCAGGTAATCTTCAAACTTAACTTTCAGCTCCGCATACAGGGAAACCGGATTAAGTTCAGAGTCTTCCTTTACAAATCCATCGGAATCGGACATTTTTCCATAGTTACTGCAGGTAGAGGCGAAGACAAAGTTATCGACACCTGCTTTCTCCGCTTCTTCAAACAGGTTGATAGAACCCGTCCAGTTGGTTTCTTTAGCCTCTTCGGCAAATTTTCTACAAGCCGGATCTCCAACGATTGCAGCCAGATGGATAATGCCATTGACATCTTTTACCGCCTCTTTAACATCTTCTATGTTGCGAACATCTCCTTTTGTAAACTCGAAGTTTGGATTTTGCATCACATCATACAGGGCGTCACCTCCCCATTTTAAAGAATCAATTACCCGTACAAGGTATCCCTTATCCAGTAATTGTCTAACGACGACGGAACCGATGTAGCCAGCTCCTCCTGTTACTAAAATTCGTTTCATATATGGTTACTTTTTAATTTTTTAAACGAGTGATACAATATGCTCACCGATTGCCAGAGAAGCCGTGGCCGCCGGGGAAGGAGCATTACAAACATTTATAACTTGCTTAGATTTGAGTATGAGAAAATCATCTACCATAGAACCATCTTTCTTGAGTGCCTGTGCTCGTACACCTGCGCCTCCTTTAATTACATCATCGCTGGTAATGGCTGGCACCAGCTTTTGCAAAGAGCGAACATAGGCCTTTTTAGACAGGGATCGATACATCTCCATACTGCCTTTCCGCCAATGCTTTACTGCCAAAGACCGGAAGCCAGAATAGGTCAAAGATTCCAACAGTTCCCCCAGATTGACATCCCTCTTTCGATAACCTTCTCTACTGAAAGCAAAGACTGCATTGGGCCCTGATTCAACACCGCCGCTGATGGTTTTTGTGAAATGCACCCCTAAAAAGGGGAAGTTGGGATCAGGAACAGGATAAATCAAACCCTTCACATAATGATAGGCCGAGGGCTTTAGGTTGTAATACTCCCCCCGGAAAGGAACAATCTGATAATCAAGGGTATCAAGGGTTAGCCGGGCTAATTTGTCCGAAAACAGGCCACCACAGTTGAAGACCATCCCCGTTTCGAAGGATTGCTTTTGGGTTTTGACCGTTACACTATTCAGGGAGGGGACGATTTCGGTAACCCGATGGTTAAAAAAGAAAGACACTCCCTTGTCAGCCAGCAGCTCTTTGTATTTCCTGGCCACTTGCTTGTAGCTGGTAATTCCAGACTGTGGGACATGGATGGCTCTTATTCCTTCTACATAGGGCTCAATTTCTTTGATCCCATCCCGATTCAGGAGGCTCAGACCTTTCAGGCCATTTTCAATACCGCGCTCATAGATGCGCTCCAGCGCTGGCAGTTCTGATTCTTCTGTAGCGACAATGACCTTACCGCACAATTCGTAGGGCAATTTATGCTCTCGTAGAAAATCGAGCATCAGATCGTATCCTCGCTTGCAGTTCTTAGCCTTCAGGCTGCCTGGTTTGTAGTAGACGCCTGAATGTATGACACCACTGTTATTACCGGTTTGATGGTTAGCAACAGCTGCCTCCTTTTCAATAACCGCAATTTTAGCCTTCGGAAACCTACGCTGTAGGTGCAATCCGCTTGCCAGGCCAACAATTCCTGCTCCAACTATGGTAAAATCGAAATTCATTGTTTTGATGGATTGTTTGGATGAAAGCCCGGGTGCCTACACGGTTCTGATAACTCTCTGAGGGTTGCCTACTACTACGGTATTATCCGGGACATCTTTAATTATTACGGCTCCTGCACCAATAGTTACATTATTGCCAATCTTTATACCTTGTTTAACTACTGCATTGGCACCAATAAAGGACTGTCTGCCTATCCAGACATTGCCACAGAGAACGGCCCCGGGTCCTACGTGAGAATAATCCCCTATTCTATTCTCGTGTTCAATCACACAGCCCGTATTACAAATGACGTTGTCACCAATGATGGCTAGAGGATTGATGGTGGCTCTAGCGGCTACCATTACCCCCTTACCCAATTGAACTGAAGCAGCAATTACCGCTGAGGTATGCAGGGCGTTGGTCGGGGCTTTCACCCCTTTCTCCGTCAATTTGCTTTGGATAATTTCTCTGATCTTCCCTGAACCAATGGCTATGAAATAATCATTGGCTTTCAGCGCCGCGAGGCCCTCTTTGCTCAGCTCACGACCGTGATAGGTCAGTTCGAAGGGGTCGTAATCTTTGTATTCATTTTCACAATACCCTACTACTTTTCTGCCTATGCTCTCAAAAATGTCACAAATTACATAAGCATGGCCGGAATAACCAATAAGTAGTATTGAATTCATTGTAAAGATTATTAAATGACGAACTTCTCTCTGGACGGAGATAATGCTACCAATCCCTTGAAAAGGTTGCCGTATTTACTGGCCAGGAAGGAATAAGAAAACTGCTCCAATACGGCAGTCCTTCCATTTTGCCCTTTTTGCTCCAACTCTCGCTCTGGCAAAGTTACAATGCTATTGATACCGTCAATGATGGCTTGGGTATCCTCTGGAGGTATCACCCAGCCGCAGTCCGACAGAGAAATAGGGTTAGAAGGAATCTCGCCAGACATCAGGATAGGCACCCCAGCATACATATAATCGAATATCTTATTAGCTGAAACACCAAAGCGATAGAGCGGAGAATTCTGCCAACTCAAATACAGCAGGTCCATTTTTTTCAAAAATGACTGCACCTGCTGGTGAGGGATTCTGCCTAAGAAAACAATGTTGTCTAAATCAGCGACCCTCTGCTCCAGCTCTTCCTTGAGGTATCCACTGCCAACGATATATATCTTGACACGTTTGTTACTAGCCAGAGTATGAGCAGCCTCAATGAGGTATTCCATAGCATTGGCTTGACCGATTGTACCCGCATAGCCTACATTGAAGGTTGTAGGGTCGATTTGTGCAGCCAATTGGGCATCAAGAGCCTGTTCTTCCAATCCATCGCCGATTTCCATGCCATTTGAAATCCATTCGAATTTAATCGGCCGATCTCCCAAAACCTCCTTAAAATGCTTATTAGCATTAGGTAAATTAGATACTAGATAATCCGCTTTCTGATACCCTAGTTTTTCAATGAAAGCCAAAAGTAATACAAAGGGGTTATAGGGCGAATAATTCCCGATCTCAATCAACGTAAGGGGCCAGATGTCTCTGATTTCGAGAATAAATTTGCAGCCCTTATGCCGCCAGCGATACAGCAGGGCAAACAGGATAGGGAAAAGCGAAATACT
>JBCDGZ010000196.1:0-11153 GCA_038750655.1 Bacteroidota bacterium | reverse complement strand
TTTGTTGACCGCACCTTACCAGCATTGTGTGCCTTAAGTCTAGCCTGTAAATCTTTAGTATGACCATAGTAATATCGATTGTTGATGGTGCTTTTGAGGATGTAAGTGAAATACATTGCAATTAAAGTATGGTTTAAAGCACAAACAAAAAAGGCTGCCCATCGGGCAGCCTTCTGCGGAGGAGGAGGGATTCCTCCGAAGGAGTGGCGATGCCAGAACCCTCGTTACGCTTTCGCGTAAGTCTAAGTAATACCGTTGTCTTTAAGGAAATTATACCCATCAATAGATTTGAAAAAAAGTTCTCGCCGGTAAGCCTCGGCTTTAGACTGCCATTGTTCAACGTAGTGAATCTCCCAGGGTCTAAAGGCTTTTGTTGACCGCACCTTACCAGCATTGTGTGCCTTAAGTCTAGCCTGTAAATCTTTAGTATGACCATAGTAATATCGATTGTTGATGGTGCTTTTGAGGATGTAAGTGAAATACATTGCAATTAAAGTATGGTTTAAAGCGCAAACAAAAAAGGCTGCCCGATGGGCAGCCTTCTGCGGAGGAGGAGGGATTCGAACCCCCGGTACGCTTTCACGCACGCCGGTTTTCAAGACCGGTGCATTAAACCAGCTCTGCCACTCCTCCAGCTGGTGTTATAACGGGCCAATTGAGGTCGGCCCAATGAAGAGAAAACACCTTCGTCTCTTGCGATTGCAAATGTACGGTTCCTTTTGGAAAAAAGAAACCCCTCGACCCAAAAATGTCCAGAAAGTTTTGGGCTATTGGATGACCAGTCGATCGGTGTACTGCCCGTCTGGCAATTGGAGCCGGAGCAGGTAAATGCCGGCGTGGAGCGATTTGGTCGGGATGGCAACGGTGGTCTGGCCGGCGGCGAAAGGCTGCTCATGAACCAGCTGGCCCCAGAGGTCATACATCGATAAATGGCCGGGGTGGGGGCTGACGACCCAGAATTGGCCTCGGTTGGGGTTGGGGTAGAAGTAGAGGCGCCGCGGCGGGGCCTCAGCCAGCTTGGTCGCCAAAGGGACGGTGACCTCCTTGACCAACAGGCAGCCTCGCCGGTCCTGGATGTAGACCTCATAATCGCCCGGGGCGAGGTCTTCGAGGGAGGGGCTGCTTTGGTAGACGATGCCGTCTAGGCTGTAACTGAGGTCGCCCGTGCCGCCGGAGGCAACCACCTGGATAATGCCGTTGGTACCGCTCGATGGGCTGATGTCGAAGGTGGCCTGGATAGAGTCTGGGTAGGCGATTGAAGTAGGCCTGGAGCGGAAATCAAATACGCAGCCCGCAACATCGGTGATCACCATCGCTTTATCGCCCGGAGCGAGGCTATCGAACAGGGGAGCGGATTGTTGAACGCCGTTGAGCGTATAACTACTGATGTCGAAGGCAGACTGGATATAGTACCTCAGCGTCGCATCATCGATGCCGTAGCAGCTTGGTGGTCGAGTGACGATGCTATCAAGGAATATATCTGAGAAGCTGAATCGGCTGGTGTTGGTGGTAATGGGTGGATTGAAATCGAAGTAAATTTGTGCTTTTTTGCGTACTGTAACGCCCGGGAGGGTGGAGCTGGCCAGTGCGATGCGAAATTTTATAAAACCATTACTCCCCACTGGATCAGTCAAACTGTCTGGCAGCTGGATGTTTTCAAAAAAAGCGGTCACGATGCCCTCTTCAACGCTGATTGCTGCGGGATGACTAGTACTCACCAGCTCGAAGCTCTCTGGGGCCAAGGCCGCATCCAGGGTGGTGCTTACCAGGACATTAAAGGCAGTATCATTCCCTATGTTCTGAAAGCGAATACGGTAGTCCAGCTTTTTCTCTCCACTCCTGAATCCAGCTCCGAAGCCGCATTCTGGTGTTACTTGAATATCGTTCGGGTCATAGGGACCAGAGATGATTTGCAGGCTGGTATCGCGGTTGTCATCGGGACTGACATCGCTGCTGTCCGGGAGGATAGTAGCGATTCTAAGGAGCGTATCCCGCAGCAGAGCGACATCGACTTGCAAGCTATCTGTAAGGTGAATACTGCCCTGCTGAAAAGGCTGTAGCTGACTGATGTCCCAGAGCCACTGATCCGGTTCCTGAAGGCTTAACGGTGGTAGGCTATTATTGTGCTCGATGAAATCTGGTCGGCTGAGGGTTATCTGAGCATCTACTGGCCGAATACTTCTATTTTGGTAGTGTAAAAGATAGCCCGCTGGACGCCCTAGTCGTGCTGATCCCAGTGCTTCCAACTGGATGGATAAATCGGTCTTCTCTGGATCGGCGTAAAGGCCAAAGTTGATGCCGCTGCTGTCATAAGTGAGGCTGTCGAAAACAATAGAAAGGGTATCCGTAGGGCTGGCTTGCCAATGCGCTGGCAACTGGCTGATCCACACTTCATTGCTGTCTTGCAGGGAGGAGAGCAAATAGTTGCCGTTTGAATCGGTGTAAGTCAATATCGAACCATCGTTTAGGCTGACCTTTATACTTGGCAGTCCAACCTCGGTGCTGTCCTTGATCCCATTTTGATTATCGTCTCTAAATACACATCCACTAATGTCGCGAAAGATACTAGGCCCATCTTCAATCCTGGCCGCCAAGACTCCCACAAATTCAGGAGGCGCGAAGTCGACTGCTCCGATCCTAAAGGTCCCCGATCGAGCCGAAATATAGCATCCAGAATCATCGATATGCAGTCCACTGACATTGCTAAAATCACCATCTAAAAAGCCAAACCATCGTACCCTCAATCGGTTATCAAGCTTTCCATAAATGATATTGCCCACACGACCACGATGCTTAAGGAACTGCCCAATATGGCTCCAATTTCTATCTTCGACGGGGACATGCCCGGCAAAGTAGAGGGAGCCATTGTAGGCTTTGATCTCACAAAAATCGGTGGGAAGGCTCCCGGTGGGGAGGTCGTCGCTGAAATCAATTTTATCTACTAAATTCAAATCTTTGTCCAGTTTGAGAATAGCCAACCTGGAACTAAGAAGGTTGAAAGAATCGCGCAGCACCTCCGTATTTCTGATCTTTTGCATGACGTAAAAGACATCGTGAATCGGATCATGGGTGACCATGAAATTAGAGTTGAAGTTGAAGTTGTAATTGTAATTAATGGTTTTAGATTGGATGCGTTGGCCCGTTGAATCGAGGATGCTGATGTTGAATTGACTGATGTTTTGCGTACTTCCTGGTGTGTTGATACCAATATAATTTTTTTCTTTATGCCTACCGTAAACCCGAATTCCATCCACCGCTTGAAAATGACGAAGGTAATTTCCGGCCGTATCAATTACGGCTGCGGCACAGGTTTGACAAAAGATTTGTTCTCCTCCGAGCGTTAAATTGCCATTATGGTACAGTTGTAGAATTTCAATTTCGTTGTTGGCATTGAAGCTCATGTATCGACCTCTTATGGGACTGCGCCATAATTCTTCTCCCTCTGCATTGAGTTTGACAGTAAATGCGCCAGTAGAAAAATAGACTTGCTGCTCATCATCTACCAGGATATAATCTCCATCAGCAAAAAAAGTAGGGCAAATATCAAAGAATTGGATCCAAACCAGTTCAAACTCCGGCGTTAACTTGGCGAGATACAGTTGACAGCGGGAATTAATGCTCACCGTTTGTCCGAAGGCCTCTGCTTGTTCGTAGAGTGTGCCCGCATGGTAAATGGCCCCTTGTTTGTCTCGGTAGATTTCCATAGAGCTATTAGAAACATCTCCGAATACCGTCCCGAATTGAGTGATGTTCTGGCTGTGAAGAGGAGATGCTAAAAGCTGGAAAAATATTAAGGCCAAAGAGAGCGTTCTGAGCAGCATAATTGTTTTAGTTTTGACAACAGAGAATCGAGCGAAATATCAAATAGCTGTTTATTTCCTGCAAATTTAATGCTTATTTTTATCTAATGAAACACCCGCAACCTGATAAATCTACCCCTGAACAACCCGCTGAAGGGCACGATAGCAGTCTGCCCCTCATCGATACTATCGTCCTCATCGCCTGCGTCGCCATCGCTCTGCTCATCGTCTATATGCTCCTCTTTCCTAGCCCGTCCGCTTCCCCAAAAACGGAGCCTTCTCCCAATCCAGCAAGCACCCGCCCGCCCTCTACCTCTGCACCCACCGCTGTTTTACCCTCTTCCCCCCAAAACGCCGCCCTTGCCCCCGGCGCTCACCGCATCTCCTTCCGCCAAGCCACCTACGATGCCCTCCTCCTCAACAAGCCCACCCGCAACCTCCGGCTCCACTGGGGCGACGAAAACAACCGCCCCTTCAAAAGCATCGAACAACTGCGCAAGCATCTGGCCGAGCAGGGCGACTCTCTGATTTTCGCCATGAACGCCGGCATGTACCAAAAAGACCATTCTCCACAGGGCCTCTACATCGAGGATTACCTAGAAAAAGCTTCGCTGGAACGCCGCGATAGCGGCTACGGCAACTTCTACCTCCAACCCAACGGGGTCTTTGCCTTCAACGAACAAGAAGCCGTCGTCCTAGAGCGCCAGCAATTCGAGGCCGACCTGCGCGATTGGCAGTACGCCACCCAGTCCGGCCCCATGCTGGTCATCGACGGAGCCATCCATCCCATTTTTCAACCCCAATCCCAAAGCACCTACGTCCGCAATGGGGTAGGGCTGCGCAAAGACGGTACCCTGGCCTTTGCCATCTCCAACCAGCGCGTCAACCTCTATACGTTCGCTGCCTTCTTTCGGGATACCTTGGGCTGCCACAATGCCCTGTACTTGGACGGGGCTATTTCCAGCCTCTATTTCCCCCGCTTGCAACGCTTTGATCTGCAAAATAACCTGGGGCCGATGATTGGTATCAGCATGCCTAAAGAGGGGAAGGAACTGTATTCCGGCAGCTACCTCTTCGAGGAGAAGACTTACGATGTTTATTTGTACCAAAAAGACAGCCTCCCCATCCGCTTCTTCCTCCGGGACTCCCTCGGCCAGGCCTACGGCAGTTTTGCCCGCCTCCAATCCGAGCTGGCGCAGCGCGGCGACTCCCTGCTCTTCGCCACCAACGCCGGGAGCTTCAACTCCCTCCTTGAACCCGAAGGGCTGCTGATCGACCGAGGCCGCCGCGAAGGCTTCCTCAACCTCGATTCGACCGGTAAGGGTAACTTCTACCTCCGCCCCAACGGTATCTTTACCGTCAGCGAGCGAGGCTTTGACATCTTCCCCTCTGAGCTGCTATTAGATACCAACTATCACCAGCAAAGCCTGCTCTTTGCTACCCAGTCTGGCCCCTTGTTGCTTCACAAAGGACAATACCACCCAGCCTTCAACCGCTCATCCACCAATCTCCATCTCCGCAATGCGGTCGCGCTCATCAATCGCCAAACCATAGCCTTCGTCATTTCTAACGATCCTGTAAATTTTTATGAACTGACGACTTTCATTAAGCAGCAATTGGGCAGTCGCGAGGCCCTTTGCTTGGACAGCAACAGTTCGGCGATGTACGCTCCGGAGATTGGGCGCAATGAATTGGACGCTCGCCAGCGGGTGGGGCCGATGATTGGGGTTTTTGTACCCTCGCGGGGCGGGGGGTAAATGATTGATGGCCAAACGTAGCGATGCGCAGCTCCGCACCGTTCCACGTCTGACCATCAATACTTAGCCATCTACTAAAGGTATCTTACCGAACCTCCAGGACAACCAATCGCCGGACGGTTTGCACCCCTTGGCTCATCACCTGCACAAAGTATACCCCAGCGGCTAACTCCGCCGAAATGCGAAGTCGATGATCAGCATCTGGAAGGAGACGCAGTGGAATCGATCGCCCTGCTGCTCCAATGATCTGAACTTGCTCTACCGTCAAGGTCTGATCGGGTAGGGTCTCCAGGATAAGCTCCTGGCCCTGGGCCAGTGGGTTGGGATAGAGCTTGAGGGGGCTTTGTGAGCGACTGCTGAGTGGGGTGATGATAATCGGGCCGCCGCCGCCGGTAGGCGGGCTTTGGGCGTGGCTGCCGAAGGCCAGGTAGGCGACTTGCTCGTGGGTATGGGAGCGTTCGGTATCGACGATTTGGTCTTCATCGATGGCGGAGTAGAGGCGGTTTTCTTGTAAGGGGTTCTGGGTAAATAGGACGGGCCAGCCGCCGTCGCCACCGTCCATCGCGGCCGAGGAGAGCACTGCACCTTCGATGGATAGTTCGGGGCTGAGGGTGTAGGGCGTCGGCAGTAGCAGGCTGTAGTTTTCTACGCCGCGTACTTGGTCAGCGCCGGTACCGGCCTGAAACAGGGTGCCCTTGAGCTGGAATAGACCGGCTTCGACGGCGATGATGCCCAGCTGCTCGTCGGTCCGGTTGAGGGCCGTGTCTTGGGCGACGTGTTTGCCGGCTGAGAAGCTAGGGCCCTCCGGGGGCTCATTTTGCACATTCAACTTACTGGCCCAAAACGCCGACCATCGCGCATCGTTGTAACTTTGCACCTGCCCAATGATCACCGGATCGTTATAGTCATTGACCAGTGTATGATTTTCAAAAACCCAATTCCCCGTACCCGCCGTGGCCGTCGAAGTCGTTGTCCAGGCCTCCAGGTTGATCCCATCGATGCTGTCGGTATAGACTCCGGCTTCTACAACAAAATACTGCACAGTAAAGGTATCTCTGGTCCGCCCGCCCGGGTGTTGAATTTTCAGCTCAAAAGAATTGGTGCCGGTGTTGCGGATTCTGCTGACAACCGGATCCTTGCTCATGCTAGGGACCTGCGGTGTAGCTACTATAACCATTTCCTGATAATCATTTTCCGTATCGACCGTCACCCAATTTTCCCCAACTCCACTGACCTGGCCATGCTCATAGACCAATTCGCTACAAGGCTTACAGTCGCCGCCACAGTCGATGCCCGTTTCCTCATAATTTTGCATGCCATCACTACATGGACAAGGGAGACAATTGGGGCCTCCACAATCTACCTCTTCCTCTTCTGGGTCTAAAGTTCCATTATAACAATCCGGACAACTCGTAAAACGGATATAATCGATTTCGGTATCGCCAATCGGGCCGTTGGCGACCGGATCGAAGCGGACCCTTTGGACATCGTTAGAGGTCCAGTTGGGGGAAAGGACGTAGTGGATAAAAGTATCCTTTTTGAGGAGGGTGAAGTTCTGGCCCAGCGTCTGTCCAATCTGGTTCCAGATGGCATAATAAAAGCGAGCCTTATTAGATTCCGCCTCCTCTACATTCATCTTCAGCACCACATAGGGGTGATCGATGGAATTGACCGGAGCATTGCCTTTGAACAGGTTATTCATGATGTGACTACTGTCGGAGCCTTTGCTGAAGTGGAGCAGGCCATCTCCGGGGGCATTGAGGATGGCCTCGTTGTTAGAAATCCAGTTCTCCTGGTTGCGGTGAAAATCCCAAAGGTCGCGGGCGTAGTCCAGGAAGATACCTCGGAGGTGGACGGCGGCGCTAATATCACTGGTATCAAGGCCGCCCAACTCGGATTCGTGAAAGCGAAGCAGCAGGCCATCGACTTGGTCGATTTCCTCTTTGTCGAGGTGGGTCATATCCAGGCCTTCGCAGCTGCTGGAATAGAGGTAACCGAGGGGCACAGGCCCTTGGCTCTGATCGTGGAGCAGTACTTCCATCTTGGGACCGCTGAAGTCAATGTGCAGGTTATTGAATTCTGACCATACTTGGCGGTGAAAATCCAGCCGGTATTCAAGGTATTCATCAATCCCATCTCCATCGCTTACAATGCGGAAGGTATCAGCGCCATTATGATTTCCAATGGCACCCAGGTCCAAGTTACCGGAGGTGCTGAGACTGCCTCGGGTATCGAGGGCATTCTCGAAGTCAGCCAGTGGAGCTTGGTAGAGCCCGTTGTTGTTGGAGGTGCTGCAATTGCCATTTAAGCACATTTTGATGTTGGTCGTGTAGGGGTATTCACTGCCGAATTGCTTTTGGTTGTGGGTCAATTGATCGGCGATCAATCGGACATAGAGGGTATTATTTTCCATCCAGTAGCCTTCGGTACTTCCATTGTTTTCAAAGTCATTGAGGTCATTAAAAACCACTAGCGTATCATTGGGGATTCCGCTGGCTTTGCCGATAAAGCGGTTAGAAGGAACATTGAGGACTACCAAGGTCAGCACATCTCCTTGGCGGGCGTGCCGAAGCTGGATCAACAGCTCATCGGGAAAACTGTGGTACTGTAAGTAGTAGCGATAATCGGGATTGCTCAAAATTACCGGGATTTGGTTTTTGTTGGTTTGTCCTTCGGTGAGGGTGGCGTGGCCATCCGAGCGGATGCTGTACATCGGTTTTCTGCGGTCGCTCGCCCAATCATTATCCATCATCAATAAACCGTAATGCTCCTCTTGGCAGATGAAGTGGTCCCAGTCGGCTATAAATTCCGCCCCATTTTCCACATTAAAACTGGTATCGTAAAGCCTGCGGTCGGGGTCGTCAATGGGAAATATTTTGGGTTTGATAATATCGCCGGGATTGGTCAGCGCATCAATGCTGCCGTCCAGATCAATGATGCCTGTTGTCCATTGGTAGTCGCGATCGGGAGTCAGGTTGTTGGCGAATTTATTGGCAAAATTCACGGTGTCGAAGGTCAGTTGTTCGGAGAAGTGAACCGTACTTTTGGTCGCAGCAGTATTGGGGGAAAAAATACTGGTGTAGGGGTTGGTGAAGTTAGCGAAATGGCAATTGAGCACACCGGAGGGACCGTCGTAAAGAGGATGCGCTCGAAATTGATTCTTGCCAAAACCAGCCGATCGGTCCGGTTCGGGCAGACTGTGGCCCGCCGCTATCTCGTTGTCGTTCCATTTTGAGGGGGTACCAATGTTGGTGCTGATTCCGACGTAGAGCGAGTTGGAGATCACATTGTGGTAGGAGAAAAAGGTCGATTTGCTGTTATCACCGGAGGAGCAGCTATCGAAATCCATCGACTCGGTACGCATCCAGATGGCGCGGTCGCCAGCCTTATAGGAGGTGAAGCGTTTAACGACAGGAGGAAAGGGGGGCTTATAGGTGCCCGATTTATCGATTTTATGCTCAGTAGTGTCAATAGGGTTAATGTCAAGATCGATGGCGTAGTTGGCAAAATTATTCGAATGGCCTTTGTTGTCATCAAAAATACCGAGGGCCTGCTCCTTGGGGGCCGGAAAACCTACCGGTGGATTATCGATGGGTTCGTCTAAAATAACCATCCAAAAGCCAGAGCCCTCTGAGCCTGCGGCAACATTGCCGATGAAATCATTGGAGGGATGGGTGATCCAGAAGGTTGCGGGCAGTTCGAAATTTCCGTTGCTGGGAAAGCGATCGTAAGGGCGGACTTCTTTGCCGAGTTCTGCGGCACGAGTCAAAATGCCCAGGTTGCCGATAAAGCGATTGTTGGTTTCATCGCCATTTTCCAAAAAATACCCATTTCCGATATGATCATAGGCGATATTATCCTCAATTAGCGCATTATGACTGCTATGTACAGTAACCACCCGATTGTAAGAAATATGAATGCTGGAATTTTTTAGGTATTGACCAGTCAAATCTCCGGTTAGGTGCCAATGGAAGGGATAGCGGCCGAGTACATCTTCCTGCCCCATTTTGAAAAACTCCACTCCAGAGACTTGCGCAAAGGAGGTATCCATGATCATAATGTGACCACCAGCCCGGTCAATCTCTGCATCTGCATCGCCTTGAATACGCAGGTTTCGCGTCAGTAGGCCAACCTCCGCTCGTTGGTCCAGCTCCAAGGTGTCGCTCCCCCGAGGATATTTTTGGATAAGCCCAAAGTGATTGTACACCAAGGGGGCGGTAAAATAAACCACCATTCCACCACTACCGACCGAGTCAATGGCCCGTACCTCCGCTTGATGCGGATCAAAGTCCGTCGAGGCAATCACAATACTGTCTCCCGCCTCCCAGTCTACGACTTCCGCCAGGCGAATCTGCGTATCGCCCTCCCGGCCGTGGCCATTCAAATTCGTCCAGGCTACCCGAGGCTGCCCGTGCAGCTGCAACTCTGCCGTATCTCGAACCATCAAGGCCGCCGTCTGGGTGGTATCGGCGGCTAAGATATTGCCGCGCAGCGTGATAACCCCGTTTTGCTCATAAGGCGTATTGGCCTGCCCCCATTCCATGCGCGCACTATCATTTTTGATCATAATCATCTCCGCCTCCAAACTCAGATTGAGGTTGTTGGCAGCCAGCAGCTCCCCAAAAGAGCGGATGGTATGACTAATCCCCGCGGTATCAAGGACAACAGCGTCATTGGCTTCGATAACCGCAATATCATTCAGGTCCGGGACGGAACCTTGGCTCCAATTCCCCGCTTTCGACCAGCAGGGAAGCTTATCGAGGTGCAGATCGTCCAGCAGGACCTCGTGCGTGGTCGTGTTGATTCCGGAGATATTGATCGTATGCGTCCCGGCACTGAGGGTGAAGGCCACAGAGTGAAAGTGTTCGAAGAGGGTGTCGGCAGGAGTCGCTTCGAGGACCTCCGTGCCATCGATGCGGATGCGAAAGCCATTGCTTTGCCCCGCCGCTTCCTGCGCGGCCATAATATCAAAGCGGTAGCAGCCGTCGTTGGAAAGGTGGAGGACTTGCAGGCTGACGGCAGCGCCCCGTAGGGATAAGACCTGGATGCCAGCCGGCGCAGTGCCCCTTTGTTGCAGTTGGGCGCCTATGCCCAGTGTCCAGTGCCCTGGCACTTCAAAGCTGTTTCCGGGAATGGGCTGATCGTTGGCCGAGCCAATCATGATGTTCATTTGTGCAACACCAGCTTGTGTGAGCAGAAGTCCCAGCAGCAGCAAGAGTAGGCGCAGGAAGTTGAAAGGTGATTTTTTCATTGTAGACGTTATTATTAGTGATATAAAATACTGGGATGGGGCTTCCCTGGTGGAAAGACCGAAGTACTGTTTTGTTGATTAGTAGGATTGAATGGAATGGTGTTGTCAGTAGCCTCTTGCGACAGACACTGCCTTGACAAACAAGGCTAAACCAATAGATTTAGCATGAGCCGTGTCACCCGCAAAGGGACACGGCGATTGTTTTTGTAGAAAGAAGTTAAACGTGCTAAATGATCTATTTAGGAATCGGCGTCAGCTAGCAGTAAATTATGGAGAGAATTAAGTAGTAAATGCCCCGACAAAATAAGGGGATTGTACTGAATAATCGTCCAGCATATTCAGCTG
>JBCDGZ010000195.1:0-11167 GCA_038750655.1 Bacteroidota bacterium | reverse complement strand
TTTTACTGAGGTTTTGTATTGAGATATTCATAAAATGATATAGATGTACAAATGCAGTCGGATGCTGTGGTGGGAAGTTTTCTCGCTTTAACTACCCCAAATAAATAGCATCAAGCCCTTTGTTTGAAATAGGATGCAAAAATAAAAAAAATTGACTCCCAGCAAGCTCTTCCCTCTATTATTTTTGCAGAATAAGGGTTTGCGTATTTTGTCCAAATCGTTTAAATTAGCCGCGTTTTAGAATATACTTGGAGATGGTGCTTTAGAAGCGAAAAATTCAAATTTGGGGTTCTGACAAGGCTCATTTCTGAGTGCGTAGTCGCGCTACGGACGAAAAAACCTGCCTCTGCCGGCAGGCAGGTAGCCGCAGACAGGTTACAAAAGTTGGATTTTACTCCGAAGGAGTCCCTATGGGACAGCCTAAATGACTATTTCCAAGCATATTCTTCAAATCGATTTATTTTAAAAACTATTTCAACTATGCGCAATGTACTGCTACTTTTCAGCTGCTTATTCCTCCTGGCTTGTGGTCAAAATGGCTCCAATCCTGCCCCGGTAGCCGGAGCTGCCGATTTTAGTGGCTATCAACTAGAACCCTACAGCAATGGCGCTGCTCAGAGGGCGGTCAAGAAAGATGAAAATGGAAATTTAGTGGAAGAAGGAACCGTCATCAATGGTCAGCGCAGTGGCACCTGGATCACCTATCATCCCGACGAAGCCAGCGAAAGGGTGAAAACCATTACCACCTACACCAACGGCGTGAAGAACGGTACTTTTGTCGAACTCAACGACCGTGGCCAGGTGATCGTACAGTGTTTTTTTAACAATGACCAGTACGACGGGGTTTATTCTAAATTCAAATTCGGAAGCCGCAAGGAAAAGCAAATCAGCTACAAAAACGGGGTGCTCGATGGCCTCTATACAGAATACCACGACAATGGGAAGCTCCGCAAGGAAGTCCCTTATAGAAATGGGAAAATCCACGGCAAGCTTCGCAACTTCAACGATCAGGAGGAGCTGGTATTAGAATATGAATACCAAAATGGGGAGAAGGTTTCCGGCGGTATCGTTACCCAGTAAACGCCCCTTAGTTCCGCTCTACAATAACTTTGACGGAATATTCACTTGGCCCCGCAGTGATCAGATTCTCTGGATAGGGTTGAATGGCTAACAATTGAATGCGGTAGCCCTGCGACTCCTTAGTTTCTCCACAAGAACCATCGTCGTCAAAACATCCACCCGGAGATACCATTGCGATGGTATCAAGGATGCTGGCACTACCGATTAGGGCAAAGCTAGCCTTGGCTTCTCCTGGGGTAACACAGTTTACAGAGCTGGGGCAGCGAGATTCTTCAATGCCGATAAAGCTCAAGAGGGTTCCCGTCTCATCTATCTCAACTCCATTTCCAAAAGCAATGTCAGTGGTTTGGCCGAGGATGGTGTTGTTGTCATCATCATTGTTGCAAGCAGTCAAAGCCAGGAGGAGCAAAAAGAAGAGTAGCGGTACGAATTTCATGTCGTATAATTTTTTGGTCTAATTTATACCAAAACGATTCTCTTGGGAATATGTTGCCTGGCCACAAAAAGCAAAAAATAAGTCGCTGTTAATTTGTCCATCGCCCGGATTTCGGCTATTTTCGCTGGCAATAGGCGAGTTATTAGTATCATTTAGCAAAACACCAGAATCAGCTACCCTTAACTTCCATGCATAAACACAGCACAGCCCAATACTTGGGGCAGGATGCTTCCTATGAAGAGTCCGGCCAGATGCCTTTTGGTTTGCTGCGTTGTGATCCTCACCAAGCTCACGCTCTCCGTCAAATTGTACACAAAGCCCGTACGCAGGTCGAGGGCCTGAGCGGCAGCGGTAAGACTTTCCTGCTCAACCAATTGCTGAGCCAAGCGATGAGCCAGGGACAGCGCTGTCTGGTCATCTGCGGCGAAGCCTCCAGCTTCACCCAAATCCGCCAGCGACTCGCCCAATTTAGCCTCGAACACCTCATTGGTGAAATCGGCAGCAGCGCAGACGAGCAAGAACGAATGCTCAAGCACCTGCGCCAACGCCGCAGCGAAGCCGACAATCCGCTGCCCTTCAACGCCGAGGTCTACCAACAAACGCAGCGGCTCTGTCAAAGGGAATACAAAAGGCTGGAGCAGTACTTCCGGGCCATGAATCAACCCAGCTTCGGTCCCTACGACTGGACAGAAACCATCGGCCTCTACATGCGCAGCAGCCGCAAGGCCAGCAAGGCCCTACTCAATAGCCAGCTCAACCCCCAGGACTTCACCTTCGACTATGCTTCCTACAAGCAACTGAAAAAAAGCATCCCAGAGAGCCATCGCCTCTACCAACCCATCAATACCCTCAAACATCCGCTGAGCAAGCTGCACCACAGCTTCTTCACCGCCCATTCCAAAGCAGAGAGCCTAGAGCAGGGGCGGCAAAAGCTGGAAGATTTTATCAAAAAAACGGCGGCCCTCCACCTCCGCTTTATCACCAAGCTGGACGACTACGCCGAAAAGCTGGAAGAACACTACGAACAACACTACCAGGAGCTGAGCCAGCTGATCAATAAAATCAATGAGGATTTGGAAGATTACCGGAGTCGCTTCGGCCCGGAGTTCGAAGAATCCAGCCTGATGAGCACCAGTCGGCTCCATGTCTACGGCGTATTTTTTACCCGTCAAAAAGAAATCTTACGCGCCAAGTCGAGCATCAATGAGGACTTTATCCGCCTCAAAAAAATCCATACCGCCTACGCCTACTTTGACTATAACTTCCCAGCAATCGACACCCGCAACATCAAGACCTTGCAGGAGCAGTTGGAGAACTTTCGTCAGCAGACGGAGGAGTGGCGGGCGCAGCTTCCTGCAATCACGCAGGAGGAGCTACAAAGGCTGAGCAGCAAGACAGTCCACCCCAGCCTTGATTTTCACGATCAGATCGAGGCATTGGAGTACGATTTGGATATTTTGGTGGAAGAAATCAACGACAGTCAGCTCTACGAACAAGCTTTTGTCAACCATATGCTGACCATCCCCAAGCGGCAACAGCTGCTGGAGGATATGCTGGAACGGCTGAAAAATACGCACTTCCACCTGCGCGAACATTCGGCCTTTTTCGACTGGCAGCGCCACTGGCTTACCCAGCCCGAACACGGCCGCAAGCTCATCGCCGCGCTGATCAAGGTGAAGCCGGAAAGCTGGCTGGCCGCCTTCGAAAGCTGGTTCCTCCATCGCTGCCTGAGCCGCTACCAAAAGTACATCCTCCCCTACAAGGCCGATACCTTCGACCGCTATATCCAAGCCTGGCAACAGTTGCAAGAGCTGATGCCCGGGCAGATTATCAACCACTGGCAGCGAGCACTCAAGGACTATGCGCGGCAACTCCGCCGGACCGACCGACGCCAGTATCGCCTTTTCTTCGGACGTCAGCAAGCGCAGGAGCCTATAGCCCTGCAGCAGCACACCCGGCTCATCGCCGAATGCCACCCGGTAGTCTTTCTCAAAGGCCCTGTAGCGGCCCATCAGCTCAACATGCTCCTCCCCCACTTCGACTACTTGCTCATCGATGATGGCCATCTGCTGCCTCCATCCAGCTTAGACCCACTGCTGCAAAGTGCCAAGCAAATTGTCTATTTCACCCAGCCGCTCTCCCTGCGCCAGCTGGAATTGGCCGCCCGCTTGGAAGAAGGCAGCTTTGATCGCATCCAGCTCAAACACCAGCACAAAGACACCGCCGGCCACCTTCAGCTCAGCGTAACCTCCCGGCTCACCGATCAATCCATCTTTATGCAGGAGCTGGCTCTAGCCTTGGGGCCTTACGTGGATGTTCAACGACTGGACTTCAGCGCCAGCCTGGATCACCAGCAATTGCCTCTGGTCATCAAGTCCAGCGAACCGGGCCTCCCCGCCATCGTCATCCAAATCGATGATTTTTTCAACGTCGCCTCCCACAACTCCTTCCTTTGGGAGCAGGACCTGAGAGATCGACTGGCCCAGCAGGGCTACGAACGCCTCTCGACGGCAACCATCAATTGGTGGAAAGACCCTCGGTTGGAGGAGCGGCGGCTGGCCACTAGGCTTTTGGCGCTGGATTCATCGGGCGGTGAAGAGTAATTGGTATTCAAATCGGTCGAAGAGCTGTAGACCTTTGAAAGTGAGCTTTTGAACCTCCCCCTTTTCCATCGCCTCCATCTGCCAGTATTGCATTCCCAGAAAATCATCGTAGCCCAATAAGCTATCGATCCTCGAGCGGTTGATTTTTTGCAGAAAACCGCCCTCCGCCCATTGGTTGTTTATCAATGTTAGAATTTGCGGATTGAAGGCTTCATTGTCCAATTCTAAAAGCGTACAAACCAAGTAATCGCCCTCAATCAACGGTAAGTGATAAGGCAAAGAATGGCTCATGTGCAGGGAATCAAAGAGCAGTTCGAAAGCGGTATCGCGCTGTAGTAAATGGCGCTGATCGTAATGCACCAGTAGAAGTAAAATCTCATCATCGTGCGTCGAGAGGTGCAGTCGATCTTCGCTCAGATTGATCGCCTCTAAACTTCGGAAACTCAACTGGCTAGCCGGTGTAGGAGAAGCGGACTGCCGGGGCGTTTGGCAAGCGCAACAGCCGGTTAGCCAGCATAAAAGGAGGAGGCGAAACATCATCGTTTATTCCTAAAATCGTCCGCCAATTACAAAGACGCCTTCTGCTTGGAACACCTTCTGAGGCGGTGGCAATTGATTGGGGCCAAGCACATCAATATGGCGGCCATCAATTTGTACAGCTATGAAAAGCTGATCAAAAACGGGATTTCTGGGCGTAAAAGTGTAGCTGCTTCTGAAGCCCAGACTCTTGACGGTATTGGAATCGTAATTGTAGAGGAGGTGGGCTTTGAGACTAAGATTCTTGAGTCGAAATGGACTTTTTGCCTCTAGGTTGATACCCAAATCACCACTTGGACCAAGGGTAAAAGACGGAGCAATGAAAGATTTACTGTCCCCGAATCTCAGGGCCAGTTCTCCTCCCCATCCTTCGTTAGAATCAAAAGTAGGCCCTACGCTGATGCCAAACCGATCTTTCAATTTGAAGTAGGGGCTGATTTTTAGTTTGACAACATCCTGAGGCTCTTCTATTTCTTGGTCGGGGATAGGCCCTTGTGTGACGCCGACGACCATGCCCTTCTCGGGCTTTTTGGGACCCGGCTCCGTTTTTCCGACTTCTACACTGGTCTTCAATCCCAATTCATATTTTTTCAAGGCGGCCCCCAGGCTGAGCGATGCTTTTTTGAAGGCAGGGTCTGTAAAGCCCTTGGCCGCCACAGCACCGCCGATTTTGAATTTGCCGAACTTCTCATCGATTTCGCCACCAGAGAGATAGATAGCGGCCATACCGAGCAGCAAGGCCGCCAGGGCCGCGGCTGGATTCTTTTCAATTTGCCCCAATGTCCCCTTAACAAATTGCTGAGCACCGGGGGATTTCATTAAGTCTTGGACGGCTTTTTCCAAATCGGGCTGAACGGAGGTGGCCATGCCTAATGCCCGCGCTTTGGAAGCCAGTTTATCTCCTTCTGAACCGGGGCCATCGTTGATTTGTTCTTTTGCTTTGTCCAAGAAAGCATCTATAGCCACTTGAGCCAGTTGGCGGGCGTATTCATCCAGCTTCTCCTCGCCCAGGGCTTCTTTGGCGATGTTGTAGACGAATTTATTGAATCCGGGCGTGTCGTCTTCTTTTTTCTTGGGGTCGTCCTTTTTCTGGATAACCGATTGATGGCCTTTTTGCTGGGCGACGTGGGTCAGCTCGTGTCCCAGGAGGGTGCGGCCTTCGGGGCTGGCGGGCTGGTATTCGCCGCGGTTGAAGTAGATGTCGCGGCCGTAGGCGTAGGCGCGGGCACCGAGGGCTTCGGTGCGCTGGATAGCGTCGCGGCCGGTATGGATGCGGTATTCCTGGGGGCTGAGCCCCAGGGTAGAGGAGATGCTGTTGAGGTTGCTGTAGCGGAAATAATGGCCCATTTGATCGGCCTGGGCTTCGCTGCCGGAGGCGGTGGGAGCTAGCAATGGTCGCTGGCTTGGAGCGAAGGAATTTTTGGTATATTGATTTTCGTATATCATATTACTAATATACTTGAAGTTAGGCGTATTATCAAGGGAAAGCGGGCCTTGGATCGCCCTTGGGTGTTCTTTTCGAATAAAATCATCAACGATTCGAGTTTATATTTGTATACATCAATATACACCTAGCCAAAGCTTTCTTATATTGCCTCATTAGCCTAGTAAATCTATCACTAATGAAAAATGTCCTAGTACTATTTGCTCATCCAAGATTTGAACAGTCAAGAGCCAATAAAGCCCTCGTAAAATCCATCAGTGCGATGCCGGAGGTGACGTTCCATGATCTGTACGAACAGTATCCGTATTTCCAGATTGATGTGGAGCGTGAAAAAGAGCTGCTGCTGCAACACGACATCATCGTTTGGCACCATCCCTTTTATTGGTACAGCTGCCCTCCCCTACTCAAGCAGTGGATCGATATGGTCCTGGAATTTGGCTGGGCGTACGGCCCCGGAGGTAATGAGCTAAAAGGAAAAATGTGCCTGCAAGTCATCACAACGGGCGGATCAGAGGCCGTCTATCGTTCTGAGGGTAAAAATGTGTACTCTATTAATCAGTTTTTGCGGCCTTTTGAGCAAACGGCCCGACTTTGTGGAATGCGCTATATCTCGCCCTATGCGGTGATGGGCACCCATAAGCTGACCGAGGAGCAACTGGCGATGCACGCAGAGCAATACCGCGAAATCATCTATAATCTGCGCGAGGAGATACCGGTATCGGAGGTAAAAGGTTGTGTGTTCCAAAATGATATTCCTGAAATCAAAAAACTTGCGCGATAATGACTGGTAGTATTCTCATCGAAGCCATTATTTTCCTCGCCGGCGCCGTTATATGCGTCCCTTTGGCCAAGCGTTTCGGCCTCAGCTCGGTCTTGGGCTACTTGCTGGCCGGTATTCTGATTGGCCCTTATCTCTTGGGTTTTGTTAGTGAAGAAGGAGAGGATATTCTGCACTTCGCCGAATTTGGAGTAGTGATGATGCTCTTTCTGATTGGTTTGGAAATTGAACCCAAGAATTTTTGGAAAATGCGAAAAACTATCATCGGGATGGGTGGAGCCCAGGTGGCCATCACGATGCTGCTGACCTACTTGCTCTTTATGGCTTTGGGATACAACTGGCAGGTCTGCCTAACCATCTCGATGGCGGTCGCCCTCTCCTCTACGGCCATTACCCTACAAACCCTCAAAGAAAACGGCCTTTTCCATACCACCTACGGCACCTCCTCCTTCTCCATCCTACTCTTTCAGGACATCATCGTCATTTTCATGCTGGGGGCCCTTCCGCTCCTGTCTAACGCAGCGCCACACCACACCGGCGATGATCACGGCGGCACCGCCAACCTGCTCGAAAACCTGCCGCTGTGGCTACAGACCCTGGCCATCATTTTATCAGTTGCCGCCGTCGTAGCAGCCGGGCGCTACCTCATCGTCCCCATGCTGCGGCTGATCACCAAAGCCCGGGTGCGCGAGCTACTGACCGCCTCCGCCCTGCTCATCGTCCTGAGCATTGCCTTTCTCATGGAGCTGGTCGGCCTAAGCCCCGCCCTAGGGGCCTTCCTCGGCGGTGTAGTCCTGGCCAACAGCGAATTCAAGCACGAGCTAGAAAGCACCCTCGAACCCTTCAAAGACCTCCTACTCGGCCTCTTCTTCATGGCCGTCGGCGCCTCGATCAATTTCATTATCATCAAAGAAAATCCAATGATGGTCGGCGGTTTGCTCATTGCCATCATCCTGCTCAAAGCCATCGTCCTATTTATCGTCGGCGCCTTATTCAAACTCAAACTGGACCAGCGACTGCTGCTGACCGTCGGCCTGGCCCAAATCGGGGAATTCGCCTTCGTACTGCTCTCTTTTGCCTTCCAACTCAATATTCTGGATAAGACGCAGATGGATATGATGCTGGTCATCACCGCACTGACCATGACCCTCACTCCCATTTTGGCCATTGTGAACGAGCGCCTGATTCTGCCCAATTTTGGCACCAAAGAATCCGAAGAACAACCGATGGACGAGATTGAGACCAAGCAAAAAGTTATCCTGGCGGGCTTTGGCCATTTCGGTAGCACAGTCGGCCGCTTCCTAAGGGCCTACGGCGTCGAGGCCACCATCCTGGATCACGATTCTAACCGGGTAGATTTGCTGAGAAGAATGGGCTTTAAGGTATACTATGGCGATGCCACCAGGATGGATTTGCTAGAATCGGCGGGGATCGCCGAGGCCGATTTTTTGATCGCCGCTCTCGATAATCCAGATATGACCCTTGAATTGGTCAGAACCATTCAAAAACAATATCCCGATGTCAAACTCATGGTCAGGGCCAAAAATCGCTACGATGCCTATGATCTCATCAACCTCGGCGTAGACGATGTATACCGAGAATCACTGGATACTTCGGTCAAACTGGCCAGCGACGTTCTGGCCCAAATGGGCTTCCGAAAATATACCCTGCACCGCCAAGCCCAGAAATTTATCAAGTTCGATGAAAAGAGCCTCCGCAAACTGGCCAGCCAACCTCGAAATAATAAGGACTATGCGTTCAAGGTTCGAGAAGAAATTGCTGAACAGGAAAGACTCCTGGAAGCCGATTTGAAAACAGACATTATTGAGCACGATACCGTCTGGGACAGTGAGGAGATGCGATTGGTGATGAATCAAGAATAAATATTATTGTATCTTTGAGCGGAATATTCAGCCCTTCGATGAACTCAACAGTTTACTATGAAATATCGACTCATTATAGCCTCTTTAGCACTAAGTACTCTCTGCTTGATTGTCGCCTGTAATAAAGATGATGAACAGCAAGACCCCAAAAACAATCAAGAATTGATCGATTTGCGCTTGGAGCAGTTGGCAACTGTTGACCGGTATGCCATTACGCCTTTGTTTGCCGAGGTCGAAAATTCTATAGAAATGCTGGGCAATAAGGTAGACGCCTTCTCCGCAAATCCTACCATCGATCACTTGACGGAAGTGCAGCAAAGCTGGATAGCGGCCAATCTTTTGGTCACTAGATTAAAGCTGTATGATTTTTACGATCAAATGACTGCGCTCAAATGGAACAATTTGACAGTTTCTGATAAATGGCCTATTTCTAAGCCTACTGTTGTCGAAGAGGCCCTAGCACAGACCAGCACCACCCTGGATGCGAATTTTATCAAGGAAAGTAGTTCTATCAATTTTGCCCCCTTTCCTATAATAGAATACCTGCTGTTTGATAAAGATCCGGTGGAAACCTTAACACAACTGCAAAACCAACCCCGGCGGATGGAGCTGCTGAGAGCGGCCAAGGATTACCTCTTGGAATCTCGGGTGCTACTCCAAGCCAACTGGGAGGCTGTTAAAACAACCTTTTTGAATGCATCAGCAACCGGATTTACGGGAGGTCAAAATAGAATGACCAATGTTTTACTTGAAGTATTAAGGGAAACCATCATTCAACGCTTGGTCGCTTTAGAAATTTACACCAATTTCGGTACTTTCGATCCTCTGAGTCTAGAGAATCACCGAAGTGGGCAATCATTAGCCCTTATCGAAACCATCTTGGCGGAATGGACGCGCTGCTTTTATGCCGACTACGGGGCAACAGAGGAAGTCGTCGGCTTTGATGATTACCTGACGGGCCTTAACCAAGGAGAACTTCTGGAGAATATTGGCAACGCCATTACAGACTGCAATGCTAAGCTAGCTCCGTTAAGCAATCTCGAACAAGATATTATCAACAACACCGCAGAGGTGGAGGCATTGCTTTCTTCCTTCCAGAATCTGGACCGATTACTCTACGCAGACCTGGTCAGTGTGATGTGCATTGAGCTGGACATGGATGAGTGTGACTGTGATTAATAGGGTCAAGGTGCGGGAGAAACGTTGGTCTGGAAATTGGCGATACCGATGCTTTTCAAAGCCTTCTTAATGTCTTCGATGTGCTGTTTATTCTTTTTCGAACTGGCGATGGCCTTAGCCGTCTCTTCGATAAGCTTCTCTAGCTCTTTTCCCTGAAATTGCTTTGCCCATTCCTCCTGCACCACATTGGCAATTGGTGCATAGGATAAGTGCCAGGGTTCCTCTTGGTAATGCGGTAGACTGGCGTCGGGAAAGCCTGCAATACCCTGAGCGGGATAGGCTTGTGAATAGGGATGAAAAAAGCCAAACTTACGAGCTTCCTCTCGCAAAAACGGAATCAAAGGTTCATATCTCCCCCCCTTGATCCAATCTGATCGCTTAGCGGACTGTACGTCGATTTCTGTTCCCCAATGGTGACGAGAAAAACCGGGCATAGAGCGAGTAGTCAATATATCCAATAGTGCTTTTTTGATCTCCGCTTCTGTACTTTTTGTGGTGATTTTTTGTTTTTTCAGCTGACCTTTCACAATACGAGCTTGATCTTTAAAGGAGCGATAAGAACTGACGATCTTAAGGGCTCTAGGTAGACTTTTCTTATCAGGAGCCTTTGGCCGCCAGACTTTTTTGTAGTAGGTATTCATATCTTCAAATCGATCAGCCACAGCAAGCTTAATGTTTTTTGAAGCCAAGCTTTTACCTCCCGAATTTCCCTGCAAAAAGTCCTTGTCAACGTGTGATCTCAGTAAATCATCAGCAACGGAGCGTTCATTTTCGTGATCCAACAGGAACTCGCGAATACCCGGCATCAGCGTCTCCAGGCTCCGCCCCTTACCTTTATCTGCAAGATGGCCTTTGCCTGCTACTTCATGAGTGATCACCATCGTTCCTAAGCCTCCGAGAGCCTTATCTTGGGAGGCATAGCTCCCCAGGCTGGTATGCTCTTTAAAAATCTTGGGTGGCGAGCCAGGGTAGCGCGCCTCGCATACGCCCTTGGCTACTCGGTTGCCCCTCACATTGATCTCGGCCGACCATTTGCCCTTATCCAACTCTCCCAAAGAGAGCACGGCCATTCGGCAGGCCAGCTCTCGGGCTTGCCCTTCCACCGGATCGGCAAAGACACCACCGTGATCGGTATCGCTAATACCATGTAGGGAGAGGATGCGATCTGGCTTGAATTTTTTGATGGCCGTCATTACCGCTTTGGTCTCGGGTTGTAGTGGAAGATTT